>NZ_JBBOBR010000001.1:3281250-3937500 GCF_038002165.1 Cytobacillus sp. FSL H8-0458 | reverse complement strand
GTTCGTTCAGTTTTGAGAGTTCAATCTCTCAGTGAAAGATTCGTTCTTTGAAAACTAGATAATGATTATGAAGAAGCAATAACCGAGTAATCGCCATCTTAGTAAATTCTCTATGTTAAATAGAGTTAAAAACCTTTGATCTGTTCATCTTCGATGAACCTGTCAAATACGGTTAAGTTAGAAAGGGCGCACGGTGAATGCCTTGGCACTAGGAGCCGATGAAGGACGGTACTAACACCGATATGCTTCGGGGAGCTGTAAGTAAGCTTTGATCCGGAGATTTCCGAATGGGGAAACCCCCTATCCGTAATGGGATGGGATCCTTATCTGAATACATAGGATATGGAAGGCAGACCCGGGGAACTGAAACATCTAAGTACCCGGAGGAAGAGAAAGCAAACGCGATTCCCTGAGTAGCGGCGAGCGAAACGGGATTAGCCCAAACCAGGAGGCTTGCCTCCTGGGGTTGTAGGACACTCTACACGGAGTTACAAAGGAACGAGGTAAATGAACAGGTCTGGAAAGGCCGGCCAGAGAAGGTAAAAGCCCTGTAGTTGAAACTTCGTTCCCTCCAGAGTGGATCCTGAGTACGGCGGGACACGAGAAATCCCGTCGGAAGCAGGGAGGACCATCTCCCAAGGCTAAATACTCCCTAGTGACCGATAGTGAACCAGTACCGTGAGGGAAAGGTGAAAAGCACCCCGGAAGGGGAGTGAAAGAGATCCTGAAACCGTGTGCCTACAAGTAGTTAGAGCCCGTTAATGGGTGATAGCGTGCCTTTTGTAGAATGAACCGGCGAGTTACGATTACATGCGAGGTTAAGTTGATAAGACGGAGCCGCAGCGAAAGCGAGTCTGAATAGGGCGAATGAGTATGTGGTCGTAGACCCGAAACCAGGTGATCTACCCATGTCCAGGGTGAAGTCCAGGTAACACTGGATGGAGGCCCGAACCCACGCACGTTGAAAAGTGCGGGGATGAGGTGTGGGTAGCGGAGAAATTCCAATCGAACCTGGAGATAGCTGGTTCTCTCCGAAATAGCTTTAGGGCTAGCCTCATGTAGTAAGAGTCTTGGAGGTAGAGCACTGTTTGGACTAGGGGCCCCCATCGGGTTACCGAATTCAGACAAACTCCGAATGCCAAAGACTTATCCATGGGAGTCAGACTGCGAGTGATAAGATCCGTAGTCAAGAGGGAAACAGCCCAGACCACCAGCTAAGGTCCCAAAGTATACGTTAAGTGGAAAAGGATGTGGAGTTGCTTAGACAACCAGGATGTTGGCTTAGAAGCAGCCACCATTTAAAGAGTGCGTAATAGCTCACTGGTCGAGTGACTCCGCGCCGAAAATGTACCGGGGCTAAACGTATCACCGAAGCTGTGGATTGACATCTTCCGATGTCAGTGGTAGGAGAGCGTTCTAAGGGCGTTGAAGCCAGACCGCAAGGACTGGTGGAGCGCTTAGAAGTGAGAATGCCGGTATGAGTAGCGAAAGATGGGTGAGAATCCCATCCACCGAATGCCTAAGGTTTCCTGAGGAAGGCTCGTCCGCTCAGGGTTAGTCGGGACCTAAGCCGAGGCTGAAAAGCGTAGGCGATGGACAACAGGTTGATATTCCTGTACCACCTCTTTACCGTTTGAGCAATGGGGGGACGCAGGAGGATAGGGTAAGCGCGCTGCTGGATTAGCGCGTCCAAGCAGTTAGGCCGGTAACGAGGCAAATCCCGTTACCACACAGGCTGAGCTGTGACGGCGAGGGAAATTTAGTACCGAAGTTCCTGATTCCACACTGCCAAGAAAAGCCTCTAGCGAGGGAAAAGGTGCCCGTACCGCAAACCGACACAGGTAGGCGAGGAGAGAATCCTAAGGTGAGCGAGAGAACTCTCGTTAAGGAACTCGGCAAAATGACCCCGTAACTTCGGGAGAAGGGGTGCTCATTAGGGTGAATAGCCCTGATGAGCCGCAGTGAATAGGCCCAGGCGACTGTTTAGCAAAAACACAGGTCTCTGCGAAGCCGCAAGGCGAAGTATAGGGGCTGACGCCTGCCCGGTGCTGGAAGGTTAAGAGGAGAGGTTAGCGCAAGCGAAGCTTTGAATCGAAGCCCCAGTAAACGGCGGCCGTAACTATAACGGTCCTAAGGTAGCGAAATTCCTTGTCGGGTAAGTTCCGACCCGCACGAAAGGCGTAACGATCTGGGCACTGTCTCAACGAGAGACTCGGTGAAATTATAGTACCTGTGAAGATGCAGGTTACCCGCGACAGGACGGAAAGACCCCGTGGAGCTTTACTGTAGCCTGATATTGAATTTTGGTACAGCTTGTACAGGATAGGTAGGAGCCTGAGAAACCGGAGCGCCAGCTTCGGTGGAGGCGTCGGTGGGATACTACCCTGGCTGTATTGAAATTCTAACCCGCGCCCCTGATCGGGGCGGGAGACAGTGTCAGGTGGGCAGTTTGACTGGGGCGGTCGCCTCCTAAAAAGTAACGGAGGCGCCCAAAGGTTCCCTCAGAATGGTTGGAAATCATTCGCAGAGTGTAAAGGCACAAGGGAGCTTGACTGCGAGACCTACAAGTCGAGCAGGGACGAAAGTCGGGCTTAGTGATCCGGTGGTTCCGCATGGAAGGGCCATCGCTCAACGGATAAAAGCTACCCCGGGGATAACAGGCTTATCTCCCCCAAGAGTCCACATCGACGGGGAGGTTTGGCACCTCGATGTCGGCTCATCGCATCCTGGGGCTGTAGTCGGTCCCAAGGGTTGGGCTGTTCGCCCATTAAAGCGGTACGCGAGCTGGGTTCAGAACGTCGTGAGACAGTTCGGTCCCTATCCGTCGTGGGCGCAGGAAATTTGAGAGGAGCTGTCCTTAGTACGAGAGGACCGGGATGGACGCACCGCTGGTGTACCAGTTGTCTTGCCAAAGGCATCGCTGGGTAGCTATGTGCGGAAGGGATAAGTGCTGAAAGCATCTAAGCATGAAGCCCCCCTCGAGATGAGATTTCCCATAGCGTCAAGCTAGTAAGATCCCTGAAAGATGATCAGGTTGATAGGTCAGAGGTGGAAGCGTGGCGACATGTGGAGCTGACTGATACTAATCGATCGAGGACTTAACCAAGTCATATTGGTAATTACTCGGCAAATGCTTCTTCATACATTATCTAGTTTTGAGGGAACGAAGTTTCTTCAACCAAATAGTCCGGTGGCGATAGCGAGAAGGTCACACCCGTTCCCATACCGAACACGGAAGTTAAGCTTCTCTGCGCCGATGGTAGTTGGGGGCTGTCCCCCTGTGAGAGTAGGACGCTGCCGGGCGAAACAAATTTGTGATGGAAAATCACAAGAATAATATTATCGCGGGGTGGAGCAGTTCGGTAGCTCGTCGGGCTCATAACCCGAAGGTCGCAGGTTCAAATCCTGCCCCCGCAATCTGGTCCGGTAGTTCAGTTGGTTAGAATGCCTGCCTGTCACGCAGGAGGTCGCGGGTTCGAGTCCCGTCCGGACCGCCATTTTATAGTTCTAAAAAGTAAAACGAAACTTGGTTTCGTCTTTTTTTATGCCTTATTAACATAAGTGTATATGATGTTAATATTAAAAATAGCTTACTTTGCCCATTGATGCAAAATAAGGTAAACTACATATAGACTATTCTCCTTAGGATTTATCCTAAGGTTTTTTTGTAATCTCAGAATTCAGATCTTTGAATTTCGAGAACTGTCCAGCCCTATCGCCAACACTGCCTCGAGGCGGCGTGGGTGGTAAGGCATTTGTGCTTTTTCTTTTCGTTTTTAGATTAGACATAAAAGGTGTTGAGACTTATGAGTCAGTTTGAGTTTATCTCAAAGAAGCCAGAGGATACGATGGGGTTTTCGGAAAAGCTTGGCAGCCTGCTTCAGCCGGGGGATGTCCTTGCTCTGGAAGGAGATTTGGGTGCAGGGAAAACGACATTCACCAAGGGGCTGGCCAAAGGGCTTAATATAACACGGAATGTAAATAGCCCTACTTTTACGATTATTAAAGAATACCACGGAAGATTGCCCCTTTATCATATGGATGTATATAGAGTTGAAGATTCCTTTGAGGATTTGGGGTTTGATGAATACTTTGATGGCAATGGGGTCACAGTTGTAGAGTGGGCTCATCTTGTTAAAGAACAGCTGCCCGAAGAGTTATTGACGATTTATTTATATCTTGATGATCATGACTCAAGAAGGCTTGTCCTGAAACCTCAGGGCAGAAGATATGAGGAATTGTGTAAGGAGATTATATCATGAAGGTTTTAGCCATAGATACATCCAATTACCCTCTGGGAGTAGCGCTTCTGGATGGTGATCAAGTTATAGGCGAGTATATTACAAATGTAAAAAAGAATCATTCCGTGCGTGTTATGCCGGCTATTGATATTTTAATGAAAGATTGCGGTGTTATGCCGGTAGAATTAGATAAAATTGTTGTTGCGAAAGGACCTGGTTCGTATACTGGAGTGCGTATCGGGGTAACGATTGCAAAAACACTGGCATGGACCTTAAATAAACCGCTGGTTGGGGTATCAAGCCTTGAAGTATATGCAGCCTCGGCTGGCAGATACTTTAATGGCGTCATATCGCCTTTGTTTGATGCCAGGAGAGGACAAATATATACCGGCCTGTATCAGTATAGGGAAGGACAGTTAGTTTCGCTGATAAAAGACCAGCTCCTGCTTTCAAAAGATTGGGCAGCCATGCTTTCAGAACAGCAGGAAAACGTTCTTTTCATTGGGAATGATTTGCCCTTACATAAAGATGTATTTGCAGAATTCCTTAAAGAGCGGGCAGTGTTCGCTTCACCTGCAGAGCATAATCCAAGGCCGGCTGAACTTGCTTTATTAGGTAGGGACCGAGAGGCTGAGGATGTCCATTCCTTTGTACCTAATTACATTAGGATTGCGGAAGCTGAAGCTAATTGGATAAAAGCAAACCAGGAAAAAAAGTTATAGATGAGGAAGCGAACGTATGAATAAATCCTTAACTTTCCGCTTGATGAGTAAAGAGGATATTGATGATGTTTTGGAAATCGAACACAAATCCTTTACAACACCCTGGAGCAGGGAGGCCTTTTTTAACGAATTAACACATAACCAGTTTGCTTTGTATGTTGTTTTAGAAGAAGAAAATAAAGTAATAGGATACTGTGGAGCATGGATAGTCGTGGATGAGGCGCATATCACAAATGTTGCGCTGCTCCCTGAATACCGCGGGAGAAAACTTGGAGAAGCTTTAATGCGGCAGCTAATGGAGATTGCGTCTGAAATGGGTGCCATCACAATGACTCTGGAAGTAAGAGTATCCAACTTCACAGCTCAGTCCTTATACCGAAAGCTTGGTTTTCAAAACGGAGCCATCAGGAAGAACTACTACACTGATAATCAAGAAGATGCTTTAGTAATGTGGGTGAATTTATAATGAAAAAAGATCAATGGATTTTGGGGATTGAAACCAGCTGTGACGAAACGGCTGTAGCCATTATTAAGAATGGACGTGAAATTGCAGCCAATATCGTTGCATCCCAAATTGAAAGCCATAAACGTTTTGGCGGAGTAGTTCCGGAAATAGCTTCCCGTCATCATGTTGAACAGATAACAATCGTACTGGAAGAAGCATTATATAAGGCAGGCATCACATATTCCGATCTTTCAGCCATTGCTGTGACGGAAGGACCTGGCCTTGTAGGTGCACTTCTGATCGGGGTTAATGCCGCAAAAGCCGTTGCATTTGCTCATGGCATCCCGCTGGTAGGCGTGCATCATATTGCTGGCCATATATATGCAAACAGATTGGTGGAAGAAATGGAATTCCCGTTACTTTCCCTGGTAGTCTCCGGCGGACATACAGAACTGGTCTATATGAAGGATCATGGCCATTTCGAAGTAATTGGCGAGACAAGGGATGATGCTGCAGGAGAGGCATATGATAAAGTTGCTCGGACCTTAAATCTGCCATATCCGGGCGGTCCTCACATTGACAGACTCGCTCATGAAGGGAATCCAGCTATTCAGCTGCCGAGAGCCTGGCTGGAAGAAGGTTCATACGATTTTAGCTTCAGCGGCTTAAAATCTGCCGTTATCAACACTGTTCACAATGCTGAACAGCGTGGCGAGACGATAGTGCCGGAAGATCTGGCCGCAAGCTTCCAGGATAGTGTCATTGATGTCCTGGTAACGAAAACAGAAAGAGCAGTTGAAGAGTATCGGGTGAAGCAGCTTCTGCTCGCAGGCGGAGTTGCGGCGAATAAAGGTCTTCGGGCTTCTTTAGAAAAGAAGTTTGGAAATAGAGCCGACCTAAAGCTTATTGTTCCGCCATTATCTTTATGTACAGATAATGCAGCGATGATAGGAGCTGCAGGAAGTGTTCTGTTTGAAAAAGGACAATTCGCCGGTCTTGATTTAAATGCAAATCCCGGTTTGGACATTACTATCCACAATGATAAATAATTAGGAAAAAGTCCCCGACAGCTTAGGGGACTTTTTCTGTGGATAAAATTATTTATTTCAGAATTTTATGTTGATAATGTGGATAAAACCAGCTTTAATTGTGGATAATGTGGAAAAGTCTGTGGAGAGTACATATTACTGCGTTTTTCTTGTGATTATCTCTGTGGATAATAAAAAAGACTGGCAGTGACTATTCTACCAGTCTAAAAGTTATGAATATTCCTTTAATCTTCTTCAGCTAAAAGCGTCCATTCTTCCATCAATTCTTCCAGCTTTGCTTTTGCTTCATCCGTTTCATTCGTAATTTCCATCACTTTTTCATGGTCCTGATAAACATTCGGATCACAGAGAAGCTGATCATTAGCATCTATGACTGTTTCTAATGCTTCTATTTGTTCTTCAATTTCTTCCATTCTTCTTTTTCGCTGGCGTTCGAGCTTTTTAGCTTCTTTATCCAGCTGATAATTATTTTTGTCCTGCTTAATAGACTGCGATGCGGTGGGGTCAACTTGCTCATTAAATGCAAGCAATTCCTCCTGCTCCTGCTTTTTTTCTACATAATAATCATAATCGCCAAGATATTCAGTTGCCCCGCTTCCAGAAAGTTCAACTACTTTTGTTGTAATTCTATTGATAAAATAGCGGTCATGAGAGACGAAAAGAATGGTCCCGGGATAATCGATCAATGCATTTTCAAGAATTTCCTTGCTGTCCAGGTCCAAGTGGTTTGTAGGCTCGTCCAGGATTAAGAAATTGGATTTCTGCATCATAAGCTTTGCAAGCGCAAGCCGGGCCTTTTCACCGCCGCTCAGTGTTGAAACGGTTTTAAGAACATCATCACCGGAGAAGAGAAAGTTCCCAAGTATGGTCCTGATTTCTTTTTCCGGTTTCAGCGGGTATTCATCCCATAATTCGTTCAGGACTCTTTTGTTGCTTGTGAGCTCTGCCTGTTCCTGGTCATAGTAGCCAATTGTCACATTGGAACCATACTGAATCTCCCCTGAAAAAGAAGGGATTTTTTTGATGATGGTTTTAAGCAATGTGGACTTGCCGATTCCATTTGGTCCTACAAGTGCAATGCTGTCGCCTCTTGCCAGCCGCATTGAAATATTCTCGCTGACTTTCTCTTCGTAGCCTATAGCTAAAGAATGTATATTTAAAACCTCATTGCCCGACTGCCGTTCGATGCCAAACCCAAAGGAAGCTGATTTCTCGTCTCCAAGAGGCCTGTCCATCACGTCCATTCTGGCAAGCTGCTTTCTGCGGCTTTGTGCCCTTTTGGTTGTGGAGGCCCGGGCGAGGTTTCGCTGGATAAAGTCCTGCAGCTTAGCGATTTCTTCCTGCTGTTTCTCGAATTGCTTCATTTCTTTTTCATAATTAGCCGCTTTTTGATCCAAATAGGAACTGTAGTTTCCTGGGTACTTTCTTATTTGGTGGCGGGAAATCTCGTAAACCTGGGAAACGACCTTATCAAGAAAGTACCGGTCATGTGATACGATTAGAATGGCACCGCTGTAACCCTGCAGGTATTGTTCGAGCCACGATAATGTTTCAATATCAAGGTGGTTGGTAGGCTCATCCAGGATTAAAATGTCAGGCTTTGTCAGCAGAAGTTTACCAAGGGCCAACCTTGTTCGCTGTCCGCCGCTCAATGATGAAATTTTAGTATTATAGCCCAATGAGCTGAAGTTGAGTCCGTGGAGAATGGAACGGATATCTGCTTCATATTGATAGCCGCCATTTTCTTTGAAATCAACCTGAAGTTTGTCGTAATCCTTTAAAATGCGTTCATAGGCATCTGAATTATTAAGGACATCAGGATCTGCCATTTGTTCTTCAAGGCTGCGGAGCTGTTTTTCCTGCTTCTGCAGATGACTGAAAACAGTCAGCATTTCCTCCCAAATGGATAACTCAGATTCCAGTCCGGTATTTTGTGCGAGATAGCCGATTGTTACTTCCTTTGGCTTTATAATCTCACCGGAATCATAGGTCATGTGTCCGGCAATTATTTTTAATAGGGTGGATTTTCCTGCACCATTGCGCCCTACAAGGGCAATCCGGTCCCTGGTTTGTACTTCTAGCTTTATATTCGTTAAAATGGGATCAGCGCCAAAACTTTTTGCAAGCTGATTGACTTGTAATAGTATCATGTTCTTTCACCTCGGGTATAGAGTAAGTGTAACTCATTCATATATGTTCGGCAATAAAGGAGACAGGACTATAAGCACGGCTGAAGGGCATTAAATCATAACAAAAGGTAAATAAATATGTGAAGAACCTTACAAAGCACATACAAAGTAACGGAAAAATAGTGTATGATTTTGAAGAGAGGTGTTTTTAAATGGCGGATTTTACTCATTTTAATCAAGAGGGCAGGGCGAAAATGGTGGATGTCAGCGATAAGCCTGAGACGGCAAGAACGGCCATCGCTCAGTCAAGTATTACGGTGAATCAGGAGATATACGAGAAGATCACATCAAATTCCATGAAAAAAGGGGATGTACTCGCTGTTGCACAAACGGCAGGCATTATGGCGAGCAAGAAAACATGGGACATTATTCCGATGTGCCATCCGCTGCCGCTAAAGGGTGTCGACATTTCATTTTCATGGAAAGCAGAAGAGGAAGAGTACGCCCTTATCATTACAGCTTCTGTTAAAACAAAAGGAAACACGGGTGTGGAAATGGAAGCGTTAACAGCTGCTTCTGTCTGTGCGCTGACCGTTTATGATATGTGCAAGGCTGTAGATAAAGGAATGGTAATTGGGCCAACCTTTTTAATAGAGAAAACAGGCGGAAAAAACGGAGATTTTAAACGAAATTAATTCATCATAAGAAATGGGGATGGACGAATGGCCAATGAACCAATTAAGATACCGCAGGCAACAGCTAAACGGCTGCCTTTATATTACCGCTTCCTAAAAAACCTTCATTCCTCCGGCAAACAAAGAGTCTCATCAGCAGAATTGAGTGAGGCGGTAAAAGTGGATTCTGCAACGATTCGCCGTGACTTTTCGTACTTCGGTGCGTTAGGTAAAAAAGGGTATGGATATAATGTGAATTACCTGCTGGGCTTCTTTCGGAAGACTCTTGACCAGGACGAGCTTACCAAAGTCGCTTTGGTCGGGGTAGGAAATTTAGGAACGGCCTTTCTTAACTATAATTTTCTTAAAAATAATAATACGAAAATAGAAGTGGCATTTGATGTGGATGAGAGCAAGGTTGGCACGAAAATCGGTGATGTGCCGGTCCATCATATGGATGACCTTGAAGAAGTTATTGTCAAAAATAATATTCAGGTGGCGATTTTAACGGTGCCTGCACCGCCTGCCCAGGCTATTACCGATCGGATGGTGAATGCGAAAATTAAAGGAATCCTTAATTTTACACCTGCGAGGCTCACTGTACCGTCCTCGATTCGGATTCACCATATCGATCTGGCAGTGGAATTGCAGTCATTGGTTTATTTTCTGAAAAATTATCCTGAAGAATTGTAAAAAAAAATGAGCCTTTTGCGGGCTCATTTTTTCATTTTAAAATGCTGGCCAACCAATCGGAGACCGGTGCCAAAATCAAAGGTGGCAATTAGGACCAGAAAATAAGTAAAGAATCCCCAGGTTTCTTCCCGCTGGGTATTCTGGATGGCTATAAAGGTGAAAAGGCATCCGAGAAGGATGTAAATAAAGCCTGAAAACAAAGGTGTGCTTCTCATGAAAATCCCCCAGTAAATTTTATCTCCACAGCATTTCTCTAACAAAAAAAGCTGATAAAGCTCTGCATGTTTTCCATTTCCTTTAACCACTTTTGTATATTGTCCTGATTCAGCTGGACAACCGCAACAAAGGTGTTCATCGCCACATGGGCAAAGATCGGCACGATAATCCGCTTTGTCTTGACATATAAGAAGGCAAAGGTGAATCCCATTGCCGAGTATAGCAATACATGTTCAGGCTCAAAATGGGCAAGTGCAAAAATGACCGAGCTGATCAGGGCCGACAGGAAGAAGTTGAAGCGCTTGTGAAGTGAGCCAAAAATAATTTTTCTAAAGACGATCTCCTCAAGGATGGGCCCGATAACCGAACTGATTAAAATGACGATTGGCGATGCTTCAATAATCCGGATAATCTGCTGCGTATTTTCAGATCCCATTTCAATGCCAATCAGGTTTTCAATGCTTGCAGCAGTAGCTTGAGCAATCAGGGCCAAAAATATGCCTCCAATCGCCCAGCCCACTGAGCCTGCAGCAGAAGAGGCATCCCTATCCAGTCCCCGTTTCATTTCTTTCCTTAGTAATAGAAGTGTAATGATCAACGTAATCGTGAAACTGATCACGAGCCAGTAGGCAACGGCAAGAATCTGCATATTCTCCGGATTCTGTCCCAGGGCATCGGCAGCTAATAAAACGAGCGGAACGCCAAACAAGCTTGAAAGCTGCATGGCAATATAGGCGATTAATATAATCCAGTATTCCTTCTTCAAAATGTTTTACCCCTTAATCTGAGTGTTGGAAACAAGTCCTACAGCCATTGTACTCTTTATAAGGAGCGGGTTTCAAATATCAGCACCAAGGAGAGGCTTAATATGGTAAAAATGAGTGTTTGTGCAGCATACTTAAGGGGTTGTCCGTGTCGAAAAATAGCGGGTAAGCGCGAATGAATTTTTTTATAAAAAATTTAAGCTTCACCCTTGCAAATAGAAAAGAGATTCATTAATATAATAATTGTGTTAGCACTCATACAGAGAGAGTGCTAATAAATAAAAATATTTACATATTATTTGAGGAGGTTGTTTCACTTGTTAAAGCCACTAGGTGATCGAATCATTATCGAGCTTGTTGAAACTGAAGAAAAAACTGCAAGCGGCATCGTACTGCCGGACACTGCTAAAGAGAAGCCTCAAGAAGGCAAAGTTGTAGCTGTGGGAACTGGCCGCGTTCTTGAAAATGGTGAGCGTGTTGCCCTTGAAGTTGCTGACGGCGACCGTATCATCTTCTCAAAATATGCTGGTACTGAAGTGAAGTACGAAGGCAAAGAATATTTAATTTTACGCGAAAATGACATTCTTGCTGTAATTGGCTAATCGCCGATCAGACGAAGATTATTAAAAGATAAAGCTAAAATTTTTGAGGAGGTTTTTATCAATGGCTAAAGAGATTAAATTTAGTGAAGAAGCCCGCCGCGCGATGCTTCGCGGTGTAGATTCCCTTGCAAATGCGGTAAAAGTAACTCTTGGACCTAAAGGACGCAACGTGGTTCTTGAGAAGAAATTCGGTTCTCCATTAATCACTAATGATGGTGTGACAATCGCAAAAGAAATCGAACTTGAAGATGCTTTCGAAAACATGGGTGCGAAGCTTGTTGCTGAAGTAGCAAGCAAAACAAACGATGTTGCCGGTGACGGTACAACAACTGCAACAGTTCTTGCACAGGCAATGATCCGTGAAGGCCTTAAGAACGTAACTGCAGGCGCCAACCCAATGGGCATCCGTAAAGGAATCGAAAAAGCAGTTGTTACAGCTGTTGAAGAATTAAAAGCTATTTCTAAGCCAATCGAAAATAAGGAATCTATTGCTCAGGTTGCTGCAATCTCTGCTGCTGACAATGAAGTTGGCCAGCTGATTGCTGAAGCAATGGAGCGCGTTGGAAATGACGGTGTTATCACAATCGAAGAATCTAAAGGATTCACAACTGAGCTTGATGTGGTAGAAGGTATGCAATTCGACCGCGGATACGCTTCTCCGTACATGGTTACAGATTCTGATAAGATGGAAGCGGTTCTTGAAAACCCTTATATCTTAATCACTGATAAGAAGATCACAAGCATCCAGGAAATCCTTCCTGTACTTGAGCAGGTTGTACAGCAAGGCAAGCCATTATTGCTTGTAGCTGAAGATGTTGAAGGTGAAGCACTTGCTACACTAGTAGTGAATAAGCTTCGCGGAACATTCAATGCAGTAGCGGTTAAAGCTCCTGGCTTCGGTGACCGCCGCAAAGCAATGCTTGAAGATATCGCGATCCTGACTGGCGGTGAAGTAATCACTGAAGAGTTAGGCCGTGACCTTAAATCTGCTACAATCGATTCCTTAGGACGCGCTTCTAAAGTGGTTGTTACAAAAGAAAACACTACAATCGTCGAAGGTGCTGGAGACAGCGCGCAAATCGGCGGCCGTGTGAACCAGATCCGCACTCAAATGGAAGAAACTACTTCTGAATTTGACCGCGAGAAATTACAAGAGCGCTTAGCTAAGCTAGCTGGCGGTGTGGCAGTAGTTAAAGTTGGTGCTGCTACTGAAACTGAATTGAAAGAGCGCAAGCTTCGCATCGAAGACGCCCTTAACTCTACACGTGCTGCTGTAGAAGAAGGAATTGTTTCCGGTGGTGGTGTTGCCCTTCTAAACGTATACAACAAAGTGGCTGCAATCCAGGCTGAAGGCGATGAGGCTACAGGAATCAACATCGTATTACGTGCGATGGAAGAGCCTGTACGCACAATTGCTCACAATGCTGGCCTTGAAGGTTCAGTAATCGTTGACCGCTTAAAGCGCGAAGAAGTTGGAACAGGCTTCAACGCTGCTACTGGCGAGTGGGTAAACATGATCGAAGCTGGTATCGTTGACCCAACTAAAGTAACTCGTTCAGCTCTTCAAAACGCTGGATCTGTTGCGGCTATGTTCTTAACAACTGAAGCAGTTGTTGCTGACAAGCCGGAAGAAAATGCTGGCCCTGCAATGCCTGACATGGGCGGCATGGGTGGAATGGGCGGCATGATGTAGGAGGGGGTAATAAACCCTTATATATCAAGGTTTTAAGCTGTCTGTTAGAAAAAATGTCCTCGGGTTTGTCCTCGTCTCTCAAAACTAGACAAAGCCCGACAAACAATATAGTAATTAAAGGAGAAGGTCTTTCATCAGTTTACTGAACTGTTGGGAGGCCTTTTCTTCCATATTGGCAGTCATATGAGCATATATGTTCATGGTTGTATTAATGTCACTATGACCTAGTCGTTGCTGGATCTCCTTTATGCCTACACCCGCCTCTATAAGTAAAGAGGTATGAGTGTGGCGGAATGAGTGAGGAGTTATATTCTTTTCGATTCCAGCCTTTTTTAAGAGCCGTTTAAGCCTCGTTTCAAATACTTTCCTCAATTGTGGGTATCCATCATCCCGAGCAAAAATGAAGCCCTCGTTCTTATAAACTTTGTTGTTCTTTAGCTTAATTTCGTTTTGCTTTATCTTATGTTTTTTAAACATGGTAACCAGCATATCATCAATTTTTATTGTCCGTATAGATCCGGATGTCTTAGGGGTTAGCAGCTGATAATTTAAAAAATTGTTATTGGGATTATATAGGGTTTTTGTTACCTTTAATTTGCCCTCCTCTAGATCAATATCCGGCCACTTCAAAGCAAGTAGTTCACCAATACGCAAACCTGTATAAGAAAGAGTTGTAAAGACAAGAGTATCCATATAAAGACCTTCAGATTGGCAGAGCTTCAGGAAGTCAGCCAGCTCCTCTTTTTCTAAAAACTTATATTCCTCTTCACCTTTCTCGAGATCTTCCACACTACTTTGCCGTTTAGGCAGCTTAAAGTTTTCAGTGGGGTTAACTTTCATTAATCCTAATTCTACAGCTTGTCTGAATATCATCCGGCCGGCTGCATGTATTCCATCCATATAGTTATGGCTATATTTTTCTGAAAGATCAAGGATCCGATCCTGGTACATCTTTTTTGTTATTTTACTAATCGGAAAGGGACCCCAAACGCTGATGAAATGTTTCATCTCCTTCTCCCTGGCTCTTACACTGCTAATCTTTACTCCGCTGCGGCCATATGATTTTAGCCAATCCTTAGCAAATTCCTCAAAGGACATTCTCGATTCTTTTATTAATGTGCCGTTTGCTTTTTCCATTTCTACAATTCGGGCTGCAGCAGCGGCTTCTTTTTTTGTCTTGAAGCCTCCCTTCGATATTTCCATACGTTTTTTAGTCAATGGATCAATGCCCAGATATATATGATAGCTCCAGGTTTTACCGCGTTGTTTGAACTTGGCCATGAAGTTAGTCCTCCTTTAATTAGTTATTAAGGCATCTAAATATGCTTTAAGGAGATTAATTTGCTGTGAAGATAATATTTGACCTTTATAAAAGACATTATCTGCATTTATTACTTGATCTAAATCAAAACTTGCAAGCTCATTATTTGTTATTTTTTCAGGAAGTGGAGACCATATTTGAAACTTAGTTGCAACCCTTTTTAATTCGCTTAATACCATAGATTTGAACCTTAAATTTGGTACATTGGAAATAAATTGAGAAATAACTTTAGCTTGATCTTCTTTGCTTTGAGAGTTACTGATCTCCAGAGTTGGTTCTACTCCAAAGTTTGCTAGTAGTTTTATAAGCGATTCAAAGAAATCATCTCTTATTTCTTGCGAGTCATTAGATAGAATTTTAAATATGTAATAATTTATAGCTTCATCTAACTGGATCGGTTCTAAAAAATCATCATCATCCCAATATCCAGCAAGTAACATAAGTTCATTATAAGGGTGATTGTATGCTTTACTTAATTTTTTTAACGTATCTGGAGTTGGGATAATCTCATTTCCGGATCTAGGATCTACTCCTTTTTCGATACTTCTTAAATAGGTATAGCTTACTCCAGATAATTTTTGTATATCTCTAAGACTTCTTTTTCCACGTAGTTTACGCAAAAATTCGCCAATTCTAGTCACCAAATTACTCCCTTTCAAAATATATTGTTATACATGGTTGACACTAATGATAGCATGATGTATTATGTTTATCAAGGAGGTGTTCTGCATGGTTAACAATAAACTTCGAGAGGTTAGAAAAGAAGTTGGAATGCCTGTCTCGGAGCTTGCTAGAAGAGTAAAGACTAGCCGTCAAACAATCACTAATATAGAACTTTATGGTCAAGTTCCTAACGGCTTACTTATGATAGCGATTTGCGATGTGCTAAAAAAAAATCCAAAAGAAATTTTTTTTGCCAACGATGTTCTACATGGTTAACAGAAAGGGTGAGATAAGTGATAGAAATTAAGCTGGATAAAGAAGAACTAAAAGCAATGTATTTGGCTGAAGTCCAAAAAAGATTAGATCAAATCGAATTCGACTCACTTCTTATGGATTCCAAGCAGCTGTGTAAAATGCTCTCGTTATCCTGGCCAACAATTGAAAAATTATTTATCCGGGATCCTAACTTCCCAAAGATTCGTGTCGGCACTAAATGGCTTTTTAACAGGAATGAAGTTCAAAATTACATTGATCAATGGTCTATAACAGTTAGGAAAAAGGAGGCTTGAAGAATGGATAAGAGTAGGTGAGAGGTGATATGCAAGGCTGGATTAAATTACATCGGGAAATTTTAGAATCGGATTTATGGAATGATGTAACAACATTTAGGTTGTTTTCTTACCTTTTGTTAAAAGCATCTCATAAAGATGGGGTGAAAATACAAGGTGAGGAAGTCAATCGGGGTCAATGGATTAGATCCTATAGGAAGCTGGCACAAGACCTGGCATACAAAGAAGGAAGGGGGCTGAAAGAGTACTCACTTAAGACCATTAGTAAGTGTGTTAACAAACTGGTTAAGGCCGATAGAGTAACGATACAGGAAACTGAACAGGGAACACTCTTCACTATCGTAAACTATGCGAAATATCAAGATGAAATCGAAGGGATATTAGAAACAGGAAACGCTATAGGTAAGGAACCGGAAACTAAAGGTAAACGAACGGTAAACAAAAACAAGAATGCTAACAATGCAAAGAATGCAAAAGAAGAAATACTTATTGCCGAAATCAAAGATTTACGGCGGCAGTACTCTTCAGAAATTCAATCATTAATTGATCAATATTGGATGGTTATTAAAAAAACTAGAACGTCCGGAAAAATCCACTATAGCGTTATTTTGAAAGCTATGAAGAAATGGACAAAGTTTGATCCGGTAGTGATTCAATATGCATTAAAAAAACACATTGAAGCCTATGATGATGGAGAACACAAAGAAGAGTACACCTTAGGAATAATGAGGAACACCTCACCAGGACAAGCAGAAGATATGTTAAACAGAAAGTCCTCTAATGGTTTTAATAAAACTATTCCAAAAAAGGACATAAGAGATAAAGAAATTGAGTTCCAGAGGTGGATCCAAGATGGCAAGGACCCAGAAGATTTTAACTGGAAAAATTAATAATGAAAACTCTACCCAAAAATGCGGATTATTTGATCCAGATTTAGACGAAGAGATCAAAGACTACACTCAAAGCGCAGTTCAAAGATTTCGCTTTAAAGACCATTCGGATCAGGAACTGCAGGATTACATTCAAGAGGCGAAAGATCAAATAGTTAAATCGTTAAACTCAAGAGAGTTTGACAGCTTTATTTTAACGATGGGGATAACACTCATTGAACTTGAATATGAACGGTCCCAAAGGCAGAGCAAACATTAATGATCCTTTAACGCTGATCAGTTTCAAGAGGTTCTTAGTTTCAGAGAAAACAATTATATAGGGGAGTGTCAGCTAAATGCCAAGAACAAAAAAATCCATTGAAAATTATAAGCAGCTACGTGAATGCGTGGGGAATCAAATGGCACCTACGCCAGATGAAAAAATTCTCATCAATAAAGTTTTTAGAGAAGAAGCCGGCAGACACAACGATTTAACCTGGGCACTTTATATGGTCTATGTGCTTGGTAAGGTAAAGGGATCAGGAAGAGTCACTCACAAGGACCTGGAAAGTATCACAGATCTTCTACAACCAGAGGAAAAGAAAAAAGCCTTCACTACTGCGAATAGTGAAGGCAAGAAAATCAATTAAATATGTTCGTTAAATACAATCCCATCTGGATTATAACACAAGGTGGGATTGTATGGAACTGTTAAATAAATATTCTGCTGCCGAAGTCAAAGCGATCAGAAAACAAATAGAGAATCTAATTGAAAGGTATCATCTGTATAAACTCCTTGACTATGAATCCAGAGAATTCATTTTTGAATCCTCAGAGGAAATGAAAAGATTCTGTGATGCGATTGATAAGGCAGTTTCCCAATTAACCACCAAAGAACAATTTTTGATTAAAAAAAGATATCTGGATTGTCTAGATTATGAATATGTGAAGGATTATCAAATCTATAGTGAAGTGTTTAAACCGCCAATCAGTTCCGTTACATACAACAAGATCAGGCGTAATGCGATTCTAAAACTAGCCTTGTATTTAGGTGACTTATGATAAGTGACAAGGAGCTCCAGAGGATAATATCACATGAGTTAAAGCTATATCAGACATACAAGGTGGCCATAGAAAACAAACGTGAATTAACAGCAGCAGGGCTAAATAAAGTCTTTCCAGTCTTAGTCGATAGCGATGCAGCTAAGGAGCTTAAATGCAAGCAGATTGACCGTGCACTATCTGAAGCTTTAACCAATGATGAACGAATGATCTTAGAAAGGAAATACTTAGGCCGCCATCAGGAAACAGATCTATCCATTTATTTAGATTTAGGGTTAAGCAAAGGACAATACTATGACATCAAAAAGCAGGCGATAGAGCAGCTGGCTATAGCTCTGGGGATTATTTAATGGCCATGATTTATAAGAAATACTTATCTATTTTTCGAAATAACATAAATTTATTTAATGCCTTTAAGGGGGTGGTGTTGCAGCTAAACAATCAAGCCTGGAGGAGGTGGAAACAAAAAAATAATTTTATAAAGTCCCCCCCCCTCTTTTTATTTTCAACTTTTTTTCAAATTGGGGCACCGGGGAGGGGGCTCGACTCTCCAAATTTATTCGTTTTTCCCCTCGCGTAAGGGGAGGGGGGTCCCTAATAATAAACAATACTAAAATGGAGGTAGTAACCTTTGGAAAAAACAAGTTTTATTGACCCAAATAATTATTTTGTGGAATCAAAAAAAGCTATTCAAATAGTTTTGGAAAATGAACAAACCTTATCGAAACAAATGGGAATAGAAGAAAAACATCAACTGGTTAGCAGCTATTTAAAAACAGCTAGCAATCCGGATGAGTACGATGCATTGGAAAAGCTCGAAAAGGAACTGAAGAGGAAGATCCAATTTAGGCAATTTAACGAACCAGCAGTACCAAATGAATATCGAGAAAAGGTAAGTAGGAATGTCGCAATTGAACAATCGGAAGTAAATCAAAAGTTAGCTGAATTAGTAGGTCAGTTAAATCACCATTACAAACATTTAGAAAAAGAAGTATTACCGTTAATCAAAAACATTGAAACATTAGAGCGTTTATCTCTCATGCCAGTTAAAATTGATGTTCTTCTAAATGGAGAAATTGGAGAAAATACAGTTTTTAAAATCGAGTATTTGTTAAAACAACTCAATTATTCCAGGTTCGGAGACATTGCTAACTCGACGCTTGATAATCTGAGAAAAGCTATTGATGGCATGCAGAAACTTGAATCCACTACTACAATCACTGAATCAAATAGAGGTGAAAAATAATGCACGCATTCGAAAAGGAAATTGCTAAAAAAGAAATGTTATCGATTGCTTGTAGTTATCCATATCAAGTAATTCCAATATCCGAACAAGCAAAAGCTAATTTTGGACTATTTAATAAAAAGCGTGGTCCCATTGAAAGGTTTAAGGATTTTTTAGCACGAAATGTAACAGAAGAAAAAATGCAAGTTTTCCCCTATAAAGGACAAATGAGTTTTTATTTTGATGACCCAGATGAAACCACTCGAATTGCAGAAGTTAAAAATTTTGTTCAATGGAATATGGCCCGTTTCGGTGTGCCAGGGATCAATTTTAAAGAAAAAAAGGGGAGTAACTATATAAGCTATCAGATAGCTTTGAGTGAAGGTGAAGATTATAAAATCGAAGTGGGTAAAAAGATTGTTCATGAGCAACCTAAAAGACTTACTTTTGATGATATTAAAGCATTGTAATTATTCAGGGGTGGGTATTATCCATCCCTTTTATCAAATTTAGATAGGAGTGAAAAACAATGACTGAACGAATTGAAGGTTTAGCCATAGGATTGGATATAGACAGCTTGAGATTAGATCGTGGATTAACCGGTCTTAAAGATCGGCTCAAAACAGTTAATAGCGAAATGAAGGCCAATCTCTCATCATTTGACCGTGCCGATAGATCGGTTGCTAAATATGAGACACGTCTTCAGGGGCTTAATAGAAAACTGGAAATCCAAGAACAAATTGTCCAGGCTTCTAGACAAGAATATGAACGGATGGTTCAGGAATACGGCGAAGGGTCCAGAGAAGCTGAAGCAGCTGCACGGTCCTACAATAATCAAGTAGCAGCCCTCAGAAATTTAGAACGATCAATTCAACGCACTGCCCAGGAATTAAGTGATTTGCAAAACGAACAAGAACAAGCTTCCTCCAGATGGGCGAACTTTGGGGAGTCCATAACTGGAGTGGGCGACAAAATAAAAGATATAGGTCAGTCGATGACCATGAATGTAACTACACCTTTGGCAGGTCTCGGTGTAGCAGCTGGAAAGGCAGCGCTTGATTTTGACAAAGCCTCCGGACAAATTCAGGCCGAATTAGGGCTTTCTGAGGATAAAGTAAAGGAATTAGATGAAACTGCAAAAGAATTGTGGGAAAACGGATTTGGCGACAGTATAGAAGGTGTAGCTTCTAAAGTTGCAGGGGTAACCAGGAGCCTTGGAGATTTAAGTAAGGTGGATCTCTCGTATGTAACCAAAGGTCTTGACCTTTTTGAACAAAGGGGATGGGCGGATCAGCAGGAAGCCCTGAGAGCAGTAAAAGTATTAATGGAACAATTTGGGATGAGTGCTTCGGATGCAATGGATTACTTAACTAAAGGATTCCAAGAAAATCTGAATTTCAGCGGGGAATTTCTTGATTCCATTTCTGAATACTCCACGTACTTTTCAGAGTTCGGACTTACAGCAGATGATATGTTTGCAAAGTTTAAAGCAGGTGCTGAGTCAGGAGCCTTTCAATTAGATAAAGTTGGAGACGCCATGAAGGAGTTCTCCCTTCGTGCGAAAGATGGTTCTAAGACCAGCACCGAGGCTTTCCAGGCACTTGGCTTAAACGCAACTGAAATGACTAAGAGTTTTAATAAAGGTGGAAAAGATGCGAAAAAGGCATTTGAAACAGTAATTAAGGCCTTAAAGGATACAGATAGTGAAACTGAAAAAAATACTGCTGCAGTTGGACTTTTTGGCACTCAATTTGAGGATCTTGGAGAAAAAGCATTTGATGCGATGCTGGATGCCAGCAAAGGGTTAGAGAATGTAGAAGGGGCCACAAAAAAGGCTAGTGATGCTTTAAGAGATAACTTCGGCACAAGGGCTACAAAGATTTGGCGTGACTTCGCAACAGACATGGCACCCGCAGGAGATATCCTTCTCGATGTTGCTGAAGATGTACTTCCGAAAGTTGCAGATACAGTAGGGGACGTTACTGAAGCTTTTGCAGAAATGTCACCAGAAGGACAGAAATCAATATTAGCCATTGGAGGGCTGGCAGCTGCTGCAGGACCTAGCATGTTTGCATTAGGGACATTGGCCACAGGGGTTGGTGCATTAACTAAAGTGGTTTCGCCACTCTCTGCAAGCTTAGGTTTAGGCGGAGGATTAACAGGAGTTTTATCAAAAATCCCGGGTCCTGTAGGCCTTGTAACAACTGGACTTGGATTAGCCGCAGCGGCAACTTTCGGTTTGAGTGACGCAATTAAAAAGTCAAAAGAGGTCAACCTTGAACATACTGATTCATTAATAAAAGAGCAATTAGCACTTGAAGATAGCGTTACTCAGTATGAAGCACTAAGAAATAAATTAACTTTAAGCAACGATGAACTTGGTCAATACCTAGACCTCCAGGACAAAATTAAACTTGCGACAGATCCAAGCAAGATACAGGAATACAAAGACCAGATGGGTGAGCTTCAGGAAAAGTCCGGATTAACTGTGAAGGAATTTGAGAAGTTTGTCGGATTGGACAAAGACATCAGGGAGAATGCTCCAGCCACTGCACAAAAAGTTTCAGAGTACGGCAATGCATTTATTGACCTTAATGAGAATCTACAGCCTATCCTGGACAAGCAGAGGGAGTTCATTAACAATCAGCTTCAAATTGAAAAGGATAAGGCATATGACAATTTAAAAGAGTCGGCAAATCAATATATCGAAACTCAAAATACTCTAAACGAAACAATTCAAAGATACAACGATAAATTACTTGAACAGGCTGGGTATCGCCAAAAGGCTAAGGATTTACAGTCTGAAATTAACCAGGCTGAAGCGGATGGAGATACTGCCAGGGCTGAGCACTTTAAAAGAGAACAATCCATGTGGACAGAAAAAGCCACTAGCATGGATAGTGAACTCACCCGGCTTTATGAAGGGTTCTCTATTGAACAGAATCGCCTGAACAATTTATACAGCCGGATATCTGAAGAAGCTAAAGTTTACGATCAGCTGGTTGAGCAAGAATTGAAAATGTCTAATATTAATGGAAAGGCAACTGAAGCAGTGAGTTTGGTAGACAGCAAGATTGCTAAACTGCAAAAAGAACAGTTGGTCCTAAATGAAAATTATCAAAAAGGTAAGATTACAACTGATGAATATAATCAGCAAAATGGCAAATTAAGTGAACAAATTTCTAAATTAGAAGGCAGCAGAGGGCGAATTGTTGACATCCAGAAAGAACAAGGAGAGGTGACAAACGAAATCCTCCAGCAAATTGAAAAGGGAGGTAATCTAAATACAATTTTAGACAAGGACCACTTGAAGGATATAAAAATTGATGACAAAGGTGGAGCTGCAAAGCTTCAAAAAGATGTAGAGAAAAACGCTAAGAAGAATGTAAATGTTGATGATAAAGGCGGAGCCAAAGACCTTCAAAAGGAAACAGAAAAGAAAGCTAAGAAAGGGGTACAATTAACTTTATTAAACACCTTATCAAGCCTTCTTCCTCCTTTTATCTCATTACCAATTAAATTTTTTGGAGGAAAAATAGGAAACAATGCAGAAGGTACCACCAATTGGCGAGGAGGCTTAACTTGGGTAGGGGAAGAAGGTCCGGAATTAGTTCACCTTCCACAAGGATCTAAAGTAATTCCAAATGAGGATAGCTTATCGCTCTTGAAAAAGTGGAGTATACCTACAGTCGGGTGGAATATGCCTACCGCCTCACCATATAAGATGGATCTTGGAATTAGACAGTACGCAACACCAGAAATTCAAAGCTCTGAAGAAACCAAAGAAAATGCCAATGTTGCAGTTAAAATGTTGCAGTACATTAAAAATGTAACGATTGAGGTGGTGGTATGACTCTAATTCAAAACTTTTTATTTAACAATGAATTCGCTATTGTGGCCACGGATACTTTAACTAAACGAATTGAATATGAGATTGATCAAGAAACTGGTAAGATGCTGGAATCAAAGGAAACTGGAAGATTCTATACATCAGACAAGGCGAGAAAATTAACCGATTACGTTATTTTTTCCGCATTTGGATGGGGTGATATTGGCGACGGAGTTTTTATGGATTTGAAGAAAGAAGTAGCCCCTCAATTTTATCTAGACGATTGTAAAGACCTTTTCATGGAAGGTTGCAGAGTAAGTTATAAAACACTCCAGGACTTGAATTTAGTTGAAGGCTTAATGAGCCTTAATTCTATCTTTATTCAAATTGTGGGTTTTAATAAAGATGGATCGCTTGGAATGTATCAATTCAATGCAAGTAGAGGATTTATTATGTCACCTGAATTAAATGATGAATATCCAATTCATATTGATATGATTCCGCCATCAAAGGATTTATACGAGAAAAGAGATAGTTTTTATTCACCAGAATCTGTTATGCCTATGGGATCTCCTTTAAATACATTTTTAGGGCACATAATTAAGGTTCAATCGATTATCAGCAGAGTTGAACCAGAAGGCTGCTCAAATAAGTGTATTTATCATATTTTAATCAAAGGACCAGATGGGGACATTAAATATATTAATGATCGTGCTGATTTAACTGAATTTATGGCTCAATTGCCATCGAAAGAGGTTTTAACGGAGCTTTATAAATAACTGTTAGTCGCTGAAGCATTCCTTCGGGAGTGCTTTTTGCATTTCAAAAATGAAAAGGAAAAATTGTTCCCTTTGTCGAAATGTAAATATTTAGATAGGGGGAATTAAGGTATGAGAAAAAGTTTAAGTGAAAAATTTGACGTTATTGATCTAGTTTTGACCAATTATGGCCTTTTTCTAACCGAAAAAGAATTTGAAACTGCAACGATGAAAAAATATGCTGTGAAAGTTTTGAAAGATAACACAGAAGAAATTGATGTTATAGCTGAGAAGGTTAACGACCTAATCAGAGGAAAAGAAGTTGGGGAGATTGATCATGCAAAAATGGAATCCTACAGTGATCAACTGACTGCACTCTCTGAAGAATTTGAGAAGAAAGCAGAAATAATCTGTAATTTATACACTGATGCTATAAAAATAGAAATAAGGATGCCGGAAGAGAGTGTCATCTTTAAGTTCAAGGAAGATGACTATTTTGACACATTAATCGATTACCTTAAGAATAATCTGGGACAAAAATTATTAAGATAATCGTTTAAACTCAGGAGGGCTTCAAATGCAAGCATTTTTGAATTTAGAAAGAGCCAGACAAGAAATTTCCAAAAAAGAGAAAGAAATTGAAGACTTAAAGTCGTTCATTGATCTGGTAGAAAACTATGAAGCTGATACCATTGAAAAACTAATTATTAAAGAATATGCGCTGGTTGGCAATGTCGCTAAAGTAGCAACAAAGCTAAATGAGGAAGGGCATAGATTAGAAGGGGGTAAAAAGTATATCCCAAACGATATTACGGCTATTATACAAAGTAAAGATACAATAGATGATTTACATAGTATTGTTAAAAAAGTATCAAAGAAAAATAAGGCTAAAGCAAATAGGCAGTGGAATTAAATTTAATACCATTATTTTAACTTTTTCTAAAACAAATTTTATTAAATTATTTTGTATTACTTTTTTCTTCTTGTCATACACTGTATCAAACGACATTGTAAACGACATTGCAGACGTCATTTAACGATGCAATGAAGCGCATGGTATAACTATTTTCAGCTTAGACAAGGAATGATAATAGGCATACCTAATGGCATGGTAATTGGCACATTCCAAAGCAAAAAAAAGACCCCTGGCCGGGCCTTAAAAATGCTTTTCTCAATCTTTTTTAGAAAACAGCGCAACAAATGAAAAAATCATTGTGGCAGTTCCAAAGAAGATTTCAAAGCAGAGTCTTGTTATTTCTATTGCATTCATTGTTTGGGCACCTCCTTACGCAGGTGGCCTTTTTTTGTTGCATTAATATTGTATTAAAGACACGCAGGTTTCTTGCCTATTTTCAAAAATAAAAAGCAGGAGTGTCCTCCTGCAACATTTAATTATTTAATAATAACTTTAATCCTGAACAAGCAATTTCATGGTTCATAGGCTTCAGAGGTTGATCAGCATCAATCAGCTGCTTAATGTTATTCACCTGAATGAACTTTACATTTGAACTTTCAATTTTATACCTGGTATCTGTAATCATGATGACAGCAGGGAAAACTTTTTTATTATTGGGTTGCCAGGGTTCCTGCTGCCATTCGTTGCTTATGAAATACGATTCATATCGTTGTACCTTCTCATTCATAACCTTTTCGGAATAGACAGATCGCTGAATCTCGACAAAGAATGGCCCACCCTTCCAGATCATAAAGGCATCTGGCTCCATATAACCTTTACCATACTTAGGTTCTACAATGAAGGTCTTTGGGCAGTGGTACATATTTGTCTGTCTGTAAAACTCAACGATCTTAAGGAAATGAGGTATCTTGGTGGAGTCCTTTTTAATGCCGGCTGGAGACGGGAAGTATATATAAGGATGCCGTTCTTTACTAACCTCTATATACCCATCCCTTCGCAACCTCTTCAGAACCGTATTACAGCATGTCACAGGCTGTTTAAGTCCTTTGAAGTGTAATTCTATAATGTCATCCCTTGTCATGCAGCGGAAACGATTCAAGTCATTCATAATTGCAAGATCGCGCTTTTTCATTCGTCTAAAACCCCGAAAATATTCTCTTGGATTTCCGTTGTTTCTAACTCCTTTTCAAAGTGCATAGAAGGGGTTTCTTTAGCATTTCCACCTCTAATGGACTTGTAGGGTTCCAATATCTTTTCGACTTCATCCTCGTTTAAATATGGCGCCTGCAGTTCTCTTAATTCATCCAAATTCAACAGGAAGGTTCCCGGGGAATCTTTGTTTATTTTTTCACTGCCTGGTGTTTCCCCCATTAAGGCATTCCTTAAATCAACAGTTCGGAACCCCATCCGAACGGATATCACACCTCGAATATCAGAATCAAGAATCTTATGGGAAGGACGCTGCATAGAAAGAATTACGTAAATGGCATACGCTCTACCCAAGGAAGCAATTTGAAGGATCTCGGCCATGATCTCCTTATCCCGGATCATGACAAACTCATCCAGGGCGAATACAATTGCAGGTCGTCTTTCATTCTTAGGAACCTTGCTCATATGCCGGACTCGATATTTCTTTAACAATTGCCCTCTGAGTGTAAGTTCGTTCGCCAAATAGGCCAGCTGGGGTTTTAAATCCTTGGTAGTGTAGCAAACGCCTCTTACATGCTCTACACCTTCATAAACTCCGAATTCACTCATTTTAAAGTCGGCTAATACCAGCTGCAGTTCTTCTGGAGGGAAGTATTGAATCAATGTGGACAGAATAACATGTAATATTGAGCTCTTTCCACTGCCAGGCTGACCGAATATTAAAAGGTTTGGATTGTTTTTTGCATCATATATATGAAGTTTTTTGTTTCTGTCCTGGCCACAAATTATAGGAAGGGTATAGTTTTCTTTTTGGATGATTTCTTTCAAGTGTTCGAAATTGTAGGTGAGGATCTCTTTTTGGGACTTATCATTAATTATTAGGGTGAATTTTTTTATCTTTCCATCTAGTTGTGCTTTCTTCCCGAATTCTTGTTGAAATACATAGAAGTTTTTCTTTAATAACTTAGGGTCTAACCCATTGGGTAGGGTGAAGGTTACAGTTGTGGTTTTCCCAATTACAACCCCATGAATCTTAGGGAAAATGGGACGTTCTAAATCGCCTAAATATAACTGGCCAGACTTGAAGGCTTTAACCATCTTTCTGCGGACCTTTAATTTCTCCCACATGCTCATAAAATCCACCGGATTAATGAATTAGTTTCGATAAAATAGATTCCAGCTGCAAAGCCGGCCAATGGAATGATGATCTTTAAAGCTGTATTAAGCCCATGAAAGCCAAGGTCACTTAATGTCCTGTCTAATACAGCCAGGGCGATAGTGGCACCACCTGCCAAGATAATCATTGGTGAAAATAACATAAGAAGTCCTCCTTTATTTTAGGTTGAACGAAAACGTCTAACTTTTTTTACAAAAATGTTCAAAAGTCATGTATAAAATTTTCTGGAATGGGCATTAGGTCGCTTTCCATTCACTCCGTTCACTCGCTCCCTTTAAACAGATTTTTATTTGTTGAGTTTTCGTCAATTCTGACGATATTACTTTGATAGTGATACTTTGGTAAATACTTTGGTTGAAACCATGGTTAATTTCTATTTACTACTTTGGTAGCTACCTTGATAAAGCCTATGCTGCACTGGTTGTCCAAGTTTCTCTTTTTCGTAAAGTTTAGAAAAAGTAATTTTTGACCAAGCTGAAGATATAAATTATATGGAGGTCGAGAAATATGTTCGGACTTGGGAAGCCCAGAAGCAAGTTTGGAAGGTTTTTAGATAAAAACGAGATAACGCAGCAGCAGTTGGTTGAGAAAAGTAAAGTTAATAAGGCGACGATCAGCAGGATCTGCCAGGGAGATGCATTCGAGCCATCTATGAAGAATGCTAAGAAGATCATTAAGGCTTTGAGGGAATTAACGGGCAAGAATGTGGATTATGATGATTTCTGGAGCATGTAAAGATCAATGTTCGAATATGTTTTCTTTTTTGGAATTGTGGCAGCAGCTGTAGTTTTCTATCTTATGGATAAGAAAAGAACTAAGGGCGCGCCGGGGGTCTTTGTTGATCATGAACGGTTAAAATGTGAGTCGCCGATTGAAAGAAGGCTATATGATGCTTTGAAATTCAAAGGAGAATATATAAGAACTCAGGTGCCTTGTGGTAGATATCGTATCGACATAGCACTGCCAGCTTACCGCATTGCAATTGAATGTGACGGTAAGGCTTATCACTCTAACCCACAACAAAAAGCTCGGGATAGACGTAAGAACGCTTATCTTCGGGCTAACGGATGGAGAGTATTTAGGTTTTCGGGGAGTAGGATCACAAAAGATTTGAAAGGTGTATTGGCCAAAATCGAAAATGAAAAACTTAAAATGAACACATAAAAACATTTTTCAATAAATATTGTTAAATACGACCAAAAAAATGTATAATAAAGTTGAAATGATGGTAAATAATATACTATAATGTTTTCTCGGAAATTTTGACAAATAAACAATAAAGAATTTAATGAGTTAAGGTTGAAATAATAAAAAGGATAGGGGTGGTTAACTATGTTTAATGTATGGGATGAACTAATTAATGAAAGAGAAAAGAATGGATTATCCTTAAATGAATTATCAAAAATCAGTGATCTGCCCCTGCCTGAACTAATAAAACTTGAAAGTGGGCAAGAAGAAGTAAATGAAGATCAATTAGAAGCACTTGCCGAGGCTTTAAATATTTCTCCAATTATTTTACTTGGAATGGAACCAACCATCGATGATACTAATTTAGAGACTAGATTTAGAATCAATGGTAATAAAGATGTTGATATTGAAAAAGCATTTCAATTTGGGATTGATTTCATTAACAAAATTGATGAATTAAAGTATCTAAACAGTATTGACTGATAGTAGGTGGTTTTCTCTTGGACATCCTTTCAAATATGTATAAAAATAATGATTTATATAGATTAGCTAAGAGTAGGGCTATTAAAACAAGAAATAAATATGGTCTTAGGAGCGGGCCTGTAAATGTGCCCGTTTTTGATTTTTTAGAAGCAGAAGGTTGTTTTGTAATTACATTAGATTTAGGTAGAACTTCAGCAACTGGAATGTACATAAAGAAAGATGCAAATAAACTTGTTTTAGTTCACAAAAAAAGAGTTTTGGGCCAACAGAATTTTACTGCAATTCATGAATTGTCTCATGTACTCTTTGATGAAACTGAACTTTTTGATGTATGTTTACCTGAGCATTATTATAAAAGGGACAAAAAAGAGATACTTGCAGATATGTTCGCAGCTCACTTTTTAATGCCAGAGGAAGACATTATTAATGAATGTGAAGAATTTAAGTTTATAGGTAAGAGAGAGATCATTTTACTCAGTATCAAATACCGAGTGACCTTTATAGCAATGGCATTAAGACTTTATGTATTAGGGAAAATTCCAAATGAAGATTTTGAAAAATATAAAAAACAAAGTAGCCGAGGGAAATTAGGGTTAAAAAAGTTCTGTCTAGAGGAAGGACTTGATCCTTCAGCTTTTAGTACCCCTGATGACTCATATATCTCTGAGTCGTATTTTAGGTTATTAATAAATGTTTATCATAAGGCAAATATAAGTCGGTCTGTTTTAATAGATTACTATATTAAACCACTTGAAGAAGAACTACAGTTAAATCTTGATTATTTAGTTAAATTTGCTGATGATAGTTATCCCGAAGAAGTGGGGTGGGATGACTTATGATTGAGAAATTTATTAGCGGTGCAGCAGTTATCGACAATACTGTTTTATCCAATTTTTCAAAAACAGAATCATTTCATTTAATAAAAAAAACTTTAAAGGGGATACCGATAATTACATTATCGGTTAAGAAAGAAGCTGTAGTTAAACCCGATATTGAACCAGACATAACAAAAGCAATTGATGAAGGATGGTTGAAAGTTGATACACTAAAAGGAAGACA
This sequence comes from Cytobacillus sp. FSL H8-0458, assembly GCF_038002165.1. Classification (NCBI taxonomy): domain Bacteria; kingdom Bacillati; phylum Bacillota; class Bacilli; order Caryophanales; family Bacillaceae; genus Cytobacillus; species Cytobacillus sp. FSL H8-0458. Next base: position 3,908,004 of record NZ_JBBOBR010000001.1, on the reverse strand, counting down.
AGCTTTAAGAGATTATCATATGCTCTCAAAGAAGTTTCAAGAAGTACCTTCACCAAAAGCGAAATTAGGAGATGGAGAAGCGGCATCTTTGGTCTATGCGCACTATAACAATTGTGTGCTCTTCACAGATGATAATGGTCCAAAAAAGAGAGCAACTGATTATGGTGTCCAGACTGCTGGGACATTAGCTATACTTTATTTTGCTTATGCTCAATACGGTTTTTTAGATATTAGCAATTGCAATACTCTCTTTCTTGAGATGAAAGAAAAAGGCGGTTTCTTTCCTAGACGATTTAATTCTTTCGAAGATGCTGTTCCTGAAATGGAAGATAAGTTTATGTTTAGCTCTAAATTCTAACACTAATAAAACCCTTTCTCATTTGAGAGGGTTTTTTTATTTTTGTCCTCCTGTTTGTCCTCGTGTTATTTCGATAAAGTTTAAAATTATTTGTAGAAAACAGTCAAAACCTTGATATTATAGGGGGGATTTTTACCTTGTTTCTTCCTATTATATGTCCAAATGAATGGGCGGCATGATGTAATAAGTGCCTACAACCCTTGATATGACTGGGTTTGTTGGTAAGGTGAGAGTGGTTTGCTAACATTTTGCTAACATTTTGCTAACATTGAGGATATTAACGGAGGCTTCTCATGAGTTCGCTGAACTTTTGGGAAGCTTCTTTTTTCATTTCTTGTGTTATGTGGAGATATACATTTTTGGTTATTTGATCATCCGTATGGCCAAGACGTTCCATGATTTGTTCGAGTGAGACTCCAGCCTCCGCAAGAAGAGAGGTATGGGTATGGCGTAAGGAATGAGGTTTTAAATCAGGATTTAGTCCTGACATTCTGAGTAGCCTTGCCATTCTGTTTTGAACGGTTTTAATCACAATTGGATAGCCATAACATAAAAAAGTGCAAGAGAAAGCCATTGAGCGACATGGAGATGCCTACTATAACAATGATTTTATTTTTGCCAAAATGGAACGGCCAATTGATGAATCACTTCTTCATCTACAATAATTTTCCGTTTCGATTTTCTTGTCTTTGGTGTGACTAGCTGGTATTCTTGAGCATTATTATTAGGATTGTAATATGTTTTAGTAATGCTAATTGTGTGATTTTTAAAATCTACATCCTTCCACTTAAGAGCCACTAATTCCCCAACCCTAATTCCTGTATAGGCTAAAATCATAAAAATTAAGTAATCATGCTCTAGGCCATTGGTTTTAGCTGTTTCTAAAAGCAAGGCAAGCTCTTCTTTTTCAAGATACTTAGGAACTTCTTCTTCTAACTGCTCTATCGTTTTCCTATCCTTTTTCACATAAGCGAATTCAGTCGGGTCCTTCTTGATTAGCTCTAGTTCCAAAGCTTTTCGAAAAATCATCCTCCCCGTTCGATGTATCCCATCTCTGGTACTATCAGAATAACCCTGATCCTTTAAATCGTTAAGAGCATCCTGATATGTCTTTCTGGTAATATCTCTCAACTTTAATTTGGCAAAGTAGGGCAACAACTTACCGATCTCATGGAGGCGTACACGAATCGTTCCAGGCTTTACAACTTTTGAATCACTGTAGAGGGGAAGCCACTCAATTGCAAAGTCACTAAACGTTTTGTCTGTTTCCTCTAAGTATGTTCCTTGATTTAATTCGTGAATTAATGTGGGGCAGCCGCTTCTTCGGCTTCCTGCTTCGTATTAAAGCCGCTTTTAACTTTTTGCTTTCGATTACCGGTAACTGGATCTAATCCAATATCAACAGTGAAAGCCCATTTGGAACCACAAGTGCATTTTTTCTTTTTGCACTTACATCCTCTTCTGTAAAAATGTCCTTTCATAAGCATCCTCGCTTCCTAAAATTATTATGGGGCTAAAAAAACATTATTTCCAAGAGTCTTCTTAAAAATTCATATCATTAATTCTAGAAATATAGCTCATTCCTTGACACTAAAACAATTAAGTATTACCATTACCCTAGTTTCGAGATAAATTAATTTGAGATATATTGGTTTCTCCATAAAGATAACGTCAAGTTTAAATAAGGAGAATGTATACATGTATATAGTTGTTGTCGGTCTTAGCCATAAGACAGCACCTGTCGAAATTAGAGAAAAGTTTTCTTTTCGTAGTTCCGAACTCGGTGAAGCAATGAAAGCCTTGCAAAATAAAAATAAAATAGTGGAAAATGTGATTTTGTCTACGTGTAATCGTACTGAGATTTATGCGGTGATGGATGAGCTCGAGGAGGGCAAAATTCAACTTTTGGAATTCCTTTCTGAATGGTTTCAAATGGATAAAAACGAATTTTTACCATATTTGTTTTTCTATATTCAGGAACTAGCCATCAAACATTTATTCAAAGTTACATGTGGTTTGACTTCTAAGATACTCGGTGAAACGCAAATTTTAGGACAAGTTCGAACTAGCTTTCTACTGGCTCAGCAGGAAAAGACGACTGGGAGTGTCTTTAATCATTCTTTTAAAAAAGCGGTTACTCTTGGTAAGAGAGCCCATACAGAAACGGATATTGGAACTAGGGCAGTTTCAATTGGATATGTAGCAGTAGAACTATTAAAGAATCTATCTAAACCAATTCATGATCTTTCAATTCTTGTTATAGGTGCTGGTGAAATGGCGGAGCTTCTCTTGAAAAATATCAAGAGTAATGGTGCGAACAAAATAACATTAATGAGTAGAGCACTTGATAAAGCAAAGGCGGTAGCTAAAAGATATTTAGCCGAGGTTGTGCCAATTGAAGATCTACAAATAAAAATCAGCGAATCAGATATCATCATCAGTGCTGCATCGGCAGGGAGATTTATTATTACAAAGGATATGATTCATAGTAGTAAATCTTTATTATTTCTAGATCTTTCGGTACCTAGAAGTATAGATCCTACAATAAAGGAAAGAGATCAAATTACCTTATACAATATAGATAATCTCAATGACATTATGAGTACTAATTTATTGGAACGAAAAAAGGCAGCAAAAAAAATCATGTCACTAATAGAAGGTGAGATGGATGAATTTAATAATTGGGTTAATTTATTAGATGTGGTACCTGTTATGACTGCGATGAATTATAAAGTCTCAACTATCAAAAAAGAGGCGATTGATAGCATTTATCGAAAGCTTCCGAATTTATCCGACCACGATAAGAAAGTAATTACTAAGCACATAGATAGTATTGGAAATCAAATGTTGAGAGAACCTTTATCCTACATTAAAAAAATAGCGGGTTCAGATAGTTTAGATAAGGAGTTAAATGTAATTAGGCAAGTATTTAATATTGATTTACCTGTACAAAAAAACTGTGGCGAACACAACTCCCTTTGATTTCTACCACTGCTAAGGTGAAGATTAATTTACTTATAAAGGGGAAATAATAATGTATGGAAAATGGAACCCCCAGAGTAACATCTACTAAAAAGAGATACAGAAATAATTAAATTACGATGTTAATTGCTGCCCTGAAAATTGACAAAATAAGCACTAAAATATATATTTATTCTTAACTCGAGATTTATGAAGGTGAGATATATGATTCAAAAATATCCGGCAACATCACGTTATTCCGTTAAAAATGATTGGTTAGAAAGCAATCTTAGTTTTTCTTTTGGAGAATACTATGATGAATCTAATATCCATTTTGGTCCGCTTCGTGTTTTTAATGATGATACTGTTCAAGCAGGCAAAGGATTTGGTATACATCCGCACAGAGAGGCAGAAATTGTTTCGATTGTATTGCGTGGCCAACTTAAGCATGAAGATAGTTTAGGAAACAGTGGGATTTTACAGTTTGGAAATGTCCAACGTATGACTGCAGGAACAGGTTTACTTCATTCTGAGATGAACCCTTCTACGGAAGAAGAATCGAGTTTTTTACAGCTTTGGTTTAAGTCTAACCAAAAACAATTACCCCCTTCCTATGAGGATATTTCATATGATACAGATTCAATGAAGAATAGGCTGTTACCAATTGTTTCATCAAGGCCTATTAATGGGGCAGCAAAAATAAATAGTGATGCTACATTGTACTTATCCAAATTGGAACCTGGTAAAGAGCTTCTTTTTAACCAAGAACAAGGAAGGAAGATTTATGTCTTTGTGATTGAAGGAGAGCTTGTTTTAAATAGTGATGTTGTGGTTGGAAAAAGAGATAGTGCAAGAATTACAGACCTTAATAAACTCACTATAAACTCTATGGAAGAAACCTTCTTTTTATTGATCGATTTAGGAGGCGTGTAGCATGTTATTGATTCGTCATTCAGTTGGAAGCCGCCTATTTTATCAAACGAATGAATATAATATTCAGTCAATAGGAGATAAATGGGTGATTTCTATAGAAATTACAGAAGATGAGGCAATAAAGATTATCAAGTTTAAAGAGGAATTAAATCTTTTTGACGTGGAGAAAAATCAAAAGACTTGGTATTATTCATCGGACGCAAATATCGAATTTAACAACGAGAATCAAATGATTATTACTGCAGACCATAAAACTGTGTATCCAGTATAGGAAAAATTACGAAAAAGAGAGGGAAAGTTAAAAATGACAAAGATCGGTATCTTGTTAGGTAGTCTTCGAAAAGAATCTTTTTCTAGAAAAATTGCCTCAAATGTTGCAGCCTTATTCCCTGAAGGATATGAAGCGGAATTTGTGGAAATTGGTAAATTGGCTTTATATAACCAGGATTTTGATGATGAGAACAATGTTCCTGAAGAATATATTTCATTCCGTAATAAAATGAAAGAAATTGACGCTGTTTTATTTGTAACTCCTGAATATAACCGTTCCGTGCCAGCTGTATTGAAGAATGCCTTAGACGTAGGATCTCGTCCATATGGAGCAAGTGTATGGAATGGTAAGCCTTCTGCTATCATCAGCCAATCTCCAGGAAATTTGAGTGGATTTGGTGCAAACCACCATTTGCGTCAATCCCTTGTATTCTTAAATATGCCATTAGTCCAACAGCCTGAAGCTTATATTGGTAATGTAGTAGGTTTGTTAGATGAAAAAGGCAAAATTAAAGATGAAAGAACAGTTCAGTTCCTACAAACATTTGTAGATGCATTTGTGGATCTAATTAGAAAACATCAAGCCTAATTTTTTATTTCTATCTTTTGGGGAAGCCGATAATATACTGAACTTCATCGTCTGTGTATTATCGGCTTATTATGTTAATTTGTATTAGATTAACCTATTTTGCTTCAAATAAATAAATTATACTTACCAAAAGTTATTGACATAAATGATATTAAGCATTATTATTATCTCAGGTTCAAGATATATTAATTAAAGATATTTTAGAGAGGTGGTAATATGGAGAATATATGCACAAACCAACCTTTTATGATTCTAATGCAAACTTCTAAGGCTATCCAAGACCAAATAAGGGAAGATATGGCTAAAAACAATTTAACCATTACGGAATTTTCGGTTCTGGAGGTGTTATTCCATAAAGGGAAACAAACGATACAGCAGCTGGCTAATAGTGTCCTTATTTCAAGTGGATCTATGACGTATGTGATAGATAAATTGGAACAGAAAGCTCTGTTACAGAGAAATGCATGTCCTGACGACCGCAGAGTTATACATGTCACGTTGACAGATGATGGAATGGATGTAATGAACAAAATTATGCCGGAACATGAGGCGTTTGTGGAATTTACTTTTGATGCATTAAATAGTAATGAAGCAAAAAACTTAGTTCAACTATTGAAGAAAGTAAGAAAAAGGGTTGAGAATTAATATTTTTTTTGATAAATATCTCGAATTCGAGATAAAATATTTTTAAAGGAGAAGATAGTAATGATGGATTTTGGTTTATTAATAATTCGTATAGTTATTGGAGTTTTATTTATTGGTCACGGTGCTCAAAAATTGTTTGGATGGTTCGGTGGTTATGGACTAAAAGGCACTGGAGGATGGTTTGAATCAATCGGGATGAAACCTGGAGTAGCCTTGGCTCTTTTTGCAGGCTTAGCTGAACTGCTTGGGGGTATCTTATTTACATTAGGGCTCTCTACTCCACTTGCAGCCATTTTTATCGCGGGAACAATGGCAATGGCTATTATTAAAGTGCATGCTCCAAATGGATTATGGGCAACGGCAAATGGATATGAATATAACCTTACATTACTAACAGTTGCCATAGGTGTAGCGTTAATCGGTCCTGGTCAATATGCGTTCGATGCTTTTTTATTCTAATTTATCTCGAATTAAAGAATCTCTAATTTAGGATTGATTTTTTTGAAAAAATAGGGTCAAAATAAGTTATTAAGTTTTCAACAAACGAATTTTATACGAAAAAGGAGTGTTAAAAATGAGTAAAAAGACAATGGGTATTCACCATATTACAGCTATTGTAGGTCATCCGCAGGAAAATGTAGATTTTTATGCTGGAGTTTTGGGTTTGCGTTTAGTAAAACAAACAGTAAATTTTGACGATCCAGGTACGTATCATTTGTATTTTGGCGATGAAGGTGGAAAACCAGGAACAATCATCACTTTCTTTCCTTGGGCAAATGCCTATCAAGGAAAAATTGGAGATGGGCAAGTAGGGGTAACTTCTTATGTTGTGCCTAAAGGTGCTATGGCCTTCTGGGAACAAAGATTAGAAAAGTTTAATATTCCTTTCACTAAAATAGAACGTTTCGGTGAAGAGTATTTGGAATTTGATGATCCACATGGACTTCATTTGGAAATTGTTGAACGAGAAGTAGGAGATCGTAATACTTGGACATTTGGAGGGGTAGACCCGGAAGTAGCTATTAAAGGCTTCGGGGGTGCAACATTATTATCTACTCAGCCAAACAAAACAGCAGAATTGTTAGAAAAGGTAATGGGACTTGAATTGATTGCAAAAGAAGGGGACTTTATTCGTTTCCGTTCAACAGCTGAAATCGGAAATATCATTGACCTAAAATCCACTCCTATGGGTAGAGGGCAGATGGGTGTGGGAACAGTGCATCACATTGCTTGGAGAGCGATTGATGATCAAGATCAATTAGATTGGCAAAAGTATGTGGCCGAGAATGGATATGGTGTGACACCAGTTCAAGATAGAAATTATTTTAATGCGATTTACTTTAGAGAACATGGGGAAATTCTTTTTGAAATTGCAACGGACCCTCCAGGTTTTGCACATGATGAATCACAAGAGACAATGGGAGAAAAATTAATGTTACCAGATCAGTATGAACAATATAGAGGGCAAATTGAACGACAATTGCTACCTTTTAAAGTTAGAGAGTTGGACTAATTTTATATAAAGGAATGATTTCTTTGCTTTCGATTGATCCAAATCAAAATACCGAAAGAGAAAACTATAAGTTTTTAATAGGAAGTATAATTCCTAGACCGATTGCTTTTGTTACAACGAAATCAAAGGATGGCATCTTAAACGGTGCCCCTTTTAGTTACTTTAATATCGTATCCTCCCATCCTCCAATGATTTCCTTATCGATACAACGATCAATGGGGAAACAGAAGGATACAGCCAGAAATATCACCGAATCAAAAGAATTCGTTGTTCATATTGTTGATGATCAAAATGTTGAAAAAGTGAATCTAACTGCTGCAAGTCTTCCACCTGATGAGAGTGAAATTGAAATAGCAAAATTAACTCCTGTTGAAAGTGTAAAGGTATCAGTGCCAGGTGTAAAAGAAGCCAAAATTCGAATGGAGTGTGTATTGGAACAATCTTTAGAATTGGGTGGTGTTGATTCTCCAGGGTGTGATTTTATCATAGCGAAAGTGGTTCAATTTCACATTGAAAGTAATATTTACGAAAACGGAAGAATCGATCCGAAGGGACTCGCAGCTGTTAGTCGGTTAGCAGGGACGAACTATGCCAAAATTGGTGAGATGTTTTCCATAGAAAGACCCAAATAATCTAACATTCATCCAGTTTGGAAATGGAGAGGATTATATTGCAAAAAACGGCAGGTATTCATCATATAACGGCGATGGTAAATGATGCCCAAAGAAATATTGATTTTTATGCAGGGGTACTAGGGTTAAGGCTTGTAAAAAAAACCATCAATTTTGATCGCACTGAAGTATATCATCTTTATTTTGGGAACTATACAGGTCAACCAGGAACAGTTATTACATTTTTCCCTTGGGCTAAACAACTAAAGGGGCGTATTGGTATGGGACAGGTTGGTACAACTAGTTACATGATTCCAATGGGGTCGATGGAATTTTGGAAAAATAGATTGGATCGATTTGGAATAGAATATAGCTCATCTGTGCGGTTTGGAGAAAGGTATCTGACATTAAATGATCCAGATGGTCTCCAATTAGAATTGATAGAGAGAGGAGATGGACCAGTTAATCACTGGACCTTTGGGGAGATTCAATCAGAGAATGCAATAAAAGGATTTGCTGGAGCAACTTTAATTTCAGCTCAACCAAATAAAACGGCTGAAGTTCTTGAAAATGTGTTGGGACTCGAATGTGTTGGAGATGAAGAAGGATTTCTAAGATTTACATCGGAAGCACTACTAGGAAACACAATTGATATAAAGTTAACCCCTTCTGTACGAGGGTTAATGGGTGCTGGAACCGTTCATCATATTGCTTGGAGAGCAAAGGATGATGAGGAACTTCTAAGATGGCGGTTGCTACTGATAGATAAGGGTCTTTATCCAACAGAAGTTCGGGATCGAAATTATTTCAAAGCAATTTATTTCCATGAAGAAGGGGGAATCCTCTTTGAAATCGCAACAGATCCACCAGGATTTACAGTTGATGAGCCAATCAACGACCTTGGTGAAAAACTAATGTTACCTTCTTGGTTAGAGTCAAAAAGAGAAGAATTAGAAACAAGTTTACCGAATGTAGAAGCTCGTGTTCTGGAGGGAGATCAATCATGAAACACATTTTTAATAAGGGGAAAGATTTAACAAAGCCAACCTTGCTACTGCTTCATGGAACTGGAGGGAATGAATTAGATTTATTGCCTTTAGCAGGAAGAATCGATGATGAAGCTTCTGTATTAAGTGTTCGTGGAAACGTACTAGAAAATGGAATGCCAAGATTTTTTAGAAGATTGGCTGAAGGAGTCTTTGATGAAGAGGATTTAATATTCCGAACACAAGAATTAAACGAGTTTCTTGACGAAGCAGCAGTAAAATATGAATTTGATCGAGATAATATAATCGCTGTTGGTTACTCCAATGGAGCAAATATTGCAGCAAGTCTATTATTCCATTATCAAGATGCTTTAAGAGGTGCTATTCTTCATCATCCAATGGTACCTAGAAAAGGTATTGAACTACCAGATTTAACAGGTAAATCTGTATTTATTGCGGCAGGAACAAATGATCCTATCTGTTCACCGATGGAATCTGTGGAGTTAAAAACACTATTGGAAAGCGCCAACGCAAAGGTGGAACTTCATTGGGAAAATAGAGGTCATCAATTAACAATAGAAGAAGTAGAAGCTGCCACGCAATGGTACCGAAAGTTATAATCCAAAATAAGTATTACGGGGGAAAAGAAAGTGTTATTAAAAAATGAAATTGGAGCACTTATATTACGAATTACACTAGGGACGATATTTTTTATACATGGGTTAGTAAAGTTCCAAGGCGGAATTGAAAATATTGTCGGTTGGTTTGAAAGTATTGGCTTACCAGGTTTTATGGCATACGGTGTAGCATTGTTTGAAATGTTAGGTGGAATCGCACTAATCATTGGATTGGCCACAAGGCTTGTTTCCGTATTGATTGCTCTTTTAATGATTGGAGCGACAATAAAAGTAAAACTTTCAGTTGGATTATTAGGGAATGGTCAAATGGCAGGATATGAATTAGATTTTGCATTTTTAGCAATTGCTGTTTATCTTGCAATCAATGGAAGCAAGGTATTATCAGTTAGTCGGTTGATTTTTCGAGAGGAATCACATGGGCTAAAACGAGTAGCTTAGGATGTATGCAAATATTTAAGGAAAGAAATAATAGGAGGTGAATATTATGGGCTTTCTATCCAAAATTTTTGGAAAATTAAATAATAAGGAGGAACAAAAAATGTCAAATGTAAAATTAGCAGTTATTTATTACAGTATGGGTGGAACAAACTATCAATTATCTAGATGGGCTGAAGAGGGGGCAAAAGAAGCCGGTGCTGAAGTAAGAGTTTTAAAAGTGCCAGAACTAGCCCCGCAATCAGCTATAGAAGGAAACCCTATTTGGAAGGCAACAGTTGAAAAGACAAAAGATGTTCCAGAAGTGAAATTAGATGATCTGGAATGGGCAGATGCTATTATCTTCAGTGTTCCAACTCGTTTTGGTAATATGCCATCTCAAATGAAACAATTCCTAGATACAACAGGTGGGTTATGGTTTAACGGAAAGTTAGTTAATAAAGTAGTAAGTGCGATGACTTCTGCTCAGAATCCACATGGTGGACAAGAAGCAACAATATTATCACTATATACAACAATGTATCATTGGGGAGCAATTGTGGCAGCTCCAGGATATACCGACCCTGTAACATTTGGTGCGGGTGGTAACCCTTATGGAACAAGTGTAACTGTTGGTCAAGACGGAAAAATGATTGAAGATGTAGAAGCGGCAGTTAAACATCAAGCAAAACGTACTGTTACAGTTGCAGAGTGGGTTAAAAAAGCAAATCAATAAGATTATAAAAGAGCGTATCAAAGCAATTTGGTCGCTCTTCTTTCATGACTTCAATGGTTAATGAGCGATTAATAAAATAATAAATACAAGGATGATAGGAAACGTGGGAATAGAATGAATAATTATATGAAGGAAATTTCAAATATTGGTTATGAGGCTTTTGAACTTGTTTGGGAAAATACCATTGATGCTATCTTTATCTTAGGACAAGATGGGTCCATTATTCATGCTAATCCAACATTTACTGAAATACTTGGTTGGCATCAAAATGGACTTGTCTTACATAACTGAGATCCTGCGGGCAGATGGATATGTTGGCTGCCTTGTGCTGACTTTGATTGATTTTGAATTATATTTAGGCAGGACGCTGCTTGCCTTTATTTCATAATGTTGGTTCCTGACCCCAGCTGGTACCGTTAACCCAACTAAAGTAACTCGTTCAGCTCTTCAAAACGCTGGATCTGTTGCCGTTATGTTCTTAGCTGCTGAAGCAGTAGTTGCTGATAAGCCGGAAGAAAATGCTGGCCCTGCAATGCCTGATATGGGCGGCAGGATGTAATAACGCTCTCGAACCCTTGATATAAGTGGGTTTTAGAGTAAGATGAGAGTGAAATGCTAACATGGAGGTAAATTAATAGAGGCTTTTCATGAGTTCAGCGAACTTTTGAGAGGCTTCTTTCTTCATTTCTTGGGTTACATGGAGATACACATTTTTTGTAACATGATCGTCAAGAGTGCGAGTTTTAGAAGGGAGTAACTGTAAAAACTCAAAAAAACCAGATTCTCAACTTCAGAATTTGGTCTTTTTGTGAAAATAGCAATCAGTGGCTGTTATTGCCGTTCGTTAAACATATTCAAATTTTATGTTCCTGCAAAATATCCATTATAAATTTTCCATAAGACGTTTTTTGATTATTTCATAATCGTCCCTAGTAATACCAGGAGCAAACTCTTCGGGTAATTCTTCTAAATCTGGAATTGGTCCGCCTTCAGGAGTACCAATTTTCACTTCAAGCGGTTGCCCATTTTCCGGATTTGTTCCTTTCCAAATCATTCCGATATCCCTGTATTCTGTTTCACTCCATGTGTATAGCACATTGCTTAGGCCTTTTTCTATGAATGGTCTGGAATAATCAAATTTTGAGTTATCGAGATTTGGAACTGGAAGCATTTTTGTCAAATCTACCCCTGTAGCAATTTCGATTGCTTTCGCATAGGCGAGGATATGTGTTCCTCCACGTACAAGTAAATACCCAATCATAGTTCTTGCAACGGGGTTATCAGTCATCTCATACACTCTCATCTTATGTGTACGTGCACCAACCTCTAGAAAAAAGTTATGTGTTAAATCTAAAACCAGATTACCACTATTAAAAACATTATCACCAGTCCACGGTCTTCCCATTGAATCACCTGGTATAGAGGTTTGAGCTGTAGAAATAAAATGGTGGGTGTTTCTTGCATCCTTCCCATTTTGAAGTGGAGTAATATCCGGATCCCCTGGGAATGTATTACCTACCGATAACAAATTAATTGTATTAGAAACGAGTTCTACATGACCAAATTCTTCCGCTGTAATGCTTGCCACTAACTCATAGAATGGCTTTAGCTTTTTCTTATTTCTGAAGTTAAAAGACTGAAACATATAATTATTTAAGGTTGACATCTCCCCAAACTTGCCACCCAGGAGCTCTTGTACTGCTGCTGCAGCATTCATATCGCCGTGAGCGGGTATAGGAAGTTCAATTGCCAATTTATTTATTCTTTTAAACATTATCTCCCCTCCAATTCTTTTTTGTTAACCAGGAAAAATCCAAATAATCTGCTGGGTACGAATAAAAAAGGGAGTTCCGTTAGATTCTACAACAATGTGATCTGGAAAAACATTTTTCAAGGAGCCACGAACGCTTCCCCTCATGGTTTGAACGGTAACTATATTACCAACAATTGTTGTTAATGTCTGATAAACATAGGGGTCATAGAAGCTTAACATGTTGTTGTTTGCCATTTAAATCCTCCTATTTTAAAGTCATTCTTATTGAGTATATGTTTCTCGAAATAAAAAAAGACTGACAAACAACTGTATGACTATTCCTGTTTAATACAGAAGAAGCACTTGTTGGCAATACGAAAAATGGTGTTTTTATAAAAAATGTTATTATTCGATGAAACCGTAATATACAACACTTTTAGCAAACGTCAACAAAAAAGGAATTCCTGATTCGGAATTCCTCTTTTATAGGAAAGATAGACAAACCATCATTTTATTATTCTTTGCTTCTTTCGGAAGAAAGCAAGAGAACCAGGACACTTTCTCTGCCCCTTTATTCTTTATCCTGACCCCCGCCAAAAGCTTCCGGAATCATCGTGAAGCCTTCAATCACGGTATCTTCTTCCACTTCGATCATCAGGTAACGCTTGCCGTCAAAATGGACTTGTTTTACATATCTCAAATCCTGCGGGCAGATGGATATGTTGGCTGCCTTTGTGCTGATTTTGATTGATTTTGAATTATACTTAGGCAGGACGCTGCTTGCCTTTATTTCATATTTGTCATCATCAATGATCTTTTGATAAGCGGATTGGACCTTTTCAGAATCAATGTCTTCGATACCGCTCACCTTTAAGACATGTTCTACGTCTTTGTAATCCAGCTTAGGCGGTTCATCCTCTTCGTTTTCCACGATCATCCGGTTTATCTCTTCATATACGCTGGAAAGTGTTGAGGTGCTAAGCTGATCTCCTGTTACGTCTTTAATAATTTCTTCAAAAACGATTTTATCATCCTGCGCCGTCATTGTTTCTTCCCCGTTTAAAACGTCCTCAATGAACTGGTGGTCAGGCTCATGGACCTTGCCCGCTGAATACAGGACATGATTGACATCAGCCGCGTGATCAGTGAAGCAAGGGAATAGGAACCCTGAAATGGGAGCCTTGAGATTGATAATCGGATCAACGGTAAAATGATATTTAAATTCCCTTTCGACATAGTCAAAAAGCAGTTCTTTCTTCGGTTCCTGCGTGTTATTGATGCTGCAGAGAATAAAGGGATGAGAATAAACAGCATCCCGTTCACTTTCCTCGGCCTCTGGATTGCGGCGCTTCATGGGCTTAAGATACTCTCCGCGAATGAACGTAACGACAATATCCTTTTCATATTGCCGAATTCCCAGCATTTTGCCGACAATTTGAAGCATTTGTTCCGTCCATCCTTCAGCATCATTAGTCAACAATCCTTGATGAAGGATGAGCTGACTGCTGTTTTCCGCATCTCTCTGAAACTTTAACTCAAAGAGCTTTTCATCCAATTGGCCGCCAAGCATCTTTTTGAAGTTGTCCATAAACAGCTCCTGCTGATCCTGATCCAGCATTTCAAAAGGCTGGCTTTCATAATGATATATCTCGCTTGATTCCTTCATAATGTAGACGTTAAATATATCTGAGATCTTTAGTAAGTCATTGTTTAATTTAAATTGTTTCCGAATCTGTGCAATGTCTTTTTTGTTCACGGTTAAAATCCACTCCTAAGCTGCCCAATATGCATATTTACTAGAATAACAAAATACATCAGCTCTATAAATTATTATTTATTTTCGTTTTTTATAAGTGGTTTATTAATGGAAACTTGAAAGAGGGGAGGTGACTGCGAAATCCTGGTATTCTGCCAGCATTGAAGGTATAAAAAGAGGCTTCCCATAAGCTGGCCAAAACTTGTCGGAAGCCTGTGAAAAAGGGTTGTTTGCTAAGGGGATTATTTTTTAACCGCATGTATACCCCTGGAAAGCAGCCGATCCGATTCATCTAAGAATTGTACGGATAGCCGCGTTGTTTCTTCATTTTTGAGCAATATAGATTTATAGGCTTCTGTCCCCTGTTGAAGCTGCCTATTTAAAGCGTTCAGCTTATTGATGAAATCAAGGACATTATTCTCCCCAATAGTGGATAGAAGGGTTGGCTGAAGCCCGTTAGCGGAGGATTGAAGTTTAGAAAGTGCCAGTTCTATATCGCTTATCCTTAGCTTAATCTCAGTATCCATTCTCAGTACCTCCTCATTATTTCTTCCACCTCTCTGCTGCAAGCTGTGCTTCCGGGGAAGCGATTGTTTGTTTGATATAATCGATTTCCTGCTGGATCTGCTGCAGCTTCCGGCTTATGGCTGAAAACACATCATGAAACTGATTTGACTCAATGTCAGTGTAACTCGTAAGCATTTGTTCAAACCGGATATCCTCAAATTCATCTGCCAGTTTTCCCTGCTTGAGCGGCCGGGAGATCATGACTGTCGATGTTATAGATGAGTATGGCATTGGCAGCGAAAATCAGGGCGGAAAGTTTCATCTATACGAGGACGGCCGGATTGTCAGAGAATTCTATGGAGAAAAAGGAAAATCCTGCGAATTCGTCGACTCCATTCCAGAAGACCGAGTGGGAGGAGTGCGGGAATTGGACTCCATATCTGACGGAACCCCGCTTGAAATACTCGAATACCTGTCGCTCGCGGCTGTTGTCCGAAAACAAGGTACCAAGGTCATACGGAAAAGCATCAAAAAGGCCGACTTTGATGCGCTTGTCAGGATATTGAAAGAGGAAAAGGGTAATGTGGTCTTGCCGGGGAAGAAGGCTGGTAAGAGTACGGGTGAACTTAATAAGGATTTAGCAAAAGCTTATTTGAGGGATATAGAGGCTAAAACTGGACGAAAGGTTAATAAAGAGCAGATTCATCTAATAAAAGAAGACTTGAGAAACAAAAACTATGAAAAATTGACACCAAAAGAGACAGCTAAGCATAGAAGCAAATTTACATCGAGCTTGAAAGATAAATTGATTGCAGAATGGGAAGAAAAAACCAATCAAAAGTGGCCAAGATATACAGAAGAAGTGCTTGATAAGAATGGAGAGGTTGCTCGGAGTATTGGTCAACCGTATGATGCCCATCATATCATAGAGAACAATTTTGGCGGCCCTCATGAGTAGTGGAATATTCATCCCGCAAAATATCCTAATGAACACTAAGCAGGGATACATGGAAAGGGAGCTCCATCGGGTAAACTATTTCCAAGGAGGTAAAATAGCATATGGCTGATTTTGAATTTATAAATGAACTAGAAAATAAACTTTATAAGGTACCTAATGATGATATATTAAAAGCTGAACAAAGAATGGGCATCAGCCTTCCAAGTGATTTAAAACAGTTATATTTAGAAGTTGGTTATGGTTTTATTGAAGGTCTAAGTGCTAATTCAATTAATAGAATATTGGGACCAGGGGCTGTAGCAGATATTAGATTAAGAGAAGGTGTTTTTGAATTTGATCCAGATTTAGATGAACTTTTTGATGATGAAGATAAACTTATTTTTTTTTGAAGTAAACGAGGGTGTTTATATTTCAATAGATTTACAATTAGCTAATAATCCAATATTTTATTTCGATACTCAAATAGCTGAATCGTTAGAGGATTTTTTTAAAAAGTTTCTCAATAATAATGAATATTTTATAGAATTAATTGAGGATTAGGCTTAATTGGTATAAAAAAATAATTGACCTTGATTGGCTATGCCTTTCAAGGTTTTTCGTTTAATATGTCCCCAACATTCCCTCTCCAAATGTAGTGAATTTGCCCAAGCCAAACCCATTTCCACGCATATACAATAATGTAGGCATATACAGAGGAAATGGAGGTATAAATGAATGTACCCTTACAGAGGCCCTATTCAGCCGCAGGATCAGCGGTTTTTTGGATTCTTTGGTCTGCCTTTTTTAGGCGGGTTAGCAGGAGGTTTATTGGGCACGGCCTTATTTTACCCGCGTCCATATTATGGGTATCCGCCACCGCCGCCTTATTATTACCCGCAGCCTTGCTGTGGACCAGGATTTGGATATCCTTATTAATAGCTATCAGGGGGAGCTCTTTAAGAAATGCTTCCCTTTTTTGATGCTGATCTTTTCCAATCGGGCAAGAAAAACGAAGATGAATCAGATTCATAATGTGATGAAGAATGAATGTATGTGCCCGTTTGTATATGATGAAAGTCTTATCAAATAAGGATAATGTAGGATATTTATTATTCAGAATATTAATTCTTTTAGCAGATTTACATCCTCTTGCTTAAAAGGCATGATAGAAATAATTCGGATATCGAATTAAAAAAACAGGGGAGGCTAAAAAATGAAGAAAAAATCATTATGGAAAGTACTTAGTTCAGCAGCATTGGCAGCATCAATACTCGTACCTCAAGTTAGTTTTGCTGAGGGAGCAAAGCCTGTGACAGAGGAAAATATATCTATTAGCGGCTTTGTAGATTATGAAGAATTGAAGAAAAAGCTGAGCCAGCTTGAAAAGTCATCGAATGGCCTGGTTCAGGTTGAGTCTGCAGGTAAAACAAATCAGGGAAGAGATATCTTTACAGCAAGAGTGGGCCATGGGGATAAAGTAGTCCTGGTACAGAGTGAAATTCATGGGAATGAAAAAACCGGTACTGTCGCACTGCTGAATATTCTCCAATATTTAGGTTCAAGTCAATCAGCAGATGCGAAAAGGATTAGGGAAGAACTGACGATTGTAGCGATTCCAATGATGAATGCAGATGGTTCCGAATTGGACAGGCGTGGTAATGTGATGACCTGGGAAGAAGTTCAGGAGCAGTTCCCTCAATTACATAATGCACTGCCAACCTGGAATTATTACACACGCACCCTGCAGGGGGATGACTATGCAGCAGCTCCAGGCTTTGATGTAAACCGTGACTTTAACCCTGACTTGAACTATGTTCCGAAAGCTGAGGACTTCCCGGGCAATTCAAGCACTCCAGGCTGGTATATTACGCCTGAATCCCAAACCGTCCGGGATGTATATAAAGGTCTGCAAGAGGAGTTTGGGAATGTAGAAGTCTTTTTAGACCTTCATCACCAAAATTTCTATAAGATCGAAGGAACGGATGAAGACGTTACAATGTCCATCTCAGCAGATTTTATTCCGGATCCAAATTCACCAGAGGGATCAAAATATAATCAATATGCGGAGAATTACCGCTTTGATTTCTCCCGGCAGTTAAATGTGGCACTATATGATGCACTTCAGGAAAAAGGCAATTCAGTGTTCACCAATATTTCTTTATATGACCAGGATTTAGACTTGCCTGGAACTGCATTGGGTTCCTTTGCCTTGAACGGAAGCGGGGTAGTCCTGTTTGAGGTAAAAGGGCAGACACAGAACTATGGCCAAAAGATGAAAGGCCAGCTGGTTAAGACTGTAGAAACTGGTGTTATGGGAATCATTAATGGTGTTGCGGATGGCAGTGTTTATGATTTGAATCCGGAAGAATATAATGAAATCCCTAATAGGGTGTCAATTCGATAATAGAGCAGCAGAGGCTGGTTCCAAATGGAGCCAGCCTTGTTTTTTTCATTGATTTCAATTTATCAGACAAAAAGTGGATTAGCTATTGTTACTAGCATATTAAACATGTTAATATCAAAATATTATAAAAATTATAAAAATATCGGGGGTAATTTTTAATGAAAAAGATGTTGGCCATCCTGGCAAGCAGTGCCTTGCTGATGCTTGCTGCCTGCGGTTCAGGAAATGAGGAAACCAGCGGGGAAGCTTCTGAAAAGAAAACGGTTAAAATCGGCATCACGCAAATTGTCGAGCATCCATCACTGGATTCTGCGAGAGAAGGGTTTATTGCCGCACTGAAAGATGCGGGCTATGAAGAAGGAAAAAATCTTAAAATTGACTTCCAGAACGCCCAGGGGGATATGAACAATAATATGTCCATCGCCCAGAACCTGGTCGCGGACAAGAATGATTTGATCCTCACCATCGCTACCGCCAGTGCCCAATCGGTTGTGCAATCCACAAAGGATATTCCGATCCTGTTTACAGCCATCACCGATCCTGTTGGAGCTGAGCTTGTGGAAAGCATGGAAAAGCCGGGCGGGAATGCCACGGGTACATCTGATACACATCCGGATGCCATCAAAAATACAATTGACTCTATCAAAACATTTGTACCTGATGCTAAGAAGGTCGGCATCATATACAATGACGGGGAACCAAACTCAGTAGTAAATGTTAAGCATGCAAAAGAAGCTATCGAGGCGGCGGGCCTGGAAGCGGTTGAAACGACTATCTCAACAAGCTCCGAGGTGAAGCAGGCTGCTGAATCCTTAGTGGGGCGTGCTGATGTGTTTTACATCCCTAAGGACAATACTGTGGTTTCTGCCCTTGAATCTGTGCTGAA
Source organism: Cytobacillus sp. FSL H8-0458 (assembly GCF_038002165.1). Lineage (NCBI taxonomy): Bacteria > Bacillati > Bacillota > Bacilli > Caryophanales > Bacillaceae > Cytobacillus > Cytobacillus sp. FSL H8-0458. The sequence continues at coordinate 3,889,107 of NZ_JBBOBR010000001.1, read as the reverse complement.
CGTCGCCAATGAAAAAGACATTCCAGCTTTTGTTGGGGAAAGTGATTCGGTTAAACGGGGCGGCTTTGCCTCCTACGGTTTTGAATATCATGATTTGGGATACTCCACAGGCCAAATGGCTGTTGAAATCCTTGAAGGCAAAAAGCCGAGTGAGATTCCTGTCGGCTACCCGGAAAGCCTTGAGCTGGTGATTAACAAAAAAGCAGCAGAGGAGCAGGGGATTACTCTGACAGAGGAAATGCTGAAGGATGCTAAGGTGGTTGGGGAATAAATAGGCTGCCAAAAGATACAGCGATTCAGCTGTATCTTTTTTTGCTTAATGAACCCCGAAATTTATCTTGGAAAATGATTCAAAAGTACCACATAAACTGAAAGGCTGATTTTAGGAAAAAAAAGGGTACATTAAAGTTTAATTTAAATCTAAATGACAGGGTAGTTTTACCTACTAAATACAATTGGGGGTTTGTGGATTAATAGGAATAAAACCACAGACATAATTCGACACGGATGCATAAGCGATTTGACGAGTTTTGACTGTCATGATAGTAATAAATAGGTATAAAAATTGTATTTATAGATTTGATGAATAACAATAAATAGAAAAAGTTTATGAAAAAAATACCATTTAATGTTTAAGTGTCTTTAAAGTGGGTATTAGTGGGTATAAATAACTGTTTTGTTATTTTTTGCAAGTAAGTAATTGACCTTTCGATTGTGTATTTTTACAATAATAGTAACCTATTGAAAAGGAGAGATTTGAATGTCAGGAGTTATTCGCGTTACACCAGCAGAATTAGTAGGCATGTCTAACCGTTATAATGGAGAAAGCAGCCAGGTTGGGGATCAGATTGTCCGTTTGGATAATATGATTCGTGAACTGGAAGGTGCATGGGAAGGGGAAGCAAGCAGAGCGTTTGCTGAACAATACCAATCTTTAAGACCTTCATTTGTTCAAATGCAGCAATTATTAGAGGATATTTCTGTTCAGCTTAATAATACTGCAAGAGCTCTTGAAGATGCTGATAACCAGATCGCTGGCCAAATCCGCGGTTAATTTGATCTGAATCAATAAGTGGAGAAGGAGCGCTGCATTCACTAGATGAAAAGCGCTCTTTTTTTATGAGGTGTTGAATATGTACATAGAATTAACAATTGACCTAAAACATTATGAAGTTGAACCTTTTGATCTCCGTCTATCTAACTATCATTCTGTTAAAAAAGTAGTTGATATTGTTTGGCAAGCTAAGTCTATTTCTCAGCCGCCCCGGGAAGGATATTGGGTCAGAATTCCCAACAAGCAAATGATTCTGTCAGGAAACGATAAGCTGGCAGAAAAGGGGATTACCACTGGGGACCGTTTCGAAATTTTATAAAGGAGCATTTAAAAATGTCAGAAAAGAGTCAAACCTACCTTGAAGAGCAGCTTGAAGCGGTTGTCGAAACAGATCATCAATCCCTTACCATTCTTTTTCAAAGAGAAAAAATTAAAGCTGATGCTGCTGAGGAATTGGAATTGCTCCAGGCAATGGAATCAGCTATAAAAAGGGATATCCATTTAACAGAGGATGAACTGCGCCTCGTCCTGCAAATTCCCTCAAATTACTTAACCTTTTCCAAATTAAAAAAGAAAGACCAGAGAAGCAGATGGATTTTTTCTTCGCAGCTTCTAAAACTTGTGAAAAGTCATCCGTATTCCAGGCTGCATCTCGTTATTTGTCCTGAAAACATTGTGGCGGATGAAAGCCTGTCACCGCATTTGCTTCATTATGGTGTGAGTGAAAGCCTTCCGCCTTATGAAACCAATCAGGAAAAACTCTGGATGGAATTGAAAGCGACCATCGCAGCTGCTGTAGATGGAAATCGCTCCTTCCAGGATTACCTCAAACTTCATGAAACCATTGAACTGTCGCCTGCAGCGGCAAGAGTCATTAAGGCCAAGGATGAAAGTGAATTGTCAGAGGTCATCAGGACTAATATAGAAATGCTTGAAAAAAAAGACAAAGAATATGCGAAGGTTCCGCAGAAAAAGTGGAAAGCAACAAGGTATTCGGCATGGGGTCTGCTGATTGCTTTAGTGCCATTCGTTGCTTTCAGTCTATATTCCCTTATCTTTACTCAGCCAAAACAGGCAGCTTTTATTAATAGCCAGGAGCACTTCCTGAAAAGTCAGTATAGTGAAGTCGTTTCCGAGTTATCCAATTATGATATTGATCAGATGCCAAAAGTCGTACAGTATGAACTGGCACAGTCCTACATAATAAATGAAGCATTGACAGAAGACCAGAAAGAGAATGTCCAAAATACGATCACCCTTCAGACGGATCCCCTTTACTATCATTACTGGATCCACATTGGGAGGGGAGATGCCAAGGAGGCTCTGGATATCTCGCGGGATCTTGAGGATCGGGACTTAATTCTGTTCGCACTGCTTAAATACCGTGAAGTTGTCAAAGCGGATGGTAGCCTAGAATCCGATGAAAAACAGCAGAAAATCGACGAAATTCAAGCAGAGATTGATGAGTATTTAGAGGAACAGAAAGCTCAGGAGGAAGAGGAGCAGCGTCTTCAGGAGGAGCAAAGCAGCAGCGGAGATAATGAACAGGCTGTAAAACAGGAGCCTGAACAAAAAGCTGCTGAAGAGCAAAAGCCTGCAGATGCAAAGGCAGCTGAAACATCTGCTGAAAAGCCTGCCGAGAAGAAGGAAGAGGCAGCAAAGACAAAACCTAATTAAGATAGACAGGAGGTGGAGAGATGGAACAGTTATGGTTGTTTTACAGCGATTACTGCCAGCAGCTGTCTATGCCAATTGAAAAAAGCGGCAGGATCACTATTGGTCCTGAGCTGGAACAGCTGGTGACAATAAGGGAATTTCCATTTACAAAAGGAATTGTATCAATAGAAAAGCACGAAAGCTTCTATGAAGTTAAGCAGAATGGGTTGGTTCTGGGAAAGCTGAACGATGGAGAACTCTTTCAGATAAATGATGAAGGGAAAACCCTGACGATAATAGGAACCTCTGAAGCTATTAAAAGCCAGACCTACTATTCCGGCTATCAAAGGGAAATAGAAATTTCCTCTGATAACCCGGAAGCATCCATTTATAAAAAGCACGGCATTTTAATGGATGCCAGTCATTCTTTTGACCTGATAAAAACAAATAAGGGCTGGATGGCAGAGCCGGGTTCAGGACAGCTTTATATAAACGGAAAAAGAGTTGAAGAGAGGACCTTCCTTGAAATGGGGGATGTGCTTTTCTTCCCATTCATGTCTATTCGAATAATAGAAGAGGATCTTTTCCAGATTGATAGCTTTGAAGGCTATGAATCAAAGCTCCCTATTACCATCAGGCCGCAATCAGAGATGGCAAAGAAATACCCGCTCTACCGGAGAACGCCAAGAATGATCTATGAAATGCCGGATGAGAAGGTCTCCCTGTCCTTCCCATCGCAGGAGCCGGATGATTCAGGCAGAGGATTATGGCTGATTATCATGCCGCCGCTGATTATGCTGGTTGTGATGGGCATCGTGGCTTTAATTCAGCCAAGAGGAATTTTTATTATCATTTCAATGGTCATGTTCATGACCACTTTAGTGACATCAACAGTCCAGTACTTTAAGGATAAAAGCAATCAAAAAAAGCGGAAAGAGCGCAGGCATCGGGTCTATACAGCCTATTTGGAAGAGAAGCGAAAAGAGCTGCAGGCATTGTCTGACCAGCAGAAGCATGTTCTGGAATTCCACTTTCCGTCTTTTGAGAAAATGAAATATTTTACGGGCCATATATCCGACCGGATTTGGGAGCGGCCTCTGCAGAGCTTTGACTTCCTTCAATTCAGACTGGGTACCGGAAATGTGCCTGCGAGCTATGAGGTTAAGGTAAGCTCAGGGGATATGTCAAACCGTGAAATCGATGATCTGCTTGAACAGTCACAGCAAATGGAAAAAGTGTATAAAGAAGTTAGAAATGTGCCTGTGGTGGCTGACCTGGCCAAGGGGCCAATCGGGCTGATCGGAAAAGAGCAGGTTGTTAAAAGCGAGATACACCAGATCATTGGGCAGCTGGCCTTTTTCCACAGCTACCATGATGTGCGGTTCGTATTTATTTTTAATGAAAAAGAATATAAAAAATGGGAATGGCTCAAATGGCTTCCGCATTTCCAGATGCCGCATGCACATGCAAAAGGGCTGATTTATAACGAACAAACGAGGGATCAGCTGCTATCTTCCCTTTATGAAATCCTGCGTGAAAGGGATTTGGATGAAAATAAAGAGAAGCAGGTGTATTCGCCTCATCTCGTGTTCATCATAGCTAATCATCAGCTGATTGCAGATCATGTGATTTTGGAATACTTAGAGGGAGACCACTCTAATATGGGAATCTCCGTGATCTTTGCAGCAGACTCAAAGGAAAGCCTGCATGATAATATTCAAACCCTTGTCAGATATGTCAATCAGGAAGAAGGGGACATTCTGATTCAGGACAAAAAGGCAGTGAGCATCCCATTTAAGCTTGATGCTCATCAGAAGAAGGGAAATGAGGAATTTTCCCGTCTGTTAAGAACGCTTGATCATCAGGTTGGAATGACCAATTCCATTCCAAATAGTGTTTCCTTCCTGGAAATGATGAAGGTAAAAGAAGTAGGGAAACTTCCGATCAAAGAGAACTGGCTTACGAAAGAGTCTTCCAAATCTCTGGCAGTTCCAATCGGTTTAAAAGGAAAGGAAGACCTGTCGCTTTTGAACCTTCATGAAAAGGCGCATGGCCCGCACGGTTTGCTGGCTGGGACAACGGGATCGGGTAAGAGTGAATTTCTGCAGACTTATATTCTTTCGCTTGCTGTTCACTTCCATCCCCATGAGGTCGCTTTCCTGCTGATTGACTACAAAGGGGGAGGCATGGCCCAGCCGTTTAAGAACATGCCGCACCTTCTGGGTACGATTACGAATATTGAAGGCAGCAAGAACTTCAGTTCAAGAGCGCTTGCCTCCATCAAAAGCGAATTAAAAAGGCGGCAAAGGCTTTTTGATCAATATCAGGTAAATCATATCAACGATTATACTGACCTTTATAAAAACAGCATGGCAAAGGAGCCACTTCCCCATCTGTTTTTGATTTCCGATGAGTTTGCGGAGCTTAAGAGTGAAGAACCGGAATTCATCAGAGAGCTTGTCAGTGCAGCGCGAATCGGCCGAAGCCTGGGAGTTCATTTAATTCTGGCAACCCAAAAGCCGGGCGGTGTCATTGACGAACAGATCTGGAGCAATGCCCGTTTCCGGGTGGCTTTAAAAGTTCAGGATACAGATGACAGCCGGGAGATCATTAAAAACGGCGATGCCGCTGCTATTACCGTAACCGGACGCGGCTATCTGCAAGTCGGCAATAATGAAGTCTATGAACTGTTCCAATCTGCATGGAGCGGGGCCCCTTATTTGGAGGACTCCTCTGAGACAGAGGATGAAATTGCCATTGTAACCGACCTGGGGCTTGTTCCATTATCGGATGTAAATTCACGCCAAGGGAAGAAAAAAGGCGGAAAAACAGAAATTGAAGCAGTTGTGGAAGAAATTGAAGCAGCACAGTCCTCAATGGGCATTAAGAAACTTAGAAGTCCGTGGCTTCCTCCTCTTGAAGGGCGCTTAAGCAGGAAGCTTTATCGCGCTGCGGAGAATAATGAAATTCATTTAGGAATGGTGGATGAGCCTGAGAAGCAGAATCAGTATCCATTAAGCTATCAAATCATAGAGGATGGAAATGTTGGGGTATTCGGCTCATCCGGTTATGGAAAATCCCATACTATTATGACATTGCTTCTCAGCATTGCCGAAAAGCGGTCTCCTGAAGAAGCACATTATTATATTTTTGATTTTGGAAATGGTTCCCTTCTTCCGCTAAGGCAGCTGCCGCATACGGCCGATTTCTTCCTGATGGATGAAGAACGGAAAATTGAAAAGTTCATGAATCTGATCAAGGATGAAATTGCCCGCAGGAAGCTATTATTCCAGCAGCAGGAAGTTAGCGGAATTAAGATGTACAATTCGATGAGCAATGAAAAACTGCCGCTCGTCTATATCACATTTGATAACTTCGATTTAGTAAAAGAGGAAATGCAGGAGCTTGAAACGCAAATTAACCAGATTGCCAGGGATGGACAGTCACTCGGAATATATATGATTTTCGCTGCAACACGGATCAATTCAATCCGGCAGTCACTCATGAATAACCTCAAAACAAAAGTCGTCCATTATCTGATGGACAGCAGCGAGGCTTACTCCGTTCTGGGAAGAGTTCCGTTCGCACCTGAGCCTATACCGGGAAGAGCCATTATTAAAATGGAAGAGGCATATTTTTCACAGGTATTCCTCCCGGCAGAGGGTAAGGACGATTTCGAGATCATGGAATCGATCCGGGCTGATATCCAGGAACTGAAGGAGAAATACAAGGACTGCAGGCAGCCTGAAGAGGTGCCGATGCTTCCGGCAGAGCTTAATACGATTAACTTTACCCGTTACACTGCAGGAGAGACTCAGCCAGGACTTGTACCAATTGGCCTTGATGAAGAATCCGTCAAACCTGTGTATGCAAACTTCAATAAAACGAAGCATTGCATTATTCTTGGGCAGGCCCAAAAAGGAAAGACAAATGTTCTTAAGCTCATGATCAATCAAATGCTGGCTCAAGGTGCTGAATCTGTCGGTATTTTCGATTCCTTTGACAGAGGATTATCATCCTATGCCAGTGAGGAAAAGTCAGTCTATATCGAGACAAAGGATCAGATCAGCGATTGGGCAGCAAATGCGGAAGAACAGTTATCCCTAAGGGAAAAAGAATATCTTAATGCAATCCAGCATGGCAATACAGATATAGAGTTTTCGCCGATTGTGCTGGCTGTGGATGGATACTCCCGTTTTGCACAGACATTGGATAACAGCCTGCAGGAAAGAATGGCGAGGCTGATGAAAAATGGAAGCCATCTTGGCTTTAGTGTCATCGTGACAGGCAGCAATAATGAACTGACGAAAGGATACGATTCCTTAACGGCAGAAATCAAACAGATCCGCCAGGCGGTCGTTCTGATGAAAAAATCGGAGCAGACGCTCTTTACTCTTCCATACGACCGGAAAGAGGCAGAGATTCAGCCGGGATACGGTTATTACGTTATAAACGGAAAGGAATTAAAAATTCAAATTCCTTTATGTGCCACTGAAAGGAAGGTCTTAGCATGACAGCCAAAACAAAATACATCGTGAAAATGGTTTTGGTGATGCTTCTGATTATCGCCGCGCCAGCCATCTTTTTTGGCTCCATTGGCGATAATCCTCTGCTGGTCAGGGAGAATGCCACAAGAACCATAGCTGTTGTTAATGAAGATACAGGCGCTGACAAGGAAGAGAAGTCACTTGATTTTGGAGAGGAAATTACATCGATTCTCGAAGACGGCTCACAGTATGAGTGGACCGTCATCGGCAGAAGTGCTGCAGAGAATGGCTTGAGAAATACCAAGTATGACGCAGTCGTTTATATTCCTTCCAACTTTTCAAAGAACATCATGTCCTATGAAAGCCAGCAGCCTGAAAAAGCAAATTTTGAATATACGGTACAGAACCAGCTGAACTCACTGAACCGGGAAAAGGTTCTGCGTGAAATCCAGACTGCCACCAACCGTGTGAATGGAAAGATTTCAACCTTGTACTGGACCTATGTATCACAGGACCTTGAAAACGTGAAATCCCAATTCGATACTATTTTACAAAAAGAAATAGACTTCCAGAATGCCATGCTTGCTTTTTATAAGCCAAGCTCAAAGAACCTGGCAGCGGAAATTGAACAGCAGCGCAATATGCTGGAGAGTATTCAGTCGACAGTGAAGACTACTGCGGAAAGTACTGCCGAGGGTGAAAATAACCTCAGCCAATTTGAAGAGAACCTTGGCTCGTTTGTACAGTTTGTAGATCAGTACAAAGAATACCAGGATAATCAGCAAAGTATCCTTCAAAAAATGCAGGATGAAAATGTAGTCGATATTCAAGCTGTTGCGGGACAAAAGATGCCAGCTTATATGGGTGCTCTTAGTGGTGACTTGACTGAGGGAAAGCAGGACTTGGATAGTGGAATTGCGAGTGTGGAGAAGCAGCTGGAAGAGAATAGTGAAACTTTTGGTGATTTATCGGCTATCCGGAACGATCAGGTAAGCCGGCAAATGAATTCCTTAAAAACATATTTTCAAGAACAAGAAGCAGCTTCCTTCAATAAAGCAGCTGAAACTATCGGTTTGTTAAAAGGAGAGCTATCAAACGGACAACAACCGGGGAGTCCAGGTGCAGGGACAGGAGCGGCATCTAACAAGAATAACGGTGGAGCCAAACCAAATTCCATTACAGCAGCCAGCTTAGAGGCTCCATCTTTACCTGGTATGGAAGAGGAAAGAAATGAGATTTTAAGTGTTGAAGAAGAGATTGCGAGTTTGAAATCATCTTTAGAGACTATAGAAGGTACCAAGCCGGAACAAGTTGTTTCTGCTTTGACTGTCTTACCAGTTTTATCACAACGCTTAATAGCAGTTGAGCAAAAACTGGCAGCGAAGGATTCAGGAGAAAACCCGCTGCAAAAAGTAGTTGAGGAACTTCAAGCCGCAAATGCCAAATTAATTGAAGACCTTACCAGCCTGGATGCAGCTTACAAAAGTTTAGAGGAAGAAAAGAATAACCTCTTAGATCAACTTGGGGCTTCAATGAGTTTCTCTTCTATGATTAACCTTATAGAGGAGAAAGAACAGCGAATCATAGAGCTTGGGTTTAACTTGGCTGCTTTTAATAATGAAATTTCTAATACTAAACCTGTAAAAATGATGGAGTATTATGCCTCACTCATTCAATATGAAGATTTAATAAAAAATTCATACAGTCAAAACCCTGAAAAAGTGGAAGAGCTTGTACAGAAATTAAACACTATTGTAGCTGTAAATGAGGAAGAACAAAAAGCTAAGGATGACCTAAACACAGCGTTGTTATCATCTCAGAATCAGCTAACAGAATTCGAAAACCAGTTTACGGCATTCTTCACAGAATACAATAAGAATATTGAAGAACAGCAAGCAGCCATCGAGACAGATTTGTCCGCTCTGCAGGAAAATGCAAATTCGGTTAGGGAGCAAATTCAAACATCATCAACGAATACTCCAGTTCCTGTGGATAGCATTGACGGAACTTCTGTTATGGTCAAACAAGAGGGAATCAGCCAAAGAATGCTGATGATTAATGATCTTGTTGGATCCATCGGAGAAAATCAAAGCAATATCGTATCCTATACAAGCGAGCTGGAGCAAAAGGTGCAAAGTGTCCAGCAGGATGCGGATACACTGAATTCAAAGTGGGGCTCGAACGTAGAGACAACTCAGATGTTCCGGGATGATATTTACAATCTTCTTGGAAACACCTATGTGAATGGCCAAAAGAATGGTCCGGTATACGAGCAATTATCCAGCCCGCTTCAAATCAGCGGAGAAACAGCTGCCAAGAAAGAGGAAAGCAAGCTGCCGCCGGTTGTCGTATTGGCTATTGTTCTGCTCAGCAGCTTAATGATTGGATACTTCAGCCATTATTTCAAAAATGCGCCGATGCTTGTCCATGCTTCCATGTTTGTGCTGCTGAATCTTATTGTTGGTCTCATAATCAGCATATTTGGCCTTAATATTTACTCAATGGAACAGGATCGCGCGATTGAGTGGACGATTTTCACCATATTGCTGCTAACGGCAGCCTCAGCCATTGTGCTGGCAGGGTTCAAGATCGGCAATCTGGCAGGATGGATACTGAGCGTTGGGCTCATCGCCTTCTTCATCAGTCCGTTCCTAGCTCTTACAGCACCGAATATTAACTATGAAGATCCAATGTCCAAGGTATATATGTCCATTCAGTATGACTCACAAACCCTGTTTATTCCAGCTATCCTCATACTGCTTGGCATTATTGCCTTCCTTGCCATCATTCCATTTGCAGTCCGGTCTATAAAGGACCTGCGCACAAAGAGGGATGAGGACCAGGCATATGAAGCTTAATAGATTCCTTAAAGTAATAGTTCTGCTCCCGGCACTTTGGCTGCTGGCTGGCCAATCCGCCGGGGCGACCCCTGACTTTAATAACGTAACGCCGAATACCTATGAAAAAAAGGAATTCAAAGAGAATACCGATTACTTGCATGAAAAATCGCTTTATGAAAATAAGAAAGAGATCCCCGAAGAACAAAAGGATCTTACTTTTACAAAAAAGAACCTGAATCCTTTGAAGGAAGTGAAGGAGAAGCTTTTCGACGGCGGTGAAACCACTACTAATACCATCACCGCAAAAGCAGACCAGCTTCAGCTATTTTCCGATTCGAAACAGGAAAGCTTTTTCAAAGCGGAGGATCAATCAACCGCTGAACAGGATAACAAATTAATGATTCTTTATATTATTCTGCTTGTCATTGCCATAGGTGTAATTATGGGATTCCTTATTCCGAGGATGGCGAAGCAGGCTGACAATTAAATAATTCCCGTACATGTCTCCGGTTTGGAGACATGTACATAATTACTGCAACCAAATTCTTCAGCAAACTCCTCTCAAATAACTGCCCTCTAAAAATAGAATAAAGAATTAGGGATGTAAGAAATAACGAGACTCTAAATAAAAAATTTTTAAAAATGAGGTGTCAAAATGAACTCATCACATGTAAGAGCACTGGCAAGGGTATTTCAGACAGCTTCAGATGATATTAAAACAGAGGAATTCAAACTAAAGCAAAGTGTCCAAAACCATGCAGACGAATGGAAAGGGAAAGCCAGGGACAAATTTGATTCGGCATTGGAAGAAGCAGGCGTCCTCTTTCAAAGGCACTCGGATAACCTCTATAACATCAGCCGAGAATTGGAAAGCGCTGCGAATGAAGTTGACAGAGTCAGAGAAGAAATTGAAAGACAAAGAGAATTAGAGAGATTGGCCAGACTTAAAGCGGATTGAAGAATATAAAGAATGGATGGGTTTTTATGTCTAATAATGAAGAGAAGAAAAAAGGTTCTTATGACAAGAATAAAAGATATGATGGCGATTATGCACCAGGGTGCGGAGACCTTTTTATATTGCCAATACAAGTCTTAATAGTGGGCTATCAGATTATAAATCTAATTTAAACCAAATTAGCATAAATTTTTAAAAGAAGAGAGGTATTGAAGTGGGAAATGAAATCTCTGTAAATCCGGATCGCCTGGAAGACCTGGCAAATGACATGGTTACTCGTTTATCCAGAATTGAAGATGAATACAGAAATCTCCATATGGAGCTTGCAGATTTGATTAACAGCGCTCCGGCGGAATACAGGCATTGCTTCTATCATGTAGGGGATCCATGGGGCACCGGCAACCAGCTTACCGGGCAGCTTAGTGAAATGGAAATAGACCTGCGCATGGTGGCAAATAAATTTTCTGATGCTGATAACCTTGTGGGTAGGTTGTATAAGTTGTATGAGAAATATGGTGCTGTAACAGCTCTTGGCGCACTTATGACAAAACAGCTTGCTTTTTATGGGCTGGGGTTTACCCAGTTTATAAAGAATGCTGATGGTGTTTTCTCGTATAAACATATGGCGGCACTTGAGATGGTAACAGATAAAATTGACGAAAGTAAAAAGATTGGAACAATGGCAAGGGCATTTCTAAACCCATTTTATTTAAGAAGTAAGTATAGAAATGCGCCACTTGCAGATTTGGTTCATAAAAGAATTTCTAAATATCTTCCGGACGATGTTGTGAATTTTACCAATAGTTCTAAGGCATTATATGGTGCTCTGGAGGTTGGTGCAGCAGATTCAGCAAAGTTTAAATCCTTTGTTAAAACAGGAGCAAAATTTGCAAAAGCAAATGTTGTCAGCACAGTTGCATTAACAGGAATAATGGAAGCAGGCGGAATGGGGCTGAAAATCTCCGAGAATTACGCTAAGTATGGAAATAACCCAGATGTACTAAAGCGTGAAAATGCAAAGGCGGTTGGAAATGCGGTTAACAATACTGTAGCAATTTCTGGCGGTGCAATTGCAGGTGCGGTAGTTGGCGGTGCTTTAGGAAGTGTTGTTGGCCCAGTCGGTACAGTTTTGGGAGCTGCCGCAGGTTCTTTCGTAGGCGGCCTTGTCGGAGAGCAGGCTGCTAAATTAACTGCTGGAATTGCTGAAAAAGGTGCTATCCTGTTAAAAGAGCCTATTCACCATGGTGTTGAGCTATTTAAGGGTGGTTTTGAGAAAGCTGGTAAGGCATTAGATGCAGCTAACAAAGGAATTGACATGGTCAATAAACAGATTAAAGAAACGATCGCTGATCCAATTGGAAAGGTAAAGGATATTGGAAAAGGGCTTTCAAAGGCGAAGGATACAGCTGACTCTTTAATAGACGGTGCAAAAGGGTTCCTCGGCAAAAAATTATCATTTTTTTAAGGAGGCAATATGAAAACGATTCAGTTAAGCATAGAAGAATTGATATTTTCCTTTTATAGTGAAGGTTTGTATGAGCAAGGGATTTCTTTAAAGGAAACGTATTTTCCAGCATTGGAGGATTCTGAATTAAAATTAATGCTTGAGTTTGCGTCTCGTTCTTTGCTGGCTAAAAATATGGCAATAGAAGTTAATAAGCAATATAAGTTAAAAGAAGAATTTACTCCTTTTATTCAAATATTAAGTTCTGCAGAAAAAACAGTTAAAGCCTCCAAATTCAACTTAGATCTTGAAGGAGAACAAAGTATCTCGTTTCATGTTAAAGATGACGAAATATATTCTCATAGATTACTGCATGATCACCAGGTACATTCGATTACAAAGCTTAATGAAGAAGAGATTTTTCCAATTATAAGTGAATTTTTCGATTTCAAAACGCTGTTTAAGGAAAGCGAAGTTTTATTTAAATTGAAAAATGATGATTTTGAGGAATTTTTAAATGATGTAAGTCAGTCTGTTTCTGCCCAAGAATCTCTTATATCTAAATGGAGTAATAGATTGCAGAGCCATAATGCTAATGAGTTTATTGCGGATATTTCTAAGAGAAGCGGAAAAATGGATAGTCTGCTGAGTTTGAAATATGACTCCAATAATAATCCTGATCTCATAGACATTCATTTTGTTATCCCTGGAAAAGATGGATTTTGGTATATAACAAGAGACCAGAACCTTGATCTAAATATCCAGAAGGCAAATGAACTAGCGATTAAGAACCTGTTTTCAAAAGATCAAATTCTCTCGATGTAAAGGAGGGGGCAGTGCTTGTCACTTGTTCAGAAGAAAAATAATGAAATTATCGTGAAGGGTTCAAACATCATGTATGTTTTGGTGTCTCTTGCTACTGCAGGTTTTTTAATAGCCTGTATCTTTCTAATTGTTCACGGATTGAAGTTTGACTCTAAATATTCTTTATTCTATCTTGGCGGTGGAATAATTTTCACTCCTTTTTATCTCTATATCACCCTTTGGAATTTACCAGGCCTAATCCCGGGTAAAACCTTGCTGTCCATTATCCCCGGAGAAAAAGGTGTGATTAAATCAAAAAAAGGCACAGTTCCAATTAAGGATATTCGAAACATTGATCTTGTAAGGAATCCATTAAATTTAATTAATGATATTGTTATTGAAACCTTCAATGATAAAAAGTTTAAAATTCGCACGTATAACCTGATTGGTGATTTTCGCTATCAGATAATAGTTGACCAATATATATATCCTCATATGACTGAAAATGCAAAAAAAGTTTGGGATCGAAAAATAAACCTGGAGAATCTTCGGCAGCAGGCTAATTATGAGAGGCAAGAACCAAAGGCTGAATAACGTCTATGTGTGAATCTCTCTTTCTCTGCCGGGTCCAAGGGATGAGTATAGTTTGTCAATGATTCAGAATAAAGGTGACACTGTAATCATAAAAGGTTCTAAGTTCATGTATGTATGGATATTTTTGGCTACAGTTGGATTTTTGCTTGCATGTATCTTCTTAATCATTCATGGGTTGAAGTTTAATTCAAAATATTCATTTCTCTATCTTGGTGGAGGAATTGTTTTCACTCCCTTCTATCTTCATTTGACTATTTGGAGCCTGCCTGGATTCATGCCAGGAAAGGTTTTGTTTAAAATAGTTCCGGGTGAAAAGGGAACCGTTAATGCTAAAAAGAATACGGTACCTATAAGTAATATTCGTAATATCAATTTAGTCAGAAATCCTTTAAACCTTATAAACGATATTGTTATTGAAACCTTAGATGGTCAAAAAATAAAGATTCGCACCTATAATCTCTTGGATGATGGTGATTTTCAGGTGATTGTAGATCAATACATTTTTCCTTATATGAATGACAATGCCAGGAAAGTATGGGATCGGAAAATCGACCTCGATAAGTTAAGAGAAGAAGATAACTATGTCAGGCAGGAACACAGGATTGAGTAAAGCTTATCTGAGTATTTTTGATTTTAACTTTGAATATTGGAACTGTGAAGAGCAGCTCTTTAAGGGTCACCCCTATAAAGAGCTTTTGTTTTGAGATCAGCCGTCTCTCCCTATCGGAAGGAGAATAATATGAAAAATTTAATCGCCTTTACTGCAGTATTTCTAATATGGACATTAATTTCTTTAATGCTGACTGGGATAGATATTCCAATTCCAAGCTCTTATATTGCTCTAATGATTACAGCAAATGCTGTTTTTGCCTTTTTCTCTATTTTTGTTCAAAAACTAGTTATTACCCTCTATGAAGTAAATGTGTATGAACAGCCTAGGACTTTCCTTGACTATTGTTTTAAATATATTGCTATTATCACTTCAGGTGTGAATTACCATATTCAGCATATGTTAAATAGGCTTCCTATTATTCTTAATAAATTGGCATCTATATTTTTCTTTCTCTTTCTTATCTTTACAGGCTTCAGTCTGATGGCTGTTTTTAATTAATACATCGTTAATAACCGGGAGAGGGGGAGAGATTTTGACTGCAAAAGGGAAGCAAAAGAAATTCCGATTTAACAGAGGTTTTTTATTTTTTTGGAAAAGTAATTTGGTGTTGTTTTTAGCCATCTTATTTCTCTATATAAACAAATCGAGCTGGAGTGAAGAAGGAGGCCCAGTTCTCCTGGTTTTGGCTCTAATGTGGGAAGCGCTCATTTTATTATTATCCATAATTAATGGTGTAAAGGCCAAGGGTCAGAGTCTCTGAAACTTTAAGGGATAACATGCGTATGTAAATTTACAATTAATGAAACTAAAAGGAGGAACCCATGCCAAAGAAAAGCCCCGTCACCATATTAATCGTATTATTAACCAGCTTCCTCTTCCTCTCAGCCTGCAGCAGCTCTGAAAGCAGTTCAGAAGCCAAAGCGGAGAAAAAGGAAGAAGACAAATATGAAAAACTGGTTAAAGAGAAAAATAAGGGACTTGAGCTTGAACCCCTTGAGCTGACTTCTTACAGCGAGGAAGTCGGGGCAGCTCTGAAAAACCCGGAGTATAAGGAGTTTGCGGCAAATGGCAAGGTGGCTGTGCAGGGAGAGGTTGAGAAGTACTCTGATCTCAAATCAGACTATGCCTGGATCAAGGTTCGTTCCACAGAGGATGGACCGGCAGGGAACGATCTTGAATACTACGCACCCATCAAAGAAGGGAAGTTCAAGCAGAACATCCGTTTATTTAATGGGGAAGGCGAGTATAAGGTAACGGTTCAGCTCCCAAGCACAGATAGTGAGAATTATTATTATGATTTTGCCTCTTTCACGGTATACAATGTGAATCCGGATACAGAGCGGGATGTGACGTTCACTCCGTTTGGCCAGGAGGCAGATCTGGACCTGGATATCGAGTCAAGCTATATAAAAGGCAATGAAGTATTCAATTTAAAAGGGGAAGCAGGAAGTCTGACAGACAGCGATACAATCATGCTAAAGCTGAATAAGGAATCGGAAATGTGGAAGCATGTCATTACGCTTAAAGATGGCAAGTTCGCTTATGATGTGCCGTTATTTTACGGAAAAGGCCTGCACAAGCTTGAGGTGCTGGTTCCTGACAAAGAGAGGGAAAATTACTATCAGACAGCGACAACCATTTTAATAGACAACGAGTCTGATAGGACGATGAGCCCAATTGAATTTTCTAAAACATATGAGGAGCGGGGAGTGGCGCTTGAATACCCTCAGTATGGCGGTGAGAAGTCTGAAGGTGTCTTTTCTGTAAAAGGAAAAATTGATCCGCAGGCAGAATTCGGTCCTGAAACAGATCATATTTACATTACCACTAAAAAAGGTGAAGACGAAGCACTGGACGTTATCCCTGTAGAAGACTTCACGTTCGATGATTCTTTTTATTTAAGGTTTGGTCCTGGGACATATGAAGTCACACTAAGTGTGCCGGAGATAAAGGAAGAGAATAGTGATTATTTCCGCTTTTATGGATTTGCCAAATTTGAGGTGGAATCCACAGGTGAGGATAAACGGGATCTGCTTCCTTCAAGAGGCGTTCAGTCAGATGCGCCGCAAATTACTGAATTGGCGCAAGAGCTGACAGAAGGCATAAGCAGTGAAAGGGATAAAGCGAAAGCTGTCTATGATTATGTCGCGAAGAGCGTTTCATATGATGTGAATAAGCTCGAAACAGATGACTTCAGCTGGGATGATAGTGCGCTCAAGACACTTGATTCCAAAACGGGCGTCTGCCAGGATTATTCTTATCTGGCCATTGCTCTGCTTCGGGCCAGCAACATGGAAGCCCGCTTTATTGAAGGAACTGCTTTCGGCGGATTCTGGCCGCAGAAGCATGCATGGGTTGAAGTGAAAGTGGATGGAAGCTGGCTCACGATGGATCCAACATGGGGAGCGGGCTACATTAAGGATGATAAATTCGTGGCAGCTTTCAATGAAAAATACTTTGATCCGAAACAAGCGGAGTTTGAAAAAACACATAGCCGAACAGGTGTATCATACTAAACTGCAAAAAGTCATGGGGCTTGTTCCTGTGGCTTTTTTCATCTTTTTATTGCCTAATGAATGCTAATTAATCCGAAATACCCTTCAATAAATATTCTGAAAATTATAAAATCAAATTGACTGGGCTTCCGTCCGGATCTCCGTTTAGGAGGGAATAGCTTGATAAAACAATTGGCAGGAGTGATCTTTTGTATGATGCTGATTTTCCCTGGTATGGTGAAGGCTGGCGGTTTTGGCGGTGATGACAGCGGCACTCCGGGTTACTGGTATGCCGGAGAAACACCTTCAAGCATTGACCCTTCCAAATCGCCTCTTGTGTTTGTGCACGGCTATAATAATTCGTCAGCTGTCTGGCATGAAGGAAATGATATGTATGAAGTGGCCTTGGCAAATGGATATGAAACAGCCTTCATTGATCTTCATCATGACCGGGATATGTGGACGAATGGTGCCATTCTGGCTGAAAAGCTTCAGGAAATGTACCATCATTTTGGCGGAAAAAAGCTAGTGGTCATTGGCTATAGCAAAGGCGGTGTGGACATTCAGACAGCCCTTGTGCATTACAATGCCCACCTATATGTATCAAACGTCATCTCTCTATCCTCTCCTCATCATGGCACCCAGCTTGCAGATCTTGCACACAGCAGCGCCGCCTGGTGGCTTGCAGCTCTTCTCGGAAATAATAATGAAGCAACCGAATCCCTTCAGACAGGCAATATGCAATACTTTCGAAGCCTTACAGATTCCCATCAGAATGCTGGAAAAAATCGTTATTATACACTTGGCGGCACCAAATGGGGTTCACTTGGCAGTGCTTCCTACTGGGGAGGTTTATACCTGAGCACGTACGGAAAAAATGATGGTGTTGTGACAGCTGTTAATTCCCGGCTGCCTGGAGCTTCCATTGTTCAGGAAGGCGGCTGGAATCATACAACCATTCGGGAAGGATCCTATACATTCCAGGTGTTCAGGCCCTATACCACTATTACTCAGCCTGCTGCAGTTCTCTCAGCTTCAAGCTCAGAAGCCGCTGCCGGCAAGCCACGCGTCCATTCGATTGTAAAAGGCGGGAAAGCTGCCAGTGCAATTAGTGAGCAGTTTTCTGTTGAGGATAATGTGAACTCCATAACCGTTTCTTTTTTAAGTGAAAAGAATTTGTCTGCTTTAAAATTAATCAGTCCGGACGGAAAAGAATATAAAACGGTAAAAGCGTATAAAGAAGAATCCGATTTTTTCAAAGGAGCGTGGATTCACCAGTTTGAAATTGAGTATCCTGAAGCAGGAAGCTGGCTGTTAAAGGCTCCGGCAAATGCATCGTATCTATACACCGTTACACTAAACAGCCCGTTAAATGATAAAATTCAGGGCAAGGCTGCGAAAAGTCATAAAGCCTTTAAATCAAAATGGATCCGCTTCGGGTTTGATTCTTCAGGGAAAAAGCTGCAGCAAGAAGCTAAAGGAGAAAAGCCTGGCCTCATGACCGATAGCGATTTTTCACAGGAAGGCGTATACAATGTGACAACGGAAATAAAGGGTCTTACCGAGAATGGAAAGCCCTATGAAAGAACACTAATCGAATCTTTTTATATAGATCAGAATGGAAAACGACATAACTAACTGGTATCTGGCTGCTGAGAAGCAGCCTTTATTTATGTTTTATAACCATTGAGAAGATAGAACCATCCCAAGAAAAACACAGGAGTTTCCAGCGCGACAGCGAATATATAATAGGTTAGAATTAAATCTGGGGAATTGTAAATTAGTGGAATTATAGATATAGATAAAGGGGAGAGATTTCACATGGATCGAAATCAGATGCACCCTGCAATTGAGAGGGTATTAGGAAATATTGAAAAAGTCATGATCGGCAAACGGGATGTCGCAGAGTTAAGCCTAGTGGCGCTTTTAGCGGAAGGACATGTTTTGCTCGAGGATGTTCCGGGTGTCGGGAAAACGATGATGGTACGTGCGCTGGCTAAGTCAGTCGGAGCTGCATTTAAACGCATCCAATTCACGCCTGATTTGCTGCCTTCTGATGTAACAGGTGTATCCATCTATAATCCGAAGGAAATGGAGTTTCAGTTCAGGCCTGGTCCCATTATGGGCAATATTATTTTAGCAGACGAAATCAACAGGACCTCTCCCAAGACGCAATCCGCTCTTCTTGAAGGAATGGAAGAAAGCAGTGTGACCATCGACGGAGTGACGCATCGTCTTGAAAGACCCTTCTTCGTTATGGCAACGCAAAATCCCATCGAGTATGAGGGAACCTATCCGCTTCCGGAAGCGCAGCTGGACAGATTCCTTTTAAAAATGAAAATGGGCTATCCGGATATAGCGGATGAGATGGAGGTCTTGAACCGGGCGCAGCGCATTCCGCCGATAGAAGATCTGGAAACGGTAATGGACCTGGCTGAATTGCGTTCACTGCAGACAGAAATTAAAGAAGTGCATGTGGATCAAACGATTAAACGCTATATAGTGGAAATTGCCAATGGAACCCGTAACCACAGCAGTGTGTATTTAGGGGCCAGTCCGCGCGGTTCGATTGCTTTAATGAAAGCAGCCCAGGCTTATGCATTCATGTATGGACGCGATTATGTTCTTCCGGATGACATTCAGTATTTGGTGCCAGCTGTTTTTGTCCACAGAATTATCTTAAGGTCAGAAGCGAAATTTGAAGGCATTACCGCTGAAGAAGTGGTGGGACGGGTCATTGCCAGGGTGTCTGTCCCTGTACAAAGGCTAGTGAAGTAAAATGAAACAGCTGTTAAATACACTGAAAGGTGTCTGGAAGCTGATTTTGCTATTTCTGCTTATTTTGTTCACCTTTTCGTATGCCATGTTCCAGGGCGGCTTTGTCAGCTGGTTTTTGTTTTACAGCTTTGTGCCGTTTGCTTTATACGCCCTTGGTCTGTCGTTTTATTCATTAAACAGCGTTAAAGTGGCGCGGATCCTGCCGAAAACAGAATACAATGCGGGTGAGCAGGCTGTGATTACTTTGAAGATAAGCAGGGAATCTGCTTTTCCTTTATTGTACCTAGTCATTGAGGATGAAATGAGTGAACAGCTCCTGCATGCCAGGAAGTCAAACGAGGCAAAGAGATTCTTATTTCCGGGATTTCAGAAGGAAATGTCCATACAATACAAGATTAACAGTCTGCCGAGGGGAGAGCATTTTTTTGCCTCTGTCCGTTTTAAAACGGGTGATCTGCTCGGTTTAATAGAAAAAGAAAGACAAGCTACTGCTGAGAGCAGGATGATTGTCTACCCGGCGTATGAAGAAATGATCTATAAGCCTATGGCCCATCATTATGATCAGGGAATGACTGCTTCAAAAGAGCGGGTGCAAAGGGATACTTCCATGGCAATCGGCATCAGGGAGTATCAGCCGGGAGACAGATTTTCCTGGATTAACTGGAAAGCTACCGCAAAGCGAAATGATATTATGACCAAGGAATTTGAACAAAGGCAGTCTCACGATGTCTACATTCTGATGGACTGCGCACCGGATAGCCGATTCGAGGCCATTGTTTCGTTTACTGCTTCCATTGTGAGGGCGATTCTCCGTAAAGGAGCACAGGTTGGGTTTTTGACCTCTGCAGCAGCCCGGACAGCTTTTCCGATCAGAGGCGGAGAAGCACACCAGCTCCAGCTGTTTCATCATTTGGCAAAAATAAAAGATGCTTCGGCAGCATCCGTGGACCGGGTTCTTGAAGCTGAGCATTTTCTTCTGCAGCAGAACAGTCAGCTGATGATTGTTACAGCACAATTAACAAAAGCACTTATAGAGAAAGCCGGATTTTTTACATCCAAAAATGGGGTCTTGACGATATTTTTAATCAAAAATGAACATGAATCTCCTTCCGGTGACGAACTGGCGCTTAAAGCCTCTGCGAATGCCAGGGGAATCCGGGTCGTTTTGGTTCATAACGGACATTTTGCAGATGTGTTTTCGGGGGTGGGCAAGTGATGGGCTATCAGAGGGTTCAAAAGGATTTTGCCACCTTTCTTCTATATGTTCTTGGCTTTTTCTTATTATGGGAATGGCTGCGCCCGGTTGAAGAGCTGACAGATACATCGAATATTATCGTTTTCCTTGTGTTCCTTGTATTGTCACTCCTGCTGGCTTTCTTTGGCGTAAGTCCAGTAATGAGCAGTGCTATTAAGGTGCTTTATATTTTATATGAGCTGCATTATTTGTATTTTGAAGGCTCCTTTTTTCAGTTTTCATGGATAGCCGCGTTTGCATCGGATATGTGGCATAACTTTGGCTTGCTGGCTGAGAGAGACTGGCCCGCCATAACCAATCTTTTCAGAAGCCTGCTTTTTTTCATACTGCTGTGGCTGATGACCTATCTGATTCAGTACTGGCTGATTAATCGCAGGCAGATTTTCATTTTCTTTTTCATGACACTCATTTATATAACGGTCCTTGACACCTTTACGCCTTACACGGCAGACGCGGCGATTGTCAGGACGGTTATTGCGGGCTTTGCGGTTATGGGCATCTTAACGTTTAATCGTCTTCTGGAGCAGGAAGGGATGAAAAAAGAAGCCTCCCTGTCGCGCAAATGGATGATTCCGCTGACTGCCCTGATCGCGCTAAGCACCGGCTTGGGATTTGCTGCCCCTAAGGCAGAACCGATTTGGCCCGATCCTGTTCCGTTTATTAAATCCTATGGGCAAAACAGCGGCAGTGATGGCCCGGGTATTCAGAAAATCGGCTATGGTGAAGACGATTCCCGCCTTGGTGGCCCTTTTATAGGAGATAACGCTGTGGTTTTCAAGGCGGAAGTGGAGTCCCGTCATTACTGGAAGGTGGAAACGAAGGATACGTATACAGGCAAGGGATGGGTAACCTTCCAGCCTGAAGGGGAATACCTTCCGTTTGGAATGGGAGAAGAAATCCCGGTTACATCGTTCATCGATAGCGATGCAATTGAAACCAGTGAAGAAGTAAGCTCCGTTTATACTTTTATGAATTACCCTCACGTGGTGTATCCATTAGGGTTAAAAAGTATTAAAGCCTCGCCTTTCATTACCTATGAGCTGGAAACAGCCACAGAAAAGATTCGTACATTGGATAGCGGACGGCCAATGGCATTGGAAGATTACAAATTGGGTTTTGCGGTGCCTGAATACAGTGTGACTGCCATGAAGGCATCGGGAGCAAAAGCGGAATCACTTCCTGAGGAATTTTTGTCCCGATATACACAGCTGCCTGAAGAATTACCTGAAAGGATCAGGGACCTGGCGCAGGAAATCACTCAGGATAAGCCGGATTGGTTTGAAAAAGCCAGGGAGCTTGAGAGGTATTTCCGAAGGGGAGAATATACCTACAGCCAGACAGACGTAGCTGTTCCGGATGAGAATGAGGATTATGTTGACCAATTTTTATTTGATACCAAGCAGGGGTATTGCGACAACTTCTCTTCCTCCATGGTGGTTATGGCGAGGTCGATCGGATTGCCGGCAAGATGGGTGAAGGGCTATACGGAAGGAGAATTCAAACAGTCGCTCGGGTCTGGTCTCCGTTTATTTGAAATAACAAATAACAATGCCCATTCATGGGTGGAAATTTATTTTCCTGAAATTGGGTGGGTTCCATTTGAACCAACTCAAGGCTTTAATAATAACGTGCAGTTCAACTTTGACACTGCCGGCCAAAATACGAGCGAGCCGGAAGCGGAAAAGCCAAAAGAGACTGAGACTCCTGTCAAGCCGGACAAGCCTGAAGTAACATCATCGAAAGAATCGCCTTTTACTTTAGAAAAGCTTTGGGGCAATATAGAGTCTTTCTTTAAAGAACATTGGAAAGTAATCGGAGCAGCCGTTTTGGCAGCTGCTTTGCTTGTTATCGTGCTTTTCCAGAAACGGGGTAAATGGCTTCCTCATTATTTCATCTGGAGATTTAAAAGAACAAGGAATGATGAGCACTTCTCCAAGGCTTACCTGATTCTTTTAAAAGAATTGGACCGATACGGGTTAAAACGGAACAGCGGACAAACCTTAAGGGATTATGCCAAGTATGTTGACAGTTTTTTCTCAACAAGGGAAATGAGCAGGCTGACAGCCCGCTACGAAGAGCTTGTCTACAGGGGAGTCATGAAAGAAGGAAGCTGGAATGATACGAAGGAATTGTGGGAAAATTTAATTAAAAGGACAATAGCTTGACCGGGATTTGTGGCTGTTGTTACAATAGGCAAATAAGACAGCGGCATATTGTTCGGGTTTTGCCGTTTTACACAATTAAATCATGCACCTTCATATATCCTCGATAATATGGTTCGAAAGTCTCTACCGGATCGCCGTAAATGATCTGACTATGAAGGCAGAAGAAGTTTTTTGCTATACGTGAGAACCGGAATTCTGCCTTCACTTTTTTTTGTGGAGAAAGAGTCCCGGTTTTTTTATTGTCCAGCTTCCCGCTGATATATATGAAATGCTTGAGAAATTATATTTTTACTAGATATTTTATCTGCAGGAGAGAAGACTAAAGGCAATATAACAAATTTAATGAGGTGAACAGTGTGACGGGGAAAACAGAACTTCAAAATCAGGAAATGATAGTAGTGCTGGACTTTGGAAGCCAGTACAATCAGTTAATCACACGCAGAATTCGTGAGTTTGGTGTATACAGCGAGCTGCATCCGCATACGATTACAGCTGCAGAAATCAAGGAAATGAATCCGAAAGGAATTATTTTCTCCGGAGGTCCTAACAGTGTCTATGGCGAAAATGCCTTCCGCTGTGATGAAGAAATTTTTGAACTGGGCTTGCCGATTTTTGGAATCTGCTATGGCATGCAGCTGATGACCATGCACTTTGACGGAAAAGTAGAACCTGCCAAGCACCGTGAATACGGAAAGGCGATCATGAAGATTGAAAACGAGTCCAAATTGTTTACAGATCTTCCTCGGGAACAGACAGTCTGGATGAGCCATGGCGATCTTGTTGTAGAGGCTCCGGCTGGTTTCACAGTGGATGGTACCAATCCATCATGCCCGATTGCGGCTATGAGCAATGAAGAGCGCGGTTTATACGCTGTTCAATTCCACCCAGAAGTGCGCCACTCCGTTCATGGAAATGATATGCTGAAAAACTTTGTGTTCGGTGTTTGCGGCTGTACCGGTGATTGGTCAATGGAGAACTTCATTGAAATTGAAATGGAAAAGATCCGCCAGGAAGTTGGAGATAAAAAGGTGCTTTGCGCATTGAGCGGCGGGGTTGACTCATCTGTTGTTGCCGTCCTTATCCATAAAGCAATCGGCGACCAGCTGACATGTATTTTCGTGGATCACGGCCTGCTGAGAAAAGATGAAGCAGAAGGCGTCATGAAGACATTTGCTGATGGCTTTAATATGAATGTAATTAAAGTGGATGCCCAGGAACGCTTTATGAATAAGCTTAAAGGTGTGAGCGATCCTGAACAAAAGCGTAAAATCATTGGCAATGAATTCATCTATGTATTCGATGATGAAGCTGCTAAGCTTGAAGGCATTGATTTCCTTGCACAAGGAACACTTTATACCGATATTATTGAAAGTGGAACAGCTACTGCCCAGACGATTAAATCTCATCACAATGTAGGCGGGCTTCCTGAAGATATGCAATTTAAGCTGATTGAGCCGCTTAACACTCTGTTTAAAGATGAAGTGCGTGCATTGGGAACAGAGCTTGGCATTCCGGATGAAATCGTGTGGAGACAGCCATTCCCTGGCCCGGGATTAGGGATCCGGGTACTGGGGGAAATCTCAGAAGATAAGCTTGAAATTGTGCGCGAGTCTGATGCTATATTGCGTGAGGAAATCCTTAAGGCAGGGCTTGATCGCGACATTTGGCAATATTTCACGGTTCTGCCTGATATCCGCAGTGTCGGTGTAATGGGAGATGCCCGGACTTATGATTATACTATTGGAATCCGTGCGGTTACTTCCATAGATGGTATGACTTCTGACTGGGCACGTATTCCATGGGATGTACTGGAGATTATTTCAACTAGAATCGTTAATGAAGTATCGCATGTCAACAGAGTGGTTTACGATATTACAAGCAAGCCGCCTGCAACAATTGAGTGGGAATAAAATACGAACATTAATAAAAAGCGGACATGAAAATGTTCGCTTTTTCTATTGACTAGGACTTTTTGAGGTGCTATGATAAAAAAGAATTAAATATGTCGTTTTACGTCGTATAATCTTGGGGATATGGCCCAAAAGTTTCTACCGAGCTGCCGTAAATAGCTTGACTACGAGGTAAGTGCAAATAGGGATGTTTTTGCCTTTATTCTCTTTGTTTTTCCCTATGGCAAGCACGAGCCAGTTGTCAATGCTCCGGTACTCAATACCGGAGTTTTTTTTATTGCGAAAATAAAGATAGCCAATAGGGGGAAAAGAAATGAAGAAGTACTTCCAGTTTGAAGAACTTGGTACTAATTATCGCCGTGAATTCATCGGCGGACTCACAACGTTTTTAGCAATGGCTTATATTTTAGTCGTTAATCCGATTACTTTATCGTTAATGGATATACCGGATTTGCCGGATGCCATGAGAATGGACTATGGGGCAGTATTTGTGGCAACAGCAGTGGCTGCGGCAATTGGATCCCTATTGATGGGTGTGCTGGCCAGATATCCGATTGCACTTGCTCCGGGTATGGGATTAAATGCATTTTTTGCTTATACAGTTGTTTTAACGATGGGGATTCCTTGGCAGCATGCATTAGGCGGGGTTCTTATTTCAGGGATTATTTTTATTCTTTTATCCCTATCAGGTTTGCGTGAAAAAATCATTAACTCGATTCCTGCTGAATTAAAATATGCAGTAAGTGCCGGAATCGGATTGTTTATAACATTTGTCGGTGCTCAAAGTGCAGGGCTAATTGTTAATAATGATGCAGTACTTGTAGGTTTAGGCGATTTTTCTGATGGAAATGTGCTTCTGGCCATTTTCGGAATTATCATCACGGTTATTCTGATGACAAAAGGTATTAATGGCGGAATTTTTATTGGAATGGTGATCACGACGATTGTTGGGATGATTGCCGGTCTGATCGATGTTCCAGGAAAGGTTGTTGATTCAGTGCCAAGTGTGGCTCCAACTTTCGGGGCGGCATTTGGGGCATACAGCGACCCTTCATTCTTCTCAACCAGCATGCTGGTCGTTGTCCTGACATTCCTGTTCGTTGACTTCTTTGATACAGCGGGAACTTTGGTGGGTGTTGCCAATCAGGCAGGCCTTATGAAGGAAAATAAGTTGCCTCGCGCAGGAAAAGCGCTTTTGGCGGACTCAACAGCAACTGTCGTTGGTGCGATATTCGGAACATCCACAACAACTTCCTTTATTGAGTCCTCCTCAGGGGTTGCGGCAGGTGCGAGAACAGGATTTGCGTCGATTGTCACAGCAGGGTTCTTCCTGTTATCATTATTCTTCTTCCCGCTTTTAGAAGTCATTACTTCTGCGGTGACGGCTCCGGCACTGATCATTGTCGGTGTATTGATGGTTGCATCATTAGGCAACATTGACTGGACAAAGTTTGAAATTGCTGTTCCGGCATTCCTGACAATTATTGCAATGCCATTGACTTACAGTATCGCAACTGGAATCGCAATCGGGTTTATCTTCTATCCAATTACCATGATTGTAAAAGGAAGAATCAAAGAGATCCATCCAATTATGTATGTGCTGTTTGTCATATTCGTTATGTATTTCATTTTCCTGAAGTAATAGGATATGTGGGGCCCGCTGGGATGCGGGTCTCTTTTTATAAAGTGATAGTAAAACTTTAACGTCGATAACTGTCTAGCTCCAGGCGCCATCGGCTCGAGGTCATAAGCTTGTCTAGTTTCGGCTCCTAGGGACTCGAGACATAAGCCAATCCCTTCCAGAAGGAAAGAACACCTTCTTGCAGGGATTGGCTTATGCTAGTCGTCCCTGAGCAGTCGCCTCCGCATTTCGGTTTATCTAGTTTCGGCTCCTAGGGACTCTCGGGTCTAAGCCGTTCCCTTCCAGAAGGAAGGAGCACCTTCTTACAGGGACCGTCTTATGCTTGTCGCCGATAAGCGGGCGCCTTGCGCTTTTCTTAACCGTTGACTTCCCGGACAGGCTTTTATACCATGAGAGTACATTTGTTTAATGAGCGGGGAGAAGAGAATGGGTGAGTATAAGGTAAAAAAAGTATTGAATAATAACGTCCTTATTGGCAGCCATGATTCATTAGGGGAAGTCGTCCTGATTGGAAAAGGGATTGGCTTCAACCGGAAATCGGGCCAGCCAATCGATTCTGCTTTGGTTGAAAAGCTCTTTGTGCTTAAAAATGAAAAAGAGCAGGAGAATTATCTGAAGCTCATGCCCTATGTGGATAATCAATTGCTTGAAGCAATTATCTCCTCCATCCAATTGATAAAACAAAGGGCGAACTCCATGCTTAATGAACATATCCACGTTGCGTTAACGGATCACTTAATGTTTGCGATAACACGCCTGAAGAAAGGGATGGAAATGAGAAATCCTTTTCTGGTCGAAACGAAGACATTGTACCCATTTGAATTCGAAATAGCCCAGGAAGTTGTAAACCTTATAGGGCATCGTACAGGTATATATTTGCCTGAAGGAGAGGTTGGGTTTATTGCCCTCCATGTTCACAGTGCGGTTATGAACCGTGATTTATCCGAAGTGAATCAGCATTCTCAGCTGGTGACCCATCTTGTTAACATGATTGAAGACCAGCTGGATATTCAAATTGATAAAGGCAGCATTGATTATATGAGGCTTGTCCGCCACATCCGCTTCACCATTGAAAGGGTTAACAAAGGCGAGGTTGTTGAAGAACCGGAAAAAATAACTTCACTCTTGAAAGAAGAATACCCGGTATGCTACAATCTCTCTTGGAAGCTCATTAAAGTAATGCAGCAAACATTAAAAAAACCAGTCTATAACGCAGAAGCTGTTTATCTGACTATGCATCTGCAAAGACTGCAAAAGAAAATAAATTAATTGCGATATTATCTTGTCCAGAAATGGCAAGTCTTTACGTGTTACTGATTCGATCAGGCATGAGTGAAGAAAGGTAATGGAATCTAGGCAAATAGGGTATGATACCCTTGTAGCACCTGAATTCTATCCTTTTTTCCTCATGCCTTTTTTATTTTTTAATGGTTGCCGCTATTAAATGAAAACGCTTAATGAGTAAAAATTTTAGGAGGTTAACATATGTTTAAAAAAGTATTTGGCGTCCTGCAAAAAGTCGGAAAAGCCTTGATGCTTCCTGTAGCCTTGCTGCCTGCAGCGGGGATCCTGCTTGCTCTTGGTGCGGCTCTGCAGAATCCGGCGCTGCTCGAACTGGCTCCGCTCCTGGATAACAGCGGGGTTGAAATCGTTGCCCAGGTTATGCAAAAAGCAGGGGATATCGTCTTTGCCAACCTGCCGGTGCTATTTGCAGTTGGTGTAGCTGTTGGTTTGGCAGGCGGTGAAGGTGTAGCTGCGCTTGCTGCCATTATCGGTTATTTGATTATGAACGTGACAATGGGTACGGCTGCCGGAATAACGGCAGAGGATGTAAATGGACTTAATTATGCGAATATCTTAGGAATTCCAACTCTGCAGACTGGTGTATTCGGCGGTATTATAGTTGGGATTATCGCTGCTGCATTATACAACAAATTCTATGAAATCGAACTTCCTTCATACTTAGGATTCTTTGCCGGGAAACGTTTCGTTCCCATTATTACGGCTGCAACATCAGTAGTCCTCGGTTTGCTGATGCTGGTTATTTGGCCTCCAATCCAGGAAGGATTAAATGCCTTCTCACAAAACATGGTTCATGCGAACCTGACTTTATCAGCATTTATATTTGGCTTAATTGAACGGTCGCTGATTCCTTTTGGTCTGCATCATATTTTTTACTCTCCGTTCTGGTATGAATTTGGACAGTATGTAACAAATGCAGGTGAAACAGTACGCGGTGACCAGCGGATTTTCATGGCGCAAATCAGTGACAACGTCCAAAATCTTACTGCAGGTACATTCATGACTGGTAAATTCCCGTT
Organism: Cytobacillus sp. FSL H8-0458; assembly: GCF_038002165.1. NCBI lineage: Bacteria > Bacillati > Bacillota > Bacilli > Caryophanales > Bacillaceae > Cytobacillus > Cytobacillus sp. FSL H8-0458. The sequence goes on along the minus strand of NZ_JBBOBR010000001.1, from coordinate 3,860,094 downwards.
CATGATGTTCGGTCTTCCTGCAGCTGCATTAGCGATTTATCATGAAGCACGTCCCGAAAAGAAAGTGGTAGTCGGAGGCCTTATGGCGTCTGCGGCGTTAACTTCCTTCTTAACTGGTATTACAGAGCCGCTTGAATTCTCATTCTTATTCGTAGCTCCGATCCTGTTTGCTGTGCACGCAGTGTTTGCAGGTCTTTCGTTTATGACCATGCATCTCTTGGATGTAAAAATCGGCATGACTTTCTCAGGCGGTTTGATTGACTATATCTTATTTGGTTTAATCAACCCTCAGACAAATGCCTGGATTGTTATTCCGGTTGGATTGGTATTTGCTGTGATCTATTACTTTGGCTTCCGATTTGCCATCCGCAAATTCAATTTAATGACTCCGGGCCGTGAAGAAGTTGAAGATGAAGAATCTGCTGATTCAGGTAAAGGCGGAGATCTTCCATATGAAGTCCTTGATGCAATGGGCGGACAGGAAAACATCGCTCATCTAGATGCTTGTATTACTCGACTTCGTGTATCTGTAAACGATATTAAAAATGTAGATAAAGAACGCTTGAAGAAACTTGGTGCGTCTGGAGTACTGGAGGTTGGAAACAACATTCAGGCTATCTTTGGCCCGAGATCTGAAACAATCAAAGGCCAAATGAAAGACATTATGAGCGGCAAAAGACCGCGCGCAGTTGAAAAAGCTCCAGAAGGCGGAGTTGAACAGCAAATTGAAGAAGTAAATCCTGAAGCTCTTCAGACTGAGCACAAGGAAGACCTATTCATTTCACCAATTAAAGGAGAAATCAAACCGATCACGGAAGTACCTGACGCTGTATTCTCAGGAAAAATGATGGGGGATGGTTTTGCCATTGTACCTGCGGAAGGAACTGTTGTATCACCGGTGGACGGGAAAATTGTTAACATGTTCCCAACAAAGCATGCGATTGGCATCCTTTCAGATTCGGGCCGCGAAATCCTGATCCATGTGGGTATTGATACGGTTAACCTGAAGGGTCAGGGGTTTGAAGCGTTAATTGCAGAGAATGACCGTGTAGAAGCGGGACAGCCGCTATTGAAAGTGGATCTTGATTATATCGGGGAGAACGCCACTTCCATTATTACGCCGATCGTATTTACAAACCTTCAACAGGGTGAAGCAATCAAAATTAATAAGCCGGGCGCTGTTGACCTTAAAGAAAAGGATATCATCGTCATCTCAAAACAATAATATATAATATAGAAGAAGCCAGCTGCGGTTCAAACAGCTGGTTTCTTTTTATTTGATAGGATAACAAAATTATTTGTGCTTTTTTGAATAACTTGTTGACCCTCTGGGCAACAGGTGTTATTATAGAAAAACAGTCGCTTGAGACGCTAACAGCATTTCAAAGATTTTAAAAAAAGTTGTTGACGAAGTGATTGAGAAATGATATATTAATAAAGTCGCTTCTGAGCGGCGGATTGATCTTTGAAAACTGAACGAACAAAACGTCAACGTTTAATCATTAGTCTTTTTTGAAAAGACAAAACGAGCTTAATCAACTCTTATATGGAGAGTTTGATCCTGGCTCAGGACGAACGCTGGCGGCGTGCCTAATACATGCAAGTCGAGCGGACAGATGGGAGCTTGCTCCCTGAAGTCAGCGGCGGACGGGTGAGTAACACGTGGGCAACCTGCCTGTAAGACTGGGATAACTCCGGGAAACCGGGGCTAATACCGGATAACTCTTTTCCTCACATGAGGAAAAGCTGAAAGATGGCATCTCGCTATCACTTACAGATGGGCCCGCGGCGCATTAGCTAGTTGGTGAGGTAACGGCTCACCAAGGCCACGATGCGTAGCCGACCTGAGAGGGTGATCGGCCACACTGGGACTGAGACACGGCCCAGACTCCTACGGGAGGCAGCAGTAGGGAATCTTCCGCAATGGACGAAAGTCTGACGGAGCAACGCCGCGTGAGTGATGAAGGTTTTCGGATCGTAAAACTCTGTTGTCAGGGAAGAACAAGTACCGGAGTAACTGCCGGTACCTTGACGGTACCTGACCAGAAAGCCACGGCTAACTACGTGCCAGCAGCCGCGGTAATACGTAGGTGGCAAGCGTTGTCCGGAATTATTGGGCGTAAAGCGCGCGCAGGCGGTTCCTTAAGTCTGATGTGAAAGCCCCCGGCTCAACCGGGGAGGGTCATTGGAAACTGGGGAACTTGAGTGCAGAAGAGAAGAGTGGAATTCCACGTGTAGCGGTGAAATGCGTAGAGATGTGGAGGAACACCAGTGGCGAAGGCGACTCTTTGGTCTGTAACTGACGCTGAGGCGCGAAAGCGTGGGGAGCAAACAGGATTAGATACCCTGGTAGTCCACGCCGTAAACGATGAGTGCTAAGTGTTAGAGGGTTTCCGCCCTTTAGTGCTGCAGCAAACGCATTAAGCACTCCGCCTGGGGAGTACGGCCGCAAGGCTGAAACTCAAAGGAATTGACGGGGGCCCGCACAAGCGGTGGAGCATGTGGTTTAATTCGAAGCAACGCGAAGAACCTTACCAGGTCTTGACATCTCCTGACAACCCTAGAGATAGGGCGTTCCCCTTCGGGGGACAGGATGACAGGTGGTGCATGGTTGTCGTCAGCTCGTGTCGTGAGATGTTGGGTTAAGTCCCGCAACGAGCGCAACCCTTGATCTTAGTTGCCAGCATTCAGTTGGGCACTCTAAGGTGACTGCCGGTGACAAACCGGAGGAAGGTGGGGATGACGTCAAATCATCATGCCCCTTATGACCTGGGCTACACACGTGCTACAATGGATGGTACAAAGGGCTGCGAAACCGCGAGGTTAAGCGAATCCCATAAAACCATTCTCAGTTCGGATTGCAGGCTGCAACTCGCCTGCATGAAGCCGGAATCGCTAGTAATCGCGGATCAGCATGCCGCGGTGAATACGTTCCCGGGCCTTGTACACACCGCCCGTCACACCACGAGAGTTTGTAACACCCGAAGTCGGTGGGGTAACCTTTTGGAGCCAGCCGCCTAAGGTGGGACAGATGATTGGGGTGAAGTCGTAACAAGGTAGCCGTATCGGAAGGTGCGGCTGGATCACCTCCTTTCTAAGGAATATTTACAAGAAACGTGACGTTCTTTGTTCGTTCAGTTTTGAGAGTTCAATCTCTCAGTGAAAGATTCGTTCTTTGAAAACTAGATAATGTTAATGAAGAAGCAATAACCGAGTAATCGCCATCTTAGTTTTTTTCTCTTATTTAAAAATAAGTAAGAGCACAAACCATGAGGACGATGAGCGGCAAGGAGATCAAGGAAGCGACCGAGTGAGCACCGGAGCGTACTTTAGTACGTGAGGAGCGGAGCGAGAGAGCTGACGCAGAGATCCGCAGTCGATCAGCGGCCGAAGTAGGTTAAGTTAGAAAGGGCGCACGGTGAATGCCTTGGCACTAGGAGCCGATGAAGGACGGTACTAACACCGATATGCTTCGGGGAGCTGTAAGTAAGCTTTGATCCGGAGATTTCCGAATGGGGAAACCCCCTATCCGTAATGGGATGGGATCCTTATCTGAATACATAGGATATGGAAGGCAGACCCGGGGAACTGAAACATCTAAGTACCCGGAGGAAGAGAAAGCAAACGCGATTCCCTGAGTAGCGGCGAGCGAAACGGGATTAGCCCAAACCAGGAGGCTTGCCTCCTGGGGTTGTAGGACACTCTACACGGAGTTACAAAGGAACGAGGTAAATGAACAGGTCTGGAAAGGCCGGCCAGAGAAGGTAAAAGCCCTGTAGTTGAAACTTCGTTCCCTCCAGAGTGGATCCTGAGTACGGCGGGACACGAGAAATCCCGTCGGAAGCAGGGAGGACCATCTCCCAAGGCTAAATACTCCCTAGTGACCGATAGTGAACCAGTACCGTGAGGGAAAGGTGAAAAGCACCCCGGAAGGGGAGTGAAAGAGATCCTGAAACCGTGTGCCTACAAGTAGTTAGAGCCCGTTAATGGGTGATAGCGTGCCTTTTGTAGAATGAACCGGCGAGTTACGATTACATGCGAGGTTAAGTTGATAAGACGGAGCCGCAGCGAAAGCGAGTCTGAATAGGGCGAATGAGTATGTGGTCGTAGACCCGAAACCAGGTGATCTACCCATGTCCAGGGTGAAGTCCAGGTAACACTGGATGGAGGCCCGAACCCACGCACGTTGAAAAGTGCGGGGATGAGGTGTGGGTAGCGGAGAAATTCCAATCGAACCTGGAGATAGCTGGTTCTCTCCGAAATAGCTTTAGGGCTAGCCTCATGTAGTAAGAGTCTTGGAGGTAGAGCACTGTTTGGACTAGGGGCCCCCATCGGGTTACCGAATTCAGACAAACTCCGAATGCCAAAGACTTATCCATGGGAGTCAGACTGCGAGTGATAAGATCCGTAGTCAAGAGGGAAACAGCCCAGACCACCAGCTAAGGTCCCAAAGTATACGTTAAGTGGAAAAGGATGTGGAGTTGCTTAGACAACCAGGATGTTGGCTTAGAAGCAGCCACCATTTAAAGAGTGCGTAATAGCTCACTGGTCGAGTGACTCCGCGCCGAAAATGTACCGGGGCTAAACGTATCACCGAAGCTGTGGATTGACATCTTCCGATGTCAGTGGTAGGAGAGCGTTCTAAGGGCGTTGAAGCCAGACCGCAAGGACTGGTGGAGCGCTTAGAAGTGAGAATGCCGGTATGAGTAGCGAAAGATGGGTGAGAATCCCATCCACCGAATGCCTAAGGTTTCCTGAGGAAGGCTCGTCCGCTCAGGGTTAGTCGGGACCTAAGCCGAGGCTGAAAAGCGTAGGCGATGGACAACAGGTTGATATTCCTGTACCACCTCTTTACCGTTTGAGCAATGGGGGGACGCAGGAGGATAGGGTAAGCGCGCTGCTGGATTAGCGCGTCCAAGCAGTTAGGCCGGTAACGAGGCAAATCCCGTTACCACACAGGCTGAGCTGTGACGGCGAGGGAAATTTAGTACCGAAGTTCCTGATTCCACACTGCCAAGAAAAGCCTCTAGCGAGGGAAAAGGTGCCCGTACCGCAAACCGACACAGGTAGGCGAGGAGAGAATCCTAAGGTGAGCGAGAGAACTCTCGTTAAGGAACTCGGCAAAATGACCCCGTAACTTCGGGAGAAGGGGTGCTCATTAGGGTGAATAGCCCTGATGAGCCGCAGTGAATAGGCCCAGGCGACTGTTTAGCAAAAACACAGGTCTCTGCGAAGCCGCAAGGCGAAGTATAGGGGCTGACGCCTGCCCGGTGCTGGAAGGTTAAGAGGAGAGGTTAGCGCAAGCGAAGCTTTGAATCGAAGCCCCAGTAAACGGCGGCCGTAACTATAACGGTCCTAAGGTAGCGAAATTCCTTGTCGGGTAAGTTCCGACCCGCACGAAAGGCGTAACGATCTGGGCACTGTCTCAACGAGAGACTCGGTGAAATTATAGTACCTGTGAAGATGCAGGTTACCCGCGACAGGACGGAAAGACCCCGTGGAGCTTTACTGTAGCCTGATATTGAATTTTGGTACAGCTTGTACAGGATAGGTAGGAGCCTGAGAAGCCGGAGCGCCAGCTTCGGTGGAGGCGTCGGTGGGATACTACCCTGGCTGTATTGAAATTCTAACCCGCGCCCCTGATCGGGGCGGGAGACAGTGTCAGGTGGGCAGTTTGACTGGGGCGGTCGCCTCCTAAAAAGTAACGGAGGCGCCCAAAGGTTCCCTCAGAATGGTTGGAAATCATTCGCAGAGTGTAAAGGCACAAGGGAGCTTGACTGCGAGACCTACAAGTCGAGCAGGGACGAAAGTCGGGCTTAGTGATCCGGTGGTTCCGCATGGAAGGGCCATCGCTCAACGGATAAAAGCTACCCCGGGGATAACAGGCTTATCTCCCCCAAGAGTCCACATCGACGGGGAGGTTTGGCACCTCGATGTCGGCTCATCGCATCCTGGGGCTGTAGTCGGTCCCAAGGGTTGGGCTGTTCGCCCATTAAAGCGGTACGCGAGCTGGGTTCAGAACGTCGTGAGACAGTTCGGTCCCTATCCGTCGTGGGCGCAGGAAATTTGAGAGGAGCTGTCCTTAGTACGAGAGGACCGGGATGGACGCACCGCTGGTGTACCAGTTGTCTTGCCAAAGGCATCGCTGGGTAGCTATGTGCGGAAGGGATAAGTGCTGAAAGCATCTAAGCATGAAGCCCCCCTCGAGATGAGATTTCCCATAGCGTCAAGCTAGTAAGATCCCTGAAAGATGATCAGGTTGATAGGTCAGAGGTGGAAGCGTGGCGACATGTGGAGCTGACTGATACTAATCGATCGAGGACTTAACCAAGTCATTGGTGAATACTCGGCAAATGCTTCTTCATACATTATCTAGTTTTGAGGGAACGAAGTTCCTTCAACCAAATAGTCCGGTGGCGATAGCGAGAAGGTCACACCCGTTCCCATACCGAACACGGAAGTTAAGCTTCTCAGCGCCGATGGTAGTTGGGGGCTGTCCCCCTGTGAGAGTAGGACGCTGCCGGGCAAATGAAAGAGCACCTGATGGGTGCTCTTTTTTGTGTGGAATGATAGGTATCTGAATCAGTTGGACTCTTCTTTTTATTGAAAAATGCATTTATGCTGCAGTCCTTATTCTGCGGTCTGTTTAAAAAGTTAAATCTGTTCTCTTCAAAGACAAAGTGTCCAAAAAGGAAGATAAACTTCACGATATGTTAGATAAAAATGAAAACTTGTTAGATAAAACCCAATACACGCTGGATAACATCCAAAACCTGCTAGATAAAACCGTTTGAACCTCTCTCCTGCACATAGCCTCATTATGATCCATAAACAGATATGCCGTTTCATCCCACTCAAAAAAGGATAACCTATACAAAAGAATCAATTTTTGAAAAAAGGTTATCAAAAGCCAATTTCTTTTGTACAATAGTGACTTAATGGGGAGTGGCCGCTCATTTGCCTCTTAATTCCCTATGAAGGAGGACTTGCATTGCTGGAAAACAGTTTTATTATGGTCGCTATTATTTTGATCATTAATATCGTATATGTATCATTTTTTACTATCAGGATGATTCTGACGCTTAAGGGACAGCGTTACCTAGCAGCTTTTATAAGCACCATCGAAGTTGTTATCTATGTCATAGGGTTAGGGCTGGTTCTGGATAACCTGAATGAAATACAAAATCTGATTGCTTATGCAGTCGGTTATGGAATCGGCGTTATTGTCGGCATGAAAATTGAAGAGAAGCTGGCTCTTGGCTATATTACCGTAAATGTAATTACTAAAGAATATGACAGAGACCTGCCTAAAGCTTTAAGGGAGAAAGGGTATGGCGTAACCAACTGGGCTGCCAATGGTCTTGAAGGTGATCGGATGGCCCTGCAGATTCTGACACCGAGAAAATATGAATTAAAGCTTTATCAGACGATTAAAGAGCTGGATCCTAAGGCCTTTATCATCGCTTATGAGCCAAAAACGATTCATGGCGGCTTCTGGGTGAAATCAGTTAAGAGAGGAAAGTTGTCTCAATGAGCAAAGGCAAGAACAAAATGGTATTTGAGGTCCAGGAAAACGAAACGATTGACCAGTGCCTGGCCCGGATACAAAAGGCTGGATATATACCTGTTAGAAGGACTGAGAAGCCTATTTTTAAAGAAGTTAAGACAGGCGGCAAAGTCGATTATGAACCGGCTGGAAGGCAGATCGTTTTTGAGGCAAAACGAGCAGAAGGTTAAAACACGAACATTAATTGTCTGACTTTTAGTATTGTTCGATTTTTCAATTGACAGAATATCAGATATGTTGTTAATATGGTGGTAGTTAATAAAACGTGAATAAACCCCTCGTATAATAATGGGAATAGGGCCCATAAGTTTCTACCTGGCAACCGTAAATTGCCGGACTATGAGGGAAAGCTGATATGCCCGGCATGCAGAAGGAATGGTCCCTGCCGTTTGCAGGTGTCTTCCTTACGGTTCTTTTTAGCCCGGACAGATTACTTTCTCTCATATAAGAGAAGGGTCTGTGCGGGTTTTTTATATTGGACGATTTGGAGGAGAAGGAATGAGCGTACAAGCAGCAGTCATTATGGGAAGCAAGTCAGATTGGGAGACAATGAAGCACGCTTGCGGAATTCTGAAAGAGCTTGAAATCCCGTTTGAAAAGAAGGTTGTTTCAGCCCATCGGACTCCAGATCTTATGTTTGAATATGCTGAGCAGGCAAGGGACAGAGGGATTAAGGTTATTATTGCGGGTGCAGGCGGAGCGGCACATTTGCCTGGAATGGTAGCAGCGAAAACAACACTTCCTGTCATTGGAGTACCAGTGCAATCAAAGGCTCTAAATGGACTGGATTCATTGCTGTCCATTGTTCAGATGCCAGGCGGCATTCCGGTTGCAACTGTTGCGATTGGAAAAGCAGGCGCAACTAACGCCGGATTGCTGGCAGCACAAATCCTTGGCGCATTTGATATAACAATTGCAGAACGTCTTCAGTCCAAAAGAGATAAAACAAAACAGGAAGTACTGGAAAGCAGTGATGAACTTGTCTAATACAACCATTTTACCAGGACAAACAATTGGAATTATTGGCGGGGGACAGCTTGGCAGAATGATGGCCCTGGCAGCTAAGGCAAATGGCTTCAGGATTGCCGTTTTGGATCCGGCAGAAGATTCTCCTTGCGGCCAGATTGCGGATATTAAAATCCTTGGCGAATACGGACATTTAGATTCTATAAAAGAGCTGGCGAAAGTAAGTGATGTTGTCACTTATGAGTTTGAAAACATCAGTGCTGAGGCTCTTGAGTGGCTATGTGCAAATGCGTACGTCCCACAGGGGAGCGAGGTGCTGGAGATTACCCAGGACCGGACAAAGGAAAAAGCAGCCATCCAAAAAGCTGGCTGTGAGGTAGCGCCATATGCGGTCATTACGACTGAAAAAGACATTTATGATAATATAGAAAAGCTTGGCTATCCAGCCGTATTAAAGACTTCCAGAGGCGGATATGACGGAAAAGGGCAAGTTGTGATAAAGAGCGGGCAGGATATTAAGAAAGCTGCACAGCTCCTTGAGAATGGCGAGTGTGTCCTTGAAAAATGGATCGCTTTCGAAAAGGAAATATCGGTTATTATCTGCCGGAATATTTCGGGTGAAAAAGCGGTATTCCCAGTCGGGGAAAATGTCCATAAAGAAAACATTCTGCACCAGACCATTGTGCCGGCCATGATCACAGCTGATGCTGAGGAACGGGCAGTAAATGCAGCAAACCAGCTGGCAGAAGCTTTAAACCTTGTCGGTACACTGGCAGTCGAAATGTTTCTGACAAGAGACGGCCAGATTTACATTAACGAGCTTGCGCCCCGTCCGCATAACTCAGGCCATTATTCGATTGAAGCCTGCGAGACCTCTCAGTTTGAACAGCACATCCGCGCGGTATGCAATTGGCCGCTTGGCAGCACGGAGCTATTAAAACCGGCTGTTATGGTAAACATACTAGGAGAGCACCAGGAGTCTTTAATAAAGAAAATACCTGACTTGGATGACTGGAAGATACACCTGTACGGAAAAAAGGATGCCAAATATAAACGCAAGATGGGCCATGTCACGCTTCTGCGGAACTCTGCCGAAGAGGCACTTGAAGAAGCAGAAAAAAGCGGCATTTGGACACCTGTGAAGGAAAAGATCGGAGGATAAAACATGATTGAACGTTATACGAGACCGGAAATGGGAGCTATCTGGACAGAAGAAAACCGCTTTCAGGCTTGGCTTGAGGTAGAAATACTTGCCTGTGAAGCCTGGGCTGAATTAGGAGATATTCCTAAAGAAGATGTTCAGAAAATCCGGGAAAATGCTTCCTTTAATATTGACCGCATTAAAGAAATCGAAGAGGAAACACGGCATGATGTTGTCGCTTTTACTCGGGCGGTATCTGAAACACTTGGCGAAGAGCGCAAATGGGTTCATTACGGGCTTACTTCCACAGATGTCGTTGACACGGCGCTTTCTTACTTAATCAAGCAGGCGAATGATATTCTTCTAAAAGATATTGAACGCTTTGTGGAAATCCTGAAAAACAAAGCACAGGAGCACAAGCATACAGTGATGATGGGCCGCACGCATGGTGTTCATGCAGAACCTACAACATTCGGTTTGAAGCTCGCGCTATGGTATGAAGAAATGAAGCGTAATCTGGAACGCTTTAAAGAAGCAGCGGCTGGTGTAGAGTTCGGTAAAATCTCCGGTGCCGTTGGAACATATGCAAATATCGATCCTTTCGTTGAAAAATATGTGTGTGAAAAGCTGGGCATCCAGCCAGCGCCAATCTCTACACAAACACTTCAGCGTGACCGTCATGCACATTATATGGGGGCGCTTGCGCTGGTAGCCACTTCAATTGAAAAATTTGCAACGGAGATTCGCGGCCTGCAAAAAAGTGAAACGCGTGAAGTGGAAGAGTTCTTCGCAAAAGGCCAAAAGGGATCATCAGCTATGCCGCACAAACGCAATCCAATTGGTTCAGAAAATATGACGGGGATGGCAAGAGTGATCCGCGGCTATATGATGACTGCTTATGAAAATGTGGCATTATGGCATGAGCGTGATATTTCCCACTCATCAGCTGAAAGAATCATCCTGCCTGACGCTACAATTGCACTGAACTATATGCTGAACCGCTTTGGGAATATCGTAAAGAACTTAACAGTTTTCCCGGAAAACATGAAACGCAATATGGACCGTACTTTAGGGCTGATTTACTCTCAGCGTGTTCTTCTTGCCTTAATTGATAAGGGCATGACTCGTGAAGAGGCATATGACACTGTCCAGCCGCGGGCCATGGAGGCATGGGAAAAGCAGGTGCAGTTCCGCAGCCTGATCGAGCAGGACGAGACCATTACATCGAAGCTATCCGAAGCAGAAATAGATGACTGCTTTGACTATAACTACCACATCAAGCATGTGGATACTATATTTGACCGTCTGGGTTTATAAGAAAATAAAGAGGTAAAGAGCAGTCTTTACCTCTTTATTATCAGGAAAATTCCCAATCTTCTTAATAATTAAATCCAGCTATTTCAATAAGGGAGGCTCTCCGCAATGGAAAAAGGAGCATTGTTATACGAAGGCAAAGCCAAAAAGGTATATCAGACAAACGATGAAAATATCGTCTGGATTGAATATAAAGATTCTGCAACAGCTTTTAATGGCGAGAAAAAGGCAAGCATCAGCGGCAAGGGCCGGCTGAATAATGAAATTACCAGTTTGCTATTTTTAAAGCTTCATGAGCTGGGAATTGATTCTCATTTTATTAAAAAGCTTTCGGAGACAGAACAGCTTGTGAAAAAAGTGGATATCATTCCGCTCGAAACAGTGGTCCGCAATGTTGCGGCGGGGAGCTTTTCTAAGAGATTGGGAGTTGAAGAAGGGAAAGAATTACCAAGACCGATTGTTGAGTTCTACTACAAAGATGATGAACTTGGTGATCCGCTGCTGACAGAAGATCATATTGAAGTTCTTCAACTGGCTGATAAGCAGGAAGTTACCCTTTTACAAGAAAAAGCACTACAAGTTAATGCCGTTTTAAAAGACTTTTTCAAAGACCTGGGCATTAAACTAGTAGATTTCAAGCTGGAGTTTGGTAAAGATGAATCTGGCCAAATTTTGCTGGCTGATGAGATTTCGCCAGATACCTGCAGGCTTTGGGATATTGAAACAAATGAAAAACTGGATAAAGATGTTTTCCGCAGGGACCTTGGAAATTTAACAGATGCATATGAAAATATTTTAGCGAGACTGGGAGGCCAAACCGTATGTACAAAGTAAAAGTTTTCGTCACATTAAGAGAAAGTGTTCTAGATCCTCAAGGAACCGTTGTAAAAAACTCTCTGCATTCCATGAACTACAGCGAAGTGTCTGATGTGCGCATTGGAAAATACATGGAACTGACAGTGGAAAAAAGCGACCGTCCTGTTGAAGAAGCTGTGAAGGAAATGTGTGAGCGCTTATTGGCTAATGTTGTGATTGAAGATTACCGCTTTGAGATTGAGGAGGCTGTTGCTCAGTGAAGTTCGCTGTGATTGTTTTTCCAGGGTCCAATTGTGACATTGATATGTACCATGCAGTAAAGGATGAACTTGGAGAGGAAGCTGAATATGTCTGGCATGACGCGGAAAGCTTAGACGAATATGACGGCATTCTTCTTCCCGGCGGTTTCTCTTACGGAGATTATCTTCGTTCGGGTGCTGTCGCACGCTTCAGCAATGTCATGAAAGAAGTAGTGAAAGCGGCTGAAGCAGGCAAGCCGATTTTGGGTGTCTGCAACGGATTTCAAATCCTGCTTGAAGCCGGTCTTCTGCCGGGGGCAATGAGAAGAAACGACAGCCTGAAATTCATTTGCCGCACGGTCGAATTGAAGGTTGAAAACAATGACACGATGTTTTCTTCCTCATACAAAAAAGGCGAGGTAATCAATATCCCAATCGCCCATGGCGAAGGTAACTATTATTGTGACGAAGCAACTTTAGAGGCTTTAAAGGCAAATAATCAGATTGTCTTTACTTATAACGAAACAAACCCAAATGGCAGCCTGGAAAACATCGCAGGCATTGTCAATGAAAAGGGAAATGTACTCGGCATGATGCCGCACCCTGAAAGAGCCGTAGATGAGCTTTTAGGAGGAGCAGATGGCCTGAAACTTTTTCAATCAATCGTAAAACAATGGAGGGAAGCATATGTCGTTAATGCTTGAGCCAAGTCCGGAACAGTTAAAGGCACAGAAGGTATACAAAGAAATGGGTTTGTCTGATGACGAATTTGCGATGATTGAAAAGATTATCGGGCGTTTGCCAAATTACACAGAAATCGGTTTGTTTTCGGTTATGTGGTCAGAGCATTGCAGCTATAAAAACTCAAAGCCCGTTTTAAGCAAGTTCCCGACAACAGGAGAGAAAGTACTTCAGGGACCAGGGGAAGGAGCTGGAATTGTTGATATCGGCGACGGGCAAGCAGTTGTTTTTAAAATTGAAAGCCATAACCATCCGTCTGCAATCGAGCCTTACCAGGGGGCAGCAACAGGTGTCGGCGGGATTATCCGTGATGTATTTTCAATGGGCGCAAGACCGGTCGCGCTCCTCAACTCTTTACGCTTTGGAGAATTGGATTCTCCTCGTGTACGGTACCTTTTTAAAGAAGTAGTCGCAGGCATTGCAGGCTACGGTAACTGCATCGGCATTCCAACAGTCGGGGGAGAAGTGCAGTTTGATTCCTCATATGAAGGAAATCCGCTTGTAAACGCTATGTGTGTCGGCTTAATCGACCATAAGGATATTAAAAAAGGCCAGGCCCACGGAGTAGGCAACACAGTCATGTATGTTGGTGCGAAAACTGGACGTGACGGTATCCATGGAGCTACTTTTGCATCTGAAGAATTAACAGACCAATCAGAATCAAAGCGTCCGGCTGTCCAGGTTGGCGATCCATTCATGGAAAAGCTCCTGCTCGAAGCATGTCTTGAACTGGTCCAGTCTGATGCACTTGTTGGCATTCAGGATATGGGAGCTGCCGGTCTGACAAGCTCTTCTGCTGAGATGGCCAGCAAGGCAGGATCGGGAATTGAAATGAATCTTGACCTTGTTCCTCAAAGGGAAACTGGCATGACTGCATATGAAATGATGCTTTCTGAGTCTCAGGAGAGAATGCTGATTGTCGTGAAAAAAGGACGCGAGCAGGAAATCGTTGATTTGTTTTCCAAGTATGGACTGGAAGCCGTTTCTATCGGCAAAGTAACTGATGATAAAATGCTCCGCCTGACTCATCAGGGAGAAGTGGTAGCAGAGCTGCCGGTTGATGCACTTGCAGAGGATGCGCCGGTTTATCATAAGCCATCAACTGAGCCGGAATACTTCCGGGAATTCCAGGCGATGGAAAATGAAATTCCTGCGGTTGAAGATTATAAAGAAACATTGGTAAAGCTACTTCAGCAGCCGACAATCGCCAGCAAGGAATGGGTTTATGACCAGTACGACTATATGGTGCGCACCAATACAGTAGTGGCACCCGGTTCAGATGCAGCAGTGATTCGCATCCGCGGCACCCGCAAAGGATTGGCAATGACGACAGACTGCAATTCCCGTTATATGTATCTTGATCCTGAAACAGGCGGGAAAATTGCTGTGGCTGAAGCAGCTAGAAATATCATTTGCTCCGGCGGCCAGCCATTGGCAATAACGGATAATCTGAACTTCGGAAACCCGGAGAAGCCTGAAATCTTCTGGCAAATCGAAAAAGCGGCAGACGGAATCAGTGAAGCATGCCGCACATTAAATACGCCAGTTATCGGCGGAAACGTCTCATTATATAACGAAACAAACGGAACAGCTATTTATCCAACGCCTGTTATCGGAATGGTCGGGCTTGTAGATGACATTGATCATGTGACAACCCAATCATTTAAAGCAGCTGGGGATTTAATTTATCTGGTTGGCGAAACAAAGGATGAATTTGGAGGCAGTGAGCTGCAGAAGATGGTACACGGCAGGATTTTTGGAAAAGCGCCTGAGCTCGATCTCGAAAAAGAAGAAAAGGCACAGGAACAAATTTTACAAGCCATCCGTTCAGGACTTGTTGCCTCTGCGCACGATGTGGCAGAAGGCGGACTGGCAGTAGCTGCTGCGGAAAGCCTGATTGGTTCAAAAGGTCTGGGAGCGGACATCCGGGTAACAGGAAATGCGACTTCAGCTTTATTCAGTGAATCACAATCCCGTTTCCTGCTATCTGTAAAAAAAGAAAACCAGGAAGCATTTGAACGGTTAGTAGATGCGGTACTAATCGGTGAAGTAACCGAAGCACCTGTACTTTATATGTCTAATGAAGAGGGCCTAGTGCTTGCCGAACAGGTTGACGTTCTGAAGCAGGCCTGGAAAGGAGCTATTCCATGCTTGCTGAAATAAGAGGACTAAATGAAGAGTGCGGTGTTTTTGGAATCTGGGGGCATCAGGATGCCTCCCAGATTACGTATTACGGGCTTCACAGTCTGCAGCACCGCGGCCAGGAAGGTACCGGAATGGTCGTTACAGATGGGAAGAAGCTGAAAGGCATGAAAGGCGAAGGCCTGGTGACAGAAATCTTTACTGCAGATGCCATGAAGGAGCTGGAAGGGAAGGCGGCAATCGGGCATGTGCGCTATGCGACTGCCGGCGGGGGAGGATATGAAAATGTCCAGCCTCTGCTATTCAACTCACAAAGCGGAAGTCTTGCGCTTTGCCATAACGGAAACCTGGTGAATGCGACTGCCTTGAAGCATCAGCTTGAAGGACAAGGAAGTATTTTTCAAACAAGCTCGGATACAGAGGTGCTGGCACACTTAATTAAGCGTGCAGGCTTCTCTTCTCTAAAGGACCGTGTCAAAAATGCTTTATCCATGATTAAAGGGGCTTATGCTTTTCTGATCATGACCGAAACAGAGCTGATGGTTGCGCTGGATCCGAACGGCATGAGGCCGCTCTCACTTGGCAAAATTGGCGATGCTTATGCGGTTGCATCTGAAACATGTGCTTTTGATGTTGTCGGTGCAGAGTATATCCGCGATATTCTGCCAGGAGAACTGCTGATCATTGACGACAATGGATTCCGTTCTGAAATGTTTGCAATGGCTTCTAATATTGCAATGTGTACAATGGAATATGTTTATTTTTCCCGTCCGGACAGTAATATCAACGGGATCAACGTTCATACAGCCCGGAAAAATCTTGGGAAGCAGCTCGCTTTTGAGGCTCCAATTGAAGGGGACGTCGTTACAGGTGTACCTGACTCAAGCATCTCTGTTGCGATTGGCTATGCAGAAGCTTCAGGCATTCCATACGAGATGGGTCTGATCAAAAACCGCTATGTTGGCCGGACTTTTATCCAGCCATCTCAGTCGCTGCGTGAGCAAGGCGTAAAAATGAAGCTGTCTCCGGTACGAGGAGTCGTAGAAGGAAAGAGAGTCATTATGGTCGATGATTCGATCGTCCGAGGCACAACAAGCAGACGGATCGTCACCATGCTGAAAGAAGCGGGAGCTACAGAGGTGCATGTGCTTATCAGCTCACCGCCGATTAAAAATCCATGCTTCTATGGAATCGATACTTCTACAAAGGAAGAACTGATTGCAGGCAATCATTCTGTTGAGGAAATAAGAGAAATCATTGGTGCGGACACACTGACCTTTTTAAGTACAGAGGGCATGGTCAAAGCAATCGGCCGAAAAGACGGACAATGCCTGGCTTGCTTTACAGGCCAGTATCCGACGGAGATTTATCCAAGCACTTTGCATCCTTATGAAAAGGTATAAATTTGAAACTTGGCCGGTATTTTGCTCTTTTTGGCCGGTAAATATAAAGAATTGGCCGGTAAATCATCATTTTTGACCGGTAAAAGCACAATGTTGGCCGATAAAATACAAAATAGGCCTTTATTTTTCCAACCATGAGGTGAAAAGGAATGGCAAATGCATATAAACAGGCCGGAGTAGATATTGAAGCTGGCTATGAAGCAGTTTCGCGCATGAAAAAGCACGTACAGAAGACGATTCGTCCGGGTGTGCTCGGCGGTTTGGGCGGATTTGGCGGCATGTTCGATCTATCTGAACTAAACCTGAAGGAACCGGTTTTAGTATCAGGAACAGATGGTGTCGGCACGAAGCTGATGCTTGCTTTTATGATGGATAAGCATGACACGATTGGGATTGATGCGGTCGCCATGTGTGTAAATGATATTGTCGTACAGGGAGCAGAGCCTCTTTATTTCCTGGATTACATCGCCTGCGGAAAAGCAGCGCCTGAACGGATTGAAGCGATTGTGAAAGGCATTGCAGATGGCTGCGAACAGGCCGGGTGTGCACTTGTAGGCGGTGAAACTGCCGAAATGCCTGGCATGTACAGTGAGGAAGAATATGACCTTGCCGGATTTGCGGTCGGTGCCTGTGAAAAATCCAGCCTGATTAATAGTGCAGACATCAAAGCAGGAGATGTGCTGATCGGCCTTGCCTCAAGCGGAATTCACAGCAATGGCTATTCACTTGTCAGAAAGCTGTTTTTTGAAAAAGCAAATATGACCTTAACAGATCATGTAGAAGAATTAGGATGCACTCTAGGGGAAGAGCTGCTTCGCCCTACAAAAATATATGTAAAACCGCTTCTGTCAGCTATGAAGCAGTTCAAGCTGAAGGGCATGGCACATATTACAGGCGGCGGATTTATTGAAAATATCCCCCGCATGCTGCCTGAAGGTCTTGGCGCCAAGCTTACTGAAAGCAATTGGGAAGTGCCCCCAGTATTTACGGTGATGGAGAAGATCGGCGGACTGGAACGCAAGGAAATGTACAATATTTTTAATATGGGAACAGGCATGGTGATTGCGGCAGATAAAGAAATGGCTGATGAACTGATTGCCTATTTTAATGAAATTGGCGAAAATGCCTATCTAATGGGGACTGTAACGGATCAGGAAGGAATTGAAATTCTGTAACTTGGAGGAAGTCATGAAAAAAATAGCAGTGTTTGCTTCCGGAAGCGGAACGAACTTTCAAGCCATTGCTGATGCCGCCAGAAAAGGGGACTTGCATGCTGAGATCGTCTTGTTTGTCTGTGACCGGCCAGATGCCTACAGCATCCAGCGTGCACAAAACGAGCAGGTTCCGCAATTTGTTTTTTCAGCTAAAGACTATGCCGGCAAAGCAGAGTATGAAAGAGAGATTTTGCAAAGGATGATGGAGAGCGGAGCAGAGTATATTATTCTCGCAGGCTATATGAGACTGATTGGCCCGACGCTTTTGAAAGAGTTTGAAGGCAGAATTATTAATATTCACCCTTCTCTTCTTCCCGCTTTTCCAGGTAAGGATGCAATTGGCCAGGCGTTATCCGCCAAAGTAAAGGTAAGCGGTGTGACGGTTCATTATGTCGATGAAGGCATGGATACGGGGCCGATAATTGCTCAAGCGCCAGTTTCCATAGCTGCGGATGAAACACTGGAAAGCCTTCAAAAGAAGATACATGAAGTCGAGCATAAACTTTATCCGCAGGTTTTGCAAAGTCTTTTCTGTGCTAAAATGGTAGAGAGCTAAAGTTTATTCAACCAGTCAGGGGGAGCGAACATGAAGAAACGTGCATTAATCAGTGTTTCCGACAAAAATGGCATAACAGAATTTGCCCGGCAACTAAGCGAATTGGGTTTCGAAATTATCTCAACAGGCGGTACAAAAAAAGCGCTGGAAGAGAGCGGAATTCCTGTTATCGGGGTAAGCGATGTGACAGGCTTTCCGGAAATCTTGGAAGGCCGTGTGAAAACATTAAATCCGATGATACATGGCGGACTGCTGGCTAAGCATGGCGAACCAGGCCACAAACAGCAGCTTGAGGAGCATGGAATCCAGCCTATCCAGGTTGTGTGCGTGAATTTGTATCCGTTCCAGCAAACCATCGCTAAACCGGATGTGACAGTAGAGGATGCGATAGAGAATATTGATATTGGCGGTCCGGCCATGCTGCGTGCTTCCGCCAAGAACCATGAATATGTAACGGTTGTGGTAGATCCTGTCGATTATGAAACAGTTCTTTCACAGCTGAAAGAAACCGGAGAGGTTCAAAAGGAAACCCGCCGCAAGCTTGCTGCAAAGGTATTCCGCCACACAGCTGCCTATGATGCGATGATCGCTGAATATATGACAGATTTGGCAAATGAAGAAACACCTGAAAAATTAACCGTTACGTATGAACTGAAGCAAACCTTGAGATACGGGGAGAATCCGCATCAAAAGGCTGCGTTTTACCGCAAGCCGCTTGGTTCTGAATTTTCGATTGCGAACGCTGAACAGCTGCACGGCAAGGAATTATCCTACAACAATATCAACGATGCAGATGCAGCCCTCCAAATTGTAAAAGAATTCTCAGAGCCTGCAGCAGTTGCTGTTAAGCATATGAATCCTTGCGGAGTGGGGACCGGAGAAAATGTATTTGATGCTTTTTCAAAAGCTTTCGCAGCAGACCCTGTTTCCATTTTCGGAGGAATCATTGCCTTAAACAGGGAAGTGGATGCAGATACAGCTAAAAAGCTTTATGAGATCTTCCTTGAAATCATTATTGCGCCATCCTTCTCAGATGAAGCGCTTGAAATTTTAAAAGGGAAAAAGAATCTGCGCCTGCTGACCATTCCTTTTGAAGGCAAAAAGAAAGCTGAGATGAGATTGTCCGCTGTTGAAGGCGGCTTGCTGACGCAGGAATATGATCTATTCACTCTTGAAGATGCCGAAGTAAAAGTTGCGACCAAAAGGGAGCCGACGGAAGAAGAGTGGAAAGCATTGAAGCTGGGCTGGAAAGTTGTGAAGCATGTGAAATCCAATGCCATTGTCGTAAATGATGCAAACATGACACTTGGAGTTGGTGCCGGGCAGATGAACCGCGTAGGCTCTGCTAAAATTGCGCTTGAACAGGCAGGAGAAAAAGCAAACGGAGCCGTAATGGCATCGGATGCCTTTTTCCCAATGAACGATACCGTTGAAGTCGCAGCCAAAGCAGGCATCACAGCCATCATCCAGCCGGGGGGCTCCATCCGTGATGAAGACTCCATCAAAAAAGCCGATGAATTTGGCATTGCCATGGTCTTTACTGGCGTACGGCATTTTAAGCATTAAACGAAAAGCGGAAGCGCCTCGATCAGGGGCGACAAGCATAAGACGAGCTGTCGGAAAGGTGGTTCTTTACCTTTTTGACAGATTGGCTTATGACCTCGAGCCCCTAGGCGCTGGAGCTGGACAAACGAAAAGCGGAAGCGCCTCGATAGGAGGAACGCAGACTAAGAGCGCCACGTCCTGTGGCAACGTCTGCATGACTGACATCCTGGGAGCCTCAAGCATAAGACGAGCTGTCGGAAAGGTGGCCCTTTACCTTTTTGACAGGTTGGCTTATGACCTCGAGCCCTTAGGCGCTGGAGCTGAACATTACGAAAAGCGGTAGCTGACATTTTACGGAGGTGGGCGTAATGAAGGTATTGGTTATTGGAAGAGGCGGACGTGAGCATGCAATTTGCTGGAAGATGAATCAAAGCCCTTCAGTTGAACTGGTTTTTGCGGCTCCGGGAAATCCGGGAATGGAAGATTCAGCACAGCTGGCTGCCATCCAGGAAAACGACCAGGAGAAACTTGTGCAGTTTGCTCAGGAAAATGAAATTGACTTGACTGTAATCGGTCCGGAAGTGCCGCTGCTAGATGGGCTTGCAGACCGATTTGAAGAAGCCGGGTTAAAGGTATTTGGACCGAAAAAAGCTGCGGCTGAAATTGAAGGCAGCAAGTCCTTTGCCAAAGAGCTTATGAAGGAATATGCTATTCCGACAGCTGAATATGGAGTATTCAGCGACTATGAAGAAGCGAAAGCCTATATTGAAGCGAAGGGTGCTCCCATTGTTCTGAAAGCAGATGGGCTTGCAGCAGGAAAAGGCGTAATAGTGGCCATGACTATGCAGGAAGCATTGTCCGGGATTGAGGAACTATTATTAAATGAAAAGTTTGGCCGGGCTTCTTCAACAGTTGTAATTGAAGAATTCCTTGAAGGGGAAGAATTCTCATTAATGGCCTTTGTGAACGGAGAAACCGTAGTTCCGCTTGAAATTGCCCAGGATCACAAGCGTGCTTTTGATGGAGATCTGGGACCGAATACAGGTGGGATGGGGGCTTATTCACCCGTACCGCATATTGGTGATGAAACAGTTGCAGAGGCTGTTGAACAAGTTTTGAAGCCGGCAGCAAAAGCAATGGTTCAGGAAGGCCGAAGTTTTACCGGGATTTTATATGCGGGTTTGATTAAAACATTAGCAGGCCCGAAGGTAATCGAATTTAATGCCCGTTTTGGAGATCCTGAAACACAGGTGATTTTACCCCGCATGAATTCTGACCTGGCAGAGGTAATGCTGGCAGTCCTAAATGGGGAGCAGCCTGAAATCGAGTGGAGTGAAGAAGCAATTGTAGGTGTGGTTGCTGCTTCAACGGGCTACCCTGAAGCATACGAAAAAGGAGCTGTTCTGAATGGGCTGCATTCGCTTAAAGATGTTTTAGTCTTTCATGCCGGCACTGATCGAAACAGCTCGGGTGAGTATGTGACAAATGGAGGCCGCGTGCTGCTGGCAGGCGCCAGAGCGTCTACACTGAAAAAAGCGCAGCAAAAGGTATATTCCGAACTGGAAAACCTTCAGTGCGAAGGTGTATTCTACCGCAAAGACATTGCCGATAAAGCTATCGCGCACGTCCTTTCTTAGTCTTCCGGATATACACAAACAGGAGTGCTACAATGCTTCCGATTATGGCTGTCAGCACAAATGTCATATCCATTACGTATTCCCAGAACATATTGTCAGCTCCTTTCTATAGTACAGCCCCCTAATAGGGGGCTGTATTTTTTTAGGTATCTAAGAAGGGTTATAAGGCAGAATCTCCTCAACAGCCTCATCATTACTATTGTTATTACCTCTCTTTTCCTGAACCATGTCCTGGCCTCTTTCAAAAAGAGCTGTCAATGGGCAAAAGCGGACAATCCCTTCAGCCACTTTCATTCCTCCCAGCATGGCCATCACAAGATAAGAATCCCGCCAAGGTCTCTTCACGAGCTTTGAAGTGCTCCAGGCCAGTACCGTAAATCCGATTGTTATGCGTATTAAGGCATTTACAATGCCGATATTTGATTTTACATGCATAGGTCTCACCACTTTCACGAAATTTTTACAATCTTTTACTGATTCTTTAATGCGTTAAACAGTGAAATATGTTACTATAGTAAAACAAGAGAAAATGAAAGGGCTTTCTTTATTGATGTAAAGCCATTTTACTCATTGTCTTCATTCTAAAAACAGAGTCTTTATATATAGATATCAACAAGGGAGGGAGTATGGTGCTGGAACAGCGTTACCGTTGGAAAAACAGGCACTTGCGTGAACATGTTTCCGTATTGGACGGAAAACTTTCACCGACGATATTACTAAAGAACGCGCGTTATCTGAATCAGGCGCTTCGTAAATGGATAACAGCAAATATATGGATCTATGGCGACCGTATTGTATATGCGGGCGAAAAGCTGCCGGAAAAAACAGATCAGTGTGAGGTCATTGATTGTACTGGACTTACGCTCGTTCCCGGATATATTGAGCCGCATGCCCATCCATTTCAATTATATAATCCCCATTCCCTGGCGAGCTATGCATCCCAGTTTGGTACAACAACCCTGATTAATGACAATATGGTGCTGGCTTTACAGCGGGATAAAAAGAAAGCGTTTTCTTTCCTGAAGGAAATGAGAAATATGCCCGCAACAACCTATTGGTGGTGCCGATTTGATGCTCAAACAGAGATCCAGCACGAGGAATCTGTTTTTTCCCATGGAAACGTTAAATCGTGGCTTGAACATGATGCCGTGCTTCAGGGAGGAGAGCTGACAGGCTGGCCGAAGCTATTGGATGGCGATGATATGATGCTTCATTGGATTCAGGAAACAAAGCGGATGAGGAAAAAGATTGAAGGCCACTTTCCGGGGGCATCTGAAAAAACGCTGGCAAAGCTTATGCTGCTCGGTGCTGATTGTGACCATGAGTCAATGACTGGGAAAGATGTGTATAATCGCCTTTTACAGGGATATACCGTATCTCTCAGATATTCTTCCATCCGTCCGGATCTGCCGGTTTTATTGGAGGAAATGCATGAAATCGGCATTGATCAATATGATCGGATGGTCTTCACAACAGACGGTTCCTTTTCCTCCTTTTATGAGCAGGGAATCATTGACCATATGATCCGCATTGCCATAGATAAAGGAGTGCCAGTTATTGATGCTTATAATATGGCAACCATTAATGTGGCACGTCATTATGGAATTGACTATTTACATGGCTCCATTGCGACAGGAAGGGTTGCCAATATCAATTTCCTGTCAGATGAAAACGAACCAACTCCAATATCTGTTATTGCCAAAGGGGAATGGGTGAAGAGAGACGGTGAAAACCTGCATGCCTATAAGCCTGTAGAATGGGAAGAATTCGGCTTTGACCCGCTGGGTATTGATTGGGAGCTGACAGCAGATGATATGCAATTCTCCATGCCTTTCGGGATAAAGCTCGAGAATGCTGTTATTACGAAGCCATACTCCATCACGATTGACGTATCATCCGAAGAGCTGGAGAAAGATCATGATGAATGTTTCTTCATGCTTGTTGACCGGAATGGCCAATGGCGAATAAATACCATACTTAAAGGCTTCTCGCAAAGCCTGGATGGAATGGCAAGTTCATTTTCCAATACCGGTGACATCATCTTAATCGGCAAAAGCAAACAGGAAATGCTGAATGCTTTTAACCGGCTGAAAGAAATTGGCGGAGGCATTGTCATATCTGAAGGGGGAAGGATTGTCCAGGAGATGGAGCTCCGCTTAAAAGGTGTAATGTCCCATAAAAATGTGGAGGAATTAATGCAGGAAGAAAAACAGCTTGTGCATTATTTGCGTGATCAAGGCTACAGACATGAAGATCCAATGTACACGCTGCTCTTTTTCTCTTCAACCCATCTGCCTTATATCAGAATTACCCAGCAGGGAATGTATGATGTCATGAATAAAACGGTACTCTTTCCAACGATAATGCGTTAAAATATGAAAGAGATGTAATAGATAGAGATTAAAACTGCTCAAGGGAGCTAACATAGAATCCACATCAAAAGCAAAAATCACACGGGGTGAAAAATGTTAAAAGGATGGATAGCTGTATCAGCAGCAGCAATGATTCTCGTTTCTGGATGCAGTAAAGAAAAAGCAGAAGAGCCGGCAAAGCAGGAGACGGAAAAAGCGGAAGAAGCCACAAAAGGTGTCACCTCTGAAAAAGAACTTCCATTTCAATATCCGCTCACAGGCTCCGGGTCTGAAACCGAAGTGGATGGAAGAGCTGTAGCGGTGATGATCAATAATCATCCGAAAGCCCGTCCGCAATCAGGGCTTAATCAGGCTGACGTCGTCTATGAAATGCTGGCAGAAGGGGACGTGACTCGTTTTCTTGCTATTTTTCAAAGTGAGAGGCCTGAGATGATAGGGCCTGTCAGAAGTTCCAGGGACTATTATATTGAGCTGGCCAAAGGCTATGACAGCCTCTACATTGCCCACGGCTACAGTCCGGAGGCCAAAGAGTTGCTGGATCAGGAGTATGTTGATAACCTGAACGGAATGCATTATGACGGTACATTGTTTAAAAGGGAAAGCTTCAGACAGGCCCCGCATAATTCCTATATTTCTTTTGACAATGTACTGAAAGGTGCAAAAGAAAAAAATTATGCGATGGAGGATGAACCGAAATCTCTTGAATTCCTTTCAAAGGAAGAGGTAAAGGCAATTCAGGGAGAGAAAGCTGAGTCTGCCATGATCTCCTACCTGGACAATGAATTATTCAATGTGGTCTATGAATATGATGCAGGACTTGAGAAATACAAAAGATATTCCAATGGCGAGCTTACAGCTGACTACAAATCCGGGGAGCCTGTATTACTCGACAACATTTTCATCGCAGAAGCAGACCATCAAGTGGTTGACAGCGCAGGCCGCCGTGATATTAACTTAACTTCTGGGGGAAAAGGATATCTCCTTCAAAAAGGAAAAGTGGCAGAGGTGCAGTGGGAAAATATTGACGGACGAATTCTTCCTGTCTTAAACGGCCAGCAGGCTGGCCTGGTGCCGGGGAAAACATGGATCAACATCATTCCATCAAACCCGGGCCTGGAGCAAACGGTTTCCTTGGAAGCTAAACAATAATGATTGAAAATACTATTTAAACAAAGGGGTATGCAAATATATGCAAATTGATAAGCTAAGAGGCAAAGAACTGGATCAGTTATTTAAGTCCGTATTATCTTTAAAAGATCTGGAAGAGTGCTACCGATTCTTTGACGACTTATGTACAGTGAATGAAATACAATCCCTGGCGCAGCGCCTGGAAGTGGCACGCATGCTTCGTGAAGGTAAAACCTATCATAAAATCGAAACAGATACGGGTGCCAGCACTGCAACCATTTCCCGTGTAAAACGCTGCCTCAACTATGGAAATGATGCCTATGAAATGGCATTGGAAAGAATCAAAGAAGAAGAAGCTGAAAAGGCGTAAATACTCGCTTTGCCTAAACCGATGGGGCTGTTCCCGCGGTTTTTTTCTTTGTCTTCTATTAATTTTTTCCACCCAATAGAGACATCTTGCTTTTATTTTTTATTCCCAATCTTAAATGATATAATGATGAAATGGAATGATAGAATGGAGGCAATTTTGCATGTATGATGTTCGCGAATGGAGCCACGTATTCAAGCTCGATCCGGATAAAAATATATCAGATGAAGACCTGGAGATGATTTGCGAGTCAGGGACCGATGCGATTATTGTGGGCGGAACAGACGGGGTCACATTGGAGAAGGTGCTGGATTTAATGGCCCGCATCCGCAGATACACGGTTCCCTGTGTGCTGGAGGTTTCGGCGATTGATTCAGTTACACCGGGCTTTGACCTATATTTTATCCCGACAGTCCTTAACAGCCGGGATGTAAAGTGGGTTACAGGCCTTCATCAGGAAGCTGTAAAAGAATATGGCGATATTATGAATTGGGAAGAAATCCTTGTTCAGGGCTATTGCATTCTGAATGAAGAATGTAAAGTCGCTCAAGTCACCAATTCTCGCACAGATTTATCTCTTGATGAGGTAAGGGCATATGCGATGATGGCCGAGAAAATGTTCCGTCTGCCAATCTTCTATCTCGAATACAGCGGAAAGTACGGAGATGCAGAAGTAGTCGCAGAGGTGAAAAATACGCTTGAAGAAACCGTATTATTTTACGGAGGCGGCATCCTCAATGCAGAACATGCAAAAGAAATGGCTGAGCATGCTGACGTCATTGTGGTCGGAAATGTTATTTATGATGATCTGCAGGCTGCATTGGCCACAGTTGAAGCAGCTCGTGCTTAATTCAGGTTGCTGAGGATTAGCAAACAAGATAAAATAGAATATAAGAACATATGTTTCTATGGTGGTGAAGAGAAGGAATGCAATTTTTAACAGATAAATTATTGAACGGACTGAACCCGCAGCAGCAAAATGCGGTAAAAGCAACAGACGGGCCACTCCTGATCATGGCAGGGGCGGGAAGCGGAAAGACAAGAGTGCTTACGCACAGGATTGCTTACTTAATGGTGGAAAAGGGTGTTAATCCCTACAATATTCTGGCAATCACTTTTACAAACAAGGCTGCCCGTGAAATGCGTGACCGTATTCATAACATGATGGGCGGAGCAGCAGATGATATCTGGATTTCTACGTTCCATTCGATGTGTGTGCGGATTTTAAGAAGAGATATTGACAGGATTGGCTATAACCGCAATTTCACGATTCTGGATTCAACAGACCAGCAATCCGTTATTAAATCGATCTTAAAGGATAAAAATCTGGATCCCAAAAAATTTGATCCGCGTGCTATCCTGGGTTCGATCAGCTCGGCAAAAAATGAATTGATTACTCCTGAAGAGTATGCGAAAACAGCTGGAGATTATATTCAGCAGGTTGCCAGTGATGTATATACAGAGTACCAAAAGAGATTAAGACGCAACCAGGCGCTTGATTTTGATGATCTTATTATGATCACGATTCAGCTGTTCCAGCGAGTTCCGGAAGTGCTGGAATATTATCAGAGAAAATTCCAATACATTCATGTGGATGAGTATCAGGATACAAATAGAGCGCAGTACATGCTTGTAAAGCTAATGGCAAGCCGATTTAAGAATCTTTGTGTAGTCGGTGACTCGGACCAGTCCATTTATAAATGGCGCGGTGCGGACATTGCCAACATTCTTTCCTTTGAAAAGGATTATCCGAACGCGCAAACCATCATGCTTGAACAAAATTATCGTTCAACAAAAAGGATCTTGCTGGCTGCGAACGAAGTCATAAGCAAGAACCTGAACAGAAAGCCGAAAAACCTCTGGACCGAAAACGCAGAAGGCAATAAGATCTTCTACTATCGTGCCGATAGCGAACAGGGAGAAGCGCAATTTGTTGCAGGTAAAATCAAGGAATACATCAGCACTGGCAAGCGGAGCGCTTCCGATATCGCGATCTTGTACCGCACTAATGCACAGTCACGTGTAATGGAAGAAGTACTGTTAAAGTCGAACATAGAATATTCCATTGTCGGCGGAATCAAGTTCTACGACCGCAAAGAAATAAAGGATATCCTTGCTTATCTGCGCCTGATTGCCAATCCGGATGATGATATCAGCCTTCAGCGTGTAATTAATGTGCCAAAGCGCGGAATCGGCTCAGGTTCAATTGATAAAATCGCCAACTTTGCACAGCTTCATGAAATGAGCATGTTTGAAGCACTTGAGTCTATTGATCTGATTGGCTTGAGCCCGAAAATTACAAAAG
Organism: Cytobacillus sp. FSL H8-0458; assembly: GCF_038002165.1. Classification (NCBI taxonomy): domain Bacteria; kingdom Bacillati; phylum Bacillota; class Bacilli; order Caryophanales; family Bacillaceae; genus Cytobacillus; species Cytobacillus sp. FSL H8-0458. Next base: position 3,832,641 of record NZ_JBBOBR010000001.1, on the reverse strand, counting down.
GGGCCATTGAATTCAGAGATTTGGTTAAAAACTATACACAAATGCAGGAATACCTATCTGTGACAGAGCTTGTGGAAGAGCTTTTGGAGAAATCAGGCTACCGTGATATGCTGATTGCCGAGAAATCCATTGAAGCACAGAGCCGTCTGGAAAACATTGATGAATTCCTGTCTGTTACGAAAAACTTTGAAGAAGCCAGCGAAGACAAATCGCTTATCGCATTTTTGACTGATCTGGCTCTTGTAGCTGACATTGATAAATTGGATGATGATGGCGAAAAAGCCGAATCTGTTGTTCTTATGACACTTCACTCAGCAAAAGGGCTTGAATTCCCTGTTGTCTTTTTACTGGGTCTTGAGGAAGGTGTATTCCCGCACAGCCGTTCTCTAATGGAAGAGTCTGAAATGGAAGAGGAGCGGCGCCTTGCTTATGTGGGAATTACCAGGGCAGAAGAGGAGCTTTTCATTACGAATGCTCAAATGCGTACTTTATTCGGACGCACGAATATGAATCCGCCATCCCGATTTATTAAAGAAATACCTTCTGATTTGCTGGATGGCCTTGAACCTGCTAAAAAGCCGTCTCCATTTGGATCATCACCATTTGGCTCTCCGTCTGCATCAAGAGGAGCACAGCCTCAGCGGAAAGCAGTGATTCGTCCATCTGCATCGAACACAGGAGGAGACGATATTGCCTGGAAGGTCGGCGACAAAGCCCAGCACGGAAAATGGGGAACAGGTACTGTTGTCAGTGTGAAAGGCTCCGGCGAAGGAACAGAGCTGGATATTGCGTTCCCAAAACCAGTTGGCATTAAGCGTCTGCTGGCCAAATTTGCACCGATTACAAAGGCGTAACCCCGCTGTATTTTCAATGGATTATAGAAAGGGTTGAATGTATGGACCTTCAATTGGCAGAAAAAAAGGTGAAAGATCTGCACAACCTTTTGAATCAGTATAATTATGAGTATTATGTTCTTGATCAGCCTTCTGTTCCAGATGCTGAATACGATAGGCTGATGAGAGACCTTATTGAGCTTGAAGAACAATTCCCTGGGCTGAAAACAGAGGATTCTCCCACACAGAGGGTTGGAGGGGAAATCCTTGATATGTTTGAAAAAGTGGAGCATCAGTCGCAGATGCTCAGTTTGGGAAATGCCTTCAACGAACAGGATTTAAGAGACTTTGACCGCCGTGTCCGCCAGGGTGCCGGAGAAAATGTTTCTTATGTATGTGAATTGAAAATTGATGGGCTGGCTGTCTCCCTCCGCTATGAGGATGGTTTATTTATTCTCGGTGCCACACGCGGCGACGGATCCATTGGCGAAAATATTACTGCTAATCTAAAGACAATCCGTTCGATTCCTCTCCGGCTGAAAGAGAACGTCACAATGGAAGTCCGCGGTGAGGCCTTCATGCCCAGACGTTCTTTTGAGAAATTGAATAAAGCAAAAGAAGAGAATGGGGAGGAGCCGTTTGCTAATCCAAGAAATGCCGCAGCAGGTTCCTTAAGGCAGCTGGATCCGCGCCTTGCAGCAAAGCGCAATCTCGATATTTTTGTCTATGGCATTGCGGATGCTGGGAATACAGGGATTGAATCTCACAGTGAAGGTCTGGATTTTCTGGATAGCCTGGGATTTAAAACAAATAAAGAACGCAAAAGATGTGAGAGCATTGAGGAAGTAATTGAATATGTACAGGGCTGGACCGACAAACGCCCGAATCTGTCTTATGACATTGATGGTATTGTAATCAAAGTCGATTCACTGGAGGAGCAGGAGCAGCTGGGCGCTACGGCGAAAAGCCCGCGCTGGGCCATAGCTTATAAATTCCCTGCAGAAGAGGTTGTTACCACACTAAGGGATATAGAATTAAGCGTTGGGCGAACGGGCGTAGTTACGCCAACTGCGCTTCTGGAGCCTGTACGTGTTGCCGGGACGACTGTCCAGAGGGCTTCACTTCATAACGAAGATTTGATCCGCGAAAAAGATATTAAGATTGGCGATCAGGTGGTTGTGAAAAAAGCGGGAGACATTATTCCCGAAGTTGTGAATGTACTGGCAGACAGAAGAACGGGTGAGGAGCAGGATTTTAATATGCCGACACATTGTCCGGAATGTGAGAGCGAACTGGTCCGTCTTGATGGTGAAGTGGCTTTGCGCTGCATCAATCCAAAGTGCCCTGCCCAAATCAGGGAAGGCCTTATTCATTTTGTTTCCCGCAACGCCATGAACATTGATGGTCTTGGTGAAAAAGTGATCAGCCAATTATTTGCCGAAAATCTGATTAAAGATGTGGCAGATATCTACAAATTAACGTATGAACAGCTCATCCAGCTCGAACGGATGGGTGAAAAATCGGTAAACAATCTTCTTCAGGCAATTGAAAACTCCAAAGGGAATTCTCTTGAAAAATTGTTATTTGGTTTGGGAATCCGTCATGTGGGAGCAAAAGCAGCCAAAACGCTTGCCCAGGAGTTTAGCCATATGGAGGCACTTGAAAAAGCATCCCGGGAGGATTTAACAGCAATTAATGAAATTGGTGAAAAAATGGCGGACTCCATTGTTTCCTTCTTTGAACAAGAGGAAGCCCATGAACTGATTGCCGAGCTGAAATCAGCCGGAGTCAACATGGCTTATAATGGGCCAAAGCCAGTTTCAGCCGAAAGCTCAGATAGCTTTTTTGCAGGCAAAACGGTAGTTCTGACAGGAAAGCTTGAAATCATGAGCCGAAATGAAGCAAAAGATAAAATAGAGGCGCTTGGCGGAAAAGTATCCGGAAGCGTCAGCAAGAAAACAGATGTTGTGATTGCCGGAGAAGACGCCGGATCCAAACTGACGAAGGCTCAGGAGCTGGGTGTAGAGGTTTGGAACGAGGAGAGACTGGTTGAAGAATTAAATAAGTAAGAGGGTGTAAGCTCCGTGAAAAAACTCATAATGCTTGCTTTATCCCTAACCCTTCTGCTTGCAGGCTGTGCGCCTAATTTTAATAAGCAGGAGGAAGTTGTTCAGGAAGACAAGAACGAAAAGGATAAGGCAATCATTCCGAACTATAAAATTTCAGATAAGTATTATCGAACGCTGCTGCCATTTGAACCAAGTGAGTCCAGAGGTCTTGTGGTCAATAATATAAGCACTAAATATGACATTAATGAATTTGAGACCGGGCTAATGAGGGTTGCTCAAAACACATTCGATACAGAAAAATATTTATTTCAGGAAGGCCAATTTTTAAAAAGGGAAACTGTCCAATCCTGGCTAAACCGAAAGTTTACTGAAAAGCAGCTAAAGGAACACAAAATGAAAGCTGAAGATAACATCGGCTTAAATCCAATGATTGCAGATGGCGGAGATATTGATAAAAATAATGTAAAAAGCCCGATATACCTGGCACATATACTTGAGCACAACTATCTGCTGAAAAACGATGATGGAAAAGTGGGTCTTGGCGGAGTTGTGATAGGTCTTGCAATGAACTCTGTTCATTATTATCAGAAAGAACAATATGGCGCGACTTTTGAAACCGAAATTAAACGGGATGTTCTTGAACGGGAAGGCAAAAAGATGGCTGAAGAAGTCCTTCAGAGAGTACGGCAAATCAAAGGCCTGAAGGATGTGCCGGTAACCATTGCTTTGTTTGAACAGCAATCAAGAACTTCAGTTGTACCGGGAAGCTTCTTTGCATACGCTAAGGCAGACAAAGGAAGCAATAAGCTAGGCGGATGGGAAGATATCAGCGAGAAATATGTCCTTTTTCCTTCAAGCACGGCTGAAAAAAATCATCGAGATGATTTAACGGCGTTTCTTAACTTTAAACAGGATGTGGAAACATACTTCCCTAACTTCAATGGAGTTATCGGAAAAGCTTTTTATGCCCAGGATCAGTTGCAGGAAATCAATATTGATATCCCAATCCAATTCTATGGAAAAGCAGAAGGTATTGGATTTACGCAATACGTGACAGGGCTTGTTGTCAAACACTTCCCTGAATACATCTCAGTCCAGGTAAATATCTCATCAGTCAACGGCCCGGAAGCGCTTGTAGTCCGGAAAGCAGACCAAAGCGAGCCTTTTGTCCATATCTATCATTAGAACCAGGTACCCAGAAGTGCATGAGATGCACCTTCTGGGTTTTTTTATCTCAGGATAGAGGGTTGCGGGCATGGCGGCAAAATTGAAAGCAGTTTAAGAAAACTCCTTGCCATAGAGCCTTCATGAAGACGAAATAGAGAGAAGCTCAAGGGAACTGGTCGCCATAGAGCCTTCATGGCGCCCAAAAAGGAAGAAGCTCAAGGGAACTGGTCGCCATAGAGCCTTCATGGCGCCCAAAAAGGAAGAAGCTCAAGGGAACTGGTCGTCATAGAGCCTTCATGACGCCCAATAAGGGAGAAGTTCAAGGGAACTGGTCGCCATAGAGCCTTCATGGCGCCCAAAAAGGAAGGAGCTCAAGGGAACTGGTCGCCATAGAGCCTTCATGCCGCCAAAAAGGGAAGAAGCTCAAGGGAACTGGTCGTCATAGTGCCTTCATGACGCCCAAAAAGGAAGGAGCTCAAGTAAACTGGTCGTCATAAAAGTCTTCATGGCATCCAAAATGAAAGAGGTACAAAGAAAATGGTCGTCCCCGGCTGAAAATAGGAATTATGCCCAATACAGCATTAAAGAATAATATATAACAGTTTTATCCAACCCTGCCCAATAGAGCCTCAACTCCTTATCATTCTAAGTGAAACCGCAACTCCGCCCTTTAGATGTTAATATATAACATCAACGGAGAATGTTTGAAGATAATGTTATTTTCGTGTTAATATAGTCTTTGGATGAAAACGTTTTAAGAGAATAGCAGACCTTGTTCCATCATGTATAATGTTGGGACGGGACGCTAGTATCTGACGTTTGATATTTGTATACTCAGGAGGCGGTAAAAATGGTACAACCTTATAAGCATGAGCCATTCACGAATTTTAAAGAAGAAGAACATCGTGAAGCATATTTAAAGGGTTTACAAACTGTAGAAAGCTATTTGGGCCAGGATTATGATCTTTTAATTGGCGGAGAGCGCATTTCTACTGAAGATAAAATTGTATCAATCAATCCTTCTAATAAAGAAGAAGTAGTTGGCCGTGTTTCAAAGGCAAACCGCGAGCTTGCGGAAAAAGCGATGCAGGCTGCTGTGGAAGCATTTAAAACATGGAGAAAAGTGAAGACGGAAACGCGTGCAGATGTTTTATTCAAAGCTGCTGCGATTATCCGCCGCCGCAAGCATGAGTTCTCTGCTCTCTTAACAAAAGAAGCAGGAAAGCCTTGGAACGAGGCAGATGCTGATACTGCGGAAGCGATTGACTTTCTTGAGTACTATGCACGCCAAATCTTAGAAATCAAAGACGGTGTTCCTGTTAACAGCCGTCCGAACGAATATAACCGTTATGATTACATTCCATTGGGAGTGGGCATCATCATCTCTCCTTGGAACTTCCCGCTTGCGATCATGGCCGGCACAACTGTTGCGGCAATCGTGGCAGGAAACACAGTTCTATTAAAACCAGCTTCTACAACACCGGTTGTGGCTGCGAAATTTGTTGAAGTGATGGAAGAAGCAGGCCTTCCGAAGGGCGTTCTAAACTTTGTTCCGGGCAGCGGTGCAGAAGTGGGCGACTACCTGGTTGACCATAAAGACACTCGCTTTATCTCCTTCACAGGTTCACGTGATGTGGGTCTTCGCATCAACGAGCGCGCATCTAAATTAAACGAAGGCCAAATCTGGCTGAAGCGCGTCATCGCGGAAATGGGCGGTAAGGATACGATCGTTGTCGACAAAGAAGCAGACCTTGAATTAGCGGCTACTTCAATCGTGGCATCTGCGTTCGGATTCTCCGGCCAGAAGTGCTCGGCATGCTCACGTGCAGTGATCGTAGAAGATGTATACGATCAGGTTCTGAACCGTGTGGTTGAACTGACTAACGAATTAACGCAGGGCAACCCTGAAGACCAAAGCAATTACATGGGTCCTGTCATCGACCAGGGTGCATTTGACAAGATCATGAGCTACATTGAAATCGGCAAAGAAGAAGGCAAGCTGATGACAGGCGGAGAAGGAGACAATTCCAAGGGCTTCTTTATCAAACCTACTGTATTCGCTGACCTTGCACCAGACGCGCGCTTAATGCAGGAAGAAATCTTTGGGCCAGTCGTTGGCTTCACAAAGGCAAAAGATTTCGACCATGCGCTTGAAATTGCCAACAACACTGAGTACGGCTTAACAGGAGCTGTGATCACACAGAACCGTGAGCACATCCAAAAGGCGCGTGAAGATTTCCATGTTGGAAACCTATACTTCAACCGCGGCTGTACAGGTGCGATCGTTGGATACCAGCCATTCGGCGGATTCAACATGTCAGGAACAGACTCCAAAGCAGGCGGTCCTGACTACATCCTTCTGCACATGCAGGCGAAGACTACTTCTGAAATGTATTAATAGATCTCCATTCGGAGGCGGGAACAGCAACTTGGTTGCTGTTCCTTTTTTAATTGGCAATTCAGCCCGCTGAGGTATATGATGAAATAAGAACTGCAGATTGGAGAGATGCAAGATGCCAATTAAAGCCCTGATCAATATTGATTACACAAATGATTTTGTTTCTGAAGATGGTGCCCTTACATGCGGCAAGCCTGGACAGCTCTTGGAAAAGAAAATCTCAGAGCTCACACAAGAGTTTATCGCAAGCGGGCATTACACTGTTTTTGCCATAGATGTTCATGATAAAGGTGACATCCATCACCCGGAAACAAATTTATTCCCGCCCCATAATATCAGAAACACGGAAGGAAGAAATCTTTACGGTTCATTGCAGCGGGTTTTTGAAACGAACAAGGAAGCTGAAAATGTTTATTTCATGAATAAAACCAGATATTCCGCATTCGCAGGAACCGACCTGGAGATAAAACTGAGGGAGCGCAGCATAGAGGAGGTACACCTCGTCGGTGTATGCACCGACATTTGTGTCCTTCATACGGCAGTCGATGCTTATAATAAAGGGTTTAAAATAGTGATCCATAAAGATGCTGTTGCATCATTTGACCAGGATGGCCACGAGTGGGCCTTAAGGCATTTTGCAAAGACGCTTGGAGCAGAAGTAATTTAATATATTGCCTGCTTAATTATTAAGCAGACAATACAAGCTGAAGGCTATTACTGTATTGAAAAAACGACTTACATACAAAAAACCCTCTCCACATAGGAAGAGGGTTTCTGCAATTATTTTTTTAGGACTGATTTATATTGATCGTACTGCTCCTGAACTTCTGCTGATGGTGCATTATCCAGAAGACTGACAACGATAATCGCCAGAACTGCAAATAGGAAGCCAGGCGCCAGTTCATACAGATCAAACAGTCCGCCGGTAAGCTGTGCCCATATAATTACTGTTACAGCACCAACAATAATGCCGGCTAGAGCGCCATTACGCGTCATGCGTTTCCAGAACAGGCTCAGAATGATGACAGGTCCGAAGGCTGCACCAAATCCGGCCCAGGCATAACTGACAAGTTCCAATACCTTGCTTTCGGGGTTATACCCTAAGAAGATAGCGATAATGGCAATGCCCAATACAGCAATTCTGCCAACAATCATTTCTTCCTTTTGGGAAGCATTTCTTCTGAAGATAGATTTATAGAAATCCTGTGCCAATGCACTTGAAGAAACGAGCAATTGAGAGTCAACGGTGCTCATGATTGCTGAGAGAATGGCTGCTAATAAGAATCCGGCTACCCATGGATTAAATAGTACTTGTGAAAACATGATAAACACGGTTTCGGAATTGGCCAGCGGTGAATCTGCAAAATATGCGATACCTGCAAAGCCTACAAACAGAGCTCCGAATAAGGAAATAATCATCCAGGTCATACCGATTAAACGTGCTTTTGGAACATCATTTGTAGATCTTAATCCCATAAAGCGGACAAGGATATGAGGCTGTCCAAAATAACCTAATCCCCATGCTAATAGTGAAGCTACACCAACAAAAGTGGCACCGGAATAGACATCTAAATAAGAAGTATCCATAGATCCGATTTTCTGCATCGCCTCATTCCATCCGCCAAGCTCCTGAATGGCCACAATGGGTATAATAATCATGGCAAGGAACATTAAAATTCCTTGAATGAAATCTGTCCAGCTGGCTGCAAGGAACCCTCCAAATAATGTGTATGACAAAATAACAGCAGCTCCGACCCAAAGTGCGAGTGTGTAATCCATCCCAAATGAGTTCTCTAACAAGATGGCACCGCCGACGAGGCTGGATGAAGTATAGAAAGTGAAAAAGATTAAAATAACGATTGCCGAAACAACACGCAATATTTTTGAAGTATCGTGGAATCGATTTTCAAAATATCCGGGTACCGTAATAGAATCGTTGGCTACTTCTGTATAAACACGCAGTGGTTTGGCTACAAACTGCCAATTTAAATATGCGCCTACAGCTAATCCGATTGGAAGCCAAATCTCTCCCATACCGCCTAAATATACGGCACCAGGTAAGCCGAGCATCAGCCATCCACTCATATCGGATGCCCCTGCACTCAAGGCTGCAACGCCTGGTCCCAGCCCTCGGCCGCCTAATACATAATCAGATAAATCTTTAGTCATTCTGGCTGCGAGCACGCCAATCAGCAGCATGCCGACCAGGTACACAATAATGGCAATTAACGTTGGTATATTTATATCCATACTTATTTATTCTCTCCTTTCAGCAAAATATGAAATGCCTGATAGTATGATCAATAAAGGCATTGGAATAAGAAGCCAAAGCCATGTGGCCATAGTGAAATCCATTTTTTCACCTCCATTTTCTCTTAGTATCCCCATCTAGAAGAATCACCTTTTATACAGTAACATACAGTTTTGTGTTTGTTAAAAAAATAGCTTGGGGAAAGGTCCACTTTGAAAAGACGTTTATCATCATAACATAATAAAGATTGAAGGACAAAAAATCTAAAAAAATATAAAGATGAAAATGTATAAAAATACATTATTTCGCATTAATTTGCTGTTATATCTCATATAACAACATAACTATACATCAAAATTAATAAAATTAAGTTGGTAACCTGAAGGGTTTATAAATAAAAAAAGACCTAATTGTCATAGGTCCCGGGGAAATTACAGATTTAATTTTCTGAACACTTTCTCTAAAGAATTTTCAGTGATTATATCCTTAAAGTCAATTCCCAGCTGGATGGCTGTCTGAGCAACTTCAGGACGAATCCCAAGCAAGGTTGACTGTATACCGATAAGTTTTAATGAGCTGATAACCTTGAAGATTTGGTGTGCAACCATCGTGTCGACCATGATGACACCCGATAGATCAATAATTAAATGAGTAATCCCCAGTTTTACACTTTGATGCAGAGTAGATTCCATAATAAATTTGGCCCGTTCTGTATCAATATCCCCAATGAGCGGCAGCAGCCCAACTTCTGAGGAAAGCGGGATAACCGGCGTGCTTAGTTCTTTTATTAATATAGATTGTGCGCTTAATCGGTTCAGCAATATATCCATAAAGTTTTCTGTGAAGGTTTCCATTACATAATCCAGCGTATAATCAATAATTTCCTGCCAATGAAAAACATCCTCTGCACTGATATCCAAGTCGGCATTTTCAGCAAAACGTTTTATATGCATCCAATAAACCTTTCGAAATATGGAAAGGTTTCTCTGGACGTCGACAAGGGATGTTCTGGATTTAACCCGATCAGCAGACGTCTGCTTTGTCCAATTGGCTATCGTTTCTTTCATTTCTTCTTCTGTCTGAAGCAGTGATTTTGCCACAGTTCTAAAATACTTTGTGTTTTGCTCCTCAACTTTCCTTGCCCTTTCCGGAGGAGCATCAGCAGAATAGTCGCATCCTGCCTTTACGACCTGAAAGCCTCTCCAATCCTTTGTCATTTCAGGGGCTTTTTCCACTAGATAATTATATAAAGAGCGATTCTTATCTTCCATACATTCTCCTTCATCCATCAGAATGATTTACTAAAAACGCAACTAATTCTCTCTATCATAGCACAAAGGATGAAGTTGAAATGAAGCAGGATGTGTTATTCAGTAAATTTTGAAATTTTTTAATTAAGGGGTTCCCATTGGTTTGTAACTGTTATATAATACAAAACATAGATATTCAATTGTTTTATAACAACATAGATTAATATTATAACAGAAAGTTTTTTAGTGCTGTTATGATACAGAAGTGTTTTGCATCCGGGATCTTGCTGAAATGATGATTTTTCTAAATTAAAAGGAGGATTTAATCAAATGGCAGATGAAAGAGTGCGTCAGCTGCAGGAAAGCTGGGAAATGGATGAACGCTGGAGTGGAGTAGAAAGACCATATTCGGCGGAGGAAGTAATCAAGCTAAGAGGGTCGATTGATATTGAACATACATTAGCACGCCGTGGTGCAGAGAAGCTGTGGAAGCTTGTCAATGAAGAGAATTTCGTCAATGCATTGGGTGCATTAACGGGAAACCAGGCTGTTCAGCAGGTTAAGGCGGGTCTGAAGGCTATCTACTTAAGCGGCTGGCAGGTTGCTGCAGATGCGAACCTCTCCGGAAATATGTATCCGGACCAAAGTTTGTATCCGGCCAACAGTGTTCCGAGTGTTGTAAAAAGAATTAATCAGGCCCTTCAGCGTGCTGACCAGATTCATCATATGGAAGGGGATCATTCCATTGACTGGTTTGCTCCAATTGTAGCAGATGCTGAAGCAGGGTTCGGCGGCCAGCTAAATGTATTTGAACTTATGAAAGGCATGATTGAATCGGGTGCCGGCGGAGTACACTTTGAGGACCAGCTATCTTCTGAGAAGAAATGCGGCCATCTTGGCGGAAAGGTATTGCTCCCAACGCAGACTGCTGTTAAGAATTTAATATCTGCAAGACTGGCTGCGGATGTTATGGGCGTGCCGACTGTCATTGTCGCACGGACTGATGCTAACGCAGCTGACTTGATTACCAGCGATGTAGATCCATATGATGCACCTTTTATTACAGGGGAACGCACTCCTGAAGGATTCTTCCGGACAAAAGCAGGACTTGACCAAGCGATCGCTCGGGGGTTGGCGTATGCCCCTTATGCAGATCTGGTATGGTGTGAAACATCTGAACCTGATCTTAATGAGGCTAGACGCTTTGCTGAAGCCATTCATGAAAAATTCCCAGGTAAGCTGTTGGCTTATAACTGCTCTCCATCATTTAACTGGAAGAAAAAGCTCGATGACGAAACGATTGCAAAATTCCAGGTGGAGCTCGGCAAAATGGGCTACAAGTTCCAGTTCGTTACTTTAGCAGGATTCCATGCTCTGAACCACAGCATGTTTGAACTGGCTCGCGGATATAAAGACCGCGGAATGGCTGCGTACTCTGAACTGCAGCAGGCCGAGTTTGCCAGCGAAACACATGGCTACACGGCGACAAGACATCAGCGTGAAGTAGGCACAGGCTATTTTGACCAGGTTTCCATGGTCATTACTGGAGGTACTTCCTCTACAACTGCTTTGAAGGGATCGACCGAGGAAGAACAGTTCTCTGAAAAGCAGGAAGCTTAATTTTTACCCCAAGTAACTTGATATTTTACCTTGAATATTCTCCTAATTTACACCTCTCTTCCTAGGAAGGGAGGTATTTTTTGCTTAACAGGCAAGCACAGTACCTGCTGCAAAAACATACATATTATATAGGTGAAATTTGAAATAGGGCATAATACTGAATACAATGAAAGCATTGAGGTCATTTAAGGATGGAGGATGTACAATTGGCTGAAAATATAGATGATTATCTTCAACAGGGAATTCATGGACAAAAACAGACCAAGCCTGATGAGCGCCGCAAGTTTCTTGGCTCGCTTCGGGAGAGGGTGGTCATTGCCCTGAAGCAGCCGCAGATGAGGCAAGATGGAATCTATCCGCAGGTGGAAGAGGCTCTTAAAGCCAACAGCAAAGCTCATCTTTATCTGAATGGAAATATGAGCTACTCCTATTTATCAAAATATATCAAACTGGCTTCGGCCAATAAAGTAGAATATACAATTGTCACAAACAAAGAACATAATTCTGAGATCGGGCTGGTACTTGCCTATGACTATGCGATTGACAAACCAGAAATTTTTGTGGAGAGGAAAACGGTCAAAGCAGAAGCCAAAAAGGCGAAAAAAGGCGGCCTGTTTGCCAAACTTTTCAAGCGGAAATGAGCAGCGTCTGCCGCGCTGCTCTATTTTTTGGGGGGAAGGCTTCGTAATACCGGCCAATTTTACATATTTACGGGCCAAAATGCGGAGTTTATCGGCCGAAATGAATAAAATACCGGCCAAACTTCAACGCTTCCTGGCCAATGCCAGGGTTTCGCTTTCTATTCCAAAGGCTTCAGGTACTGATGAGGGTCCAAATCAGGACCTTCAATCACAATTGCAGTCATGCCAAGGTAAGAGCCTGATTCATGTTCCTCGCCTTCAGACCAGTAAACAGCGGTGCCTTTTCTGACTGCAATTTGTTCACCTCCAGCAGCTTTGACCCAACCTTCGCCGTCAACGATGAGAAATAGCTGGGGACATGCTGCCGGATGCATGCCTAAAACACTATTATCCTTAAGATGGATACACCCAACTGTAGCCGTTTTGTTCCTGATAATCGGACTGATGCTGGCGTTGTGGCTGCTGAATTGACTGATTTCCCGGCTGACATCCAAATCAAATCGGAAAAATTCCATAATCTTGCCTCCTCGCAGTTTGATCACATCCCTATTTATTCGGTTTCGCTTTTCATTTATCCTCTTAAGAAAGACGCAAACACACATTTCCCCCTCAACTCATGGTAAAATAAGCAGAAGATTGCTGAAACAGCCCGTTCTCGCGTGTTGCTTTAACGCGTGAAAGTTTGGTATGATCATAATAATTGTGCATTGACAGTATTCAAATTTTGGAGGTGGCATTAATGTCGAGAATTTCTATAGATCAGGTTAAGCATGTTGCACATTTGGCGCGACTTGCGATGACTGAAGAGGAAGCTGTTGCGTATACGGAACAGCTGGACAAAATGATTTCATTTGCAGAGCTTTTGAATGAGCTTGATACAGATCATGTTGAACCAACATCCCATGTTCTTGATATGAAAAATGTATTGAGAGAAGATAAGGCGAAAAAAGGGCTTCCACAGGAAGAAGTTTTGAAAAATGCGCCGGAACATCAGGATGGCTATATAAAAGTGCCGTCTATTATTGAGTAGGGAGGGGAAAATGGTGAGTTTATTTGACCATAAGGTATCTGAGCTTCATCAGCTTTTACATAAAAAAGAAATCACGGTTACCGATCTTGTCAGTGAATCGTACAAGCGAATCGGTGAAGTAGAGGACAAAGTACAGGCTTTCTTGACGCTTGATGAAGAAAGAGCCCGTGAAGCAGCAAAAAAAATGGATGAAAAAATCGGCACGGACGAAGCGAAAGGCCTCCTGTTCGGTATGCCGATCGGAGTAAAGGATAACATCGTAACGAAGGGGCTGCGCACCACCAGTGCGAGTAAAATTCTTGAGAACTTTGACCCGATTTATGATGCAACGGCTGCTTCCAAATTACATAATGCTGAAACCATTACAATCGGTAAACTGAATATGGATGAATTTGCAATGGGATCATCCAATGAGAACTCAGGTTTTCAGGTAACCCGAAATCCCTGGAATCTTGAAAGAGTTCCCGGCGGGTCTTCCGGCGGCTCTGCTGCTTCTGTTGCAGCAGGGGAGGTTTTATTTTCTCTTGGATCAGATACAGGCGGCTCAATCAGACAGCCCGCTTCTTATTGCGGAGTTGTTGGGTTAAAGCCTACCTATGGAAGAGTATCCCGTTTCGGACTGATTGCATTTGCATCATCTTTGGACCAGATTGGACCAATTACCCGCACAGTTGAAGATAACGCCTATCTGCTTCAGGCTATTTCAGGTGTTGACCAAATGGATTCTACTTCAGCAAATGTAGATGTTCCAAGCTATGCAGAAAGCTTAACTGGCGATGTTAAAGGGTTGAGAATCGCCGTACCAAAAGAATATTTGGCTGAAGGTGTAGATGAAGATGTGCGCCAGTCAGTGCTGGATGCCCTGAAGGTGTTGGAAAAACTGGGGGCAACTTGGGAAGAAGTTTCCCTGCCGCACTCGAAATATGCACTGGCAACGTATTATCTGCTGTCCTCCTCCGAGGCATCGGCCAACCTGGCTCGCTTTGATGGCGTACGCTATGGCTATAGAACAGCAGATCCTGAGAGTTTAATGGATTTATACAAAAAGACCCGTGCAGAAGGCTTCGGGGATGAAGTAAAACGCCGCATTATGCTTGGAACATTTGCCTTAAGCTCAGGCTACTATGATGCATACTACAAAAAGGCACAAAAGGTGCGCACGCTGATAAAACAGGATTTTGAAAATGTTTTTGAAAAGTATGATGTCATTATTGGACCGACAGCACCAACTCCTGCCTTTAAGATTGGCGAAAATACGTCTGATCCTCTGACTATGTATGCAAATGATATTCTGACCATTCCAGTTAACCTTGCCGGGGTTCCTGGAATCAGCGTTCCTTGCGGATTTGCGGATGGATTGCCGCTAGGCCTTCAGATTATCGGAAAGCATTTTGATGAAAGCACTGTTTACCGTGTAGCACATGCATTTGAGCAGGCTACAGAATTCCATAAGCAAAAACCGGGACTGTAAGGGGGGAAATTCATGAAATACGAAACGGTTATCGGACTTGAAGTACATGTTGAGCTAAAAACAGATTCTAAAATATTCTCAGCAAGCCCAAACCATTTTGGGGCGGAGCCAAACTCCAACACAACAGTAGTCGATCTCGGCTACCCTGGAGTGCTGCCTGTCATTAATAAAAAGGCAGTTGAATTCGGAATGAAAGCTGCGATGGCGCTGAACTGTGAAATCGCACCTGTTACAAAATTTGACCGGAAGAATTATTTTTACCCGGATAATCCTAAAGCCTACCAGATTTCGCAATTCGACAAGCCCATTGGAGAACATGGCTGGATTGAGATCGAAGTCGACGGCTATAAGAAAAAGATCGGCATTACGCGGATTCATCTTGAAGAGGATGCAGGCAAGCTGTCTCATGCTAAAGGTTATTCTCTTGTAGACTATAACCGCCAGGGTACTCCTCTGATCGAGATTGTATCTGAGCCGGATATCCGCACGCCAAATGAAGCATATGCATACCTGGAGAAGCTAAAGTCCATCATCCAGTATACTGGCGTTTCTGACTGTAAAATGGAGGAGGGTTCACTTCGCTGTGATGCGAATATTTCTCTTCGTCCTGTCGGCCAGGAGGAATTTGGCACAAAGACAGAGCTTAAGAACTTGAACTCGTTTAACTTTGTCCGCAAAGGACTGGAATACGAGGAGAAGCGGCAGGAAGAGATTCTAAGTTCTGGCGGAACAATTCAGCAGGAAACATTGCGCTATGATGAAGCCACCAATAAAACTATTCTAATGAGGGTAAAAGAAGGTTCGGATGATTATCGTTATTTCCCTGAACCTGATTTACTTGATATTCATATCGATGAAGAGTGGAAAGAGCGAATCCGTGCCGAGATTCCTGAGCTTCCGGACCAAAGAAAGAACCGCTATATCGAGGAACTTGGGCTGCCGGCCTATGATGCAGCTGTCCTGACAGTGACAAAAGAAACATCTGATTTCTTTGAGGCAGCTGTGAATAAAGGAGCAGACGCGAAACAGGCTTCCAACTGGGTAATGGGTGAATTGTCAGCTTACTTGAATGCTGAACAAAAAGAGCTGGCCGATATAGCTTTGACACCTGAGGGACTTGCCGGCATGATTAAGCTGATTGAAAACGGCACGATCTCTTCTAAAATTGCCAAAACAGTATTCAAAGAGCTGGTTGAAAATGGCGGAGATCCGGAAACAATCGTAAAAGAAAAAGGCCTCGTCCAAATTTCGGACGAAGGGGCACTTCTTAAAATTATCAGTGAAACGCTCGATGCGAACCCTCAATCCATCGAGGATTTCAAAAATGGTAAGCAAAAAGCAATCGGCTTCCTAGTCGGCCAAATTATGAAAGCCACAAAAGGACAGGCCAACCCGCCGCTTGTTAACAAATTATTGCAGCAGGAAATACAGAAAAGATAAAAGGTGAGCTGATGGAAATCCATCAGCTTTTCCTGTATTCGACAAAAATAAAGTCTATTTCCCAGGAAAAGATTCAGTTTTACAAAGTGCTACAGCAAATGCAGGAATGAAAGCGGATGGTAAAGAATAAACACTAAAGAAATCGAAAAAAGGGAGTGGGTTTATGGAATTAATGAACTGGTTTGCGAAGGGTCTATGTCCGCAGAATTATATAGAAGCGATGCAAGTTAACAAAGAAGAGATGAATAAAATATATAATCGTTTCTCTTTATCTGATGAGGAAAAAACAAGATTGGCAGACCTTAAGGGTACCGGCATGAAAGTAATTGCCCTTACTGAGGACTGGTGCGGTGATGCCATGCTGAATAATCCGATTCTACTAAAAATAGCTGAGGAAACCGGCATGGACGTCCGTTTTGTTTTGAGGGATCAGAACCTTGAGCTTATGGACCAGTATTTGACTAACGGAACATCCAGAGCGATACCGATTTATATTTTTATAGATAAAGAAGGGGACGAAAAAGCTATTTGGGGACCGCGTGCCAAACAGATTCAGGAATTGGTGGATGATGAAAGAGGGAAGCTTCCTGCACAGGATGCTGAAGACTTTAAGGAAAAACAAATGAGCATGTACAGGAGATTAACTGCCTCCTATCAGGAGGATTCTAAGATTTGGCATACGGTTGCTGATAGTGTAATAGATGCTCTTGTTTCGGGGAAATAAAGGAGGAAGGGTGATTTAAATGGGCTGGAACCGTAATTCCATCACTGCGATGCTGGATATAAAATACCCTATTTTTCAGGCTCCCATGGCTGGAGGGATGACAACGCCGCAATTAATCAGTGAGGTATCAAATTGCGGCGGACTTGGAAATATGGGTGCAGGCTATATGAGTCCGGATGAGATAAGAGAAGATATAAAACAAATTCGGAAATTGACAGATCGGCCATTTGGCGTCAATCTCTTTGTTCCGGATCTTGATGTGTCAGTGAATTCAGATGATATCAGCAGCATGGGGAATGTGCTTGAACGATACAGCAGTGAGCTGGGTATGGAGGTAAAGTCAACTCTTCCGAAAAAGGATTATGCTGCTTTATACAAAAAACAGCTTGATGTTTTGATGGGAGAACGTGTGCCTGCTTGCAGCTTTACGTTTGGCATACCTGATTCGGCCTTTATTTCAGAATTAAAGAAACAGGGTACGATGATTATTGGAACCGCAACAAATGTCAATGAGGCAGTGGAATGGGAAGAAGCGGGCGCAGATATTATTGTTGTACAGGGATTTGAAGCTGGGGGGCACCGCGGAACATTTCACAGGGAAGAAAGCGGTATGATCGGTTCCATGGCTCTCATACCGCAGGCGGCAGATGCAGTAAGCTGTCCTGTGGCCGCGGCAGGGGGAATCATGGATGCCCGGGGTATCGCTGCAGCCATGATCCTTGGGGCAGAAGGAGTCCAGCTTGGAACGGCCTTTCTTACATGCAGGGAAAGCGGGGCGCACTCACTTTACAAGCATGCTCTATTAAATGCAAGGGAAGATCAGACAGCTGTGACGAAAGCATTCTCAGGAAAGCCTGCAAGAGGGATTCGCAACAGATTCATGGAGGAAATGAAAGGTGTGCAGCTGTTGCCTTATCCATTGCAGAATGATATGACAGCGCCTATCCGGAAGCATGCAGCGAAGCTGGAGCGGCCGGAGTTTATGTCATTATGGGCCGGTCAGGGAGTGGGAATGGCTGAAGAGGTGACAGTGAAGGAATTGATGACCAGGCTTGTTAAGGGGACAGAAGCATTATTGGATAAGTAAAAAGCAGTGCCAAGTGCGGCACTGCTTCTGTATTATTTGCCGGCCAATACGTTTGTAAGAGGCGGTACGATCTGCTTTTTGCGTGAAACAACGCCCTTTAATACGGCACTGTTGTTTTTAAGTGTTACATCATAAGCTTTTTCAACTGCAGCAGCTTCTTTGCCAAGAGAAATGGCAACTGAGTCGTTGTTAAGGATATCAGTTAAAACAAAAACAAAAAGGTCAAGCTCTTTGCTATTAATGTTTTCAGTAATGACAGCCTCCAATTCTTCCTGGCGGCTTAGTACGTCATTCAGGTCCACAGCATTAACCTGAGCGATTTCTGTTTTATAGCTTCCCATTTGGAATTCCTTTGCGTCAAGGGAGATTAGCTCTTTCACGCTCTTCTTGCTTAAGTCTGCTCCTGCTTTCAGCATTTCGAGACCATATTCTTCAGGGTTTACTCCCGCGATTTCAGCAAGCTCGCGTGCTGCTGCAACGTCCTGATCTGTGCATGTTGGAGATTTGAACAGCAGGGAATCGGAAATAATGGCAGAAAGCATAAGGCCAGCTGTTTCTTTACTGATTTCCACTCCGTTTTCCTTGTACATTTTGTTCAGAATGGTTGCTGTACAGCCAACAGGCTCTGCACGGTAGTAAAGCGGATCGCTTGTTTCAAAATTCGCAATGCGGTGGTGGTCAATAACCTCAAGGATTTTCACATCTCTGATATCATCAGCGCTTTGCTGGAATTCGTTGTGGTCTACAAGAATTACTTCGCTGGCTTCCTTGGATACTGCCTCAACAAGCATGGGAGCTTCAGTCTTAAAATAATCTAGGGCATATTGTGTTTCCTCATTTACCTTGCCCAGGCGGATTGGCTCTGCATCAACGCCTAATTTGTTTTTTAATTCTGCATAAGCAAGTGCTGAACAGATTGAGTCAGTGTCAGGGTTTTTGTGTCCGAAGACAAATACTTTTGACATAATTCTTACTCCTTCTATATGTAATGTTGGTTTTGGCATGCTGTTATTTTACCATATTTCTAATGTAATGGCGGTCCAGGGAAAAATCAAATTTTGTTTTTTTCAATTGTTAGAGGAAGCTTGGGTGTTTTGGAGAAATATAAAAAAAGTAAGGAGGAGACAAACATGGGAAAAGTAGCCGTAATATCTGATATTCATGGAAATATCACAGCTCTGGAGGCTGTTCTGGACAATATCCGCGAACGCGGAATAGAGAATATTTTTTGCCTGGGTGACTTAATAGGAAAAGGACCCAATTCTCTTAAAGCCGTTGAACGGATTAAAGAGACCTGTGAAGTGGTCCTCCTGGGGAATTGGGATGACTTTATGCAGAAGCCGCTGGACTTTGAAGAGGGGCAGTGGCATCAGAGACAGCTGGGGGAAGAGGCCTTATCCTATTTAGGCACGCTTCCGTTCCATTACGATTTTTATATGAGCGGAAAATATATCAGACTCTACCATGCTTCAGCCAAAAGCATTTATCACCGGGTGGTGCCCATGAGGGATTCACATGACGAAAAGCTGGCTATGTTCGAG
Source organism: Cytobacillus sp. FSL H8-0458 (assembly GCF_038002165.1). Taxonomy (NCBI): domain Bacteria; kingdom Bacillati; phylum Bacillota; class Bacilli; order Caryophanales; family Bacillaceae; genus Cytobacillus; species Cytobacillus sp. FSL H8-0458. The sequence goes on along the minus strand of NZ_JBBOBR010000001.1, from coordinate 3,813,119 downwards.
AATACGGAGAATATTACTGCCGGAGAGGAAGGCAGGATTCCGGATGTTGTCGGGTACGGGGATATTCACGCAGCCCTGGTTGAACCGATTCATCCGCAAAAGACACTATTCAATGCAGGAAGCGTCGGGAACTCCCTTGATATCCCTCAGGCTGCCTATGCAATCTTGCATGGGGAATACTTATCAAAAGAGGCTGCACCTTTTTCCATTGAGATTGTCCGGATTCCATATGATATTGAAAAAGAAATCAGCATTGCCAAAGACATGGGAATGCCGAATCTTGAGGCATACGTCCTGGAACTGCGCGAAGCGAAATATAGGGGGGCGCCGAAGAAAGTGCAGGCAGAGAAATAGGAGCCATCCCCGGGTTCTGAGAGCACATAAAAAAACCTAAGCGCACATAAAAAAACTTATTCGCACACAAAAAACGCTAAACGCACATAAAAAATTTTATCTGCACAAAAATTCCGGTTATCCGCACATAATTTGCAGATGCATCATAAAAAACATAAAAAAGCTGACTTCCGTCCAATGCGGAATCAGCTTTTTGTATGATTAAAAGATTTTCCTGCCTTTTTTGGAAAGAGCGTAATAAATGCCGTGCTGCAGGTTTGTGAAGCAGTTAAATTTAGAGAGATTAAAGTTGGTTTCCGTAATTTTAGTGCCAAGTTCCGGAGAAATGCCGACCAGAATGGTTTCTGTGCCGATCAGATTAGCTGCAGCAGCCAATTTGCTTAAGAATTCCACCGTGTAGGCACTGATGGACTGATTTAACCCGGTCAGGTCCAGGATTAGGCAATCTGCCTGGTGCTTCGGAAGGCTATGAAGAGTTTTATCGACGAGTTCTTCAGAGCGGAATTCATCATATCTTCCCAAAAGAGGGACAACAACAATTCCATCCAGGACAGGAATAACCGGTGAAGAGATTTCTTTAACAAGCTGCTTAAGTTCTAACGTGCGCACTTCCACTAATTTCTCAAGCTCACTGATTTTTTTTGATTCTTCCCGTCTCGTTAAATCATGGATATTTTCCTCAACCGTAACGCTTGAAGGGAAGAAATCCAGCTCTGTATATTCGTGGCCGGCTAACTGGTCAGATTCCTTTTTATACCAAATGCTTCTCCCAAACACAGCTGAAAAGATCCCTGCAAAATGTCCCGGCAGAAAGGTTCCGGACTCAGTTTTCCCTTGTTCCCTGTTAATCTTATATTCCCAGCTGTCAACAGTTCTGACCCTGGCTGTTTTGGCAGCGGGATCTACATTAGTAATGATGAATTTCCCCCAGCCGGCAGACGCGTATATTCTGGGGATGATATTGGCCACTTCAGTTATATGCAGATTCATGTCTTTAAAAAACTTTCCAACAACCATTCCCTGCCTGAAACCGGCGGTCTCAAGTACAAGACTGGAGGTTTCTTTGCCTGAAATCTCTTCAATTGTATCAAAAAAGCTTTTCATGGCTGAACTTATCCAAAAGAGGACTGAGTCTTCACCTTCAAAATTAAACTGACCTTTTTCCAGGTCCCAATTAAAATTAAAGCCATCAATTTTTGTTTCAAGCACAAGGCCTGCTTCTTTCATACCATTACCCCCTGATATTGATATGTATAGTAAAGCAACTTATTTTTCTGGTATGTAACTAATGTTAAATACCCTTAATTTCAGTCAATAAACCTATTTTGTAAAATTATCTGCGTCTGTTTATATTCAACTTCTTTGACTTTTCATTCACATAAGCGTACATAATCTCTTTCTCATTCAAATCGTTTTGACGAAGCTGATCTAAAAGCCAATCCTTGGTCTGTCCGAGCAACTCGAGGTTACGGGTCTGAATCCTGCCATCCACAATCACTGCAATCGGGAGCCCCTCATCCTGAATGGGGATCTTTAAATGCTCAACTGTGACAGGCGTATTGGCCACTTTCGGTATGATGCTCACTTCACCGATTGGCTCGAGAATAGCGTAATCAACATCCGCAATCTTCGGGTAGCCTTTGCTTCTTAAAATGGACAGCAGCTGAGACATGGAAAGATGGGACTTTTCCAGATTGTCTTCCAGGATTTCACCATTTTTAATCAGCATCGTCGGCTCACCAAGAAAAAATCGGTTGCCAATTTGGTTTAAAGTCAAATAAGAGAAGAGAATGTGAAGGCCTACCAGAATGGCCAATGCTGCTAATGTCGGCCCGTATTTTGTGCTAATGAGAGGCTCAGACGCCACTGTGCCAACGATAATGATAGCGACAAGGTCATAAGGAGTCATCTGGATAATCGTCGATTTCCCCATCAGTCTCATAATCATGATTGTGATTAAGTAAAGACTCGCTATTTTTAAGATCAAGAACATATGCAAGCTCCTTCGAACGCACTTTATTCAAAGGTTTTGCTTAAAGAGCTGCTTTCATGTGAAAAATAATAAAAAAACCCGAATGCAGGGTCCGGGTTTCAATTAAGCACGCTTTTTATCATCTCTTGGAGGGATGCGGTCATCTTTTAAGCGCTTATCATTGATTTTAGGCTCCTTATTATCAATAAAGTTATTAATGTTCGAACGATGCAGGAAAATCAGAAATAATAGGAAAATAGAAAAGATAAGTTCATGTTCAGTGCCTTCAGTAAATAAGGAATAGATAAGCAAGGATCCACCCACTGATAAAGAGCCAAAAAATACATACTTCGTTAGGAAAATGACAGCTATAAAAGAAATATAGGCGATTAAAAACATCCAAATATTTACAGAAAGCAATACACCTGCGGTGGTTGCGATGGCTTTTCCTCCGCGGAATCCTGCAAAGACCGGAAAGCAGTGGCCGGCAACTGCAACCATCCCGACTATTAGCGGATCAGCCTCAGCGTTCAGAATCACAGGAATTGCCGCAGCTGCAGCACCCTTGCTCACATCCACCAGCAGAACCACAATAGCCGCTTTCTTGCCAAGAACCCTTAATGTATTAGTCGCACCAGGATTATTGCTGCCATGATCACGAATGTCAATTCCAAAGGCAAATTTGCCAAACAATAAGGCAGTAGGAATTGATCCTATCAAGTATGCTGCCAGGTAAATAAGAAGAGTCATCGTATTCATCCTTTTTCATCAATATATTCAATTGTTATTTAGAGTTGTCCTTTATTTGAAATTTTTTTACTAGCCTCCTCTGCATGTAGTCATTGCTTACAGTTTACCATATAATGGTTTAGTGAAAAGGGAGAATTAATCATTATCCGGAATAGAAAATTCTGTAACTTTTTTAGTGAGAGATTATTATAAAAAAGGTATTGAATTATTCTTTCCTCTAAATTATGATTGTTTCGGCACTCAAAAAGAAAGCATGTTATTCGAATAGTTTTAAGGATATGTTTGATAAAAATAATACCCTGCAGGATATTATTTGTGCTTCAAAGCACTCCCTGTAAGGAACATTGGAAGGAGATGATTTTCATGGAGCATTTTTCATTAGAGGAATGGCGGAAATATTCGAAAAATGAGCTTTCTGAACCTGAGCGTGAACTCTATGAAGATCATCTCTATATATGTGATCAATGTCTGGAAGTATACCTCGAAGCGATGGAAGAGGAGGAGTACTCCTTGCCCGCAATGCCGGGGGAAGAGGCCTTTACCAATCTTGTTATGGCTCAGATTGCAGGCGGAACCCCCGAAGAAGCTTCTCAGGAACAGAGTGGGCTTCCTCCTAAAGCCTCCTGGTTTGAGCGCTGGTTCCCTCTTGCCTTCGCCTGCTTTGTGCTTATTGGGGGATTAGTAACCATGTACCGGGAGAAAAATCAAATAGATCAGGAGTAACTCTTAACCGAAGTTAGGAGTTTTTTTACATTAAAAAATTTGAAAATTCATATAAAAATACTTACAATAAAAAAGACCGATCAGTTTATTTTAATTACAATACCTGGGGAGTGGGAGATATGGGAAGAAGGCAGGTTCCGCAGGAAATGCAAAAAAAGAGCAAGAGTGTCCATCTTGAGCAATGGATTTGGGATTTGGCAGCGCAGCTGCAGCCGTGCCGTTCAGCAGCTATCAGAGATTTATTTCTCGCTAAAATGAAAGAAGACTTGATAAGAGCGGGATTGGCGGAGGAAAGCACGGAAATCACGAGTGAACATGCCAGCCTGTATATAGAAGAAGTTCTGAAAGACAGTGAAATCAGCCGAAAGTGCTGCTGATAAATGCATAACTGAAAGAGAATAAATCAGTTGCCTTGGAGGGACAGAATTGCCGCCTATTGTATCAGAGGAATATAAACGGAAAAAAAAGAAAGAGATCCTGTCTGGCGCCTTGGCCTGTTTTGCCAAAAAAGGATTTCAGGCAGCAACCATAGATGATATAGTCGCCTACTCAGGAATAAGCAAGGGAGCCATCTATAATTATTTTAAAAGCAAGGAAGAAATCTATTTGGAGCTGTTGAATGAGCAGACAGAATCAGCTAATGCAAGACTTGCAGAGAAAATATCCATGTTCTCCTCCGCGGAAGAGAAACTTGAATACCTGTTTGACTTGTACAGGGATATGAGCCCATTCAGCGAGGAACGAAAAGACAGAATAACTGTGCAGCTGGAATTTACGCTGCATTCCTCAAGAGATGAGAACCTGAATCGAATCCTCAATGAACGGGGAAAGAAGTTCTTTTTAAAGCTGATAACAGATATTATGGAGGAAGGACAGGATGCCGGGGAATTCCGTTCCGCTACAGACCCAAATCATGTAGCGGGATTGTTCTGGACTTTTATGGACGGGGCCATGCTTCATAGAGTAATCAATGATGAATATCCATATAGAACCATTATTGACTATGTTAAGAGCCTTGTTTTGCAGGACCTGAAACAGGAATAATGCTCTGCCTTATCCTGGCTAATGATGATTTTAGATCAACAGGCCAAGAAATATAACTTAATTACGATACTTTTTTGCCTAATGAGGGTATAATTCATTTGTGCATCTGACTACTTGTGAAAATAGCAGGAAGTGAATAGAATAGAAACGGATAGCAGTGAATAATTGCTAAGCCGTGGACTATTCGCTATGATGTAAAAAGATGGAATAAAGAGGATTAAGTTTAGATATTTCAATAATAGGATGATGGGCTATGAAAAGAGCAAGAATTATTTATAATCCGACTTCAGGCCGGGAAATTTTTAAGAGACATTTAGCAGAGGTTTTGCAAAAATTGGAGAGAGCTGGCTATGAAACCTCATGCCACGCCACCACAGGTGAAGGGGATGCGATTAAAGCTGCCCGGACAGCTGTTGAACGCCGATTCGACCTGGTCGTTGCAGCAGGCGGAGACGGTACGATTAATGAGGTTGTAAATGGACTCGCCGAACAGGATTACCGTCCTCGCCTCGGCATTATCCCAACGGGCACAACCAATGATTTTGCCCGTGCTCTCCATATTCCAAGAGATGTGGAAGCGGCAGCAGATATCATTGTAAAAGGAGATACCATTCCTGTTGATATTGGCCGCATAAATGATAAATATTTTATTAATATTGCCGGTGGAGGAAGGCTGACAGAGCTGACTTACGAGGTGCCAAGCAAGCTTAAAACCATGATTGGCCAGCTTGCCTATTACCTAAAGGGAATTGAAATGCTGCCTTCAATCCGTTCAACTGAAGTGAGCATCGAGTTTGATGGCAAAATCTTTGAGGGTGAGGTCATGCTTTTCCTTGTCGGTCTGACAAATTCAGTCGGCGGGTTTGAGAAGCTTGCGCCGGATTCCTGTATTAATGACGGGCTATTTTCCCTGCTGATTTTAAAGAAAACCAACCTCGCCGATTTTATCCGGATCGCGACAATGGCAGTCCGGGGTGAGCATGTAAAGGATCCGAACGTCATCTACACGCAGGCAAATCGCATTAAAGTGCACTCCAAAGAGAAAGTACAGCTCAATCTTGACGGTGAATTTGGCGGGCTGCTTCCTGCCGAATTCGTAAACCTGTACAGACATTTGGAAGTATTTGTCCCTATTGACCAGATTCGTGAAGAAGACCGTCCCACCGATTGGGAAAGCTCCCGCGAATAATAGGAAGTCCGCTCTATTACAGGGCGGGCTTTTAATTTTGCGAAAACACATGAAGTTGTGAACGATGCAAATAGAAAAGTATTCCTGCCAATAGAAGAGTGAAAGAGCAAATAGATATGGAAACCTTGCAAATAGACCGGAAAATATGCAAATAAAGGGTTAGAATCTGCTAATAGGCATGCTTCAGGCTATGCAAAGATTCAGAATCCGAAAGATATCCATTTCGTATTTACCCCTGTTTTATGATACAATCTGTCTAGTCAAAAAAGGTCACGGAATTAAGCTGAAAAGGAAGAAAATGATGAGCAGAACATTACCTGTGCAGAAAAATGATTATATAGATGTTACATTTGAGGATTTGACCCATGAAGGGGCAGGAGTGGCAAAGGTGGACGGTTATCCGCTTTTTGTGCCGGATGGGCTTCCCGGTGAGAGAGCAAAGGTAAAAGTGATTAAGGTGAATAAGGGATATGGATTTGGGCGCCTGATCGAGACATACGAAAGCAGCCCATACCGGGTAGAAGCACCCTGCCCGATTTATAAGGAATGCGGCGGATGTCAGCTGCAGCACCTGAGCTATGAAGGCCAGCTTCTCGCCAAGGAAAAACAGGTCAGAGATGTTCTGGAAAGAATCGGGAAGCTTGAGGGCGTCAAGGTGCATCCGGTTCTCGGCATGAAGGATCCGTGGCGCTACAGAAATAAAGCGCAGGTTCCGATTGGAGAGCAGGAGGGCGGTCTGATCGGCGGGTTTTACCAGCAGCGCACCCACCAGATCATCGATATGAAGGAATGTCTCATTCAGCAGGAAAAAAATGATGAGGTTGTTCAAAAGGTAAAGGAAATTTGCGGCCGCTATGGTGTTCGCGCTTATGATGAAGGCAGGCATAAAGGCGAGCTCCGCCACGTGATGGCGCGCTATGGGCTTGCGTCCGGCGAAGTGATGATTGTTCTTGTTACCAGGACGAACGAGCTTCCGCATAAGCAAAAGATTGCGGAAGAGATTGCATCAAGCATCGAAGGTGTTAAATCCATCGTCCATAACGTGAATTCGCGGAAGACAAATGTGATCATGGGAGATGTTACACGAGTCCTTTGGGGCGAAGAAGTGATCTATGATTTTATTGGCGATATCAAATTTGCGATTTCAGCACGCTCCTTTTATCAGGTGAATCCGGAGCAAACGAAGGTTTTATATGATAAGGCATTGGAATATGCGGATTTGAGCGGTGAAGAAAAAGTTATCGATGCGTACTGCGGTATTGGCACCATCTCTCTTTTCCTGGCACAGAAAGCAAAAGAAGTGTTCGGTGTTGAAATCGTGCCGGAAGCCATTGAGGATGCGAAGAGGAATGCGGAACTGAACCGGATGACAAATGCTTCATTCGCAGTGGGGAAAGCAGAAGAAGTAATTCCTGAATGGTATAAAAAGGGGAACATGGCAGATGTGCTGGTCGTTGACCCGCCGAGAAAGGGCTGTGATGAAGCCCTTTTGAAAACCATCTTAAGTATGAAGCCAAAGAAAGTTGTCTATGTATCCTGCAATCCGGGAACATTGGCAAGGGATCTGCGTATTTTGGAGGATGGTGGATATAAAACCATCGAAGTGCAGCCTGTGGACATGTTCCCGCAGACTATGCATTGTGAAGCAGTCGCGGGATTGGAATGGATAGAGGGCAGCTGACCTGAGGGAAAGCTGCTTTTTTTTTATTGAGCTCTAAAGAATCCTCATGCTTTTTTTCATATAATTCTGTAAAATATAGTTTATAGAGTTATTAAATGGGGTGAGGTTAATGGTCAATGATTTCCCGATCCTTGGTAATGATGGTGAATCGATATATTCCAATCCTGATGAATTGCTCGATTTGTTCCTGAATTGTACGGCAGATGGGGTTGCCATCATTGATATGGAAAACCGTTTTATAAGGGTCAATCATATGTATACGGTGATTTTTGGCTATACCGAAGCGCAGGTTATCGGCAGGAAATTTACCGATTTTCAGAATCTGGAAGAAGTGAAGAAGATTATAAAACTGGTCAAGCTGGGGAAGGTTTACAGCAATGTGATCACACAGCGCTATCATCAGGATGGTTCGATTCTGGATATATCGGTTTCCTATTCTCCTTTCAGAAATTCCAAGGGAAAAATCATAGCTGTTCTGGCTATATTCCGTGATATGACAGAGTTTAAAAGTATGGAGAGGGAATTAAGAAAAACCAGGGAACTGTATGACTTAATTACGAAGAATACGACAGATATGATCAAGGTCTTCACAAGGGAACAAACGGTGATTTATGCATCCCCATCTCATGAAAAAGTATTGGGATATTCGCCGCTGCAGCTTGTGGGGAAGTCTTGCACCACTTTCATATATTCAGAGGAAGAGAGGGAAAAGTTTAACAAGGTCTCTCAAAACCTGCTTAAAACAGGAGAGCCTCAGCTCCTTGAGACAAAAATGAATACGGCCAATGGTGATGTCGTTTTCGTAGAGGCTAGCATTTCCCCTATTTTCAACGATAGGGGTGAAATTGAATTATTTGTGGCAGTAGGCAGAAATATAACTGACAGGGTGAATAATGATGCTGTTTTGAGGAATTTGGATCGCCTTTCCATTATCGGACAGCTTGCTGCAGGGGTTGCCCACGAAATCAGGAACCCGCTGACTTCTTTAAAAGGTTTTTCAAAACTGCTCCAATCAAGCATTAATCAGGAAAAACAGGATAATTATCTTTCCATTATTATGGAAGAGCTTGATCGAATTGATATCATTGTCAATGAGTTCATGTCTTTGGCAAAGCCTCAGGCAATCGAGTTTGAGAAAGGAAACTTAATGTCTATTCTGGAAAGTACGATTAAGGTGCTTCATCCGCAGGCACTGCTTCATAATGTCCAGATTCATCTCAAACATAGTGAGAATGATATTATGCTGTTATGTTCACCTCCTCAGCTGAAGCAAGTGTTTGTGAACTTTTTAAAAAATGCGATTGAAGCTATGCCAAACGGAGGAAATGTATATGTCAGCACGCAGCAAATAGAGAGCGGGCGTGTAAGGATTGCTTTTGCAGATGAAGGGGCAGGCATTGATGATGAAATGCTTAAGCATCTTGGGACACCTTTTTATACAACAAAAGATAAAGGAATCGGTCTGGGGCTCACAGTCAGCAACAAGATTATACAGGAACATCAAGGGCTGATGACTATCGATAGTTTTATAGGTGAAGGAACTACGGTGACTGTAGAATTGGATTGTATATAGTTTGTTCTGCCCATCTCTTTAGGGGTGGGTTTTTTTAAAATGAAACACGGCCTTGCAGCACATAGCAAGGCCGTGTTTTTATTCTAAAGCATCTTTTAGAACTTTCCCCTCCAAAAAGTCAGGAGCCGGTATCTCCAGCAGTTTATAAACGGTTGGGGCGATATCCAGTGCGGTAATCGAGCCAATTCGGCTGTCATTTTTAAAAGAAGGGCCTTGTGCAAAGAATACAGCCTTAAGTTCTTTCCGATCAGGATTGCCGCCATGGCTGCCGAGTTCTATTGCCGGCATTTGGGGGCTTGTTAAGCTGCTGCCCATCATATAGCCTCTTGCACCAAGCAGCAATATGTCTCCCTGATTAGGGTGCTTATTCTCTTTTTTATTATCATAGGCAATCTGATAAGGCTTTTCTTCTTTCCTAAAGAGGTAATTGGAAAAATGCTTTGCCGTTTGATTAAATTGGCTGAACTTTCCTTCGGCGAGGAAATCACCGGCTTCACCCAAATAGCCCTTTAGGATTTTTGTCTTAAATTCGGATTTGATTTTATATTCGCTAAAGAGTTTCACCACTTGGTCTGCAGCCTTTTCCTTTTCTCTTTTGGAGAGGTTTTCATTCAGATAAATTTGGGCAGCTGATCCGCTGGCTACAGCCATTGCTTTGGAGTTCTCCTCATCCACTCTGCCTTTTTTATCTGTCATTAAAAGACCTGCTTCTTTCAGAAGAGTGTTTGGAGCCAGAATGGTGTGGACTGGCTCCATGCCGTGATCAGATACCACAAGAAGGTGGTCTTCTTCGCTAAGGCTGTCCATCGTCTTTCCCACGACATCATCTGCAAGCTTGTAGGCCCATTCAATGTATTTCGAATGTCTTTGGGAATTTTTCTCTGAATACCCGGGCTGCCGCGGATCTGCCAGCAGAAAATGATGTGATTCATAATCAATCTGAGGTGTATAAAACATCAGCAGATCGGGCTGGTATTTTTCTTTAATATAAAGAGACACATCAGTTGCCCAGCGGACAAAACGCGAACCGATTTCCTCGTACTCTTCCCGAGTAATCCACTTTTTTTCAAAAGCCTTTGTATCATCCTGGACGGGGAAAAAGCCGAATTCCGATAGAAGCTCCTCTTCAAATCCTTCTGGACCTTCAATGAGGGCTGACGTAACGGCAGTACGGTAAATGCTCGCTTTCTCAAGGCTGGCATCAGTTTTCAGCTTAAACCAGAACCCTGCAGATTCACCGTCAGCTTCAACAGGAATTGACCCCCATTCATTGGCATTGACGATAACATCTTCGGAGTCTGCCGAACGGTTTTCCGAAAAAATGAAGCGGTTATAGCCGGTTTTTCCATCATCCGAAGTGTCTAAAGCTAATATATAGATCTCTTTATTCTTTGCTTTTTTCAATGGCAGCTTCACTGCAGCTTCTTTTGCAGGGCTAAAGCTGTTTTCGGTGTGCTCCCAGCTCTCTGTTTTTTTGAACTGAAGCTTATCCAGAGAGCTTTCTGCCCAGGTTTCACCATAATAAACTGCATAATCAGCCTGTTCGCCTGCATCAGGGTTTGACCCGGGAAACAGCAGGGTTGCTGTTGTTTTGCCATTCTTTTTGGCTTCTGCCCAAAGCGGGCTTTTATCAAGCGGCTGATGAAAAGCGCTTTCTCCATTGGCCAATTCCTTGTTGGGGTCCTGCCATTTATTGCTGACCATGCCGGTTTCCGATGGAACTGCACCTGAAGCAATTGCCGCATGTGATGGTGCGGTCAGAGAGGGGGTTACAGTCTTGGAATCCTTGGCGGCTACTCCGTTCTCCATAAGTGACTTAATATGAGGAAGCTTGCCGTCCTTTACAAACTCTTTTGCCAGGTCGTTTCTCATTCCATCAAAGGAAATCAGTACAACCTTGTTTTCCTTCTTAGAATCCTCTGTATATCCTGAGGAAGGAAATACAATCGATCCTATTAATAAAATAACTATATAAAAATAGTGCTTATTCATTATGTTTCCTCCAAGATGTAAGTAAATTGGTACAAGAGCTTATTCCCTGCATTTTTTATAAATAAACATTTTCAAAAAGGAAGATATACAGATGCCAAATATACTGACTCCGCTAAATAAGCTAATTCAAACTGATTCAATAGAATCAATAAAATTTTTCCAGTCCCAAAGAGGTAGACTTGAAGTTTGCGAATCTTTATTTTTAGAGTAGTCCGCAAAGTTCGACAGAAAAAAATGAGGAATATGGAGGAAAGTGTATGGCAATTTTAAAAGGTTCATATGGAAACAGAGCTATATTAAAAGGGACTGTTGCTGCAGCTATTTTAGCAGGAGGAGTCTTGTCGCCGTCAATTCCGAGCTTTTCAAACGAGGCAGTTGCAGAAGCAGCTTCCTATACTTACACAGTGGATGCAACCAGTCTGAATGTCCGTTCCGGTCCAGGTACAAATTACAGCCGGATTGGCAGCCTGGCCCAAGGCAGCAGTATTCAGGCTATTGACCGTCTTGCGAACGGCTGGTACAAAATAACGTACAATGGCAAAACAGGCTATGTCAGCGGCCAATATGTTAAAACAAATGAAAAACTTTACCGGGTGGATGCTACCTCATTAAATGTCCGGAAAGGTTCAGGTACAAATTACGGGAAAATAGGGTCCTTGAAAAACGGATCTGAATTGAATGTTATACATAAGGAAAGCAATGGCTGGTATAAAATTTCCTACAATGGCGGCACGGGTTATGTAAGCGGTGATTATGTGACAGTCAGTGACGCCCGCCTGTCCAAGATCAATGTGCCGCTCATTGCCCAGCGGCCAGAGCTGCCAAGCGGATGTGAAGTCACTTCACTGGCGATGGCACTGAAGTTTTATGGAGTGAATGTCAGCAAAACCACACTAGCAAAAAAAATGCCATATGACTCAACCAAGCTGGTAAGAAATGCAGACGGATCAATTAAAACCTGGGGGGACCCTGATGTCGGGTTTGTTGGAACACCTTTTGGCAACGGACACACGATAAATCCGGGGCCGCTGAAAAAGCTGCTTGATCAATACCGTCCTGGCGGTGTAAATTTGACCGGGAAGGATTTCTCGGAAATAGAAAAAGCTGTTTCAGAGGGTAACCCTGTACTGGCATGGTTTACAATCAGCCATGAAATGCCGAATAAAAGAACCTGGAAAACGCCTGCAGGCAAAACGATCAGTGCACCGACACCTCTGCACTGTATTGTTGTAACCGGTGTGGATGCCGATTATGTTTATTTTAATGACAGTGAAGCTGTTAAAAAAGATGTTAAAATGCCAAAAGAGAAGTTCATTAAGATCTACAATGCCATGGGCAAGCGTGCATTGGCGGTTAAATAGCCATAAAACACCTGCGGAAAATTTCCGCAGGTGCTTTTTTTTACAAAATATACGTCTCAGGTCTTAGCAAGGATTACTTTTGTGGTCTATGGCGGGCAATCGTGTTATTTTGTATCGTATAACTTGAGAAGTTTTTTAAAAGTGTTTTAATAGATTTAAGGATATATGCCTTTTTTGCTGAAAGATGTCTGTGGATGAAACTTTAGGTTTATCAATTACGTATAAATTAAGTAGGACTATGAGTAGGAGTCGATAAATATGAATTCCTTTTTAGCATTTGCTTTTCGCCTGCTGACGGCTGTTCCAATGTCTGTCAGTGTCTGGCTGGCCAGTTACTTTGCTTTCGGGCAAACATTTTTTCTGTCAGGGGTTTATGGAGCTGGAACAGGATTGCTCACTTATTGGGCCGGCGGATTGATTCAGCGCCGCCGCTTTTTGAAAAAACATGGATTGACGAAAAGGGAATACCAATATATAAAGCGAAATCTTGATGAGGCACGCCGCAAAATAACCCGTCTGCATAAAGCGATGTTCTCCATTCGGCATTTCCCGACGCTGAAGCAGCGCATGGAGTTCATGAGGGTGACGAGGAGGATTTACAGACTGACCAGAAGTGAGCCGAAACGGTTTTATCAGGCGGAGCAGTTTTATTTTTCCCATTTGGATTCTGCTGTGGAGCTGGCGGAAAAGTATGTCTTTCTGTCCTCCCAGCCGCGAAAATCGCGTGAACTGGATCAGTCCCTCCAGGAGACGAGACGTACACTTGATGCCCTTACCCATCATGTGGAGGAAGATCTTCACCGGGTTATCGCGGAAGATATTGATCAGCTTCATCTTGAAATTGATGTTGCCAGGAATTCGATTGAGAAGATAAAAGAATCAAGAATTCATGATGAAAGCAGGAGATTAAAATGACCGAAGAAAAACCGTCCCTGTTAAAAAACACTGATTTGATGGATGATTTGCTGGCAGATCCTTTCGGGGTGAATCAGCAGCCTGTTTCCTCGCCGCTGCAATCGGAAAAGCGGACAAGGCTGATAGATGTAATCCCGGAAGAAAACCGCGAAAAAGCCTATCAGCTTGCAAAGCAAATCGATCCTGCCAATCACCAGGCGATGATCTCATACGGAACACCAGCTCAATCAAAGCTGTTATCGTTCTCCCATACTATGCTCGAGCATGTTCAGAAAAAGGACGTTGGTGAAGTGGGAACGATCATCAATGACCTGATGAAAAAATTCAGCGATGTGAATCCGGATGAGCTGAAGCCGGAGAAATCATCCTTTTTTGCGCGTATGTTCGGAAAGATTTCCGGTTCAGTTCAGGAAGTCTTGTCCAAATACCAGAAAACGGGAGCTCAAATCGACCGCATCAGCGTCAAATTGGAAAGAAGCAAGAATGCGCTTCTTTCCGACATTGTCATGTTAGATAAGCTTTATGATAATAATAAAGAGTATTTTCATGCGTTAAATGTCTATATTGCAGCCGGTGAACTGAAGCTTGAAGAACTTCATGAAAAGACGATTCCTGAACTGAAGAAGAAGGCAGAAGAGTCAAATGATCAGATGAAGTTCCAAGAAGTAAACGATATGATTCAGTTTGCTGACCGCCTGGATAAACGCCTTTATGACTTGAAGCTGAGCCGTGAAATAACGATTCAAAGTGCGCCGCAGATCCGGCTGATACAGAATACCAATCAGGCATTGGTTGAAAAAATCCAGTCTTCCATCATGACTGCCATCCCTCTTTGGAAAAATCAGGTGGCCATTGCCTTGACGCTGCTTCGCCAGCGCCATGCCGTCGAAGCCCAGAAGAAGGTTTCAAAAACCACCAATGATCTTCTATTGAAAAATGCGGAGATGCTGAAAGTGAATACGATTGAAACGGCACGTGAAAATGAGCGGGGTCTTGTCGATATTGAAACATTAAAGAAAACACAGGAGAACCTGATCTCTACTCTTGAAGAAACCTTGAGGATCCAGGAAGAAGGCAGGAATAAGCGCCGGCAGGCGGAACATGACCTGGCCAATATGGAAAATGACTTGAGGCTGAAGCTGCTGGAGATTAAGGGAAATTAAAAGAAGAGCGATGTTCAATCAAACGTTTGATTGAACATCGCTCTTTTGCTGTTTAAACTGTTAATTCAGTTTCAGTGGCAGGTGTTTGTTTTTTTACAGGGAGCTTGATGACAGCTTCTGTTCCTTTCCCTTTCTCGCTATTGAAATAAATGGAACCATTATGGGATTGGACAATCTTAAAGCTGACTGTGAGTCCGAGGCCTGTTCCCTTCTCCTTTGACGAATAAAATGGTTCACCGATCCTATTTAGGCGATCTTCCGACATGCCGCAGCCATTATCTTTAACCAGGATAGTCAGCAGATGGTCTTCAGCCAGCAGTGTAACGGTTACTTTGCCGCCTTCTTTAGATGCCTCGATGGCATTTTTTATGATATTGATAAAAAGCTGCTTTAGCTGATTTGGTTCACATTCAATCATATAAACATCAGATTTTAACAGAAATTCAATCTGGACATTGTGCATGCTGGCTTCTGTTTTTAAAAGCGAAATGACATTAAACAGGATCTTTTGGACATCTGCTTTTGTAAAACAAATATCCTGAGGCTTGGCAAGAAGCAGCAGCTCGCCGACAATATGGTTGATCCGGTCCAGTTCCTCCTGCATGATCTGATAATAGAACTGATGCTTTTCATCTTCCAGCTGCATGAGCTGCACAAAGCCTTTTAAGGATGTCAGAGGATTTCTGATTTCGTGCGCAACACTTGCAGAAAGCTCCCCAACCACAGAAAGCTTTTCAGTGCGGCGCAGTCTTTCTTCAGCCTGACGAAGCTTTGTCACATCTTTCCCATATCCGATGACCCCGGCAATTTGACCATTCACAATAAGCGGAAGGGCAGTGCATTGAATAGTCAGTGTGCTGCCATTTTTATGATTGAAATCAAACTCACAGGTCTTTGGCTGTTTATCTTCAAGGATGCCTGTAAAGTCTTCAATGGCCTTCGCTTTATAAGGAACCGGTATTATTTCATTGATGCTTTTACCCAATGTTTCATCAGGGCTGTATCCTGTCACGGCTTTAAATTGGGGATTTACTTTCGTAATTGTGCTATGAAGGTCTGTCATAAAGACTATCTCGGTATTATATTCAAACAGGGATTTGTACTGCTGCTGGCTTTCGGCAAGCAGCTTCTCCACATGCTTTCTTTCTGTAATGTCCCGGCCGATAATAACCAGTCCCTTTCGGCTTCCATCGGCATGGAAGAGCGGAACTTTAATTGTATCGAACGTTTTTTCTGTTCCGTCAGGTAAAGGAATAACTTCTTCAATGCGTGTAATTTTACCGTTTCTCCAGGTTTCTTCATCTGATGTTTCACAGTAGCGAAGTGCGTCTGCATAAAAATCAGTGTACTCGGCCAGTTCTGAGTCCTTCTTGCCTTTATAATCGACATTTTCGAGATTGAATAACTTAAGTCCAAACTCATTAGACTCAATCCAGCGGCCATGACCGTCTTTGAAATTAACGAAATCCACCATGGAATTAATTAAAGTGGAAAGGCGCTTTTCTTCTTCTCTTGAGGCGCTGAGCTCATCTCTTTTGCCTATAAAATAATAGAGCAGCCATCCTGTAGCAATGATGTACAGAAATTCTTTAGCTCTGAATAGAAAACTGACAAGAGAAGAAGGTTCAAGCATATGTAAAAGGTAATTCGTTCCGAATACCCAAATAAGGCTGATGATCACATATAAGCCCAATACCTTTTTTTTATTCATTAGCTTATATTTCTCCTGTTCTTTATTTGGCTGAAAAAAAGCTGGAATTCAGTCAAATTAGTATTTTTCACGTATAATAATAGAATATACAGGTTGCATATACAGATTATATATAGCTTCTATTCTATATGATTTTGGCAGAGTCTTCTAGTGCCAGGAAATTAGTAAAATCATATTATAAGGAAAAAGAAAGGGAAGGACAAGCATGTATCTGACCATTAAAGAAACCGCAGAATATTTATCTTACCCTGAGTCATATGTAGAAAGCCTGATTCAGCAAAGGAAAATACGCGCCATTTATGACGGAGAACAGTATTTAATTTACAAGGAACAGTTTAATGCCCATCTAAAGCAGGTGGAAAAATACAGGGAGCTGGTGGAGGAAATTTTAAATGAGCCGATACCGGAGGACCGGGATATCAAAGATGAGGATTAAATTGTACAATTTCCCTTGAATCACATTATTTTACAATTATTATCAGCTTGGATAAACTATAATTAAATAATGTGTTAAAGGAGGAAGTATGGATGTTTGATATTTTAATAGTGGGTGCAGGTCCTGCCGGTGCAAGTGCTGCGCTGTTTGCCGCCAAAGCGGGCAAGAAGGTAGTGGTTGTGGATAATGATAAAAGCATGACTAAACGTGCATGGGTTGAAAATCATTATGGCGTTATGGAAATCACTGGCCCGGAACTGATTGAAACAGGCAAAAAGCAAGCTGTTAAGTTTGGGGCAGAGATCACTGAAGGAACTGTAGAAAACATTGAAAAAGCTGAGAGTGGTTTTACTGTAACAGCAGGAGAAAAATCATATTCAGCGAAACATGTGATTGTAGCAGCTGGTCTTTCAACTGATTTAGCAGAAAAAGCCGGTTTGAAAACTAAAGCAGGGACTGAGCCTCGCATTAAAACGGTTCTGGATGCTGATGCTGACGGTAAGACGAATGTTGATGGCATTTGGGCAGCCGGAACTATTGCAGGAGTCAGCGTCCATACAATCATTACAGCTGGAGACGGTGCGAAAGTGGCGATTAATGTAATCAGTGAATTGAACGGCGAGCGTTATGTGGACCATGATTTAATGAAATAGAATGGGAGAAGGCTTGCATTGAGCAGCCTTCTTTTTTGTCTATTCTTCCTATTATAAATTTACTAATAATAACAAAATATCCAAAATATAGATTTTTGTACCTACAGGATTCTAGTATCTTGTACCCTTATAAGAGTTTTCGAAACATTATAATATTTAATGAGCGGAATCTATTATTCTATTGGAGGTACTAGATGAGGAAACCAATTTTAAAAGTAGCGTTAGCTTCAACTCTTGTTTTTGGGGCAGTCGGAGCACAAGCAGCTTTTGCACAGCCAGTCGGCGTAAAACAGAACCTGCCGTTAAATGTATTCGATAAGAAGGTAGTCAATAAAATTAATGCAGAAAATATCTATAATAATATTGATTTTCTTTCACAAACCCCGCGTGTAGCCGGTACAGAATCGGAGTATAACGCAGTTCAGTATATTAAAAGTCAATTCGAGTCTTATGGCTATGAAACGGAGATTCAGCCATTCACGTTTTATGGATATACACCTCCAAGCAGTATGGAAGTGACCATTGATGGCTATGAAGGAGAACTTCAGCCAAGATCCTTTACCTATTCAGTCAATGGAAATGTGAGCGGGGAGCTGGCATTTGCCGGTCTGGGAACAGTCGAAGAACTCGAAGGTGCTGATCTCACAGGCAAAATTGCACTAATTCAGCGAGGTTCCATTTCTTTTGCTGAGAAAGTACTAAACGCAGCCGAGAAAGGTGCTGCCGGTGTAATTGTTTTTAATAATTCAGAGGGTCCATTGAGCGGAACACTTGGAGCACATAATGAAGAATATGTTCCGGCTTTAGCCCTGTCAAAAGCAGAAGGTGAGGCAATTCTTGCATTGCTGGAGAGCGGTGAAACCTTAGCAGCTTCCCTGACCATTGAAGGTGCAGAGGCAGGAGAAAAAGTTTCCCATAACGTGATTGCCACAAAGAAACCAACCAGCAAAAAGAAAGCGAACGAAGACATTATTGTAGTCGGTTCACACCATGATTCTGTACCCGGTGCGCCTGGGGCGAATGACGATGCTTCCGGAACAGCGATGACATTAGAGCTGGCGCGTGTGTTCAAGGATATTCCGACCGATACAGAAATCCGCTTTGTGACATTTGGAGCAGAAGAGCTGGGATTGATTGGATCTTACCATTATGTTGACAGTCTTTCTGACGATGAAACCAGCAGAACCATTGCAAACTTTAATCTTGATATGGTGGGGAGCAGGGATGCGGGCGATTTAGTGATGATGACATTGGATGGTAAAGACAACCTTGTAACAGAGCTTTCACAAGCATCCAGTGAAAGATTGAACGGGGAGCCGACACCAGTATATCAGGGTGGCAGAAGTGATCATGTGCCATTCGCAGAAGCAGGCATCCCGGCCGCATTATTCATTCACAGCCCTACTGAGCCGTGGTACCATTCTCCAGAGGATACAATTGATAAAATAAGCAAGGAAAAACTTCAGGATACTGCGGAAATTGTGGGTGCCGCCATTTATGATAAAGCACGTTTTGATAACATGGGCCCTAAACCGAAAAAGAAGCATAAAATGAAAGCAGCGCCTGAGATGGTTTATGAGCAGGATGTGAAATAAGCATGAGAGCAGCCGTTCCTTAGAGGGGAGGCTGCTCTTTTACTTGTGTTTTTTACGTTTATTCATCCATCGAAAAACTCTGGTAAGCCAATAGGCAAGCAGGAATAGGGTAATGTAAATAAGAAATATATAAATATAATTAACCCATTTATACTTTAGGAATAAACCATGTGCGACAAGCAAGGGCTTAAAGCCAAATCCGAAAGCCAATGCAGTTAAAAGAGCATAAAGGTAGTAATTTTTATTGTTTTTCAAGGTCCATTGATATACGAGCATAATAGTGACAGGGATAATGGCTGCATCTAATGAAAAGCTGGGTATGAACGGTAGCAACTGATAAGGATAGGCCCACAAGCCGAAGCGGATTCCCGCTGTGTCCACATATGAAAAAAGGACATGAACAGCAAACCCGAAAAAACCGATGTGAAAAATAAGCTTCCGGTCAATTTTAAAATATACAAGCACCAGGGGCAGGATGAGCAGACATGCAACAGTCCAAAACTGCCATGTGCCGAGGTGGGAATATTGCTGCCAGTATTCAATCCCTTGCTGGGTAAGATCACCTTGAATAGCAACGAGTTTGTTGAAGAATTTATCTTGAGCGGGTGACAAACAGATCCCTCCCTTCATTCTGCTGATGGTTATTTTGTCCAGAAGGGTGTTTTTCATGCCCGTTCACTTTCACTTTTTAAAGCTTTAAATAGACATATTCCCATTTGAAATATGATAAAATGATACAAATTGAATTTGGATTTTTTGGAAAGAAGGATCGATGTGAAGAACATAAAAACATACATTCTACTCACTTCCATCATGGCTGTGTGGGGATTGAATGTAAGCATAATTAAGATTCTTGTCAGTTATTTTCCTCCGGTTTCGATTACTTCTCTGCGAATATTAACTGCAGGCATAACGGTGTTTTTAATATTAGGCATAATGGGAAAAGTGAGGAAGCCAAGCGTAAGGGAAATCTCGTACATTGTTTTTGGCGGCCTTCTGAGTGTTGTCAGCCACCATCTTTTTCTGGCTATAGGCCTAACGGGAACGAGTGCGGTGAATGGGGGGCTTATATTAGGTGCGGGTCCTCTTTTGACAGCTATACTGTCTTCCATCCTGCTGCGCCACAAGCCTACAGGCATTCAGGTGCTTGGTTTTCTGCTTGGTGGTGCAGGCGTGACTTTTATTGTTCTTTCAGGAAATAAAGGGATATCGAGCTTAACTCCGGGCGATTTCTTTGTGTTCCTGTCCATTCTTTCACAGGCTCTTAGCTTCATTGTTATCAGTAAGGCTTCAAAAACACTTGATCCGCGATTGCTGACGGGCTATATGCTGGTTTTTGGAGGAGTGATCCTGTTTGTAATGGCGGGCGTAATGGAACCTGGCGGACTTAAGGGCATATCAGAATCCCCAGCCTATGTTTGGGCTGCATTTGCCGCATCTGCCGTATTGGCAACAGCTGTCGGCCATATGGTTTACAACACAGCCATCCGTAATATCGGGCCTGCAGAAGCAAGTATTTTTTTGAACCTGAATACCTTTTTCTCATTGGCAGGCTCGGCGCTTATCCTCGGCGAAGTTATCACCATCAACCACTTGCTTGGGCTGGTTCTTATTGTGGGAGGTGTTCTTTCAGGATCTGGAGCATTGGAGGATTTAGTCTTCAGGAAGCGGAGAAAAGAGAATAGCCAGTATATGTAAAGTGATCTCTTGACATAGAGATCTCTTTTTTTGCAAAAAGTGGAATACGGGAGAAGGTGTATTTAAAGGCCGCTTAAGGGAATAGAGAGGCTATAGAGAGAGGAGGAGCATGGGTGTATTTATCTATAACAGTAAAGATGGCTGTGGGGCTGGTAACGCTGTTAGCGGTAACCCGTATTCTTGGAAAGAAGGAGCTTTCACAGGTAACCCCGTTTGATTTTGTCTATGCGGTTGTTCTTGGAGGGATCATTGAGGAAACGATTTATGATGAAAAAGTAACGGCGCTTCAAGTTATCTATTCGGCTCTCTTATGGGGGGCATTTATTTATATCATTGAAATTCTGGCAAAAAAGAAAAATATATTCAGAAGGATTTTAAAAGGCAGAGAGTCGATCCTGGTCAAGGAAGGCAAGCTGGATGTAAAAGAGATGGAGAAAAATCATCTTGAGATGGAACAGCTTAGGACGATGCTGCGCCAGAAAGGAATATTCAGCATGAACGAAGTCAAGTATGCTTATCTTGAAACCAATGGGGGCTTAAGCGTAATGAAATATCAAAAAGGAGAGCCTGTCACTCCTGAAATGATGAAACTTGAGGTGAAGGAAAAGAATCCTTCCATTTTACTGATTGATGAAGGAGAAGTAGTGGAAGACGGCTTAAAACTACTGGGCAAAGATGGGGAGTGGCTGAGGGAATCCATTAAAACCGAAGGCTATCAAAATATCAAAGAAATATTCTGTGCGGAATGGTCGGAAGAAGAAGGGTTTTATATCGTAGCTTATAAGAAATGAGCCTTGCATCTGCAAGGCCCTCTCTATTAATATCCCTTTTGATAATCAACGAGATTAATGCCTGGTATACCGCTGGTTATATACTCTTTTAAATTGGGAATAAATATATCTTCAATCACACGTTTGGTATAGTGTTCCGTCGATCCGGCTGTATGCGGAGTAATGATGACATTATCAAGCTCCCATAGAGGGCTGTCTTCAGAAAGCGGTTCTTTTTCAAATACATCAAGCCCTGCACCTGCAATCAGGCCGTTCTGCAGTGCGTCGATCAAATCTCTTTCCTTTACAATTTCACCCCTGCCGATATTGATAAAGAAGGCAGAATCCTTCATGAGGGCAAACTGTTCGGATCCGAATAGCTGCCGGGTTTCCTGTGTAAGCGGAAGGGTGACGACAACATAGTCACATTGAGGAAGCACATCGTTCAGCTGTCCGGATGTATACATTTCATCAAAATACTCTTCAGGTTTCCCGGAGTGGCGAACTCCAATGACCTTCATGCCGAATGCTTTGGCAATCCTGGCCGTTTCTTTTCCGATGGCTCCAGTGCCAATCAGGCCGATGGTTTTATTATGTATTTCGAGCTTTAGTCCGGAATGGTGCCATACTTTAGCTTGCTGATTTTTCACATATGTATGGATTTTGCGGGTAAGCCCGAGCATGAGAGCGAAAATGGTTTCAGAAATAGGGTTGGCATGTACGCCATTGGCGCTCGTAATCTGGATGTCCTGTGATTCCATTTCTGCCAGGGGGAGGGAGTCGACACCTGCACTCCAGGATTGGAACCAGCGGAGTTTGCTGTCTCCCTCGAGAACCATCTCTTTAAGTTCCTTTTTCCAGCCGGCGATGACTTCGGCTTTTTTCATTTCATTTGACCAGTTTGCGGGATCCTTGCCGGAAATGAGCTCCCAATCGGGAATGATTTCATTTATTCTTTCAAGCAGTGAGGGATCCAGATCATGTGTAATGATACAGGTTCTTTTTGTCATGTGTGTGCCTCCGTATTATTTTTTGAAAAGTCGGTAAATATATCATAGTCTATAAAAGGAAACTTTTCTAATAAAAAATCCCCGTGTGTAAAGCACCGGGGGATGATCTATCTATTAAGAGGGCTGAAAACCTATTAATTTGGCTTTCTTATCAACACCTAGCGTCGTCTTGTCCGGAAAGGTAATCACAGAGCTGATGTAATCCCAGCGGATCAGAAAATGGGTGACGCAATCTTCTTCCTTTTGCTGTTCTTCCGGAATGTTGGTACCATCTTCTTTTTGTACCATTGTTCGCTTGAAGCAAGGGTTCTCAACCCAGATTCCCATGCTTTCTGTTTTGATCAGTTTAACAAGGTACCACTCGTCGGGCTGAAAAATGCCAGTAATGGAGCCGACGAGATCGTTTGGAAAGTTCTTGAATTTTATTTGGATCTTTTGACCTGTAAAGTTTTCAAGATGCATATATGAACCTCCTGAACTATTAAAATTCGTTTTTTATACTCTTCCTTTATTTGAGTGTTTTAAACATTAAAAAAGCAAGATCCAGTCATTTTGCTGGACCTTGCTTTTTTCTAGCGTTCCCCGTCTACATATTTTCCGTGGTCTGGAACGGCAATTTCATCAAAATCATTCACAAGTCTGGTGAGGCTTTCTCTTAATACAGCGGCGGCCATGGGTATGCCGTGTCCAGTGATGGCAACATCCGGCTGAAGGGCTTCAAGTTTCTGTACGGATGTCCTGGCCGCATCCCAATCTGTCGTCAGATAGCGGGGCGGGCCGCTGATTTCCTGTTCCTGAGTGAGGACACTGTATAAGGATTCCTGTTTTACTGTCACGAAAGCATCACCTGCAATCAGCACACGATCCGATTCCCTGAACAAGGAAACATGGCCAGGGGTATGACCTGGTGTGTGGATCCATTTCCATCCTTCCATATGGGGAACATTTCCGTCGCCAGGCAAAGACTGAATATGGGTTCCGAGATCGATGCCTTCATGCGGAAAGGTGGGGGACATCTTTGCAACAAGTCCGCCTTCAACACTCGCGTCAGGTTTGGGGTAATCCTGCTGTCCGGTTAAGAATGGCATTTCCAGTGTGTGTGCGTACACAGGAACCTGCCAGCGCTCAACCAAATCAATAATTGCACCAACATGGTCAAAGTGGCCGTGTGTAAGAATAATGGCCTTCGGTCTGGCGTTCTCTCCAAAAAGTTCTTCCGCGGCATCCATGATTTTCTCTGCAGATTTTGGCATGCCTGCGTCAACCAGAACCCAGTCGCCGGGCTTTTCTGATATTCGCACAAAACAAACATTAACAATCTGAACTGTCAGGCAGTAAACTCCATCGGCTTCGTTAACAATCATCCCGCTCGTGGAGGAAGTCATGGGCATATAGCGTTCAGTTGATGAACTTTCCTTCAAAAATATTACCTCCTTTTAAAATAACAGACCTCTTATCTTTTTGAGTATACCCGCATGTGGCCTTTGTATGCGGCATATTCAGGAGGTGGAGGGAATAAATGCAAAAAAAGCTCTGCCGTAATAGGGCAGAGCTTGAAAAATCAGGATAGAAATTCATGCGGGTTTAATCCGAGTTCCATGCAGATTTCTGTAACAGCCTGTTTTTCATTTTGATCAAAGTTTCCATCAGCATAACCGATCGCGATGCAATAACGGGCTACGAGGCGGGCGATCTCAGGCTTATTTCTTACCCGGCCAACTGCTTTGAAGGCTTCGGCCCGGCCGATGATCGGGTCCATCTCAATCCGCTGGACGAACATATTGAATTGCTGTATCACCTTTTGGGTATCAAATACTTTTAACTCCTGGCTGCTGTTTACAAATTCGATCATCTTTTGGCGTTCAGATGGATCAAGTCTGCCATCTGCCATGCCGACAAGAGCGCATGAAGCTACAACGGCATCCATGACATCCTGGCTCTTGAATCGGGTGAAAAGCTCCTGTGCGCGGCGCTTTTGGTCATTGGCCCACTGAGCGTAATCTGTCTGGTTAGGCGACCATGAATTGCCGCAGGCATTACAGGTGAGCTTCAGCTGATTTTTACCAATAAAGCCGCCAAGAAGTCCTACAGGGCCAAGGATGAGTCCTCCGATTGCTGCTTTTCCAAGGCCAAATCCCTTTTGACCGGTGCGGATGTTAGTAGATCCGCACCGGGTGCAGGCAATATTCCCATCTGTATAGGATTGAGCCTGTACCGGCTGTCCAAAACCTGTTTGGCCGCCCATGGCAGAAGGCTGGGAAGGAGGTGTGCTATATGCAGTCTGATTGTAGGCAGGCTGGCCAAAAGACGACGGGCTGTAGCCTGATTGAGTCTGCTGGCTTTGCTGTGGGCTGAATCCATGAGACTGCTGTCCGTAATTTGCCTGCTGCTGAAACTGGCCATGGCCGAATGACGGCTGCTGACTTGGAACAGGTTCATCATCTACGGAAACACCGAAATTGCGGCAGAGGGCAGCTAATCCTCCCTGAAATCCGCTTGCAATGGCATTGAATTTCCACTCGCCATTGTGGCGGTAAAGCTCTGCAGCTACGATGGCTGTTTCAACAGTAAAATCACGGCCAAGGTCGAAGCGGAGCAGTTCCTCGTTCGTCATGGCATTAAAAATTCTCACATAGGCATTTGAAACTTGTCCGAAGTTCTGACCCTTCATCTGGGCATCATGAATGGTAATAGTAAATGCAATTCGATGGATATGCTGCGGCACCTTATTCAACTCGATGCGGATTTGTTCATCATCCCCGGTGCCGGCTCCCGTTCTGTTGTCACTGCTGTAGAGAATCGATCCGTTTCCGCCGGAAGGATTATTATAAAACACAAAGTCACTGTCACTTTGCACTTTGCCGGATGCGCCTGTTAAAAATGCTGAAGCGTCCAGGTCGTATTGAGATTGATTGTGGCTGACATCCCAGCCCAATCCTGCCATCACAACCTGCAAACCAGGATTGGTTTTGGTCAAATCTACTTTTTGTCCCTTGCTCAATCGAACTCCCACAGATTTCACTCCTAAATTCGTTTTATGTATGGATAATTTGTTATACGTACTGGAAAGAAAGAAGTTTCATAGTTTTCATTATAATGGAATCTAATGCGAAGTGAAACTTGAGCGGGCTTTCTTGGAATGAAAAAATGATTTTGGTACTGGTTGTAGAATAGAATATTAATGATGATGTTTTTGTCATAGGAGGAGATAAATTGAATAAAAAAGCGAAAGTATTTGCGCATCGCGGTGTCAGTGGACGTTTTCCGGAAAACACAATGGCCGCTTTTCAGGCTGCATTGGAGACAGGAGCAGATGGCATTGAATTGGATGTGCAAATGGCGAAGGATGGTACGCTTGTAATCATTCATGACGAAAAAGTGGACAGAACGACTGGCGGAACCGGCTATATAAAGGACATGACCTTTGAAGAAATCCTGAAGCTTGATGCCGGGAGCTGGTTTGCGGATGTGAACGCAGGAGAAACAATCCCTGACCTGGAGAAATTTTTAAAATGGGCAGTGATGGAGGGCAATGAACTGCTGATTAATATTGAATTGAAAAATGATTTGATTGACTATCCTGGGATGGAGAGAAAGGTGATTGACCTTATACTTAAATATGGATTGGAACAGCGTGTCATTATCTCATCCTTCAATGCGGAGAGCCTGAGGAGAGTCCGGGACTCTCATGTAGCTATACAGACGGGGTATTTGATTGAAGGCATTCCTGAAAATACACTCGAAATTGCCAAAAAAATCGATGCAGACAGCATTCATTGTGAAGAGAGGTTTGCTCTATCCGAGTTTGGGAGGAAAGCAAAAGAAGCAGGATTTCCGCTTCGGGTGTATACCGTAAATGATGAAACCCGCAGCGGATTGTTAAATAATGCAGGAGTCGAAGTGATTATGACCGATTTTCCGGAAAGGTTTTTGAAATAATGAGTTAGTTGCAAGGGTGAAAATTCTGATTATTCGCGCAGAGGTTGTATAATGCCAAGATAGACACCGCATATTCAGCAAAAGTGAATAGAAGCTGCATCAAGCCGAGAAAATATGGATTTATCCATGCAGAAAAAAACAAGCGCACATCATGAGCGCTTGTTTTTATTTTCCTACCAAAGCACCGGCTTGGCTACCATGAACCAGAGCATGAGCATTAACAGAAAAAGATAGATCCAGACGGAGCGGGTAAGCTTTCTGATAAGGAAATGCTGATCTGCTCCCGGCTCTTCAAATTTCCTCAGGACGGGAGTGAAGGCCCGGGCGAGAAAAAAGACTGAGCCTCCCATGACTGCCAGGGTAGCGACGATCCAAGATGTCGTCCAGGCCCAGTGGCTGTTCACAATTAGAAGGATACCTGAACCTACCAGTACATGTCCCGCATGCTTGACAAGGCGCACGGATGTCCTGAAAATGCCGATGTATGCCTGCTGGACCCCGGGCCCGGCCGATTCCAATTTATTGACGATTGGAATCAGAATAAAAAATGGGCCAACAGAAAGTATAGCACTGCTGACATGGATGTACAGCAGTATTCGGTACAGTATGTCCATCCCGGCAGATTACTTCTTCACTGCGCTGAATTCATGAACCCATACACGCATTTGCGGAACCCAAGGCATACCCGGATGCATGGAAAGGATGGATTGCTTGTAGTCTTCCAAATTTTCGAAGCCCTCCTGGCGGGCATCTTCGTCAGTTAATTCTCCGAGAGACTGTGAATAAACTTTTTCTACAACAAAATCTTGTCCCTCAAGTGTCATGATTTCTCCTACATCAGCATAGCGGCCGTTGCGGCGTGTAGCTGTTTTCTTTCCTGCAAGAACCTTTTCAACGTCCTCTTTAACGGTCACCATGCGGTCTACTGAACATGTTTTCGGCGGTAATGTATTTGGGTCATGCTGATTTGACATTATGCTATTCCTCCTTATGTAAATGCTTACTTTTAAAACCTTACCATACTTTTTTGCGAAAAGGCAGTTTATGAATGTTTTTACGGGTAGAAAAGCCTGAAGGAAAGAAGCCCTCAAGCTTTTTGCCTATTTCAATTTAAATGAACTCTTCAGTGAGACAATCCGGTTAAAGACAGGCTTTTCTGCTGTCGTATGTTTCGGGTCTGCATTGAAATAGCCATGGCGGAAGAATTGGAACTTATCCTGTGCTTTTACATCCTTCATATTAGGCTCAATGTAACCATGGACAATTTCAAGTGAATTCGGGTTCACGAAGTCAAGGAAGGTTTTGCCTTCAGCTTCGTTTTCAAGAGCGTCATCTGTATCTGCCTCAGCGTTCTGATCGGCATCTTCGTCAAGGATCAAAGGCTCGTATAAACGGAATTCGGCCGGAATGGAACTCTTGGCGTCCACCCAATGAAGCGTACCCTTTACCTTTCGGCCGGTAAAACCTGATCCGCTCTTTGTTTCAGGGTCATATGTGCAATGAAGCTCCACAACATTGCCATTCTCATCCTTAATGACATCGTTGCACTTGATGAAGTAGGCATGCTTTAAGCGGACTTCATTGCCAGGGAAGAGGCGGAAATATTTTTTCGGCGGATCTTCCATGAAGTCGTCCTGCTCTACATAAATCTCTCTTGAGAATGGAATTTGGCGCATGCCCATTTCCGGGTTCTCCGGGTTGATTTCTGCATCAAGCATTTCAGTCTGATCTTCCGGGTAGTTCGTAATAACAACCTTTAACGGACGAAGGACACCCATTGTGCGGGGAGCCTTCATTTTCAGGTCTTCGCGCACAAAATGCTCAAGCATCGCTTCATCCACTACACCTGAACCTTTTGACACACCAGTTTCTTTTACGAATTCGCGGATTGCTTCCGGAGTGTAGCCTTTGCGTCTTAAACCCGAAATCGTCGGCATCCGCGGGTCATCCCAGCCATCAACATAATTTTCTTCTACAAGCTGCTTCAATTTTCTTTTACTCATTACTGTATTAGTAATATTCAAGCGGCCAAACTCGATCTGCTGTGGTGTGCTTTCCATTTCACACTCTGAGACAACCCAGTTATATAGCGGGCGCTGGTCTTCAAATTCAGTTGTGCATAAGGAATGGGTAACCCCTTCGATTGCATCCTCTAGCGGGTGGGCAAAAGCATACATCGGATAGATGCACCATGTATCACCCGTATTGTGGTGAGGTGCATGTGAAACACGGTAAATAACTGGATCGCGCAAGTTCACATTCGGTGAAGACATGTCAATCTTCGCTCTAAGAACTTTTGCTCCGTTTTCAAATTCACCTTTGCGCATGCGTTCAAATAAGTCCAGATTCTCTTCAACTGAACGGCTGCGGAATGGGCTTTCTTTTCCGGGCTCTGTCAGCGTTCCGCGGTATTGGCGGATCTCTTCCTGGCTTAAATCATCCACATATGCTTTTCCTTTCTTGATTAAAAGAACAGCACGGTTATACATTTCCTCGAAATAATTCGAAGCAAAGTGAAGCTCCTCCCACTCATAGCCAAGCCATTTCACATCTTCTTTAATGGCATCCACAAATTCCTGATCTTCCTTAAGCGGGTTCGTATCATCAAAGCGGAGGTTTGTCTTGCCGTTAAAATCATCTGCCAGGCCGAAGTTGATGACAATCGATTTGGCATGTCCGATATGAAGATAACCGTTCGGCTCAGGCGGGAAACGGGTTATGACCTCTTTGCGCTTTCCCGACTCCAGATCCTCTTTAATAATCGTTCGTATAAAATTTGAATTGTTTTCCAAACCGGTATCAGCCTTTCTGTTTATGTAGTTAGTACTTATTTTAATAATATCGGGAAGGAAAATAAAGCGAAACTTCCCTTAGCTGTGTTTGCTATCGTTAATAGGGCAATACTCTTTATTCATTCTACCTATTATAAACAAGACGATGCTGGAAAAAAAGTTTTTCTCAATGCTGGATGCGAAGTTTTACAAAAATGTTAAATACTTTCAAACAAGGAGGGATAGAGGGAGGTGAAAAGAATATCTCTTTATAGGAAGTAATCTATTGAATGGAGGAAGGAACATGTCTGTAAAGTATCCGGTTTTAGAAGGAGCAGAACCTTTTTATTTTGAAGGAAATGAAATTGGGATTCTGGTTTCACATGGCTTTACCGGTTCAACTCAAAGTATGCGTCCGCTTGGGGAAGCTTATGGAAATGCTGGATATACGGTCTGCGGTCCACGCCTGAGGGGACATGGCACTCATTATGAAGAAATGGAAACAACGACCTATCAGGACTGGATTCATTCTGTTGAAACAGGCTATCGGTGGCTGAAAGAGCGCTGCAGTACAATATTCGTTACAGGTCTGTCAATGGGCGGTACCCTGACATTGTATATGGCTGAGAAGTATCCGGAGATTAAGGGGATTATCCCAATTAATGCAGCTGTTGAGATTCCTGATATGGCGGCAGCAGCGAGCCTTGAGGATGTCCGCTTCCTTGATGCAATTGGTTCAGACATAAAAAATCCTGATATAAAAGAGCTTGCCTATGAAAAGACACCGGTTAAATCGCTTGGTGAAATAACGGAACTTATGAAGAAGGTGAAAGCTGATTTAGGGAAAGTGACTTGTCCTGCGCTAATTTTTGTCTCAAAAGAAGATCACGTAGTTCCTCCTTCCAACTCACAGGAAATATACAGCGGCATAAAATCAGCTGACAAGGAATTAGTCACTCTGGACAACAGCTATCATGTGGCAACGCTGGATAACGATCAGGATATCATTATAGAAAGAACACTGCATTTTCTGAAGCGGGTACTGGAAACAAGCAGCCTTCAGGGGTGATGAGGGGAGCTTAATCAGGCTCCTTTTTTTTTGACTTTAATAGGGTATTGTCATTGTCCCAATGGTTTTTCTATGCCTTGATCTGATGCAAATTCCCGTTCCTTTTTGCAGCCAGTTGTGGTAGCATTTAGTGATGCGAAATAATTAATCATTTTCTTTAATAGATGAAAGGGGGATGCACTTGGAAAAGGCTGCAAAAGAGACTTTATGGACCAAGTCTTTCATTATGCTGATGGTTGGGAATTTATTTATTTTTATGTCCTTTCAGATGCTGATTCCAACATTGCCTCCATATATAAAGTCCATAGGGGCAACTGGTCTTGAAATTGGGCTGGTGACAGCACTGTTTTCGATTGGAGCCGTTTTGAGCAGGCCTTTCATCGGGTTCATGCTGGAATATAAAGCAAGAAAGCAGCTGGTGCTGATTGGGGCAGCAGCGCTTTTGGCAATAACCATAATTTACCCGCTTTCAAGCGTGGTGATGATTTTTCTGTTGTTCCGATTCATTCATGGGCTTGCATGGGGCTGGTCAACTACTGTGAATGGGACAGCTGCTGTAGATGTAGTGCCTAATTCCAGGCTTGGAGAAGGAATGGGTTACTATGGCCTGAGTGTTACGATCGGAATGATCATTGCTCCAAGTCTTGGAATCTACCTATATCAGATTACTTCCTTTACCAATCTTATTTATATCTCAAGTGTACTCGGAGTGATTGCCATTGTGCTCCTGGCTGTTGTCCGCTACGAAACGCCTGAGGCTGTTATGAAAACAAGGAAAGAGGACCTTAAATTCTCTTACCTGGGGTCTTTAGTGGAAAAATCCAGCTGGTTTCCTGCATTCATCACAATAATTGTGACATTTGGATATGGCTCTATTGTAACGTTCATCGTTATTTTTGGAGAAGAGCGCGGCATTGATCAGATTTTCCTTTTCTACCTGTTTAATGCGATTATGGCATCGCTCTCAAGGCCGGTTGCCGGAAAGTGGTTTGACCAGCGGGGGCCGATGGGGCTTGTGCTGCTTTGTACGTTCCTGACTTTCATAGGAATGTGGGTACTTTCCTTCGCTCATTCGAATTTGTTTATTATCATTAGCGGAATTTTGTTTGGAATTGGCTTTGGCTCATTGATTCCTACTTTGCAGTCCTGGACGTTATCGATGACACCATCCAACCGGCGCGGTGTGGCAAACGGAATGTTCTTCTCCTCTATCGACCTTGGCATTGGACTAAGCGGGCTTGTGTTTGGGGTGCTTGCCCAGTTTGTGGAAACGGCGGCACTATTCCAAATATCAAGTGTGTTCCTGATTCTGGGCATGGCTGTTACAGTCCTCTATGGGAGACAGCGCCGGGCCGGACGGCCGCAGCAAGCCTCATAATGAAGAATGAATACTGGCAGACAGGAATATATATTTCTGTCTGCCAGTTTTTATTTTGAACAGAGGTGGTATTAATAGAGAGAAGCTGATTCAAACTATTAAAAATATTACACAGCAATACAACAATGTTTCAAAAATGATAGAGAAATGAAATTTTTTGCAGAAAAATTTTTGCTACAATATAAGGATAAAGGATGAAAATTGGCGTATTATGCGTTTTTTTATAAATTCTGCTGATAAAGCCCTATGAAATTAGGAAATCAGCAGGCTGGATTAATAAAATTCTTTTAAAAGCCGCCGCCTTTTAGGCGCACTTTTAAAAATAGCACTGCGGGGGATCAAGATGACTTTAGAGAAGCAGCTAATCAGCAAAACCTTTTATAAGACCTTTATGGAATCTAATGAAAATGTGCATCCGATCAGGGTTTTGGGTGAACTGTATGTGGCTGAGCAGCAGAACGAGATGCCTGATTTAACTAATATCCGCTTCGCCCAGGGTGAAGTCTATTTCCGTAACAAGGATTATGAAGCGGCCATTTTTAAATGGGAAAGCATTCCGAATGAATTGGGGCCATGGGCTCAGAAAAATATGGCTGATGCATATTTTGAATTAGATCTGCTTTCAAATGCAGAGGACTTTTATAAATCCATTGAAACAGATTCTGAGGTGTTAAAGACCGAAGTGCTTCTCCAGCTGTTTTCACTTTACATACAGCGCGGCAAGCTTGAATTGGCTGTTGAATCCATTAAAGAGGCAGTTCGGCTAAATCCGGATTATCCGGATGTGACCGATCTTGCACGAGGGTTCTTTGAAGAACACAGTGATTGGGGAAATGCAGTGGAGCTGGCTGTCAATGAAGCAATCAGGACGGAATCCCTATCCTGGTTTGAAGTTCTTCATTCGTATGTGGAACAGGGGCGGACAGCAAAAATGGAGCCGAACTATTTCAGTGAGGCGCTTTCGGTGTTATACCGTGCAGATCAGGCTCACTTTGAAGGCTTATCAGCGGCTCTGTGGGATAGCTACAAGAAATCTGATCTGTATTTCTCATGGCTGAAAGAATATAATCATCTTCTCCTGAATATGGAACCGGGACGCTCACATACATGGAGCGTGCTTTCGGAGCTTTATAAGGAAACTTATCTTGAATTGATCAGCGGCAAGTATTTAATCCGGGATTTATCCCATCTGATACCAAATCACATAACGAATTGGGTGAAAATAGCTGCCCCTTCTCATTATCTTGTTTCGGCATCGGCAGTACTGGCATGGAGCGAAATATTCCCATCCAATATTGACTCTTCTGCTGTCAGTGAAGCAGAAAGCCTTGTGAGCCGTTCTGTCCGTTATCAGGAAGGCCTGGAGGAAAGCTTTAAGCTTTTCGAAAATATCATGAAATGGGCAAAGGATAAAGGCGTCCTGATGGGTGAGCGATTTGAATGGATGGTCCGTGAGCTCCTTGATTTGGATTCCGGACATTTGCTGATTGCCGGTGCAGCTTCAAATGGAAAATCCGCGTTTGTTAACACTCTTCTCGGTGAAGAGCTGATGGGGGATTCTACATCTGCTTCAGTGCTGTTCAAGGATAGTGATGAAGCGGAAATCCATGCTATTACGGACGAGGAAGTACGGACCATTTCTGATCTTGAGGGTTTTAGGCAAAGTGCAGAGAAAAGCCAGCAGATGCTCATCCGCTGCAGAATGCCATTCACCTTTTTACAGAATAATAGACTAGCTGTCATCGATACACCAGGTCTTGCGGGTCAAAGCAAGTTCAGAAATGGTGTGTTCCAATATCTTCATTTCGCTGACAGCATGCTATTTGTCCTTAATGCGGATTCGCCTCTGACAGATAAAGAGCTGGATCTTGCTGTGAGAATGAGAGAACAGGCTCCGGAACTGCCTATTCATTTCCTTCTCAGTAAAATGGATCGGATTCCGGACAGCCAGGATGCTATAGAACTTCTTGATGAAACTCAGTCCCGTGTTCATACCTATTTCCCGAAAGCAAAGGTATTTGCTTTTTCCGCCTATTATGACAGCGAAAGCCAGCTCAATGATTTAGCCGTCTTTATCAAGTCGATGATGGATGGGCGGAACCGGAAAGAAGAGCGTACAGCAAAAGTTCTTTACTATATAAAAAAATCCATCAAATTCCTTCTTGAAAAGCGAGTTGAGATGGAAAACAGCTTGATTGATACGATTAAATGGAACGAAGAGATGGTGACAAAACTAAAGGGTGCCAATAATCAGCTGATGGATATGGAAGAAGAGAAGGTCCGGACGATTAAAAGATCTTACAGTAAGATTAAAGAAGAAATGAGAGCGGATCTTGAGAAGCAGATTCCGGAACTGCTTCGGAACTGTTCAGAAATGGTGACAGAAGACAGTGATTTCGGAAAAATCCATTCTGAGCTAAATGATGAAATGAATAATCGGATACATCAATATATTGAAGATACGGTTTTGCCGGAGTTTCATGTTTCCATTCAGGAGTGGATTGCGGAAAGTGAAGGAGAATTCAGAAGCAGCCAGGCATATTTGGATGAGATGAGCGAAGGCTTCAATGAGCTATACGGCGAGGAGAAAATCGCGCTGGACTGTGACTTCAGGGTTCTGGATGACTGGCGCCGCGACGCGGACCGGATGACGCGCGGGAGTGTTCAGCTGGAAAAGGCCAACATTCTAAACCGCTTTTCGCCATCACAGTTCCTGCTGAAGAGTGCAGGAAAGCTGCTTGGAGCGATTCAGCAGAATAAAACCATGCTCCATAATAAATATAAACAGTTCATTGAGCATGAAGACTATAGCGAAATTGCAGAATTCATCACCGATAAATTCATGCAGCAATTCGAACTCTTCGAGAAATCGCTTGAGCGGGATATTAAGATGTTCTTCAGAAATCCGTTTGACGTATTGAATAATACAGTTGAAGAGACATATACGAACATTGCAGAAAATAAAGAAGCATTAAGCGATATGCGCAAAAATCCTGAGATTTACCAGGATCCTCTGACACTATTTGACTTGAAGCTCCGCCAGTTTGAATGGATGACTTCAGCAGGGGAAAGAGTTAAGGAATATCGTTAAACATTGGGAAGGAGTTATCCTTCCTCTTTTTTTATGAAAAAAATAGAAAAATAGGTTTGGTTTATATCAAATAAGGGTAAAGAAGCTGGTCTATTAAAACCTTAATCTCATAAAGCGTGAACATGCACAAGAAAGATGATAAAGAAAAATCGGGGGAAAGAAGGAGAGAACAGGTGAGCTTTAAAAGAAAGCAAATGATGGGATTGGGCTTAACCGTATTTTTTTTGTTTATTCTGATGTTTGTCATTCTGTCTATGGTAAACGGAATGAAGGCAAACATGCTGGAAATTGTGGAGGATCGATATTATAAGGTAAACCAGGCTACAGAGATCAGACAGCTGTTTTACCAGACTGACCAGCAGCTATTGAGTGTGCTCACCGACAAAGACTCTGCAGATTCAGCCATGACGGCTGAATTGGTGAATGCCAACCATGAGGGGATACAAACCCGAGTAATTAATCTAGAGCAAGAATTAAATAGACAGAAATCGAAATTGCTCTTAAAAGAAGTGGAGCAGGCATACGAATCATATGCCCAAATGCAAAACAGCTTTACTGATTTAATGGGAAGCGGTGAAATGGATTCTTTAGAAGCACTATACAGAAGTGAGAGAGAAAACCGAAACGCACTGCTGATCAAGCTGGGTGAATTTAAAGAGTATCAGGAATCACTTATGGCAGATTCGCTGAAAAGTGCAAATGAAACATATAGCCAGTTAGTATCAACTTTGGTTGCTGCGGTTGCATTAGCCATTGTCTTAATCGTAGGAGTAACGGTATGGGTGATCAGAAGTACAGGCAGAAACATCAGCTTGATTACAAAAGGGATTAAGGAGATTGATTATCAGGACCTTTCTTCCATTTCAAGGCTGAATATCGAAACAAAAGATGAAATCGGTGAAATTGCGAAAGCCTTTAACTCGATGGCTGATTCCCTTGAGAACTATTATGAGAAAGAACAGCGCTATTCCGCTGAAATTAGTGAACAGAACTGGATTCAAAGCCAGTCTGCTTCATTGGTTAGTATCTATAGCCAGCACGTAACGATAGCCAATTTGGCAGATGACTTTATCTCGAGGCTGGCACCTGCCGCTGGAGCCAATCTTGGAGTCGTTTATGTGAAAGATGACAGCGGAAGCAAACCTGTATTCAGGAAACAGGCTGCATATGCAGATGGAGCCGAAGATGCAGGAAGAGACTTTTTCTATGAGGGAGAAGGAATAGCAGGGCAGACGGCCAGGGATAAGAAAACGGTATTTCTTCAAGATGTTCCTGAGAATTACAAGGTTCTATCAACCGGTTTGGGAGATGTCAGGCCGAAAAGCATCATGATGGCTCCCGTCATGCTAAAGGACGAGGTAGTGGCAGTTGTGGAACTGGCAAGTTTGAGGCCGTTCACTGATGCACAGATCAAACTATTGGATAAAGTAATTGAAACATTAGGAATAGCCATTACGAATATTTCAGGAAGAATGGAGATTGAACGCTTACTGGCAGAGTCCCAGGCGCAGACAGAGGAACTGCAGGCACAGGCTGAAGAGCTGCAGTCCCAGTCTGAGGAGCTGCAGGCGCAATCTGAAGAAATGCAGAGTCAATCCGAAGAGCTGCGGATGATTAATGAGCAGCTTGAAGAGCGTTCCAGAGATGCTGAAATGAAATCCGAAGAACTTCAGGCTGCCAAGGAAGAACTCGAGGAAAAAGCAAAACAGCTGGGTCTAAGCTCAAAATACAAGTCAGAATTTCTGGCAAATATGTCGCATGAGCTGCGAACGCCGCTTAACAGTATCCTGCTTTTATCGGAAATGCTGGCAGAAGATCCGGATCAAGTCCTAACGGATGAGCAAAAGGAGTTTTCCAAGGTTATACATACATCAGGACAGGATCTGCTTACACTGATTAATGATATTCTGGACCTTTCAAAAGTAGAGGTAGGAAAACTGGAGATCAGCTTTGAGGAAGTAAATATGGGTGAAATGTCGCAGCGGATGAAGCAGCATTTTACACAAGTGGCAAAGCATAAAAATCTTGAATTTACTGTAAGCACTTCGGAAGAAGTTCCTCCTGTATTCAATACGGATGAGCAGCGGCTGCAGCAGATTGTGAAAAACCTTCTTTCAAATGCATTTAAATTTACGGAAGAAGGTTCAGTAGCAGTCACGTTTGAAAAAGCTTCAAAAGGCGATTTCTTTGGATTGCCGTTATCCATCTATACAAATGACTGGCTGAAAATAACAGTGCTCGACACAGGCATTGGCATTTCACCCGAGAAGCAGCAGCTGATTTTTGAAGCCTTCCAGCAGGCTGATGGCGCCACAATGAGAAAATATGGAGGCACGGGCCTTGGATTGTCCATCTCCAAGGAATTTGCCCAGCTGCTCGGCGGTATCTGCAAAGTGGAGAGTGAAGAAGGAAAAGGAAGCCGGTTTACACTTGTTATCCCGAATCTGCCAAACGGAATGCCTGAAATAGAGGCAGGTTCGCTTGCTTTTGAAGAAGCTGCTGTAACCGCTGAACCTGTCCCGGAGGTGCCTGAGGCAGCTGAAACTAAAGATGCTGAAGGAGATACTGAAGCAGAGCAGCATTCAGGTACTGAGCTTAAAGACAAAACAGTCATTGTCGTAGATGATGACCACAGAAATATTTATGCGCTGAAAAATGCTTTGAAGAAAGAAGGCATGAATGTCCTTACAGCAGAAAACGGGATGCAGTGCCTCGATTTGATAATGGGTACAGAACAGATTGATATTGTACTGATGGATATTATGATGCCGGTTATGGATGGTTATGAAACCATGAAGAGGCTTCGAGGGCTGGACAGGCACCAGGATGTTCCAATCATTGCCCTTACCGCCAAGGCGATGAAAGGCGATAGGGAAAAGTGCATGGAAGCGGGTGCTACGGATTATATCAGCAAGCCTTTAAAACTGGACCAGCTGCTGTCCGTTATGAGAGTATGGCTTTCATAGATGGCAGGGAGGATCAGTCAGGACAACATACGGACATTGCATATTATTTTGTTCTCGAAAGTTGAGGAATGAAGGAATTGAAAAAGGAAGAATTAGAAATAGAATTGCTTTTAAAGGCCATTTATAGTTTATCCGGATATGATTTCCGGCAATATATGCGCTCATCAATTGCCAGGAGAATCCAAAATCGCCTTAGCAGTGATCGGCTTCCCAGCATAACAAGCCTCACGGAAAAGGTTATCCATGAAGAGGGGTATCTGCAAAAGGTACTGAGCGATTTTTCAATCAATGTGACAGAAATGTTCCGGGACCCTTCATTTTTTAAGGCTTTTCGAAATGAGGTTGTCCCGATGCTCAGAGAATTGCCGGAGATCAGAATTTGGCATGCAGGCTGTTCGACTGGGGAAGAAGCCTACTCCATGTCTATTTTGATTGAAGAAGAGGGACTGGGTGAACGAACGAAGATTTACGCCACAGACATCAATGAAAAGGTGCTTAAAAAGGCAGAGAGTGGAATAATCCCTCTGCAAAAAATGCAGCTGTATACAAAGAATTACATTATGGCCGGTGGAAAAAAATCCTTCTCTGAATACTACACAACCGATTGTGAAGCAGCTTATCTGAATGCATGCCTGCTTGATCGAATGGTTTTTGCCCAGCATAATCTGGTGACTGATGGCTCCTTCAATGAATTTCATGTGATTATGTGCCGAAATGTGATGATTTATTTTAATACTGACCTGCAGAGCCATGTTTTTAATCTTTTTAATGAAAGTCTCAGCATGGGAGGTTTTCTGGGGCTTGGCAGCAAGGAAGCACTGCGGATGGAAGACCCTGTATTTGAAGAAATCAACCTGCAGGAAAAGATATTCAGGAAGATTTCTCATGTATAATAAAAACAGAGTGCGGACCCTATTTTTGAGGGATTGCACTCTGTTTTTTTTGTAAAAAATAATTATGTATACAGCCTAATCTGCCTGAACCAGAACAACACACATATCATCATCAGCGCTTGCCTGCTGCTGCTTAGTCAGTATCATATCGATTGGCTCTGCGGTTCTGGCTGCATTCCAGTGAAAGGATGCGAAGCGCTGAAGATACTCACATGGATTGAGATTATTCTGCTCTACTGCTTCTTCAACTCCGTCTGTAAACAAGAGCAGCTGAATGGAATCTGTATAGGGAATTGTTTCTTTTTGTATTGTAATGTCTTCAAAAAAGCCGACTGCACACATATTGCTGGATAAGCTGACCATTTCATCTTTGTCAACAAGTGCATATCCGGCTGGATGTCCGGCATTTACATACTCGATTGTTTTAGCTTTTTTATTAAGGACGAGGTAAATAGCTGTAAAATAATATGGAATCCGCTGATTGCGCTGGTTAAGGGAATTCATCCACCGATTCAGCTCGTTCATGACGTATTCAGGATCACTGCATGTTCTGATGGCATCTCTGAGAACAGAAGAGATAAACATGCATACAAGAGAAGCTGAAATCCCGTGGCCCATCATATCCAGCTGTATGGCAGCATAGCGATGTTCATCTATTTGGTGCCAGTAATACATATCCCCTGCAAGTTTGTTGGCTGGCAGGTAGGAAGCCTTTAACAGTGTATGTTCATGATAAATGGGTTCGCTCAGCATGCTGGTTTGTACCTGCATGGATAAATCCAGTTCATTCCTGATTTTGTTTTCCTGCTCCTTATGCCAGTCCTTCTCATATTTAAGCCTTAAGGCAGCGCGAATGCGGGCAAGCAGCTCCGTCTTATTAATGGGCTTCATGACATAATCGGTCCCGCCCGCATCAAGAGCTTCTGCAACTTTATTCGAGTCCTCCAATGCAGTTACAAAAATTACCGGAATATCCTTCAAATGCGGAATCTGCTGAAGCCGGCGGCATGCTTCAATTCCATCCATCTCCGGCATCATAATATCCATCAGAATTATGTCTGCTTTTATATCGGCTGAAAAAGATGAATACCCCTGAAGGTGCTGAAACATATCCTTTGCAGAAGAAAATGTTAAATGGTCTTTATACCCCGCGCGTTTTAATATATGTTGAATAACAAATAAGTTGGCTTGATTATCGTCCACAACTAGGATTCCCATAGACTTTTTCCCTTCCCGTGTTTTACGATTTAATTCTTTATATAAATATCCTTAACATATACCCCATTTCGGGAGAGTGAAAACCACTAATTTGATCATTTTTTGCTTTATTTAATCACGAAAATAAATTTAATATGTAAGCGTTTTCTTTTGTTTTATTAAAATAATGTTATTTAACGTCTTATTCACAAATAGTAAGTGAAATTACTATATTTATATATCTTTGTGTATTTTTAGGGTGAACATTTGTTTTTGTAGGGTAGAATTTTCTCTTGATTTCTGTGGGGATAAGAGTAAAATAAAGATTAAATTTTCAGAGATTGGGAGATGTCATGATGAAAGTGGTGAAGTTCGGAGGATCTTCTTTAGCATCCGGAAAGCAAATCGAGAAGGTATTCAATATTGTAAGTGCTGATCCAGAGCGAAAGATCATTGTTGTCTCGGCTCCTGGAAAGCGATTTTCACAGGATGACAAGGTTACTGATTTATTAATTACATGTGCAGAGAAACGGATTAAGGGGGAAGCAGCAGATGATTTGGCTGAAGCTGTATTGGATCGGTATGGCCAAATCGCTGATGAATTAGAGCTTGGTCCGGACATTAAAGATATCATCAGGGAGGATCTTTTTACCAGGCTGTCCAGTGATACGCATGATCCTGAAGTTTTCATGGATTTGATCAAGGCGAGCGGCGAAGATAATAACGCTAAGCTTGTTGCAGCATATTTTCAGCAACAGGGCGCAGAAGCCAGATATGTGAGCCCGAAGGAAGCGGGATTGCTTGTCAGTCCAGAGCCCGGCAACGCACAGGTGCTTCCTGAAGCATATGACAAGCTGCTTGCATTAAGGGAGCAGGACGGGATCATCATTTTTCCGGGTTTCTTTGGATACAGCAGGGACGGGCAGGTGTTCACATTTTCAAGAAGCGGATCGGATGTGACAGGCTCCATTTTGGCTGGTGCAGCCAAGGCGGATTTATATGAAAACTTTACAGATGTGGACGCTGTCTATTCGGTAAATCCCTTTATTATAGAAAGCCCTAAAGAAATCAAAGAATTGACATACCGGGAAATGCGGGAGCTTTCCTATGCAGGCTTTACTGTCCTGCATGATGAAGCGCTTGTACCGGCATTTCGGGCGGGAATTCCTGTGCAGATAAAAAATACGAATAATCCGTCTGCTCCCG
The DNA here is from genome assembly GCF_038002165.1 of Cytobacillus sp. FSL H8-0458. Classification (NCBI taxonomy): domain Bacteria; kingdom Bacillati; phylum Bacillota; class Bacilli; order Caryophanales; family Bacillaceae; genus Cytobacillus; species Cytobacillus sp. FSL H8-0458. The sequence goes on along the minus strand of NZ_JBBOBR010000001.1, from coordinate 3,772,019 downwards.
GCACCACGATTGTGAACGAGCGGGATAACACTAACGGACCTGTGATCGGGATTGCCAGTGACCAGGGATTCTGCAGCATCTATGTCGGAAAATACTTAATGAACAGGGAAGTCGGCTTTGGAAGGAGGCTGCTGACCATTTTGGAAGAGTATGGCCTCAGCTATGAGCATACACCATCAGGAATTGATGACATCTCCATTATCCTGCGGGAAAACCAATTTACTGATGGAATGGAGGAAGAAATTCTGAGGCGCATACAGCATGAACTTCAAGCAGATGAAGTGAAAATCCAGCACAGTCTTTCTCTTATTATGGTGGTTGGAGAGGGGATGCGCCAGAACATCGGAACAATGGCCCGTGCCTCCAAAGCCCTCGCTAAAGCGAAAGTAAATATGGAAATGATCAATCAGGGCTCCTCTGAAGTGAGCATGATGTTTGGCGTCCAGGCAGTAGATGAAGTACGTGCGGTACAGGCACTTTATAATGAGTTTTTTGCTGCTGTGGCAGCGGTGTGATCATTTATTCGAAGGTAAATCTTTTTATACGAAAGTTAAATGGGTTATCTTAAAGTAATTCTGTCTATACGATAGTAAAATGATTTATCTGAAAGTAAATATGCTTTATATGCAAATAAATCAAACGTTTGATTGAAAAAGCTTGGGGCATTAGCCTCGAGCTTTATTTTTTGGAATGAAAAGTCTTAGAATAATCAAAATAAGAAGGAGGCTTTTTCAATTAGGAAGGAGAAAAGGATATGAAGAAATTATTGATCATAGGAATAATGCTGTTCATGCCGCTGAATATGCTGGCAGCTCCGGGCAGTGCAGCTGCACAAAAAACGTGTCTCACCCAATCAGAGGTTAAGTTTGAAAACGAATTCCGCAGACTTTGGATCGACCATGTATTATGGACAAGCAACTATATTACAAGTGCCACAACTGCTGGAGCGGAGGATCAGAAGCAGGTATTGGCCCGCCTGCTTAAAAATCAGGAGGAGATAGGGAATTCCATCAAGCCTTATTACGGCGAAGCTGCAGGAGCTAAGCTGACAGAACTGCTTAAAGAGCATATTGTCATTGCAGGTAATATTGTGGAGGCAGCAAAGAGCGGGCAAGGCGCCAAAGTGAATCAGCTGAACAAAGAGTGGCATCGCAATGCTGATGATATCTCGGTATTTCTAAGCGGAGCCAATCCAAATCTGAAAAATGAAGATGTGAAAAAACTGCTTTATAAGCATTTGGAATTAGTAACAGATGATCTGACAGCAAGTCTTGTTAAGGATTGGGAAGCAAGAATCGTGGCAATTGATGATGGAGTAACACATATTATCAGGATGGCTGATGCCATTTCTGATGCGGTTGTGAAGCAATTCCCGGACAAATTTTAAAGGTAAACACAAGAGGCTTCAGCACATGCTGCAGCTTCTCTTTTTTTCCTTTGACAAAGCAGCCTGTCTCATTATAAGCTATTTAGCGTGCCGAAAAAAATAATGTAAATTTTTCACATATAGAAGGAGGGGTATCCGTTTTGTCAGGGGATCAAAAGAAAAAGATGATCATTTTGATGATCAATATGTTTATTGCAATCGGAAGCTTTGGAATTATTATTCCGATTTTGCCGGCTTATTTGGAATCCATTAATCAGGGAGGAACGGCAGCAGGCCTGATGATTGCCATTTTTGCGGGTGCCCAGCTGATTTTTTCTCCCATTGCGGGGAAATGGGCGGACCAGTACGGCCGCAGAAAGATGATTATTTACGGGTTAGCTGGTTTGACATTATCCATGCTTGTCTTTTATGCAGTAGATTCCATTTGGCTGCTTTACTTTTCACGTGTCATTGGAGGCGTTGGAGCTGCCTTGCTGATTCCGGCTATTTTTGCTTACATTGCTGATATTACTACCCTGGAGCAGCGTGCAAAAGGGAATGGCCTTGTATCAGCTGCGATGTCACTCGGAATTGTGGTTGGACCTGGAATTGGCGGGTTTTTGGCAGACTTCGGCCTGAAAATGCCATTTCTGATTTCAGCGCTTGTATCTCTAGTGGCTGTTCTATTCTCCATTGTGCTCCTCGAAGAAAGCAGCACCTTGCAGACCGGACCAGGAGAGATGCCAGAAGAGGAACCAATGGTCAAGAAGCTGGCAATGTCTGTTAAGAAGCCTTATTTTATTCCGCTTGTCATTACATTGGTGATGAGCTTTGGATTAATGGCTTATGAATCAGTTCTGGGGCTTTATCTGGATAATGAATTTGCTGCCACTCCGCAGGAAATAGCGGTTATGGTGACTTCGACGGGGATCATTAGTGTTATTGTACAGTTGTTTGTCGTCGATCGGGTGGTTAGGAGATTTGGAGAAGGAAAGGTATTGAATATCTTTTTGGCTGTTGCAGCGTCAGGATTCCTTGTCTCACTGTTTGCAGGCAGCTATGCACTTTTCTTCGTTATTTCGCTGATCATTTTCCTTGCAACTTCCATTCTTCGCCCGGTTTTAACCACGCTAATCTCAAAAATGGCCGGTAATGAACAGGGATTTGCGATGGGAATGAACAATGCTTATATGAGTATTGGAAACGTTCTGGGGCCAACGATAGCCGGTGTACTTTATGATGTACGGATAACCTATCCGTTTGTTCTCGGTCTGGCATTATTGATTGTTACGTTATTTATCACGGCTGCATGGCAAAAAAGGGAGCCTAAACCGAAGGCTTCTGTGTAGAAAAAGGCTTGGAGACTTTGTCTTCGAGCTTTTTTACTTTTCTTTTTCCAAAGTAAATCAGCTTTAAAGCCAGACGGAAATTGTGGCAATTTTGTGAAAGAAACCTAGTTCGATTGACATAATTTAAAAAATATATTATTCTGAAAATAACAAAAATATTGAGCGAATGACGGCTGCGGGAGAGAGCATACAGTAGCCACCGAAGGAGCAAGCTTCAAAAATACCCTTGAAGCCAATCTCTCAGGTAGACAGAACCTCAGTCGGACGCATCTCTGGAGAGCGCGCATGGACTTTGCGACACCAAAGGGGTCAAACTCTCAGGTAAAAGGACAGAGAAGGGGGATAAACAAGCCGCCTTTTTTCTGTCCTTTTTTTATGGATGGCAAGGCAGTTGGAGGAATCTAGATGAATACAAATGTTAACGCAAACCGGGCGACATTACTGATATCCTGTCCAGAGAGGCCAGGCATCATCTCCACAGTCTCTAACTTTCTGCTGGAGCATAACGCGAACATTGTGCATTTTGACCAGCACACAACAGATCCGCTGGCAGGCATCTTCTTCATGCGGATTGAATTCGATATGAATCATTTTGATGAGTCCTTTCCAAAACTGAAAGAGGATCTGCCTGAAATGGCCAGGGAATACTCTATGGAGTGGAAGCTGAGCGGCAAAGGCGAGCGCAAGCGGATGGCCATATTTGTTTCTAAAATGGATCACTGTCTGCTCGAGCTGCTGTGGCGCTGGAAATCGAAGGAGCTTGAAGTGGATATTCCCCTGGTGATCAGCAATCATCCCGACATGAGGGAAGTGGTGGAGGGTTTCGGAATACCCTATCATCATGTTCCGATTACGCCGGACAATAAAGCGGAAGCCGAGCAAAAGGCGGTTGAGCTGCTGGAAGGAAAAGCGGATTTCATTGTGCTGGCGAGATATATGCAGATTCTTTCGCCAAGCTTTATTTCCAAATATCCAAACAGGATCATCAATATCCATCACAGCTTTCTGCCGGCCTTCGTGGGAGCCAATCCTTATGCACGGGCGTTTAACCGCGGAGTCAAGCTGATTGGGGCAACCGCCCATTATGTAACAAATGATTTGGATGAAGGCCCGATCATTGAGCAGGATGTCCAGCGGGTTAACCACAGGCACACTGCACAGGATCTCAAAATTGCCGGCAGGCATGTGGAGAGGCAGGTCCTCGCACAGGCAGTCGCCTGGCATGTGGAAGACAAAGTCATAGTGCATGGCAATAAGACGATTGTTTTTTAAGAGGCACTGTCAAAAAAAAAGATCTTGCATCAAGAAGATTACCAACATCATGAAAGAAGGTGAGCAGAAATGAAAAAGAAAAAATTATCAATGCCTGAAATGATTAAGGCTAATAGAGAAGAACTTTTAAGAGATCGCCGTGAGCTTGAGAAGATCGAAAAAAAAATAGACGATAAATATGCAAAAGCACAGTAAGAAAGTACACCGGCCTGGGGATAAAGCAGGCCGGTTTTTTAATGAATTAAAAACGCCCAGGGAATCCCTGGGCGCCAACTTCTTATTTTTGTCTAAAGAAATCTGTGAAAGCATGATACATTTCCATCCCCTGATAAAAGAACAGGCTGGAAGCTGTTAATGAAAATAACCCAATCATTAAAAATCTAATCCACATTATGTCTTCCTCCTTTAATTGTTTTGTTGGACAATTAAGGAGCTTGAATGACATAATTCGCCTCGTAGAAAATTGGAGTATAAAAAATCTTTTTCCTGCGGGCGATGTGCAGGGCTCTATATACAAAAAGGATAACTGCCAGAATTGTAATGGATAAAGAGATGATATCGAACGTGAAGATATGCTTTTTGGGATCATCTTTTAATAGGAAGCTCTCGGTAAAGTCAGAAACTGTTACCGCTTTGCTTTGGTCCATCGGAATGTCATTATAATGGACACCAGGATATTGGGTAATGAGAAAGGATAAAAACACAGACAGCAGTAAAAGTGGCATTACCTGACGTTTCCCCATTCCCTCACCCCTTTTCAAGATTATAACTATCATCATAACCACTATTTATAGATTAGTAAACTAAAAGATTTTGACAGGATTCGTTAATATTCTATGTATATATTGTAAAAAAAGTTGGGACAAATGATACAGGGGTACAAAGGCATTTTGGCTGCAAGTCTAGATTATAGGCTGAAAGAAACCCAAATCCTTACAAAAGTCCTGATAAAATAGGCAGAGGTATTGTCATTCTCCTTTACACATCTTCATATTGCTTTAAAAAATGCCTCTTATAATTAACTGTGAATCCAGATTGAATTAAGAGGTGAAGAAAATGAACAATGAGAGGTCGATTGATGATTTAATCAGGAAGTTTAATGAAGAGAACTTGAAGAGGGACATTGACCGCCGGAGCTTTTTATCTGGTGCAGGGAAAATTGCCGGTTTTTCGCTTGCCCTGGCTATGGCGCAATCATTAGGGATGGGCAATCTAAAGGTTGATGCTGCTCCTAAGTTCAGCAAATACCCTTTTACGCTCGGGGTCGCATCAGGAGATCCTCTTTCGGACAGTGTGGTTTTATGGACAAGGTTAGCGCCCGATCCGCTTAATGGAGGCGGGATGCCAAAACATGCTGTACCAGTCAAATGGGAACTTGCTGCAGATGAACACTTCCGAAAAGTTGTTAAACACGGGACTGAAATTGCGGTGCCGGAATTGGCGCATTCTGTGCATGTGGAGGCAGAAGGCTTAATGCCGAACACTGTCTATTATTATCGTTTTAAAAGCGGCAATGAACTAAGCCCAATTGGCAAAACAAAGACACTTCCGCCTGCGGGTGCTAAAGTATCAGGGCTATCATTTGCATTTGCTTCATGTCAGCAGTATGAACATGGGTTTTTTACAGCCTATCAGCATATGGCAAAGGAAAATTTGGATTTTGTCATTCACCTTGGAGACTACATATATGAATATGGATCAAATGAATATATTTCACCAACAGGAAATGTCCGCCATCATAGCGGACCGGAAATTATCTCTCTAGAAGATTATCGGAATCGCCATGCTCAGTACAAATCTGATCAGCATCTGAGAGAAGCTCATGCTGCTTTCCCTTGGGTGGTCACTTGGGATGACCACGAGGTGGAAAATAACTATGCAGGAGGGGTTCCGGAAAAAGGCCAGTCAGCTGAAGCATTTATTAAACGCAGGGCAGCAGCTTATCAGGCATATTATGAGCACATGCCGCTCCGGTTATCTTCCATGCCAAATGGTGATGGTATGCAGTTGTATAGGGAGTTCAGCTACGGCAGCCTGGCGTCATTCCTTGTGCTTGATTCGCGGCAATATCGGGATGACCAGGCAAATGGCGATGGCAGCAAGCCGCATACGCCGGAGTCGCTTGATCCAGCCCGGACTCTCCTTGGCAAGGAACAGGAACAATGGGTTGAAAGCAATCTAGCCAGCTCCCAAGCGCATTGGAATGTCCTTGCACAGCAGGTGTTCTTTGCCCAGAGAAATTTCGGGACAATTGCTTCGCCGAAGTTCAGCATGGATGCATGGGATGGTTACCCTGCTGCCCGGCAGCGTTTGGCTGATTTTGCTGTTTCAAACAATATCGGAAACCTAATTGTTCTGACTGGGGATGTTCATGCAAGCTGGGCTTCCAATATTCTAACAGACTATAATGATCCAAATGCAAAGCTGATTGGGGCTGAATTTGTCGGAACCTCTATCACATCAGGTGGAAATGGATCAGATGTGAGAGGGGATACGGAAAAGACGCTTGCAGAGAATCCGCATATTAAGTTCTTTAATAATTATAGAGGCTATGTCCGCTGCCGGGTAACACCAGAGCAATGGCGTGCAGATTATCGGGTGCTTCCTTTCGTAACAGAGCCTGGGGCGGATATTTCAACGAGAGCATCCTTTGTATTTGAAAAAGATCAAGCTGGCTTGAAGCAGGTTTCGGCTTCAGCTGTCCCTCAGGGAGTTCGAATATCTGCTGAGGTGGAGGAAGACCGCCATCGCGCCCATACCCGGGCACATGAAAAGCAGCTTAAGAAAAAGCGTGAAAAAGTATTACATTAAAAGGACGGTGAGAAGATGATATCCAACATTGGCATTCCAGGCTTAATTCTCGTTCTTGTCATTGCATTGATCATATTTGGGCCATCCAAGCTTCCCGAAATTGGGAGGGCATTTGGGCGGACCTTAACGGAGTTTAAAAGTGCCGCAAAAGATTTAGTGTCAGATGAGGTAAAGAATGAAGAGAAAAAAACAGTACTTTCAGCTCTGAAAAAAGAAAAGTAGGGAATTAAAATACAGGCGAATTCTCTTCGCCTGTATTTTAATTGCATGTATTATGTGAAACATTTCACATAATATTCATTTTTGAATAATCCACAGTATAGAAAAGTATAATATATTAATACTGTACTTATATGGTTTATATGATTTTTAACTGCCATCAAGGAGGCACGATCATCATGAAAAAAATATTCCAGTATTTATTAATATCAGGCTTAGTCATGACACCTTTTTTTACAAGCGCTCATGTGAAATGGTTCACGAATGTGGCACCTCAAAAGGAAACCATTGAAAATATATTATCACCTCTATTTATGGGACTGGCCCTGACGGCTGCGATTGTCCTTGCGCTTTTGACCTTGATTATCTCAAGGACATCACAATGGGCCAAAGCCAAAAAGCTTGATGACTGGCTCTCAGGTTTCCGCAAATACAGCAGATATATCCTGAAGTATGGTACTGCTGCGGCATTAATAATCCAGGTAACGAACGGAACATTGTTTGCGCCTGAATTTCATTTAACCAGCACGATTGCTATGATATTAACGTGGGCAGCGATTGGCTTTCTGCTAATTCCGCATCATATTTCAACAAAGGCCGGGTCCGTTATTTTATTGGGGCTGTTTGTGTACGTTACCATGCAGAATGGCATTTTCCATATGCTTGATTATGGATATTATGTTGCCATTATTGGAGTCCTGATGGTAGGCAGCACGAAGCTGGAGAAGGTTGGATTTCCATTCTTATATTTGGGCACAGGCTTATCTTTATGCTGGGTAGCTGTTGAAAAATGGGTATATCCAAGCATGTCTCTGGATATTGTGGCCAATCACGGAGTTCCGACATTCGGTTTTGCACCAGCTGCATTCGTTGTTATGGCTGCATTCATTGAGTTTGTAGTCGGTTACCTTCTTGTAGTAGGGATTCTTAACCGTGTAGTTGGTTTCGTTGTGACAGTTATTTTCATCACTACCACAATGCTGTTTGGCATGACAGAAGTGATTGGGCATTTTATGATCCATATTGTGCTGATTATTTTCATCATTGAAGGGGTGTCTTTCTATAACCCGCCGATCAAGCTGCATAAAACTAAAGCAGATCAATTTGTGTTTGTATTCCTAAACTTTATTTTCGTCCTTGCGACATTCATTTTAATTTATTACCGATTTGCATAAGCATTGACATTATGAACAAAATGGAATATGATTAATTTAAATAGTTGAATAGTTTCTCCTAAAGGGGAGTAGCTTTTACAGCAGAGTCGTCATTTCGGAGTTAAGAGCTCCCGGCTTTGTTGGCAACCTAAACGTTGTTAGCAAGACCTTTGCCTGTTTCGGGTAAAGGTCTTTTTTGTTTTTTAAAACCTTTACCGCTTGCTGGTAGAGGTTTTTTTATTGCCTGATATTTGGCAATGAAAATCCTCAATCGACATAACTGCAGGGAAACAGTGCGAAGCTTTCAATACTTAAAAAAATAGAATGAAAGGAGACCGAAATGAAAAAAGCTAAGATATCATTTGCTGAATTAATTAAGAAAAACAAAGAAGAGCTACTGAGAGATCAGGAATTGCTGGCGAAAATTGAAAAGCGTTTAGACGAAAAATACACAAAGGTGAAATAAGGGAGGGTGCTTAGATGGAATTATCACTAATACTTGAGTATGGATGGGTGTTGCTGCTGCTTGTGGCGCTGGAGGGTTTATTGGCTGCTGATAACGCGCTGGTGCTGGCGATTATGGTTAAGCACCTTCCGGAGGAGCAGAGGAAAAAAGCTTTATTCTACGGTTTGGCAGGAGCCTTTATATTCCGCTTTGGATCCTTATTTGCGATTTCTTATTTAGTTGACGTATGGCAGGTTCAAGCGATTGGAGCACTATATCTTCTGTTCATTGCGGCCAATCATATATTAAGAAAGTTTCTTGTGAAAAAAGGCGAGGAAGAAGCAGGGGACACTAAACCAAAAAAGCAATCTGGCTTTTGGCTGACGGTTTTTAAAGTAGAGCTTGCTGATATTGCTTTCGCTGTAGACTCTATTCTGGCAGCAGTCGCATTGGCTGTAGCTCTTCCGGATTCAGGGCTTGGCCATGTAGGCGGTCTTGACGGCGGAAAGTTCTTTGTCATCTTTGCCGGCGGTATGATCGGCTTGATTATTATGCGTTTTGCTGCAAACCTCTTTGTGGATCTGCTTCACAGAAGACCGGGGCTTGAGATTGCAGCTTTTGGAATTGTCGGCTGGGTTGGTGTTAAACTGGCTGTCTATACAATGTCCCATCCGGCACTCGCGATCCTGCCTGAAGGGTTTGCCAAGTCGACTGAATGGAAGGTTACTTTCTATGCAGTCTTAATCGGTATCGCAGTAGCTGGATGGTTCCTTTCCAAGGAAAAACAGGAAGTGCCAGCAGAGGAAAAAGCAAGCTGATCAAGCAGGGCGGAGGTTATCCGCTCTGTTAACTGTCTAGCTCCAGCGCATACCCCCTCGAGGTCACAAGCAGAGCCTCCCAAAAAGGCAAAGGACGCCTTTCCGGGAGGCTCGTCTTGTGCTTGTAAGAGGTGGGCAAGGCGCTTGCGCTTTTCTTATGAGCACTATTCAATCAAACGTTTGATTGAATACCGGCGAGCCCGTTGCTGGCTTGCCATTCTCCTTTCAGGATGCTCATTTCTATCAAGTTCCAATAATCATTTTTAACTTTATTGGTCTGCCTGAGAAGTCCTTCCATTTGAAAACCTGCCTGCTGGTAAATCTTAATAGCAGGCAAATTAAAATCAAAAACCCCGAGACTGATTCTATTTAATTTCAGCTCCTGGAAGGCTATGTTCAGGATTAGATGAATCATTTCTGAAGCATACCCTTTCCCCCGTGCTGCGGGGCGGATGAAAACCTTGCCCATCCTCGCGGTTTCGTTGACACGGTCTACTCTGCCAAGGCAAATATGACCGACGATTTCATCGTTTGCCATAACTTTGAAGATATAATCCGAGCTGGTTTCCAGATTCGCAGAGTGTATATACTTAGCAAGCTGCTCATGATCTAGCGGGAATTTGAAATGAGCACCGCTCCACTGGACCAATAATTCCGGTGTACTAATCCAGCTGATGAGCAAATCGAAGTCTTTTTCTGTAAAAGGTTCTAATTTTAACATGTGAATCTCCTTATTATTAATCATCTGATTGTGCTGTTTTTATCTATTTTACAGAGTTCAGGAAAAATCCTTCTAAATTATGCTTTAAATAATAATAATGAGCACATATTAATTTAAAGAACTATAAGGAAGGAGCAAAAGAAATGACCAGAAGAGATGAGAAAAATAAAAAACAGGCACAAGGTCCAAAAGAGGAGAGGGAGCTTGTCAATGAGTTTGGAAAATATAAGGGGGATCAGCCGGTACCGCAGCCTAAGGATTATGATGAGATAGAGTATTAGAAAAAGCAGGATAATACCTGCTTATTTTAAAAGGTAAGAAAGTATAAAATTTTGAACGTCGATAACTGTCTAGCTCCAGCGCCTACACCCTCGAGGTTACAAGCCGAGCCTCCCAAAAAGGCAAAGGACGCTTTCCGTGAGGCTCTTCTCGTGCATGAGGCCCCCAGTACAAGGAAGGCCTCGTCAGCATAAACATCGCACGACCGAAAGCGGCAGCTTTTGGGAGGATGGGGGTCAAGCAGACGTTGCCACAGGACGTGGCGTTCTTAGTCTGTGTTCATTCGTGGGCAAGGCGCTTGCGCTTTTCTTATCTAAGTCCCTAGCCTTAGATTATTTTAATGCTGAGGGAGCTTAATCCTTCTTGTATTCTTTTTTAAACTATAATTAAGAAGAGCAAGAAGGGGAAAATGTATGAATGGAAAAATTGAAGTTAGTTTGCATGGGCTTATCATTTTAATATCGTTGTATATATTGTTTAATTTTATGCCGACACTTTTGCCTGCTTATAAATGAGTTATTATAACAGGCATGGCTGCCATATTAGTGATGGATTTTTACTTTACTTCTGCAGGCAGGCTATCCCGATTGAAATACAGCAGACTGGCACTGATTTATATGTTCAGTCTGCTGTTAATCGTTTTTATTACCTTTTATTTAACAAAGATACTCGTTCTGAATGATGCCTATGGGCTCGAGAGTATACTGAGGGAATATGAAGCGGAGGGAAAGCTCATCTTTTTCCTGATTTGCTTTTTACAGCCCATACTTTTGCCGCTTCCTGAAGCCGTCACACTGCCTGCAGGTAGTGCCGTTTTCGGTCCTGGTGCCGCTGCCTTTCTTGGATTCACAGGTACACTTTCGGGGATTATTGTCATGTTCTGGATTGCAAGGATAGGGGGATTAAAGCTGGTATCGAGGCTTATAAAGGAGCGGCATCTGGACAAATACCAACAATACATGGAGAGAAATGAAAACACCATACTAGTACTGCTTTTTGTTATTCCAATATTGCCGGATGAGATCATTTGTGTTGGAGCAGGAATGGGTGGTGTTTCATTTAAAAGGTTCCTGGGAATTGCGTCTATATCCAAAATAGCAACTTCTTCGCTGCTGGCTTACTCTCTTTCATTCGCCAATGCACTATCTTTATCTGGCTTACAGCTGTTATTTGTTGTTTCGGTTGCGATAGGAGTATTTTACAGTGTTTTTCACTTTTATAAAAGAAGAAAAGAAGCTATTAGGATTTTCCGTAAGCTTTAAATGGTTCCTCCTATCGCTGTCAGCGAAACTATTCAGGCAACGATAGGATTAATCACTCTAAATAGTAACGAAAATCCCCGATGCTTTGGCAACTACCTGGTCCTGATCGTTATAAATCAGGCAATCCGTGTGGCTGAGGCTTCTTCCTCTTTTCAGAAGGTGAGCATCGGCAACAAGATATTCACCTGTGGCCCCCTTTAAGAAACTGACCTTCAAATCAGCGGTGACCACGGATTGCATCTGGTTTTCATCCGGCTCGAAAATATTCCCCATCGCTACATCTGCCAGAGTGGAAATGATCCCTCCATGCACCAGTCCGGCGCTGTTAATAAAGAGCGGCTGGATGGGCAAAGTGACTTTCATATGGCTTTCACTGATTCTTTCGTAATGGAATTTCAGAAACTCATCAAAAGGCTGTTTGATTAGCATTTGCTACACTCCAATTTCATTAAGTTTAAAATGGTTATTCCCGATTTATTGTGGAATCCCTGCTTATTGAGGCTAATTTGCAGAGGAGGGGCTCGAAAATTATTACATGGTTTCAAATAACCTAAAAAGATGATATTATTTTCAATAAATTCAAAAAAAGGCGGGGCTGGATGATGGCAAAAGTAGAGAATATTAGTTTCGCAGAGAACTTTCCTATTTCATTTAAGGAACTGGAAGAAGAAGCAGAGAAAGTAATGGGAGCAGGCGGATTTGGCTATGTCCAATCAGGAGCAGGCGGGGAAGAAACGTTGAAAAAGAATATCGAATCCTTTGCAAAATACTCAATTGTTCCGAGAATGCTGAGGGATGTTTCAGTGCCGGATATAAGTGTGAATTTATTTGGTGAAACGTATCCTTATCCAGTATTCCTTGCGCCGATTGGAATGCAGCGGCTTGAACACAGTGAGGGTGAGCTGGCATCTGCCCGGGCGGCAGCTTCGTTCGGAGTTCCTTTTATCCAGAGCACAGTATCCAGTTATTCCATTGAAGAAATCGCAAAGGCAACAGGCTCGAGTCCAAAATGGTTCCAATTATATTGGTCCAATTATGAAGAAGCATCCTTCAGTATGGTTCGCCGTGCAGAGGAAGCAGGGTATGAGGCAATTGTGTTAACGGTTGATACGGTGATGATGGGATGGAGGGAAGCTGATTTAAGAAACAATTTTTCCCCATTAAAGCTTGGCTATGGAAAAGCAAATTATGAAAGCGATCCAGTCTTTATGGGGTCTCTCCAGGACGGCGATGTCGTACAGGGGATCCTTGATAATATTCATCATCCAACATTAAGCTGGGAGCATATTGCCAGATTAAAAGAGAAAACCAGCCTGCCAATTTTATTAAAGGGCATCCTCCACCCGGAAGATGCCAGGCTGGCCATTGAAAGAGGGATAGACGGAATCATTGTCTCCAATCATGGCGGCAGACAGCTTGATGGAGTGATTGCGGCGATTGATGCGCTTGAACCGATTGCGAAGGAAGTTAAAGGCCGGATTCCAGTATTGTTTGACAGCGGCATTCGCCGAGGTTCAGATGTGGTTAAAGCTCTGGCACTGGGAGCTGACGCCGTTTGTCTGGGGCGGCCGTATGTGTACGGCTTGGCCGTTGGCGGGCAGGATGGAGTTGAAAAAGTGCTTGCCAACTTCATAGAAGAAACAAAAGTGTCGCTTTCTCTGGCAGGGGTGGGGAGCTTAAAGGATATTGCTGGTCTGCAGTTAATTCGATAAAGCTTTCTTAAAAAAAGCGTGGCTTGTTGACAGCGGAGCATGTGTTTAATAGTATACCTATAGGGGTACATAATTGATATGCCAATACTAAAGGAGATGCAGTCATGTTCGATTACACAGCTGAAACCGAAAAATCAATTGAAGAAGCGATATTCTCACTGGAAGGAAGTCTGAAGGACGAAAAGTTCGGAGTTCTATGGCAGTTTAATGTTCAGGAGAAGCTGCAGGAAAAAGGCTTGGAATATAACGAGGCATTCCATGTGTTAGAGGTATGTAATCCGGATGAAGCACATCGCGTTTTAACACAGAATAAAATGGCCGGCTACTTCCTGCCTTGTAAAATTGTCGTCTATGAAGACAAGGGCAAAACGAAAATTGGGATGCCTAAGCCGACTAGTATGATTGAGCTAATCAATGACGAATCTGTTCAAAGCTTCGCAGCAGAAATTGAAGAGCGCTTAATCCAGTGCATCAAGAAAAGTTTATAAGCTAAAAGATTGATGACAGTGCCGTGATAATTTGTTAAGCTTGAGACAGCTTATCAAATTAAATATCTATGTAACTACTAGGGGTGCCCCGAAATGTGCGGGCTGAGAGGAAAGCGCTTATAGCTTTCCGACTCTTATGGACCTGATCTGGTTAATGCCAGCGGAGGGAAGTAGGATTTGACAATTGTCGATTCATATACTTAAACCATGCCGGGTCCTTTGTGGGGATCTGGCATTTTTTGTATACATACTTCTTATCCTGATAAGCAATCAGGCTGCCCTTTTAGAAAGGAGGTTTAGATGAGCAGAACCCGATTGTTAACTACGATGGCTTTATTTACGGCGATTGGGACACTGGGATCCCATTTACTCTGGTTCCCGGCTGGTATAGCGAAGGCCTATCCGGTCCAGCATGCGGTAAATGTATTGGCAGCGGTGACCCTTGGACCCCTGCCTGCAGCAGCAGTCGCTTTTATGATTGCTTTGCTGCGTAATTTGCTTGGTTTCGGGACGCTGCTTGCGTTTCCAGGCGGCATGATCGGTGCGTTTTTGGCTGGTGTCCTTTATTTGAAGTTCGGACGGAAAATATGGGCTGCCGCTGGAGAGGTGGTGGGCACCGGCATAATCGGTGCATTGTTTGCCGTTCCATTCGCAAAGTTTCTTATGGGCAGTGCAGCTGGTGCATTCTTCTTTGTGCCGCCGTTTCTGGTCAGCAGCATTGCCGGTGCGACGATAGGCTGGATGGTGTTAGCGAAGGTTAAAGAGAAGAATTTGGTTCAGAATATGTGATGATTTTGGGCTGGAGAAGTAAGATAAGTAAGCCGATTAGGGGAGAGCATCATAACAATCTGGCTTTATGAGCGAAATTTACGATTTATGAGCGAAAAACCACAAGTGAAAAATTGGTAAAAAACAAAAAACGTTAGAAAACTGCTAGGGGCGCTACGGCTGAGATAAGGAGCTTTCTCCTTTGTCCCTTGGAACCTGATCTGGATAATTCCAGCGCAGGGAAGCGGTGAGGACCTCAATCTATATCCTCATGCTTTTTCCCCGGCAGCTTCTGAATTTAATAAGGAGGCTATTTTTTATGACTTTTTCAGAGATTCTGCGCAAGGAAAATGAAGATTTGTTTAAACTGATATTTGAGCACCCGTTTGTCCAGGGGATCGGGAGAGGGGATGTGCCGAAAGAGGCACTGGCCCATTACATTAAAGCAGATTTTGAGTATTTGAATGCGTTCATGCATATTTATGGGATTGCCATTTCAAAGTCTGCAGAGCGAAAGGATATTGCTTATTTTAATCAGCAAATAGAATTCGTATTGAACAGCGAAGTGCATCCCCATCATAATTTTTGCCAGCAGATTGGCGTGGATTACGAAGCATTGCAGGGATATCCGCTCCCGCCAACAGCTGATCATTATGTAAAGCATATGATGTATCATGCCCACACAGGCGGCATGGGTGAAATCCTAGCTGCATTATTGCCTTGTCCATGGACTTATTGGGAAATTGGGCTTGAGCTCATGAAGCAATATGAGCCAGATGAGAACCATCCGTTTTATCCGTGGATCTCTTTTTATGCAAATCTTAGAGTCGAAGCTGTGACCATGAATATGAGAAACCGTTTGGATGAGCTTGCTGATGCGGCATCACCGGAAGATAGGCAGCGAATGAAGGATGCTTTCCGAAAAAGCTGCCAGCTGGAGCTTGGCTTCTGGGAGATGGCTTATACCTGCGAAGAGTGGCCGGCGGGCAATCCTGCAGCAGTAGTAAAATAAGAAAAACGCCTGCATCTGCTTTATGGCAGTGCAGGCGTTTTTTCAAAATCCCATCTGTAGTGAGCGGTAATGGGAGTCTTAAAAGAAGATAGTTTTACTTCTGCTGCAAATGGTGTGGAGTTATGTATAACGTATGGAATGCCATCTTTCGTCCGTTTATCAGATATGATTGCCACATGGTCGAATTTAGGAGAAAGGAAAACCACAATGTCACCCGGCTGCCATTGCTGAAGGTTCTTAACATCTCCTGGAATCAGGTCTGTTGTTAATGACTTTGCGAAGCGGCTAAAAAAGACATTCTGGTTTGGCACCTCCTGAAATCAATGTTCGGATCCGGCTTGCCCTGGACTCTTGAATACAAGTCCGTATTCTCAGCGATATCCTGATCAATAAGATCCTTTATGGTTACATCAGCCCCCTGGAAACCCCTCCAAATCACATCTGTACAGACACCTTCGCCATCGGGCGGATAGCCTCCCGCATAGTAAGCACTTTTATATGGAGTGCGCTGTTCCACTTCTTTTCTGGCTGTCAGGACCATATCAAGTGGTTCAGCAATGCCGTTTTGATTTAAATCAGCCTGTGAGTAATCAGAAGGCACCACAACTTTCTTTGCAAAAGGGTTTCCAAAATGAATGCCGGTGGAATCCAAAATGATTCCGCTCCGGAAAAAAAGAATGAATAATAACAGTACTCCGATTATGGAAGCCAACACTTTTCTAATCATAAAAGTCTCCTCTTGTATTTTAATGATTAGACGGTGTGATTTTCCAATAAGTTACATGGGTTATGATAAGATTGATATAAGAATGCGTATGAGGGGAGATATCATGGTCCATCGAATAGGGTTATCGGGAAGCGTCATTTTGTCAGACAGCAAGCTGTTTCATAAACTTTTTAAAAGTTATTTGCCGCATATTGAGATAGGCGAATTTCAAGATGAAGAATCCTTTCATAGCTTTATTGAATTACTGGGCAAAACAAACAAAAGCTTTGGTCTTCATTCGCCTCTTTTCCGGGGAAAAAGCAAATACGATCTGCTGGAAAAGGTCAGTATGAATCCAGAGGAAGCATGGATCCAGTTTGAGGAGGAAGTAGAAAGGGTGTCCCGGCTTAGGGCTGAATACATATTGGTGCACTTTCCTTACTTTAAAAAGGAAACAAGTGGGTACCCGGCAGAGATCATTGAGGAGGGACTCAAGAAACTCAGTGCTCTTCAGAGAAAATATGGGATTATGATTGTGTGTGAACCTAAATTGGGATTCAAGCAATCGCCCGCAGGAATTCAATATCTTGACTGTTTTTCTGTAGAGACATGGAGGAAATACGGACTAGGCCTATGTATTGATATCGGGGATTATATAATGGCCGCAGGCGGGAAGGCCATAAATTATATAGAAAAATGGACCGAGTTTGTGAAAGTCGTTCATTTACATAATGTTGAATACCAGGGTGATAAATATATTTGGGTGCCTGTGCATCCATCTCATGAGAATGATGGCAGTCATCATAAAATTAAGAAGCTGATGGATCTTTTAGCAAAGGAATGTGAGGATGTATTTTTTGTCATGGAGTACACACCACACACGAACCCTCCGGAAGAAGAGGTGGAAGAAGGAATCAGGTGGGCAATAGAGGTGATTGAGGAAGGGTCTGCTAGTTAGGGCACAGCCTGGCATAATTTCGAGCAGGTTGAAAATGATAGGTTATTATAGTGAGTATGGGAATAATTATGTAAATATGCTATGATATATGTGAAGTTATTCACAATAAAAAGAGGAGGTTCATTTATCCTATGCTGGGATCAAAAATTAAAACGGCCCTGCAGGCTTCCATTCTTTTTACCTTTGGATTTTGGCTTCTCTTTTTCTTTTCAGAAGGGGAACTGTTTTCTTTTTTTCTGATTGTGGTTTTTTTGTACTGCCTTTTCGGAAATGTGATATATGGTGTTCCAGTTTCGATGCTTTCCGAGTTACTTACTAGAAATCTAGCAGTTTGGCGGTTTCCTGCTGCTGCTTTGATACATACTTTTTTGGCTGCAGTCACTTATTTTATTATGGAAGGGTTTGCTTTCTGCGCATTTATTTCTGCGGTCCTTTTCTTTTTAGTGGACGAGTGGCGGAAATGGGACCGCGAGATGCCAGGTGGCAGGAAGGTTACTTTGAATGCAGCAGGTTTCCTCGTTGCTTGCCTGCTGCCGGCAGGGTTCTTTTGGATGCTCCAGCATGCAGATCTGGAAGAAAAAACTCATGATCTTTATCTGATTCCAAAAGGGTATGCCGGTCAGGTGAGAATTGTTCATGAAATAGAGATTGCTCCTGTGCCTGAGACAGAAGGGGAGTATGATGTATTTCGGGTGAATGACAGGGGATATGCCATTACCTCTTTACCGCAAAGTGAAGGGTATATTGAAGACTTGTACTATTATGTGGATGACAAGGGAAAGCGTGAACTTATACCGGAAAGCTGTATTTCACATGGCGGAGCAGGCGGTGTACAGGGAGACGGATATGATTATTCGTATACCTATTTTTCGGTTGGCTGTGAGGAGGACATGGCTGATCAAGGAAATGGTCCTGGTATTGAGGATATTCTTTATGAAGAAGGATTGATCAATCAAACGTTTGATTGATATGAAAAACAGCCTGGAGATCTCAGGCTGTTTAATTATTAATGACCTGAAGGTTTATTTTATAGTTGGAACGGCTCTCAAGGAATGAACAGTTTCCGGCGTTTTTCTGCCGGTGCTTTTAATTGAAATGAAGATGGCATAGTCCAATGGGCAAGTGACTTTTTCCAGATAAGAATCAATGTGCTTTCTTAGACTAAGTATAGCTTCTTCATTATTAAGCTGTTCAGTAATTTGCCTGTCGTAAATGACAGTCACCAGATTTTTCTCAAGCAAATAGTCCAAATTGATTTCCTCTTGCCCCGGAAGTGAGGTATGGACCAGAATCGGAAGTTTCTTTTGCAGTGCTTCACTAATTGTAACTCCGCCTGGTTTGGTCAAAATAGCATCCGCTTTATTATACAGCTGGTTCATTTCAAATGGGTCTTCAATATATCCAATGGGCTCGATTTGTTTTGAATCAAGTGCTTTGAGTGAGCTATACAATTCGTCATTATTTCCGCAAAGGATCAGAAATCGAATATGCGGAACCTTTTGTATAGATTCTATAAAATCACAGTTTACTAAGCCGCTGTTTCCTCCTGCAACCAGGATATGGCGTATCTGGTTATCTTTCTTGAATGGAGCCGGGAGGTGATAGGCAGAATGAACCGGAATGCCCGTAACAAAAATATGATCCTCCGGAATATGATGTTTTTTAATAAGCTTTTCCTTCGCCTCAGTATGAGGAACGAAATGAAAGTCAATTCCCCGTTTTCCCCATATATCATTTATAAAAAAATCCGTGTAAACATTCACCGCAGTAATGTCCCGGTATTGTCCCTTTTGCTTTAGTGAACTGATGATTCCGGATGGAAAAGAATGAGTGCAAAATATTAAATCAGGTTTTTCTTCATCAAGGAACTTCTGCATTTTTCTTTCAAAATAATAGGAAAGAACCTGTAAATCAGGCTGCAATTTAAAAGGATGCTGTTTATACATAATGGTGTAATATAAAGCCCTGTAAAGGAAAGGAGCACCCAGGAACCCTTTTAAATATATGCCTGAGACCAGCTTTTCAAGCTTATCACTGCAATAGGAAAGAAAGTCGACTATTTTAATTTCCGCATCAGGATATTGGCTTTTAATATGGTCCTGAAGTGTTTTGGCTACTTTTGAATGTCCCGTGGGAAATTGAAATAATGGGAGCAGGAGAACTTTCATAATACCCTCCTTTCTGTTAATTGGATTTAGATTTGGCATATTTAACCAGCATGTAAATTACAAATAAAACTAATAAAACAACCCCTAGATATGGAACATACTCAGGATTTATATCTAAGAAACTTCCTGCAAAGTATCCCGCAGCAATTATAGGGAGAACCCAGCTCAGGGAGCCTGCCGCAGAATATAGAAGATACTGATGAAAAGGTACTTTTGAAATGCCGGCAAAGTAAGGGCTAATCTGACGTATTCCCGGCATATAAAAACCCGCAAAAATCATAAAACGATGATTTTCCATGTATTTTTTCTGTGCGGTATTCCATCTTTTTTCCGTGATCCCAATATATCTGCCATATTTTCTGAGAAAGGGCGTGCCTGCTTTTTTACCGATCCAATAGGCTGATAGCATTCCGAGCAGCACACCTGATTCTGCGCACAAAGCAGATTCGGCAAAGCTTAATTTGTGATTTCCAATTAACACGCCAATCAGGAATAATAGCGATTCTTCCGGAGCTGGAATGCCGACAATCCCGAAAAATAAAAATAAAAAGATGATCCAATACCCGTATGACGAAATAAATTCAATAATTGTTTCAGTACTCATATGCGATGCCCCTGATATACTTCTTTTAAAGAAACAAATAGGATCCCTTTTAGTGCTTCCTGCTGCAAATACTCGTCCAGATGGGCAATCATATGTTCAGGTGCACTGGAGTCGGCGCCAAGAGTTTCACCGCTGTCGTGGAGAAGAAAAATACGGCCAGGCACGGTTTCTTTTGCCAGCGAATCGGAAAGGGTATTCCTCATATGCTTGATCTTCCAATCTTTGAAAATCCCCGACCACATAATAATCTTATAATTCCTTGCTATCCAAAGGGTAAATAAATTGAAGTGGCCCCATGGCGGACGGTAGAAATAGACTTCTTCATTAATTGTAGCTTCTATAGATTGTTTTGTTTGTTCCAGCTGTTTTTTTAATGATCCCGGTGAAAGGATCCAGCTTGAGATATGCCGATAATGATGGATGCCAATTGTATGCCCTTCTGCCTGCATTCTTTTAAGCAGCAATGGATGCTTGGCTGCTTTTTCCCCGACAACAAAAAAGGCTGCTTTTGCTTCATGCTTTTTTAAGACATCCAGGAGCCTCGCAGTATACTGAGGATCAGGACCATCATCAAAGGTTAAAGCAATGGAATTTGGCTGTGTTATATCTTTTACAATTCCCCAATTCAGCAATCGTATGAGCACAGTGGGCAGAACTGCGTAACTAATAAATATAATCAGTGCGGCGGTAAAAAAATAAATCATGCAAACTAGATCCTTTCCAGCGGATGAATCACTTATTTTCATTCCCTTTTAATAGTGAGGGTAACCTTAATGTTCAGAGTGAATGTAAGGAAAATAAAATTTAGATTAATTATTCCATTCATGATTTAAGGTGAGATGGTTTTATCATATAAAAAATTTGAAGGAAGTCAATGGAGAGGAGAGGAAAACCGGTCCAATTCAATCAAACGTTTGATTGAATAATAAAACAGGCTGAATGCAACAGCCTGTATTGGCCGGAATTTATTTTAAATCCATTGGCAATGTGTTATGAAGATTTGGAGGTGCAGGCTTAAGCATTGGCTTGTCGCCTTCCGGCTTCGGATTGCTTACATATTTGTATTCTCCCTGGCCATCAAGAGCAGGGCCCTGTGCCCATCTGCCAGTGCTGCTTTCTTCGCCTGCTGATAGGTTGTAGAGTGTGTAAGCGATATCTGTGCGTTCATTTTCCCGCGGGAAGGTGCTGGGGACAAGCAGGCCTTCTTTTTCCTCAAGCTCTGCTATTGCTGCAGCCCATTGGTTTTGGTGGTAGGCATCTCTGGCAATCAGGACGGAAAGCAGATCTTTAATGCCTTTATCATCTGTCATCTCATAGAGGCGGGCAGCCTGCAGACGGCCCTGCGATTCTGCATTCAAGTTTGAACGGAAGTCTGCTAGTAAGTTCCCGCTGGCTGTAATATAAGTGCCCATCCAAGGGTTCCCAACACTGTCTGCCGGTCGTGCGCCAAGTCCTGAGACAATGGCATGCTGAGGATTCATTCCTCACATGATCGCGCCAACGACTGGATCCTTCGCTGCTTCTTCATGCTGATTAATTGGGGCATTGTCCATCAGTCTGGCAACCATTGTCGCGAGCATTTCCACATGTCCAATTTCCTCAGTACCAATATCGAGGAGAAGATCACGATATTTTTCATTTCCGCGAGTGGCCCAGCCCTGAAACATGTATGCATGGCAACGGTCATTTCACCATATTGGCCGCCAATCAGTTCTTGAAGCTTTTTCGCAAAAATGGGATCCGGACGTTCCGGCTTCGCTACAAATTGCAATCCTTTACATGAAAAAACATCTAAATTCCTCAAATTCTATTAAACTGTTAAATGATGAGACTCTATATATTTGCCCAGTAATACCAGAAAAAAACATAAATAATAAAAAATGACGTGCATGCCGGCACGTCATTTCTTTAATAATAGATACATAAAATATGGAGCTCCAATAATCGCAACCATAATTCCGGCTGGCAGGCCGTCCGGATCTGCCAGGTTCCGGCCGAGCGTGTCGGCAAATAATAGAAGCCAGCCTCCTAATAGAATGGCGATCGGAATGAAAAGCTGATTCCTCGGCCCGACAAGCGCTTTAGCCATGTGCGGAGCAATTAAGCCGATAAAGGCAATCCCGCCTGTTACAGAAACAGCAGAAGCTGCCAATGCAACGGCTGTAAGCAGAAGGATGATCCGTTCTTTTTCAATGGATACCCCTATGCCGATGGCGACAGGCTCACTTAAGCTTAATAGATTCAAACGATTTGCCTTATATAAAGTGAATGGAATAAGCACTAGCAGCCAAGGGAGGAGTGCCCAGATGAAAGGCCAATCCGTTCCCCAGATATTCCCTGATAGCCATTTTGCTATGAAATCAACTTTCTCTCTTTCAGCTGAGGAAATCAGGACAATCATTACACCTGATAGCGCCATGGAAAACCCGACTCCGACAAGTACCATTTTTACTGGCTGAAGCCCCTCGTCTTTTTTATAGGAAAAAGCATAGATGAGGATAGCGGTAAGCAAAGCGCCAAAAAATGCGCATAACGGCAGCATGTAGATGAAAGTGCCTGCTTCAATCGGGACGAACAGAAAGAAAATGGCGATCGCAACCCCTGCACCTGAATTTATGCCGATAATGCCTGGATCCGCCAGATCATTGCGTGTAATTCCCTGTAAAATCGCACCCGATAGTGCCAGTGCCATACCGGCTAACACTGTGATAAACACTCTCGGCAGCCGTATGGAAAATAACACGAACTCCTCTTTAAAAGTTCCCTGTCCAAGGATGGTCGGGATTAACCGGTCATAGGAAAGGGAGGCATAGCCTAATCCCATCCCAATAACAATGGTAACAATAATAAGTACGGATAAAATGGCCATTAAAATTCGCTGTTTTTTTACTAACTCTGGCTGAATCATGAAAACGCCTTACCCCCTTTATGAACAATGAACAGGAAAAAAGGGAGCCCCATTACGGCAATTATGGCCGCAACAGGAGTTTCGTATGGAGCATTGATGGTTCTCCCGAGTGTATCGGCAAGAAGCATGAATGAAGCTCCTGTGAGAGCGGACAAGGGAAGAATATAGCGATAATCCGTTCCGGCAATGGCACGGACGATATGAGGCACCATCAATCCGATAAATGCCATATTGCCGACCAGTGCAACAGCTGCCCCTGCAAGCAGGGTGACTAAGATAAACAGGATGACTTTAATTTGAGTTGTATTCTGTCCCAAGCCTACAGCCACTTCTTCGTTTAAGCTAAGTATCGTAAGCTGCTTGGAAAGAAAAAGGGAAACGAGTATGCCTGCTGAAATAACCGGGACAATAATTTGCAGCTGGGACCAGGATGTGCCGACGAGCCCGCCTGCTGTCCACAAGCTGACATCTTTTGAAATCTTAAAATAGATGCCGATCCCTTCAGCTATTGCAAAAAGGAAGGCAGAAACAGCGGCTCCTGCTAAAACGATTCGAATCGGAGAAAAGCCTCCTTTTTTCATGGCGCCAATGCCGAATACCATCCCCGCACCGATAGCTGCACCGATGAAACAGGCAAACAGAATTCCAATGTAATTTGCTGAAGGGATAAGAACAAGCGTTATGGCAAGTGCAGCATTTGCTCCTGCCGTTAGTCCGAGCAGGCCTGGATCAGCAAGAGGGTTTCTTGTCATTCCCTGCATGATGGCGCCAGAGATGCTAAGTGCAGCTCCGACAAAAATGGCCGCAATTTCTCGGGGCAGACGGATTTCACGAATGATGGAGATTTTTTCTCCGGAAGCATTGGAGGTTAGTGCAAGCCAAACATCTCTGACCGTAACATCGGCTGCCCCGAACACACAAGCAGCCACAAACATGACGGCAAAAATGACGAAACCTGCCGCAAGTTTATAGATAAAAGGAATGAAGCGTTGAGCATCTTTAGTCATTGTACTTCCATCTTTCTTCGGATTTATTTTGGCCATTGGGAACTGCCTTTTTTAATAGGAAAGAGGAATTCCTAAAAATTAAGAATCCCTCCTGAAGTATTAGTTGCCTAAAAATGATTCTTTAAAGAACTCCAGCTGTGCATCAAGTGTGATTGGATCACTGAAGGAAGCGCCATTGCCTTCCATTTCAAAAACACGATTATTTTTCACAGCAGGGATATTTTTGTACGTATCAGTTTCCTGGAATGAATGATCTGCATCAGAGTATTTGCTTAATACAATATAATCTCCTGCATATTCCGGAAGAACTTCAGCTGAAATGGCATAGTAGCCATCCTTTAAGGCCATTTCCTTAACCTTTTCAGGCATTTTTAAATCCATTGCCTGATAAAGGATTTCAGTTCCGCGTGCCCAGTTATCGCCAAAAACATAAAGCTGTTTGTCGAAGATTTCAAATACTGAAACTGTTGCATCTTCGCCAATTTTTGCACGGATGTCTTTCCCGGCTGCTTCAGCACGCTGTTTGAAATCAGCTGTCCATTTCTTTGCTTCTTCCTCTTTATTAAGCAGCTTGCCAATTTCCTCATGCTGAGAAAGATAATCTAATTTACCCCATGTATACGTTACAGTTGGTGCTATTTCCTTAAGTTTATCGTAGTTTTTAACAGTAGATAAGGCAATAATCAAGTCTGGCTCTAATTCAATTATTTTTTCAAGGTTATCTTCAGATACTTCTTCAGCATCCTTCAATTGCTCTTCAAAACGAGGATTATTTTTGGACCAGGTATCCACTCCGACGATATTTACGCCTAATTGCATAACATTTCCTGTAAAGCCTGAAAGGAGGACAACTCTCTTAGGATCAGCCGGGACCTCAACCGGTCCAGTTTCAGATTCATATGTGATCGTACCCGATTTTTTGTCTTCCTTTGGTTCAGACGAGCTTGTATCTTTTTCTTCTGTATTGCCGCAGGCGCTAATTACCAGAAGCAGCAAGATTGTAAACGGGATCAATAGTTTCTTCATGTTGATTTTCTCCTTTTAGTAAATTATAGGTTATACACATTGGTTTGTTTGTGCGGGGATCGCGTCCAATGACTGCATCAATATTGAACACCTTCCTTAAAACATCCTGTGTAATGACTTCTTCATAGCTTCCTGATCTAACAATCTCACCATCTTTTAGTGCGACGATATGGTCAGCAAAACGGGCAGCCTGGTTTAAATCATGGAGGACCATTACAATGGTGCGATCCTGTTCCTCGTTCAGCTTTTGAAGAAGTTCCAGAACTTCAAGCTGGTGTGCCATATCTAAATAGGTGGTTGGTTCATCAAGGAAAATGATATCGGTTTCCTGTGCAAGTGCCATGGCGATCCACACTCTCTGGCGCTGGCCGCCTGATAGAGCGTCAACTGGCCGGAATTTAAATTCTTTAGTGCCTGTCACTTCGAGTGCCCAGTCGATGACTTCATAATCCTTTTTTGTCAATCTTCCGAATCCTTTTTGATAAGGGAAGCGACCGTATGAGACCAGCTCGCCTACTGTTAAACCGCTTGCACTTTCAGGTGTTTGAGGCAGGATTGCCATCTTCCTGGCAAGGATTTTCGTATTTTCCTTTGAAATGTTCTCCCCATCTAGGATGACAGTGCCTGATTGATGGGAAATGATCCGGGTAATGGCTTTTAGAAGGGTTGATTTCCCACAGCCATTTGGACCAATGATTGTTGTGATTTTCTTATCGGGGATTTGGACGCTGAGATCCTTTACAATTAACCGTTCGCTATACCCAATGTTCAAGCCATCTGTATATAGACGGACCATTATGTAACCTCCGTTTATATCGTATTTTATTTTCAATTAGTGATAATGATTATCAGTGTCGGTTCCTTTTTACTATAAGTCTAGTTAAGTTTTAAGTCAACAGTATTTATGGAAAAGTACAAAGGGAAATTTTCATTGTCAAAGGAGAAGAAAGGACGTATAGTTGAAGTGAGAATGATAATCAATAATAATTGGTTATAGGAGTGAACGGATATGAAACAGATGGAGATTTTTGATGTAACGGTTATAGGAGGAGGTCCAGCTGGGCTATACTCTGCTTTCTACAGCGGATTAAGGGAAATGAAAACGAAACTGATTGAGTTTCAGCCGCGCCTGGGAGGAAAGATCCATGTGTATCCTGAAAAAATGATTTGGGATGTCGGCGGGTTGACTCCTACTCCGGGAGCAAAGCTGATTGAACAGCTGGTCGAGCAGGGGCTGACCTTTAATCCGACGGTTGTCCTAAATGAGAAGGTGGAATCCATCAGTAAGAATGAAGATGGAGTTTTTGTTTTAAAAGGGTCTTCAGGGGAAGAGCATTTTTCAAAAACAGTGATTGTGGCCGTTGGCAGCGGTATTCTAAAGCCGCAAAAGCTGAAAATTGAAGGCGCAGAGCGTTTTGAGGTCTCCAATTTAAATTACACAGTCAAGTCTCTTGCGCATTTCAAGGATAAAACGGTTATTGTGTCAGGAGGAGGCAATTCCGCAGTAGACTGGGCAAATGAATTGGAGCCTGTTGCCAGGCAGGTATACATCACTTGCAGACGGGATGCGTTAACTGGCCATGAAGCTCAGGTTTCACAGCTGATGAATAGTTCGGTGATCTGCATTAACCATACGTCCATCACCAAATTAATTGCCGGCGGAAATCACGAGGAAATTGAACAGGTGGAATTGACCAATAATGAAACGGGAGAGGTTTCATATCTTGCCATCGATGAAGTGGTGATTAATCATGGATATGAGCAGGATACGGAACTCTTGAAAAATAGCAATCTGAATATTAAAATGCTCGAAGATTTCTATATTGCAGGCAACGCAAACAGCGAGACGTCAGTTGAAGGGCTATATGCTGCCGGCGATATTCTTAAGCATGACGGCAAGCTTCATTTAATTGCGGGAGCCTTCCAGGATGCTGCAAATGCAGTAAATAAAGCGAAGCAGCACATTGAACCTGATGCAGCCGGGGCAGCGATGGTTTCATCACATAATGATGTTTTTAAGAAACGGAACCGGGAATTAGTGAAGCAGCTGGTTCGCTAGGGTCAAAAAACTTAAGCGCACATAAATTTTTTTATCCGCACATAAAACCGGGTTATGCGCACAGAAAAAACCTTATCCGCACATAAAATGAGGCTATCCGCACATAAACCGAAAAAAACGCCTGGAACTAAGGCAAAATAGCAGTAAAAAAGCGGCTCACATAATGTGAGCCGCTTTTTTACGTACTGATCCCTTCTTTTATTTGTACTTCTGTCCGAATTTGCTTGAATTTAACAAAGAAAGCAGCTGTCATGACTAAGGATAGAATGCCAAAGATCACGACCATTACCTGAAGTCCGACGGCATCCAGCAGGAATCCTGTCAGCAGGAGCACAATTTGGAAAATAACACGATCGAGCATGTTTCGGAAGGAGAAGAATCTTCCGTGGAATTCTTTCGGCACCCTTGTTTGAAAAATGGTGGCTGCAGTTGGGAAGAAACAGCCAACGGCAAATCCGAATACAAAGAAGGCCGCAATGGATAGAACGGGCACATCAGCAAAGTACAGAAGGAGCTGTGAGACGCCAATGACAAATGAGAAGAAAAATAAGATAGCATAAGGCGATCGCTTTTGGCTGATTTGCTTGACGATAAATGCGCCGAGCATGAAGCCGATTCCCTCTGCAGTATAAATTAACCCTTTAATGGATGAACTGTCCTGAAGCTCGCTGATGTTGATGACCATCAGGTTGAAACCGCCAAGAAACAGCAGTGGGACCAGAGTTAATATCAATGTCATGAATACAATGGGGAGGCCTTTAATAATCGGGAAAACCTCCTTGAATCCTCCGCTGCTCCCGGCAGACTCTTTTCCAGTGCCTGGCTGTTCCCTTTTTTCCTCGAAGTCCATAAACCAGGTTAATCCGAATAGAGCAAGGTAAGCGACCAGCGACCCGATATAAAGCATGGATAATGGCAGAATGACTAACAGAACACCAGCCAGTGCTGTACCCAATATCCTCGAAAGGGTGGACACATTCATGTGTACACCATTCAGCTGCAGCAAATCTTTTTCGGCAACTACAAGAGGAATGGCTGCCTGCAGTGCAGGAAAGTAAAAGGCTGCTGATAATTGGATCATAACCAGGAACAGAACCATCCACCACACAGATCCCGTTTGAATAGCAATCAGCATGAAAATAACACTGATGGCCCTGACAAAACCTGCTCCGAGCATTACAGTTTTTTTATTCAGCTGGTCTGTAATTCTGCCGGCAAAGGGGCCGACTGCAATCCCAGCCAGCAGACCGGATGCAAGAATAAGTGATTTCAGGAAATCAGAAGGAACCTTTTCCTGCATAAACTCGAGGTTTCCTATAATGCCAAGCCAAAGGCCCACCCCTGCTATAAATTCACCAGTTAAAAGAATCCACACATTTTTATTTTTCCACATATAACGGCCTCACAATTTCAGTAAAATTTCGTTAATCTAAAGATACTATAAACTTACAAAATAATGAATCTATTTTTTAAAACAGTTGAAAATGAAAATCGTTATCAATTATAATAACAAAAAAGAACTGAGGAGGAAATAGGCATGTTTATTCAATTAAAGACAATTATGGTTAAAGAGGGCCATGGAGAGAAAATGGTGGAGCGCTTTGCAGGAGAAGGAATCATTGAAGAGCAGCCTGGATTTTTTGATTTGAATGTATTAAAGAAAAAACAGCGTAGCGGAGAGGAAGAAATCATTGTTATGATTCGCTGGGAATCTGAAGAGGCATGGAAGGCATGGGAAACAAGTGATATACATATTGCAGGCCACCGTGCAAACCGCGGGAAGCCAAAGCCTGAATTTATTATCGAAAGCCGTCAGGATGTATATCATGTGCTGGGGCAAAAACAATACAGGGAGCCTGCTGAAATCAAATAAAGCTGAAATGCCCATTCATAAAGGGATTGTTGAATGGGCATTTTTATTGAATTTAGACCCTCATCCCGGAACCTTTCCGGGTCAGCAGCATGAAGATCAGGTAGGGTGCACCGATAACCGATATGACGATTCCGACGGGAATATCGGCTGGCGCCAGAAGGTTTTTGCCAATCATGTCTGCCATTAGGACCAGAGCTGCTCCGATCAGTCCGGACAGTGGCAGGCTGCTGAAGTAATTGGGTCCGCACAGCCGCCGTGCCAGATGGGGAGCCAGCAGGCCAATAAAAGCGATTCCGCCGCCGACGGCAACACATGCTCCTGCAAGGGCAGCAGAAAGGCAAAGAAGCAAGCGGCGTTCGGACTCCACTTTTAAGCCAAGAGCAACCGGAACTTCCTGCTTAAACTGAAGAAGATTCATGGTTCTTGCTTTAAAAAAGGCAGCCGGTATAAGAATCAAAATCCATGGAAGCAATGACCATACATAAGGCCACCCGGTTCCCCAGATGCTTCCTGTCAGCCAAATGGCTGCCTGCTGAAAATCCTTTGGATCCATTTTCAGCTGCAGAATCATTAGAAGAGCACCGCATAGAGCATTAAATCCGAGACCAACAAGGAGAAGCCGTTCCGGGTCTATTCCTCCTTTCCATGAGAACCGGTAAATCAGAGCAGCAATGGCAAGAGCGCCGATAAAAGCGAAAACGGGCAGAAAAAAAGGTTCAGAGAGCAGGCTCCCTTTCTCCTGTCCGAAAAGATAGATCGAGAAAACGACAGCAAGTCCAGCGCCGGCATTGATTCCGAGTATGCCCGGGTCAGCGAGGGAGTTCCTGGAAAGTCCCTGAAGAATGCTGCCTGATAGAGCAAGTCCGGCACCAATCAGTATGGCAATGACCATTCTCGGCAATCTCAGCT
This sequence comes from Cytobacillus sp. FSL H8-0458, assembly GCF_038002165.1. NCBI lineage: Bacteria > Bacillati > Bacillota > Bacilli > Caryophanales > Bacillaceae > Cytobacillus > Cytobacillus sp. FSL H8-0458. The sequence goes on along the minus strand of NZ_JBBOBR010000001.1, from coordinate 3,742,125 downwards.
GAAATAAAACAAGCTCCTGCCTTGGGGTGCCGCTGCCAGCGAGGGTGCCCAATATTTCAGAAAAGCTGATAGGCATCACACCCGTAGACAGACTCAATACAAAGGTGGCCATGATTAAAACGACAAAGGCTGCCAGCCAGGTTTTGGAACGGCTTAATGCCAGCTTCCAATCCATTACATATACCCCCTTTTCCTTCGGGACAAATATAAGAAAAACGGAACGCCAATCAAGGCGGTCACTGCACTGACAGGTGTCTCGAATGGAGGATTGATCATCCGTGCCCCTATATCGGCGATTACCAGGAGAAGGGCACCGGCAATGGCACTTAACGGAATGAGCCATCTGTAATCAGAGCCTATTAACATCCGCACCATATGGGGAACGACAAGGCCAATAAAGCCGATCGCGCCTGCAATGGATACGGCCGCGCCAGATAATAGAATAACGGCAATGAGCCCGATCCACCTGACTTTCTGCTGAGATTGACCGAGGCCGGCGGCCACTTCTTCCCCTAAAGCCAATATAGTCAGAGAACGGCTGATCCATAGGGAAAGCAGCAGACCTATGATAACAGCGGGAAGCAGTATAAAAACATGCGGCCATTTAGTTCCGGATAGTCCTCCTGCAAACCAGAAGCTCAAGTCCTGTGCCACCTGGAAATACAGGGCAATGCCCGTGGAAAGAGCGCTGAATAATGTGCTTAACGCAGCACCGGCAAGCGTCAAGGTTACAGGAGATATCCGCTCTTTTGAAATCATGGAAAAAGAGAGGACAAGCATAGCGCCAGCCGCAGAGCCTGCAAATGAACAGATCAGAAGAATCCAGTAGGATCCGCCTGATACAAATGCAAGCGAAATGGCGATGGCAAGTCCGGCTCCATGGGTAATGCCTATGATTGAAGGATCGGCAAGCGGATTGCGTGTAATGCCTTGCATAATAGTACCTGCCACTGCAAGTGCAGCCCCAATAAGGGCACCGCCCAATGCTCGCGGAAGACGCACTTCCCTGATAAGCTGGTGTTCAATTTGGCCGGCTTTAAAAGAGACAAAAGAGTCCCAAACGACAGAAGGGGAGATCCAGATGGCTCCGAGTCCGATTGAAGCGAGCAGGCCAAAGAAAACAAATACTAAGGCAACTAGGCCCCATTTAATAGATTTTAAGTGAACGGGCTGCAGGGATTCGGCAGCAGGTCTGGCCATTATGATCAGTCCTTTTCTATGTATTTTTTATTTGAAAATGAGAATCGTTATCGACTAGGAAGATCGTTATTAATCTACTATCCTTCCACATCATTTGTCAAATCATATTTCAGGAAAAAGAAGGGAGTGTCAAAATATGCTGCTGAAGAGCCATATGTTTGAAATTGCTGCATCCAATCTGCGTGAGGGCTTATCCCGGGAAGTAAATGAAAAGAGCAGCCATTTTTTAATCCTTTACATATCATCGGGAAAAGGCACCTTGGTAAGCGGAAACCAGAGATTGAGGGCAGAAGAGGGCAAAAGCTGCTTCATTACGGATTCCTGCATCCTTACATCGTCTTCTTCTTCGCTTCTTTCTGTTTATTTGCTTTCCTGGCCAAAAGAAGGCGATATGCTTAAAGACTTGTTATCCCGTCCGCTTGCTGACCAGGCACCTGCAAAAATGGTCCCCCTCTGGGAAGAGATGAAGAAAAGACGGCAGGAAAAATCAATTTCGGCCCAATGCAGATTTCAATCCCTGCTCTGGGAACTGCTGTCCATCCTGACAGACGCGGCCGAAATTGACAGAATGGAAGAAGCGGAGGAACTGATCAGAAACAGCCTGGCCCGTCCATTAACCGTTGCTGAATTAGCTTCTAAAGCAAATATGACCCCTGTTACATTTTCAAGAGCTTTCCGCAAAAGGACCGGTATGTCCCCGAAAGAGTTTTTAAATGCAGAACGAATGAAGACTGCAAAAAAATTGCTGCTCCAAAATAGAGGCATTACAGCTAAAGAAGTCGCCGTGCAAATAGGGCTGCAGGATGAATTTTATTTCAGCCGCCTTTTTAAAAGCAGAGAAGGGATGCCGCCAACTGTTTTTATGAAAAGGGCCAGTGAACGAATCGCTGTCGTAAGTCAGCTGTTTTTACAGGATCACCTTATTTCACTCGGAATCCAGCCAGTTGCAGCTCCGTCCTACCCAACCGTCTATTCTGCAAGCAGCGGGGTGCCGAGCTATCTTCAAAAAGAGCTGGAAGGAACTAAATTGTTAAACGCAGAAAAACCATTTCAGCCGGATGATATTTTGCTGACCCATCCGGACCGCATTATTAAGACACCCTTACATCAATTTCAGCTTCAAAGTGTGCTGCTTTCAAAACAGGAACAAGTTCATCATATGCCTTTGAAGCAGGACTGGCGTCATTATCTTTATGAAATAGCATCGCTGGTCAGCTGTGAAAGCCGTGCCGAATGCATAGAAAAAGACATTCATGGTATGGAATGCAAAGTGCGGGATGAGCTTTGTCCATTAACGAGAAATGGCCGGTGGGCTGTCATTTGGATTCGCCCGGAAGAAATACGCCTTTACGGGAAGGGAAATCATGCCCTTCTCGAACTTCTTTTTCAAGGTTTGGGATTCCAGCCGCATCCAGACCTGCATGCGGAGGGTTACCGAAATGTCAGCCTGAAAGAGATTGCTGAATTAAACCCTGACAAGCTTCTCATCTTATGGAGTCATGAAAAGGATGTTTGGAGAACTGCCCATACTCCAGATTGGAATAAAATCCGGGCTGTCCGGACCGGGGAAGTCTATTACCCTGAAAGCCATGAGTGGGATCCGTGGGGCCCGATTGGGAGGAAGCGGATGCTTGAAGCCTTTCCTTCAAGCATTCTTAAAGCCAAACTGAAAGCCTAAAGATTTAAAAGAAAATAATTTACGTGCAGCTGCAGACTTGCGGCTGTTTTTTTATAACGCAAATTCATTTTGTTCATGAAGGAAGTTAAAAATGTCCATGTTCAGTAATGGTGATAATGATTATCATTGAGAATGAATTTCATTATTGATTGGGAGGGATTATCCATGAAGAAGTTTTTTGCTCCTTTGAGTGTTGTTTTTATGTTATTTTTACTTATTTTAACTGGCTGTGGAAAAGAAGAGGAAGCTTCTACAGAAGCGGCTGAAAAGAAGAAAGAGGAGAAAACAGAGGAAACAAGAACCGTTGAGCATTTGTACGGAAAAGCAGAAGTTCCTGCCGAACCGAAGAAAATCGTTCTGCTGTCGCATGTATCATGGGAAGGTTCACTTGTATCTGTTGGTGTAAAGCCTTACGCTGTGATGGCGTATGATAATGAGTTTCCTCCGCATTTGACAGAGGAGCTTGAAGGTGTGAAGGTTCTGCCTTATGCTGATGAAATTAACTCGGAAGAAATTTTAAAGCTGGATCCGGACCTGTTAATTATCAGTGATCGCTATAAGCCTCTTTATGACCAGCTGTCTGAAACCATTCCAACCGTTGCAGTAGAAGTGGGCGGTGATTGGAAGGAAGACCATCTGAAGGTTGCCGAAGCAGCAGGCAAGCTTGAAGAAGGAAAGAAAGTGATAGAAGATCTTGAGAAGGAAGCAGAAGATATCGGCAGCCGCGTAAGTGAAAAAATGGGCGATGAAACATTTATGGCAGTAGCAATTAACAAAAAAGATATTCGTGTATATGGACGTACAAACCATGCAACAAATTCCTTATTATTTGATGATTTGAAATTAAAACCGGCAGAAAATCTTCCCGAGGATTTCGGTGAGAATATTTCGATTGAAGGATTAGCAAAGTATAATCCTGATCATATCCTCGATGTTTCTTATTTTAATAGTGGAGAGTTCTATGATTCTGTTACACAGGGCGAGGTTTGGAAAAGCCTGAAAGCTGTTCAGAACGGCAACGTACATACTCTTAAGACTACATGGGGATATTGGGATCCGATTGAGCGCCAAAAAGGATTGAAAGAGATCGAATCCTTGCTCCTAAGTGAATAAACACCTTAATGAGAGGCTGGGACTTTCGCAGGTCCCTGTCTCTGCCATTACATTGATTTCTTTCAAGAGAAGAAATCAAATTTTTTAACCATTATTGAGAAAGGTTATCAACTACTAGGTCTAAAGACTCGGTGAAAGGATGGAATTATGCATCATTCAGCCAAACAAATTGCAGAAAATGCAACGTTTCAAGCTTTTATAAATAGTTACTTAAGAGAAGTGGATGGCGGACATTGGATGGAAAGGGAGGAATGGGCGCAGGAGCAGCGGCCATCTATGAGTCTATCAGGCGAATCCGTAGTGGAGATAGAACTTCCGGGTCAGTCTGCAAAATTTGCAGTGGAAGTGATTTACCAATCACAAACCGGCAGGCATTTGATCGGCGGTGCCTTTAAATATTGCAGACAAAGGCGGGAATGGATTCAACAGGATCGGCTTCCGATGATGATTGCTCTTATCCACGAACTGCATTTAATGGCCAAATCAAATGGCTGCCATGAGCTTGCATCCCATTTTGATGAGCTGGTGCTCAGGCTGATTGAGAGTTATCAGACAATGGCTTTGTACATTGAAGAACGAATGAATGACGAAAATAGCCTCTATTCCGAAGAAAGCACCTTCATTGAAGCCGAGCAATCACTTTTGTTTGGGCACTGGCTTCACCCTACACCGAAGAGCAGGCAGGGAATGGCCGGATGGCAGCATCCGCAGTATGCACCGGAGTTAAAGGGCCGTTTTCAGCTTCACTATTTCCTGGTAGACCGGGCGTTAGTCAAGGAAGCTTCAGCTAATCTGAATAGCGCAAGCGATATTATACTTCATACACTAAAGAAATCGATACCGCATTTTACTGTCCCGCATAACAACTGCCTCATTCCGATGCACCCTCTTCAGGCTCAATGGCTGCTTCAGCAGAATCATGTCAGAAAGGCGGTTGAAAAAAATCTTATAAAAGATCTTGGCCTAATGGGAGCTTATTATTCAGCTACCTCTTCCATCAGAACGGTTTACAGCCCGGAAAATGAATGGATGTTCAAATTTTCTGTTCCGGTAAAAATTACAAATTCATTAAGGACGAACCGCCTTCATGAACTAAAAGCAGGTACCGCTATGACGGAACTAATGGATAAGCTTCGCTTTACGGAAAAATATCCGGCATTTCGGATGATTGATGATCCGGCCTATATAACAGCTGAATTGCAGGGGCATAAAGAGTCAGGGTTCGAGGTCATTATTCGGTCTAACCCTTTTCGAGAAGGAGCGGATAAGGGGATTAGTTCCATCGCGGCATTGGTTCAGGATCCGCTGCCGGATGAACGCTCAAGACTGCAGCGGACAATTGAAAGGCTGGAAAAGACAGAGAGAAGAGATCGGCAGCAAATCAGCATGGACTGGTTCGAAAAGTATTGGAGATGCTCAATTGAGTCTCTGCTCCGATTATATGATGAACATGGGCTTGCACTTGAGGCCCATCAGCAAAATAGCGTTCTGGATTTATCATCAGGATACCCAGAAGCATACTACTACCGTGATAATCAGGGCTATTATCTATCAAACGATTATAGGAAAGATTTATCCTGCCTTTTGCCGCAATTGGCAGAATGCCCGGAACTATTTTATGAAGATGACCTCATTCAGGAACGATTCACCTATTACCTGTTTATGAATCAGCTCTTTTCTGTGATTTGCCGATTTGGACAGGACGGTCTCGTCAGTGAAGCCCGTTTGATTGAATGGTGCCGGAAGCAGCTTCGCATACTTGAACAAGAGCTGTCTGGACAGGGGAAAGCATTCATCGGCCATATCCTGCACTCAGAGAAGCTTTCCTATAAAGCCAACCTGTTAACCCGTTTCCATGATGTGGATGAACTGCTGGCGAAGAACGAACAAGCCGTTTACACCTATATCCCAAATCCTTTTGCCTTTGTGAATGAGGAGGAGAACTATGCAGAAGCTGCATCCGCTGCCATCTAAGAAAGCTGAAAAAAGAGTCATACGACAGTTACTGGAGGCCGTTCTTTTTGAAGGGCTGATGGATTATGAAAATACAGCGCACCAGCCGGAAGAACCTTTATTGAGCTTCACCGTTTTCGGAAATCAGCGGACTTATTGCTGTGAGGGAAGGATTGCAGCATTTGACCGTGTGCGGCTAAAGGAAGACAGCATCTGTTCCGTGCAAAGCAATGGTTCCCGTACGGCAACGAGCATAGAGGAGCTGGCAGAGGACCTTGTATCCGACCCGGATAGAAGAAACAAGCTTATTCACGAGCTGCTTCAAACCATTCTGCTGAGTGAATGGAATGAAAAATATCTCATGCCGTCTCTTTCAAGGAGAACATTCAGTTATGAAGACCTGGAGTCTGAAGTTTGGGAAGGGCATCCCTATCATCCATGTTTTAAGGCAAGGACTGGATTCTCTCTTGAAGACCATGCTGCATTTGGTCCGGAAGCAGGGCGATCTTTTGAGCTGCAATGGGCTGCATTCAGACGGGAGCATAGCCAAATGGCTCTCCCACATGGTGAGAAGGAATTCTGGGAGAAGGAGCTGGGTCCTCTTCTGTTCGGACAGCTGCTGACCGAGCTGCATGAGCTGGGAAAAACCTTTGAAGAATACACTTTTCTGCCAATACATCCATGGCAGGTAAATCATATAAAAGATGAACTGGAGCGAGGAGATGTCGTTCTGCTAAAAAGCAGCGGGGATTCTTACCGGGCAACCCAGTCGGTCCGGACGCTTTGGAACGTGGCGAATCCAAAGAAAGCTCACTTAAAACTATCTATGAATATGGTGAATACCTCATCGCTTAGAACATTAGACACTCACGCCATCTGTGCTGCTCCCCATATTTCCAAATGGATAGCTGACACGGTGGAAGCTGATCCATTTTTAAAGGAAGAAGCTTCCTTGATCATTTTGAAGGAGTATGCAGGGATTACCTATCAGCCTACAGATGAAGAAACAGAGGCAAAACTGGGAGCTATTTGGCGGGAAAGTGTTCGTCTCTACATGGAAGAGGGTGAGGAGGCTGTGCCTTTTACAGCACTTCCTTTAATGGAGAGGGATGGTTCCCCATTTATAGGTGAATGGCTGAAATACTATGGAATTGAAAGCTGGTTAAAAAGGCTGATGGAAGTAAGTGTGGTTCCGGTCTGGCATATGCTCGCCGCTCATGGCATAGCTGTGGAGGCACATGCCCAGAACATGATACTCCTTCATAAAAACGGCTGGCCAACCCGTGTTGTTTTGCGGGATTTCCATGACAGTACAGAGTATCATCATGACTTTTTGGCAGAGCCCAGCCGGATTCCTGACTTTGGAGAGATTCATGAGCAGTTTAAAAAAGGCGGGGACAATGAGTACTATTGGATGAATTCCATTGAAGCACTACGAGAGCTTGTTATGGATACATTGTTTGTTTTTCATCTAACAGAACTGTCTTTTGCGCTTGAAGAGCAGTACGGCTACAGTGAGAAAAAGTTTTGGGCGCTGGCTGGCGAGACGCTTGCCGGGCACATGAGCTGCTATCCTGAATTGATTTTCCGAAATTACCTTCTGCAGCATACAGCCCCTATGGTTTATGCCGAGTCGCTGCTGAAAAGGAAGGTCCAAAAAGAAGAAGCTGGCGGGTTCCGCCATCTTGTCACTAACTCTTTAGCATAGAACCCAAAGGAGAATTGAGATGTTTTTTGTAAATGATCAGTACTATACGCGGGATGATCTTAAAAGACAATATACGGTATTTGAAAATATACCTCATTTAAAAGATTGCCGGAATCGTAGATTGGCTGTTTGTATGCCGGATGCTTTTCAATGGCTTGCACTCTGTTTATTTGTACGCAGTAAAGGAGGATCCATTGTCCCCCTCCATCCCTCTGTACCGAAAGAAGGTGCCATCAGGATGGCAATTAAGGCCGGAAGCCATTTCCTTCTTTATGAAAATATCCACCTGCCGATTCACTTGTCACAGCAAATAAATAAGAAGGAAGGAGTTCTGGTGCAAATGAGTTCGGGTACGACCGGGGATCCGAAGTGCATTGAACGCACATGGGAATCGATTGAGAACGAGCTTGACAGCTATGTCTCAGTTTTGCCGGCTGATAATCAGACTGCAACAGTCGTTGCCTGTCCTACGACCCATTCCTATGGTTTAATCTGCGGTGTATTGGCGTGCATAAGGCGCGGGGCAGAACCGGTCATTCTGACAAATATGAACCCTAAGTATGTGCTGAAAAAGCTGAAGGAACATCCTAAGCATATTCTTTACGGGGCTCCTGCACTGCTGCATACTTTAACACTGTTAATAACGGATGGGCAGCGATTGGATGCTGTCATGACATCAGGCACGCTCATGCCTGCAGGCTGGCTGGAAGCATTAAAGAAGGTTTCAAACCGAGTGCTTCAGCAATATGGCTGTTCTGAAGCGGGATGTGTGGCCATTCATCCGGATGTGAGCGACACGCGTGAAATGGGCTACCCGCTTCCGCACGTCAAAGTGGAGGCCGGAAGCTTCCAAAATCCTGGTGAAATCCTTATTCATGATTCGGAAAAAACAATTTATACAAAAGATCTTGGCTATTTAGAAAATGGTATTCTGTCATTTCTGGCTAGAATGGATGACACAATTAATGTAGCAGGCTTGAATGTTTATCCGCAGGAAGTAGAAGACGTTTTGCAGGGAGAACCGAGAATTATAGAGGCAGTTGTTTATAAAAAAGTCCATCCGCTTTCAGGGGAAAGAGTTTGTGCACAGTATGTCTGCTCTGAACCCATTGAAGAACAGGAGCTGAGGGAATGGTGCAGGGGTTATCTCGCCCCATACCAGGTTCCGATGGAATTTAAGAAAGTGGAGGAAATCGAAAAGCTGCCAAACGGTAAGGTCAGCCGGAAAAGGCTGGGGGAAGGAGTGCTGGCATGACAAGACAAGAGATCTTACAGGTAATCTATGACATTTTGCGGGATCAATTAGAATTGCCTTCTATTCAAGCTTTCCATGAAGACGCGCGCTTAAATGAAGACCTGTATATGGACTCCATCATGATTTTGCAGCTGATCCTCCATTTGGAAGTAGACATGGGTTTTGATATTCCAGATGAAATGCTTGTGCCAAAAGACTTCCGGACGGCAGGAAGCCTGGCTGATTTTCTGGAGCGCCAGCAGGAGCCAGCTGCAGCGGAGGGATCCGGATGATTAAAGTGCATTGTTTTGTAAGCTGTGTGTGCGAAGCAGTCAAAAAGACAGAAGGAGCTGACCATCGGCCCTATTATTTCGGAGTATGGGATGCCGATTTTGATGTGCTGGAAAATGGAGTTTTAACGTATCATTCCAATCGGATCGACCATGGTTTTTTTCATCAGTGGTATGAAATGCTTTATGGCATCAAGCTGCATAAATGGTACGACGAAAAGCAAAGCAAACAGGAAAATATGAAGGAAATGCTGAGATTGCTGGAAAACAAAAAGCCCCATCAGTATGTAATGGTGATGCTCGATCTGTCGAAGCTTCCTGAGCGGGAAAATAAATTTCATCAAAGCCCTTTTCCACACTACGTGATGCTGGAAAGGACGGAAAACGAAGAGGAATGGTTTATGTATGATCCCGACTTTCGCTGGGAAGGAGTGCTTCCAAGAGACCGGATCCTGGCTGCCATTGAGGATCCTTCAGCTGAAGGCGGCTATTTCTTTGATGCTGCGGGTATTATCCCGCCAACTGCCCAAACGGTTGAAGCGTATTTTAACACATGCATTAAGCATGACTGCAACCCAATGACAGATGCTGTGGCAAAAATCATCGGGCTTCATGCTGCTGGACAAGAAAAGTTTCCGCTGTCAGGGCTGACACTGGCTTTAAGGGAATTGCCTGTTCTCGCCATACGGAAGTACGCCTATGAACATGCTTTTGCGTTTTTCTGGGAATCGCTTGGCTATGATGAAGAAGGATTTGAAGCCTGGTGTGATGAAATCGAAAAACTTGTGAAAGGGTATACAGCTATCCAATACCGGGCCATGAAGCTCGCTATGACTGGAAACAGGCGGTTAGTGGACGAAATTACTGCAAAGCTGGAAGAACAGAATATCCTGGAATTTCAAATAAAAAGAGGGCTGCAGGAGAGCTTTGAGGCCTGGTCTGAACTGCAGCAATCTCAAAATATGAAGGAGGCCATTCTATGAAACTTTCTCTTTGCACCATCTCATTCCGGCATCATCTCCAATCCATTGACCAAATTGCACACTGGGCCCAAAATAATGGGTTACAGGGAATTGAATTATGGGGTGTCCATGCCAAAAATCTGGCGGAAGATATCCATTATGGAAGTGAGTGGCTGAGCTCATACAATCTGGAGACAAGTATGCTGAGCGATTATTTGCCCCTGGATGCACCGCTTCCTGCCTTAATGGCCGAAATGAACGCCCTATGTTCACTTGCGCACCGCTGGGGAACGGACAAAATACGGACATTTGCCGGGAACAAGGGCAGTGCGGATATCAGCAGATTAGAGCGGATTGAGCTTGTTTCGCGCATGAAGATGCTTTGTAAAATGGCTGAAGCAGAGGGAATGCAGCTTTTGGTAGAAACTCATCCGAATACTTTGACAGATAATCCATCTTCTGCACTTCAGCTTCTTGAGGAAACGGACCATCCGGCACTAAGGGTTAATTTTGATGTCCTGCACATATGGGAATCAGGGGTGGATCCTCTATTTGCTCTTAAACAGCTCCAGCCCTATGTTTCGCACTTTCATTTCAAAAATATTGAATCGCGCAGCAAGCTTGGTGTCTTTGCACCTAATAATGTATATGCAGCAGCCGGCAGCAGGGAAGGCATGGTTTCACTGTTTGAAGGAGCGGTGGATTATCGCCTGTTTTTAAGAGAGGCTGCTGAAATGATGGAAATGGACGCATCACTGGAATGGTTCGGGCCAAATGTGAAAAGCATACTGGCAAAAGACAGCAGGGAGATTATGACGCTTCTTCAGGTTGAAGAAGCAAGGTAAATGGACAATTTCAAGCAGAAAAAAATCAATCAAACGTTTGATTGAAAGGGAATGGGCGCAGTATTGATACGCGATAGAGAGTACTGGCTGCGTTTTTTTGATATGGGGGACATGTGAGGAATCAATGACTGCCGATTGCCTGTTCAATCGCAACCGCGGCAGAATCAATGGAAGGATATGTCCTTTTCTGTGAAGTTCCCGTATAAGTAACCTCAAATGAATGAGACTCTTTTATATAACGAACCACTAGAATCTGGGATTGATCCTTTGTAAACGTTTGGGTGATTTGGCAATCGCTGTAGTACTTTAACGTTTCAAGCATGTTTTTCGTATGATCTAATGGCATAGTCAGCAACCTCCTTCTTGGGTTGGTGTATCCTATCCTATGAAGATCCTAATTCCATTATAAGGAACTTAACCTCCCGTTTATATGGATAATTTGTCACATTTTATCACAAGATTTAGACTTTTAAGATCTGCATCAAAAAGGCCAGTCTGCGATAGACTGGCCGCTTCTTATGCAAGCTGCTGCTCTGCAAATTCCCTGTATAGCTCATGAGTTTGTGTTAGTTCATAATGTGTGCCAATGCCTGTCACCCGGCCTTTTTCAATAAAGACAATTTGATCTGCATCGACAATTGTTGAAAGGCGGTGGGCGATGACGAAAGTTGTCCGGCCTTCCATTAGACGGGTAAGCGCCTGCTGGACGATGCCTTCCGATTGGCTGTCAAGGCTTGCGGTAGCTTCGTCCATCATCAATATTTTAGGATCGCGAAGGAATGCGCGCGCAATGGCAATTCTCTGCCTTTGTCCTCCGGAAAGCTTCACGCCCCGCTCGCCAACTTCTGTATCAAGCCCTTTCGGAAAATCAGCAATGAATTGATCGGCATATGCCATTTTTGCCACTTCCCAAAATTTCTCATCCGGAATGTTTTCGGGATTTTCCAGTCCATAACATAAATTCTCACGGACCGTACCTGCCATCATAGCGCTTTCCTGTGAAACATAGCCGATTTGACTGCGCCAGGATTTAAGAGATATCTGCTGGATGGGTGTATGGCCAATTTTAATTTCACCTGCAGCTGGCTCGTAAAATCGTTCAAGCAATCCAAACAGGGTGGTTTTTCCGCTGCCGCTGGGACCGGCCAATGCAATCATCTGGCCTGGCTGGGCTTCCAGTGAGATATTTTCCAGAACACTCTCTTCTGTGCTATAGGAGAAAGAAACGTTTTGGATTGTAATCGGTTTGCTGCTGATGTCCATCTCGATGCCATCCTGTCCCTCTTCCAATGGCTCCTCTAAGATTTCTATGATCCGTTCTGTTGCGCCTTTCGCTTTTTGCAGCTGTGTAAAAAACATCGCAAATGAAGTGATCGGCATAATTATCTGGAACAAATACAGCAAAAAGGCTACAAGAGAACCCGTTGACATCGTCCCGCTGGCCACACGCATGCCTCCATAGGCGATGATCATGACGATGACCACCATCATGATCAGGTACATCGTCGGACCAATCATCGCAAAAATGCGGGCTTCCCGCAAACCGTAGCCAAGCAGTTTCTCTATGCCATCCAATCCTTTTTCTTCTTCATTTTGCTCTGCAGTTGAAGACTTCATTAAGCGGATCTCACCGAGTGTTTGGGTAATGTTTCCGGTAAAGATGGCTGTTTCATCTTGAAGACCTCGGGATATTTTTGCCATCTTTCGGCCGAGTGGAATCATGATTGCCAGTGTAATAGGAACAGATGTAAGCATCAGCAGGGTCATTTTCCAGTCCATCACAAGCAGGATAATGATTGCACCGATAATACTGATAATACCGGTAATAAATTGCGGAAAGTGATTGGTAATCAGCTCCCTGACAATGCTGGTGTCATTTACTACACGGCTGACAGTCTGGCCGCTGGATTGCTGATCAAAATAACGGACCGGCAGTCTTATGAGCTTCATCCACATCCGATCCCGAAGGCGTGCCACCACTTTTTGACCTACATAGCTGAGCAGGTAGATGGAGATCCCGCTTATGATGGCCTGGACGATAAAGGCTGCTCCTATTCCGATCATTAGCGGAACGCTTAAAGACTCAACAGAAAAACCGTCCACCAGGTTTTTGGTCAGCAGCGGAACCACCAGGCCAGTCAGGGTGGTTAAAATGCTCGCTGTTAAACCGATGATGAGAGCCGTCTTTGGAATTTTTGCTGATAGAATGAGTGAAATGAATGGTTTTAGACTGGTTTGGCGGGTATCCATGTTTTTACTCCTGTCTTCACATAAAAATTTACTTCCCAGTTGAATTATACATTATGTTCCATATCTATAACCAACATGAGGCAGCTAGTTTAATCCTATGAAACGCCATCATCTTCGTATATTCGACAGGGCATTTAAACTGGAATGTCGATAATTGTATTTAAAATTTTCAGAAAAGTATGTTGACTATAAAAATAAGAGGGGATATTATATAAACAAATATAACAATATATAACGTATTATAAAGTTGTGTATTGTTTTGAGGAGGGTAGAGGTTTATTCCTATCAAAAACCAAGGAGGCAGTTTATTTATGACAACAGAATTAGTGGTAGATATTAAAAATCAAATTAAACATGCACTTGAGGAAGTAAAGAAGAGAAATATTGAGAATGTGTTCTTTGTTGCCTGCGGAGGCTCTTCCGCACTTATGTATCCAAGCAAATATGCAATCGATCGGGAAGCAAAGAAAATTGATGCCCATTTATATAGCTCCAATGAATTTATTCATCGCAATCATTCAAAACTTGGACAAAATTCGTTAGTGATCTTATGCTCTCATTCCGGTACTACTCCAGAAACAGTGGAAGCCGCAAAATTCGCAAGAAGTAAAGGAGCCTTGGCGGTTTCTTTAACTAACGAGCCTGGTTCTCCACTGGCTCAGGCGTCAGACGTCGTTCTGAAATACGAATGGGGACAAGAAGCGAATGCTTTTACAACGAACTACTCAGTTATCTACCAGCTGGTATTTGGAGTCCTCAAAGAGGCAGAGGGAAATGGCAAGTTTCTAGCGATTGAAAAGAGCCTTGAAAACTTACAATCTGTGTATGAAAAAGCGGCTTCACAATCGCATGACTCTGCTGTAGAATTTGGAAAACAGTATAAAGATGAGAAGATTATTTATACCATGGCTAGCGGCGCAAACTATGGAGTTGCTTATTCATTTGCGATTTGTATCCTCATGGAAATGCAATGGATTCACTCTCATGCCATACATGCAGGTGAATACTTCCATGGTCCATTTGAAATCATTGATGAGGAAACACCATTTATTATTCTCCTTGGACTGGATGAAACAAGATTCTTAGAAGAGAGAGCACTGGATTTCTCAAAAAAATATGGAAAGAAACTAGTTGTTCTGGATGCAAAAGAGTTTGATTTTTCTGGAATCAACGAGGAAGTTAAAGGCTATATTGCTCCGCTTGTGTTGAATTTTGTGTTAAGAAAGTATGCGGATAATTTAGCTGAACAAAGAAATCATCCATTGTCAAAACGCAGATATATGTGGAAGGTAGAATACTAATTTAATAGAGTGGAAAAGTGCGGCTCCACTTTTCCACTGCTTCATTTAATTTATATGGGGGGCAAAAAAGATGAAAAGGTTAGCGATAGTAGGTATTTTCTCAATGTTATTCCTTTCTTTAATAACTGGCTGCAATTCATCTGCCGGCACATCTTCTTCAAATGATAGCGATACTATTGAACTCCGTTTTTTCCATCGTTGGCCTACTGAACCAAAGAAGCAGTATTTTGAAAAAGCTGTTAAAGAATTTGAAGAGCTGCATCCAAATATAAAGATTAAAACAGAAGCGGTCTTGAATGACTCATACAAAGAAAAGATCCGTGTTGTACTAGGATCGAAGAATCCGCCTGATGTCTATTTCTCCTGGAGCGGTGAATTTGCTTATAACTTTGTACGTGCCGGTCAGGCACTTGATTTAACAGAATATATCAACAGTGATAAAGAGTGGTCAGGAGAAATTATCGAATCTCAATTTAAGCCATTTACATTGGATGAAAAAACATATGGAATTCCTTGGTCAACAGACGGAAAAGCCTTCTTCTATAATAAAAAGATTTTCAACGATTTAAATCTGGAGCCCCCTGCAACTTGGAGTGAACTCATCGAGGTTTCAGAAAAGATAAAAGAAGCCGGCATTACTCCAATTACTTTTGGAAGCAAGGCACCTTGGACGATTTCTCATTATATTGGCTCTCTTAATGAACTGATTGTACCAGAAGATGTAATTGCCAAGGATTATGATCCGAACAACCCTGAAGGGGATTTTTCACACCCTGGATATGTGAAGGCATTGGAGAAGTTTATGGAACTTGAACCTTACTTCAATAAAGGAGTAAATTCAGTTGATCATCAATACGCTCGTGAACTATTCAATGGCGGCAAAGCAGCAATAGGCTATTTCCAATTAGCTGAAATTGGGTTAATTGAACCTTCTTTAGGTGAGGATTTAGGTGTCTTTAATACACCAGGCATCGAAGGAGGGGAAGGAAACCCAAATTCAATCACTGCTGCACCAGAGGGAATTATGATTTCTTCTAAAACTAAGCACCCAGAAGAAGCAATGGAGTTTGTTAAGTTCTTAACTTCAAAGGAGAAAGGCACTGAACAGCTGAAAGAAGTTAGTGAATATAGTGCTGTAAAAGGGACAACAACATCCGAAAATGCCTCTCCATTACAAGAAGAAGCAATTGATCTAATTGTCAATGCGGACAAAACTTATCTATGGTTTGATACTGCTGTTGATATTGCGATTGTTGATGCATACCTGAATGGCACACAGCAAATGCTGGACGGAAAGAAAACCCCGGAAGAAGTGATGGCTGATGTGCAAGCTGCATCACAAAAGGTCAAAAAATAATAGAAACCATATATAGTGGCAGAGGAGGCTGAATTTGGCCTCCCCTTTTAAAAGAAAGAGGTGGTCAATATGCTTAGCCGAAAAGTTGTTCCATTTTTATATATTGCCCCTTGTTTATTGCTAATGGGCATATTTGTTTATTATCCCATTCTAGAAAACTTTCGATTTAGTTTTTATGAGTTTTCAGCATTTTCTCCTGATAAAGTGTTTGTTGGTTTTGAAAACTTCCTTACTCTTTTCAAAGATGAGGTTTTTTATATAGCATTAAAAAATAATATCTGGTATGCCGTAATATCCATAATCTTTCAAGTGTTTGGAGGTTTGGTATTAGCAGCCATTCTGGAAGATCCAATTACCAGATTGGCAAGCAGTTTTTTCCGGACTGTGTTTTTTCTCCCTGTTGTCATTTCCATAACGGTCATCGCTCTATTATTCAGTTTTATATACAATCCTGATATCGGTTTATTAAACAGTCTGCTTGCTATTTTAGGGCTTGAAGAATGGACAAGAGCATGGCTGGGTCAGTCCGAAACAGCTATCTTCGCCGTTATCGCTGTATCTCAATGGCAGAGCATTGGGTACATTATGATGCTATTTATTATTGCAATTCAAGCTATCCCGAAGGAATTATATGAAGCTGCGGATATTGATGGTGCAGGAAAAATTCGCAAATTTATCTACGTAACAGTTCCTCAAGTAAAAGAAATGCTATTTGTGGCATCCCTGATCACTTTGACAGGAGCTTTCACCGTCTTTAATGAACCATACATCTTAACAGGGGGAGGACCTGGAAATGCAAGTGAGGTTTTAGGAACGCTCCTCTATAATTCAGCGTTTTTCAAGGATCAAATGGGGTATGCTTCAGCAATTGCGACCGTCATTCTTATCCTGACTTTATTGGTTTCGCTGGTGCAGATGAAGTTATTTAAAACAGGAAAGGATGGTTAGGGTGGAGACGAATAAAGCAATTACCCATCAGGAATTAAATCCAGTTATTAAGAAGCCCGTAAGGTATAAATCAGCAGTAAAAGGAATTCCTTTATTCTCCATATTAATCTTCTATTTTGTTATCATAGCTTATCCGCTATTTTGGATGGTTATTAATTCTTTCAAAACTACAGAAGAGATCTTCGCAAATAGCTGGGCATTGCCGCAAAGCTGGCTTGTTTCAAACTATGCCCATGCTTGGGAGACAGGTATTTCCGGATACTTTTTGAACAGTACGATTGTTACCATAACTACTTGTTTTCTGACGGTTTTCCTTAGTGCACTAGGAGCATATGGCTTAACCCGTTTTGAGTTTAAAGGGAAAAATGCATTGCTAATTATCTGTATGGCAGGTATGATGCTTTCCCCGCAAGTAAGCCTGGTGCCTTTGTATAAGCTCATTCAGGCATTGGGGATTCATGATACTTATCTGGCCTTGATCCTTCCGTATGTGGCTTATCGTATTCCAATTACACTGCTTCTGATTCGGGCCGCTTTTCTCGATGTACCAAAAGAGTTAGAGGAGTCAGCCTATTTAGATGGCTGCAATACTTGGAGGATTTTTACGAAGATCTTTATTCCGCTAAATTTGCCAATAATATTAACGGGTGTTGTGCTGACAGCTTACTTTACTTGGAATGAGTTTATGTTTGCTTTAATCTTCGTTGATTCTGATGCATTAAAAACTATTCCTGCAGGGTTAATGCAATTCAGGGATGCACTCCAAACAAACTGGGGAGTTTTATTGGCGGGATTAATGATTTCTGCAGCACCAATCATCATCCTATTTTTATTTATGCAAAAATATTTTATTCGCGGGCTTGCAGCAGGCAGTGTAAAAGGTTAGGAGGAGCAGAATTATGAGATTAATTGCAATAGGCGATAATGTTGTAGATGTATATAAAGACCGGAACGAAATGTTTCCTGGAGGGAACGCTTTGAATGTGGCGGTTTTGTCAAAACAGTATGGAGCTGAGGAAGCAGCATTTATTGGGATTGTGGGAAACGATGCAGAAGGTGAACATATTATCGGATCACTGAAACTAAATAAAGTAGAAATCAGCAAAATCCGGAAAGCATATGGAGAGAGCGGTAAAGCATATGTAGACCTGAATGAGGATGGAGACAGAATTTTCATCAAGTCCAATAAAGGTGGCATTCAATCAAAATTAAGGCTGAAACTGGATGAAGATGATTATGATTATGTTAGAACATATGATGTTCTGCATACGAGTATCTACAGCAGTTTGGATGATCAGCTAAAGAAACTGTCTGAATCTATTTCGATTTCCTATGATTTTTCCAATCATTTTACCGATGGGCTTTTACAAAGGGTGTGCCCCTATATTGATTATGCCTTTGTTTCAGGAAGTGATTATAGAGAGGAAGAAATAGAAGAGTTGATAAACCAAATCCATAAATTGGGGTGCCCAAATGCTGTTATAACAAGAGGCTCTAATGGAGTTGTCATGTCAGACGGGACAAACATATACCACCAAGGAATTGAAGAGGCGAATGTGATTGATACACTTGGAGCGGGGGATTCATTTATAGCAGGGTTTTTAACACATCTGTTAAATGGAAATCCTATTGAAGAATCATTGCAGGCAGCTGCCTATAGAGCCGCAAGAACGTGTGAAGTCCATGGGGCATTTGGATTTGGGAAAGCTTTAGCTTTATAACATAGAAGGAACCAGCTTCATTTAGGAGCTGGTTCTTCTTTTATGTTGAGATAGTAAAGGCGATATGTGTGGTGGGAACTTTCGTCATGGAAATATGAATAGGTATACCATTATCATCATAGACCGTTTTATCAATATTAAAAAGCATATCTCCCATGTCACAGTCCAGATGCTCCGCTTCTTTTTCCGTTGCCGGCACAGCAGTAAGAATTTTCTTGGATGAACTGGCCAGCATATCCACATGATAAACATTTCTTAAGACATCATAGGTGGAATCATAATCAAAGATCCTCTTAAACAAGTTCGGAAATCGTTCAAGCGAATAGTGTGCAACATCAATGGAAAAAGGCTCATTATCAAAATACATGATTCGTGAGAGCTTTAATACTGGAGAATCAACTTCCAGCTGAAGAGCTTTCGCGACCTCTTTTGTGGCTTTAATTTCTTCGCAGCCTAATACTTTTTTAGATGATTTTCTTCCCAGCTGCTTGCTGAAATTAGAGAATCCATCTATCGTAACTAATTCCCGCGCTAACTTTCTTCTGCAGACAAATGTGCCTTTTCCTTGTTTTCTTTCTAATAGACCTTCTTCCACCAATTCCTGAATGGCTCTTCTAACGGTGATTCGGCTGACTCCATAAATGTCACAAAGTTCACCTTCATTGGGAATTTTTTTTCCTGGAAGGTATACTTCTTTTTCAATAGCATCTTTTATATTATGGATTAACTGTTCGTACAATGGCCTTGAACTTGAATTGTTTAATTTCATAAAGGCTCCTCCAGAAATATATCGTTATATAATATTATATAACAAGATTACAGGAACAGTATAGACAAAATGAGTAAAAAAATGTAAATGTTCAGATGGATGTTGCCAACTTTTTAGAGTTGAATAGGATGTGTTAAAAACCTAGAAAGGATGGATAACCCATGGCAATCAACTTTCCAGTAGGCATCAAAACGATGACAATCAGCACCGGGCCCACCAAAGTCGTTTATTATCCCCGTATAACAGGCATGCAGAATAAGCAGCTGCAGGAATTGATAAACAATACCATTCTCAGGCAAAACCAGCAGCTCATTAACGAACAGACAGGCAATATGGATACAACCGTTGTGGATTTGTATGGATATTATGAGATTAAAAATAATCAGCGGGATGTGCTGAGTTTGTCTTTGAACAACTATGTGTACCATTATCATGCTGCTCATGGAATGACAGTAATAAAATCGCTGACGTTTGACCTTCAGAAAGGGAAGCAGGTTGCACTTAAGGATTTATTCAAGCCGGGAAGCGACTATGTAAAAAAGATTTCTGACTTGATTGCTGTGCAAATCAAAGAAAGAGACATTCCGCTCCTGGTTGATTTTACTGCAATCAAGCCAGACCAGGATTTTTACATTGCAGACAAAGCGCTTGTTGTCTATTTCCAGCTATATGAAATCACGCCATATGCCTATGGATTCCCAATGTTTCCGATATCCGTTTATGGTCTGCAGGATATTATTGATGAAAATGGGCCGCTGGGGAGGATGGCGGTGAATTAAATAAAAGGAGGATGCTGCTTTGACAGTGTCCTTTTCATTTTTACACCCCTATTGCAATGCGAAGTGCTTTAGATAATGTCAAAAAGGCGGCAAAATATGTACCTCATACACATGAGGAAGATGGTATATTAAAACGGTTTAATAATGTGTAGTTTAGTGGGCTGAACGGTCAAGGGGTAAGTATTGTATCATTCTTTACAGACGAGTTCTTGCATAAAGAATACCTGATTTAATTAAATGTTTGATTGAATTATGAAGCAGTAAGAAAACCGCTTCTGCCAAAGGCAGTAAGCGGTTTTAGGTTAATAATTAATTTCGAATCAGATAGTCAAACGCACCAAGAGCTGCGGTAGCGCCGGATCCCATAGAAATAATGATCTGCTTATAGGCACTGTCAGTACAGTCTCCTGCAGCAAATACCCCAGGAATGTTTGTGGCACCGTGCTTGTCCACAACGATTTCGCCGAAGCGGGTACGCTCGATCTGATCGCCTAACCAATCGGTGTTAGGAACCAGGCCGATTTGGACGAACACACCCTGCAGTTCAACATGATGTGTTTTTTCTGTTTCACGATCCATGTATGAAATACCGTTAACTTTGTCAGTTCCGGTAATTTCAGTTGTCTGGGCATTTGTGACAACCGTTACGTTTGGAAGGCTGTTCAGGCGTTCCTGCAGAACGGCATCTGCTTTCAGTTCAGGATTGAATTCGATAACCGTTACATGGTTAACAATCCCAGCAAGGTCAATCGCTGCTTCAACACCGGAGTTGCCTCCGCCGATAACAGCTACGTCTTTGCCTTCAAATAATGGTCCGTCACAGTGAGGGCAGTAAGCGACCCCTTTGTTTTTGAACTCTGCTTCACCTGGCACGTTGACGTTTCTCCAGCGTGCACCAGTTGAAAGGATGACTGATTTACTTTTTAAAACAGCACCGTTTTCAAGTTCGATTTCAACAAGGTCCTTCTTTTCAAGTCTCTTGGCACGCTGCAGATTCATGACATCGATGCCATAATCTTTCACGTGTTCTTCAAGGCTTGCAACAAGCTTAGGTCCTTCTGTGTGCTTCACACTGATGAAGTTTTCGATGCCTAAAGTATCCATTACCTGGCCGCCAAAGCGTTCAGCAACAATGCCGGTGCGAATGCCTTTGCGTGCTGCATAGATTGCCGCGCTTGATCCAGCAGGACCGCCGCCAATAACTAGCACATCATAAGGATCCTTGTCTGCAAATTCTGATGCATCAGGGCCTGTTCCCATTTTCGCCAGAATTTCTTCAAGGGACATACGGCCGCTGCCAAATGATTCGCCATTTAAAAGAACTGTCGGCACTGCCATGATTTCTTTAGCATCTACTTCTTCTTTGTAAGCAGCACCATCGATCATTGTGTGAGAAATATTAGGGTTAAGAACACTCATGACGTTAAGAGCCTGTACTACATCAGGGCAGTTGTGGCAGCTTAAGCTGACATAAGTTTCAAAACGATATTCGCCATCGATCTTCTTCACCTGATCGATGACTTTCTGGTCAACCTTAGGTGCTCTTCCGCTAACTTGAAGCAGTGCAAGCACTAAGGAAGTAAATTCATGTCCAAGAGGAATGCCTGCAAAGGTAATGCCAGTATCTTCACCTGGACGATTTACACTAAAGCTTGGCGTCCTTTGTAATTCAGTACGCTCAACTTTAATGTGGGAGGACATATTGGCCAGCTCATCCACTAAAGCCAGCATGTCGCTGGATACTTTGTCTGATCCAGCGCTCACTTTTAGAAGGATGTCGCCCTCCATCATCTGAAGATATTGAGCTAATTGTGCTTTTATATCTGCATCAAGTAACATGTTTATCGTGCTCCTTAGATTTTACCTACTAGATCAAGGCTTGGCTTAAGTGTTTCAGATCCTTCTTTCCACTTAGCCGGGCAAACTTCACCTGGGTTGTTGCGTACATATTGAGCAGCTTTAAGCTTGCTTACAACCTGGCTTGCGTCACGGCCAATTCCGCCAGCGTTAATTTCAACAGTTTGGATGATGCCATCTGGATCGATGATAAATGTTCCGCGTTCTGCAAGTCCATCTTCTTCATTAAGAACTTCGAAGTTGCGGGAAATTCTTTGGTTAGGGTCACCAATCATAACGTATTCAATCTTGTTAATTGTTTCTGAGTTATCATGCCATGCTTTATGAGTGAAGTGAGTATCAGTTGATACAGAATAAACTTCTGCTCCCATATCTTTTAAAGTTGCATATTCATTTTGAAGGTCTTCTAATTCAGTAGGGCATACAAATGTGAAGTCTGCAGGGTAGAAGCATACTACGCTCCACTTTCCTTTGAAGTTTTCTTCAGTAACATCGATGAAATCACCGTTATGGTAAGCTTTTGCTGAAAATGGTAGTACTTCTGAACCGATTAATGCCATGATTAAATTCCTCCTTAAAGTGGTTGAGTGATTTAATTATTAATTAAATAGCGAACTATTTAATAATAATTCTAATTCGGTAATAATTATCATATACCATGATTTTTTTGTCAAGGGAAAAGCTGTGAAAATTGCCCCTTTCGGTTGAAGAGCGGAAACTATAAATGGCAAAATAAGACGCCAATATAAATTCAGCTTTTTTTAAAGGTGAAATCAGTACGGAATGGAACTTTAAAAGCAGCATTGATTCCGTTAACAACAGTATAACTCTTTCTTATTTTTATTACCCTTTATTTGCCTGCATCAATCTCAACTAATATGAGATTTAAGTTTATAATTGAGAATTTGACTGAGCTTATGTTAAAACAGCGGCTGGTCCACATTAACTTATTATTCCCTCTTTGGCTAAAAAAAATCGATATCCAGTAAAATTAGTTCAATCAAACGTTTGATTGAATAGAGAAAAAATAATGGCTTGCATTACAATATAGATAAAGTTAAATATGAAATGGAGTCCTGCGGATTTCACTCATTAAGCAAGGGCTGATTAGTGGGTGCTGGAACAGGTAAATTCATCTGTGTGAATGTAGATCCAGCTTATATCTTATATAATGTAATAGCATTCGTTATTATTGCGGCTGTCATGACTTTGACATTCATGTCTAAACAGAAAAAATGCATAACAATGGAGGAAAACGAAATGTCTAGCTTGCCTAATTGCCCAAAATGCAGTTCAGAGTATACGTACGAAGACGGGGTGCTCTTAGTATGTCCTGTGTGTGCACATGAGTGGACAGCTGAATCCGAAATCAACAGTCTTGAGGACGAAAAGGTGATTAAGGATTCTAATGGAAATGTCCTTACTGATGGAGATACGGTATCAGTCATTAAAGATCTTAAAGTGAAAGGCTCCTCTTCCGTTATTAAGATTGGAACCAAGGTCAAAAATATTCGTCTTGTGGACGGCGACCATGATATCGACTGTAAGATCGACGGTTTTGGCGCCATGAAGCTGAAGTCGGAATTTGTGAAGAAAGTATAACGAAAAAGGGCCTATCCTTCCATGGATTGGCCTTTTTTACATATCCTTTTGGGGGTTCTCAAATATTATTGGCAAGGTCACCATCTCTGGTTTATGATAAAGAAAGAATATTAAGAATTTATCGGTATAGGTGGGAGCCTCTTTGATACTATTAGACTACATTGTCAACCTCTCCATTTTTTCATTACTGGTCAGTGTGCCATTAATTCTCCGCTCGTTTATCAGTCATAAACCCCTTAAGGACCTGCATCTTTTGGGCGGCATTTATGCTGGAATTATTTCCATAATTCTTGTGGGTTTATCTTTTAACGAGCAGGGATATTCCTATGATATTCGCTATGCCATTCTGATTTTGGTATTTTCCTATTTAGGGCCGGGAGCAGGGGTTATCACCGCAATTATTGCTCTTGTTACAAGGCTTGCAGTCAGTGAGAATTGGCTGCCTGCCATAATAGGATTATCCCTTATTTTAATTGCTTTTGCAGTCATACATAGATATAGCCGCCACCTAAAGGCGGTTAGAAAAACGGCCATTTTATTTGGTGTATATTGTGTCATTTATATTATAACGGTGCCGATCATTTTTAACGTCTTTAGGGACAAGCCTGTTTTTCATCTGCAATATATTCTGTTTGTGGGACTTGGTGTCATTGTTGGGAGTTTACTGATTGAATCCTATGAACGATTGATCCGAATCATCACAGAAAAAAAGCGGATGGAAAGAACGCTGGAAGAAAGTGAGGCTAAATACCGGCTGATCGCTGAAAATACATCAGACCTAATTGCAGTCATGGATAGGGATCGCAGTTTGAGTTATCTATCTCCGTCTCATGAGTTTGTTTTAGGATATGAAGTGCCAGAACTGCAAAATATGGAAGTGGATATTGTTATTCATCCGGATGAAGCGGAAAACTTTCAGGCAGGCATGCAAAGGATATTCGAGAATAATGAGAGAATGGCAATGGAGTTCCGGCTAAAACACAGAGAAGGCCATTGGATTGAATTTGAGTCGCGGTGTATGCCGGTTGAGGGTGATAATGGTGTAATCGAGCATGTTGTCATGATCAGCAGGGATATTTCTGAGCGGAAAAAAGCAGAGGAATTTCTTTTGCAGTCTGAGAAATTATCGATTGTCGGGGAACTCGCAGCCGGGGTCGCCCATGAAATCAGAAACCCGCTTACAACCATAAAAGGGTTTCTGCAGCTTTATAAGAGCGGCAATAGCCAAATTAATGAATTACTGTTAAGCGAGCTTGGGCGCATTGAAAATATCACCACAGAAATGCTTTCGCTCGGAAAACCGCAGGCCGTACAAATGGACACGGCTAAGTTAACGGATATTATTGAGAATACAGTCGAGTTATTATCTCCGCAGGCAAATATGAACGGCATCCAGTTCAAGCTGAATTTTGCAGATAGTGATTTTTTGATATCATGCGAAAAAAATCAAATCAAGCAGGTTTTTTTGAACATCTTAAAAAACGCCATGGAAGCTATGGAAAACGGAGGGGATATTGAGATTTTCCTTAAGAGTAATAATGACGGGGAATGTATGGTCTCATTTCAGGACCAGGGGTGCGGAATACCTGACGAATTTCTGCCGAGACTGGGTGAACCTTTTTATACATTAAAAGAAAAAGGGACTGGCCTGGGACTTATGATTTGCCATAAGATCATTAAGCAGCATCATGGCAGCATCGTATATAATAGCAAGATTGGTGAAGGTACTTTAATAGAGATTACATTGCCGCTTGTAAAATAGCGAATTCTCTGAACAAATTAAGAAAAGACGAGGAGTCTGCTGCTCCTCATCTCCTTTTATTTAGAAATCAAAATTGTCGGGATCTGGTCCAACGCGTAAATGTTCATCTAAGGTATCAATCAATTTCATGTCTTGCTGAGAGAGTTCAAAATGATATAAATCTGCATTTTCTTTAATGCGATTAGGTTTTGTTGACTTAGGAATGACAATTATGCCATTTTGCAGATGCCATCTCAGGACAATTTGTGCAATGGATTTTTCGTATTTTTCAGCCAGTTCCTTCAGAATCTCATTTTCGAATAATCCGCCTTGCATTAGTGGGGCCCACGCTTCAATGTGCATATCATGTTTGGCAGCAAAGGCGCGGAGTTCAGTTTGAGCCAATTTCGGGTGCAATTCAATTTGGTTAATCATAGGTTTGATCTCAGCTGTTTTTAATAGTTTTTCTAAATGGCTGATCTGAAAGTTGCTCACGCCAATTGCTTTTATTTTACCTTCTTTATATAAGTCTTCCAATGCTCTCCAGGTTTCTGTGTATTTCCCCTCAACAGGCCAATGGATCAAATAAAGGTCAAGGTATTCAAG
The DNA here is from genome assembly GCF_038002165.1 of Cytobacillus sp. FSL H8-0458. NCBI lineage: Bacteria > Bacillati > Bacillota > Bacilli > Caryophanales > Bacillaceae > Cytobacillus > Cytobacillus sp. FSL H8-0458. The sequence goes on along the minus strand of NZ_JBBOBR010000001.1, from coordinate 3,716,211 downwards.
CCCCATTTTTTCTAAAGAAGTGTTAAACGCCTTAAGTGTTTCTTCATAGCCCTGGTCAGAGTTCCAGACTTTAGAAGTAATAAAAAGTTGCTCTCTATTAATGCCAGACTGGCGGATGGCTTCTCCCACCCCTTTCTCGTTGCCGTAGATGGAAGCTGTATCGATGCTTCTATATCCAATTTCTATTGCTTCTATAACAGCGGTTAATAGTTCTTCTTCCTTTTCCACTTTGAATACACCAAGGCCAATCCTGGGCATTTTAATTCCATTTGCAAGTGCTGCAGTACTTGATAAAGATAGTTTATTCATTAAGACACTCCTTAATTAGTTAGTTTGTTTTGTGCTTCTCAAGTATCTTTAGCCATCCCGTCAGACTTACGGCCCCCAGCACCATTACTCCGCCAATCCACGGTGTGTGAATTAAGCCGATAGAGTCGACGATTAGTCCGCCGACAAATGAGCCGATAGCAATTCCAATATTAAAAGCTGCGATATTTAATGCGGAAGCCACATTGACAGCAGAAGGAACATATTTCTCCGCAAGGTTCACCACCAGAATTTGGAGGCCAGGCACATTCATAAAAGCAAATAAGCCCATTAGGAAAATAGCAGCAAGACCAAGAATTTTAAAAGGTGCTGCAAAAGTAAGCAGACCAAGAATAATGGCTTGCAGAGCAAACATCCAAAACAATGCTTTTAATGGATCTTTGTCAGAAGCTTTTCCGCCAAGAACATTGCCTATTGCCACGGCCACTCCGTAAGCAAGCAGAATGATGCTGACCCATTTTGGGCTAAACCCTGTTACATCTTCGAGAAGCGGAGTCAGGTAGGTAAAAGCAACAAAGGTTCCGCCATATCCCAATGCGGTAATGCTAAAAGCTAAAAGCAATTTTCCGCTGCTTAGAATTTTCAGCTGTTCACTGAACTTAGAAGCTGGTGCTTGCTTAAGGTCTTTTGGAACAAGAATGGCGCTGGCGATAATACCAATTACCCCAAGCAGCGCTACTCCCAAGAATGTGGCCCTCCAGCCAAATGTTTGCCCGATAAACGTTCCAAGCGGTACACCTGTCACGGTTGCGACCGTTAAACCAGTGAACATAAAGGCTATTGCACTGGCGCGTTTGTTCTCAGGAACTAAATCAGCCGCTATGGTCGAGCCGATTGAGAAAAAGATGCCGTGTGAAAACGCTGTAATGAAACGTGCAGCCAGCAAAAGAGCAAAAGAGGTGGACAGGGCTGCGACGGAATTTCCGATGATAAACAAAACCATTAATGACATGAGCAGAGACTTCCTGTTCATTTTACTGGTCAAAGCAGTTAGTACAGGTGCTCCAATGGCAACTCCCATGGCATAGCCGGAAATCAATAAACCAGCCAATGTAATGGAAATTCCCAAATCACCTGAAATGGTCGACAGCAGCCCAACAGGCACAAACTCAGTGGTGCCAATTCCGAAAGCACTGATTGCGAGTGCAAGCAGGGCGGGAGTGCCGCCTTTTTCTTTTTGTGCATTTATAGATATAGAACTCATTGGCAATGAATCCTCCTTATATTTAAAGTATGGGATGGAGCAAAGACCTCGTAGCCAGGCGCCTTGGCCATACAGTCTTCATGAAAGATATTATGGAGCATGCCAAATATGATGAACAGTACGTACTTTAAAGTAATACAGGAACTAAAAAGTAACCTATGGTCAATTTCACCATTTTGTTTTATGCTTCCTTATGCTATTATGGAGGGCATGATTCTAAAAGAACAGTACGCACTTTAAAGTAATGTAGGTACTTTTAAGTGCCTATCAAACAGAGGGGGAAGGAAGTTGGCTTACAATATTCCAGTAGAAGCTACTCTAGATGTGATTGGCGGTAAGTGGAAAGTTGTAATCATGTGTCATTTAATTAAAGGTGAAAAGCGAACCAGCGAGCTTAAACGCCTTATGCCTGGGATTACGCAAAAAATGCTGACTCAGCAGCTTCGCGAACTTGAAGCGGATGGGGTTGTAAACCGCACTGTTTTTGATCAAGTGCCCCCTAAGGTTGTATATTCTTTAACAGATTACGGGTGGTCACTTCGCCCGATACTTGATGCGATGTGCAATTGGGGAGAAGGGCATATTGAGTTAACAGGCAGAGAGCTTGTGGAACAATAAAAAATTAGGGACTCGTATGCTTAGGCATACGAGTCCCTTTTTAATGGAAATGCTATTTACCCTTTATTTGTTCACGGATACTCTCGAGCTCCTCAAGCGATAAAGAGCCAAGTGACTTCTTAATTTCTTCCTCGATTTGTTTCTTATTATTTTCCCTGTATTGGTCCCACCAATCCCGCAGTCCTTCCGTATTTGCAAGCAGATACTCGATATCAATTTCTTCTACCTCATCATCCGAAAGATAATTTAAAACAGAAGCTAACATCCTATTTAGCTTGCTGATTTCATCCTCACTTTTTTTGACAGGGATATTTGATGGTGCTTCAGTATCCTTCTTGGCCTCTTCCCCGCTGTCTGCTGATGCTGCTTTCCTTGGCATAAAATCAGCCCTTTCTAATACAAATAAGAATTGCTCTTAGTATTGCCTCAAAAAAATAATAAAAAAACCTGAACGATATTTATTAGTAAGCGTCTCATAAGTAAAGTCATTAATTGGGGGTACTCATAATGAAAGAGCGTGAGGTCGAATTTAATACAGATGTAAAAATAAAGGGGACAGTGAGTTTTCCGAAGGAGTCAGAAGGAAAGCTTCCCCTTGTTATTATAATTCATGGTTCAGGCCCTGTTGACCGGGATGGCAATGCAAAGGTTATGCAAATGAATGCTTATAAGATGCTTGCAGAATTTTTTGCATCCCTTGGGGTGGCGGTTCTTAGATATGATAAGCGGGGATCCGGTGTGAGCGGCGGTGATTTTTATCAAACAGGCATGTGGGATTTAGTTAACGATGGGATAGCAGCTGTGAAGGCGGCTCGTGATCTGCCGGAAATTGACCCTGAAAGAATTTTTCTGCTGGGTCACAGTGAAGGATGTACATTAATTCCTTCTATTAATAGGAAGGCAGAAACTGCGGGTATTATCCTCCTTGCCGGTCATGCGGACAATGTCAGGAACGCTTCTGAGCTGCAGGTAAAACTGCTGGAAGAGGAAGTTAAAGAGATGAAGGGGGTTAATGGTATTATTCTCCGTGGTTTAAAAGTTCATAAAACTGCTGCTTCCAAACAAAAGAAACTTTTCGATGAAATGATGGAGTCAGAAAAGACAGTGATGAAAAAAGGATTTACAAAGATCAATGCAAAATGGGCAAGAGAGCATTTTCAATATAATATGGAAGAAGATTTGGCTGCAATTACATGTCCCGTTCTTGCCATTACCGGTAATAAAGATGTTCAAGTGGATCCAGAGCATGTGCATCTTTTTGCTGAAAAAGTGAATGGCCCAGCTGAGAGCTATAATGTTCCGAATATGAACCATCTTCTTAGAGATCAGGAAGAAGAAACTTCTATGCTAAAGCTTAAGTCAATTTATAAAAGTAGTCTTTCAAAGCCGCTGAGTGCTGAAATGCTTGAAATAATTGAAGGATGGACGAAGAAGTATATTCTCTAAAAAAGAAAAGATGCATACGCATGGTTTTGAGAAAATTATTGCGTATGCAATTTTTTATATAAAGTATTGACTTTAGGGTTTAAATTATTGTAAGATAGTTTTTGTCGCTAAGAGGTATTCGCTCAGCGGCGAAGAAAAATCCTTATTAATCTGTTTGAATATCAAACAGAAAACAGAAAAAAGCTGTTGACTTTCATAAAAGAAGATGATATGATAAATATCGTTGTCACTTTGAAAGAAGTTAGCACATTAGTTCTTTGAAAACTAAACAAAACAGAAACGTCAACGTTAAATCATTAGTCTTTTTTGAAAAGACAAAACGAGCTTAATCAACTCTTATATGGAGAGTTTGATCCTGGCTCAGGACGAACGCTGGCGGCGTGCCTAATACATGCAAGTCGAGCGGACAGATGGGAGCTTGCTCCCTGAAGTCAGCGGCGGACGGGTGAGTAACACGTGGGCAACCTGCCTGTAAGACTGGGATAACTCCGGGAAACCGGGGCTAATACCGGATAACTCTTTTCCTCACATGAGGAAAAGCTGAAAGATGGCATCTCGCTATCACTTACAGATGGGCCCGCGGCGCATTAGCTAGTTGGTGAGGTAACGGCTCACCAAGGCCACGATGCGTAGCCGACCTGAGAGGGTGATCGGCCACACTGGGACTGAGACACGGCCCAGACTCCTACGGGAGGCAGCAGTAGGGAATCTTCCGCAATGGACGAAAGTCTGACGGAGCAACGCCGCGTGAGTGATGAAGGTTTTCGGATCGTAAAACTCTGTTGTCAGGGAAGAACAAGTACCGGAGTAACTGCCGGTACCTTGACGGTACCTGACCAGAAAGCCACGGCTAACTACGTGCCAGCAGCCGCGGTAATACGTAGGTGGCAAGCGTTGTCCGGAATTATTGGGCGTAAAGCGCGCGCAGGCGGTTCCTTAAGTCTGATGTGAAAGCCCCCGGCTCAACCGGGGAGGGTCATTGGAAACTGGGGAACTTGAGTGCAGAAGAGAAGAGTGGAATTCCACGTGTAGCGGTGAAATGCGTAGAGATGTGGAGGAACACCAGTGGCGAAGGCGACTCTTTGGTCTGTAACTGACGCTGAGGCGCGAAAGCGTGGGGAGCAAACAGGATTAGATACCCTGGTAGTCCACGCCGTAAACGATGAGTGCTAAGTGTTAGAGGGTTTCCGCCCTTTAGTGCTGCAGCAAACGCATTAAGCACTCCGCCTGGGGAGTACGGCCGCAAGGCTGAAACTCAAAGGAATTGACGGGGGCCCGCACAAGCGGTGGAGCATGTGGTTTAATTCGAAGCAACGCGAAGAACCTTACCAGGTCTTGACATCTCCTGACAACCCTAGAGATAGGGCGTTCCCCTTCGGGGGACAGGATGACAGGTGGTGCATGGTTGTCGTCAGCTCGTGTCGTGAGATGTTGGGTTAAGTCCCGCAACGAGCGCAACCCTTGATCTTAGTTGCCAGCATTCAGTTGGGCACTCTAAGGTGACTGCCGGTGACAAACCGGAGGAAGGTGGGGATGACGTCAAATCATCATGCCCCTTATGACCTGGGCTACACACGTGCTACAATGGATGGTACAAAGGGCTGCGAAACCGCGAGGTTAAGCGAATCCCATAAAACCATTCTCAGTTCGGATTGCAGGCTGCAACTCGCCTGCATGAAGCCGGAATCGCTAGTAATCGCGGATCAGCATGCCGCGGTGAATACGTTCCCGGGCCTTGTACACACCGCCCGTCACACCACGAGAGTTTGTAACACCCGAAGTCGGTGGGGTAACCTTTTGGAGCCAGCCGCCTAAGGTGGGACAGATGATTGGGGTGAAGTCGTAACAAGGTAGCCGTATCGGAAGGTGCGGCTGGATCACCTCCTTTCTAAGGAATATTTACAAGAAACGTGACGTTCTTTGTTCGTTCAGTTTTGAGAGTTCAATCTCTCAATGAAAGATTCGTTCTTTGAAAACTAGATAATGATTATGAAGAAGCAATAACCGAGTAATCGCCATTTTAGTGAATTCTCTCTATGTTAAATAGAGTTAAAAACCTTTGATTTTGTTCATCTTCGATGAACCTGTCAAATACGGTTAAGTTAGAAAGGGCGCACGGTGAATGCCTTGGCACTAGGAGCCGATGAAGGACGGTACTAACACCGATATGCTTCGGGGAGCTGTAAGTAAGCTTTGATCCGGAGATTTCCGAATGGGGAAACCCCCTATCCGTAATGGGATGGGATCCTTATCTGAATACATAGGATATGGAAGGCAGACCCGGGGAACTGAAACATCTAAGTACCCGGAGGAAGAGAAAGCAAACGCGATTCCCTGAGTAGCGGCGAGCGAAACGGGATTAGCCCAAACCAGGAGGCTTGCCTCCTGGGGTTGTAGGACACTCTACACGGAGTTACAAAGGAACGAGGTAAATGAACAGGTCTGGAAAGGCCGGCCAGAGAAGGTAAAAGCCCTGTAGTTGAAACTTCGTTCCCTCCAGAGTGGATCCTGAGTACGGCGGGACACGAGAAATCCCGTCGGAAGCAGGGAGGACCATCTCCCAAGGCTAAATACTCCCTAGTGACCGATAGTGAACCAGTACCGTGAGGGAAAGGTGAAAAGCACCCCGGAAGGGGAGTGAAAGAGATCCTGAAACCGTGTGCCTACAAGTAGTTAGAGCCCGTTAATGGGTGATAGCGTGCCTTTTGTAGAATGAACCGGCGAGTTACGATTACATGCGAGGTTAAGTTGATAAGACGGAGCCGCAGCGAAAGCGAGTCTGAATAGGGCGAATGAGTATGTGGTCGTAGACCCGAAACCAGGTGATCTACCCATGTCCAGGGTGAAGTCCAGGTAACACTGGATGGAGGCCCGAACCCACGCACGTTGAAAAGTGCGGGGATGAGGTGTGGGTAGCGGAGAAATTCCAATCGAACCTGGAGATAGCTGGTTCTCTCCGAAATAGCTTTAGGGCTAGCCTCATGTAGTAAGAGTCTTGGAGGTAGAGCACTGTTTGGACTAGGGGCCCCCATCGGGTTACCGAATTCAGACAAACTCCGAATGCCAAAGACTTATCCATGGGAGTCAGACTGCGAGTGATAAGATCCGTAGTCAAGAGGGAAACAGCCCAGACCACCAGCTAAGGTCCCAAAGTATACGTTAAGTGGAAAAGGATGTGGAGTTGCTTAGACAACCAGGATGTTGGCTTAGAAGCAGCCACCATTTAAAGAGTGCGTAATAGCTCACTGGTCGAGTGACTCCGCGCCGAAAATGTACCGGGGCTAAACGTATCACCGAAGCTGTGGATTGACATCTTTCGATGTCAGTGGTAGGAGAGCGTTCTAAGGGCGTTGAAGCCAGACCGCAAGGACTGGTGGAGCGCTTAGAAGTGAGAATGCCGGTATGAGTAGCGAAAGATGGGTGAGAATCCCATCCACCGAATGCCTAAGGTTTCCTGAGGAAGGCTCGTCCGCTCAGGGTTAGTCGGGACCTAAGCCGAGGCTGAAAAGCGTAGGCGATGGACAACAGGTTGATATTCCTGTACCACCTCTTTACCGTTTGAGCAATGGGGGGACGCAGGAGGATAGGGTAAGCGCGCTGCTGGATTAGCGCGTCCAAGCAGTTAGGCCGGTAACGAGGCAAATCCCGTTACCACACAGGCTGAGCTGTGACGGCGAGGGAAATTTAGTACCGAAGTTCCTGATTCCACACTGCCAAGAAAAGCCTCTAGCGAGGGAAAAGGTGCCCGTACCGCAAACCGACACAGGTAGGCGAGGAGAGAATCCTAAGGTGAGCGAGAGAACTCTCGTTAAGGAACTCGGCAAAATGACCCCGTAACTTCGGGAGAAGGGGTGCTCATTAGGGTGAATAGCCCTGATGAGCCGCAGTGAATAGGCCCAGGCGACTGTTTAGCAAAAACACAGGTCTCTGCGAAGCCGCAAGGCGAAGTATAGGGGCTGACGCCTGCCCGGTGCTGGAAGGTTAAGAGGAGAGGTTAGCGCAAGCGAAGCTTTGAATCGAAGCCCCAGTAAACGGCGGCCGTAACTATAACGGTCCTAAGGTAGCGAAATTCCTTGTCGGGTAAGTTCCGACCCGCACGAAAGGCGTAACGATCTGGGCACTGTCTCAACGAGAGACTCGGTGAAATTATAGTACCTGTGAAGATGCAGGTTACCCGCGACAGGACGGAAAGACCCCGTGGAGCTTTACTGTAGCCTGATATTGAATTTTGGTACAGCTTGTACAGGATAGGTAGGAGCCTGAGAAGCCGGAGCGCCAGCTTCGGTGGAGGCGTCGGTGGGATACTACCCTGGCTGTATTGAAATTCTAACCCGCGCCCCTGATCGGGGCGGGAGACAGTGTCAGGTGGGCAGTTTGACTGGGGCGGTCGCCTCCTAAAAAGTAACGGAGGCGCCCAAAGGTTCCCTCAGAATGGTTGGAAATCATTCGCAGAGTGTAAAGGCACAAGGGAGCTTGACTGCGAGACCTACAAGTCGAGCAGGGACGAAAGTCGGGCTTAGTGATCCGGTGGTTCCGCATGGAAGGGCCATCGCTCAACGGATAAAAGCTACCCCGGGGATAACAGGCTTATCTCCCCCAAGAGTCCACATCGACGGGGAGGTTTGGCACCTCGATGTCGGCTCATCGCATCCTGGGGCTGTAGTCGGTCCCAAGGGTTGGGCTGTTCGCCCATTAAAGCGGTACGCGAGCTGGGTTCAGAACGTCGTGAGACAGTTCGGTCCCTATCCGTCGTGGGCGCAGGAAATTTGAGAGGAGCTGTCCTTAGTACGAGAGGACCGGGATGGACGCACCGCTGGTGTACCAGTTGTCTTGCCAAAGGCATCGCTGGGTAGCTATGTGCGGAAGGGATAAGTGCTGAAAGCATCTAAGCATGAAGCCCCCCTCGAGATGAGATTTCCCATAGCGTCAAGCTAGTAAGATCCCTGAAAGATGATCAGGTTGATAGGTCAGAGGTGGAAGCGTGGCGACATGTGGAGCTGACTGATACTAATCGATCGAGGACTTAACCAAGTCATATTGGTAATTACTCGGCAAATGCTTCTTCATACATTATCTAGTTTTGAGGGAACGAAGTTTCTTCAACCAAATAGTCCGGTGGCGATAGCGAGAAGGTCACACCCGTTCCCATACCGAACACGGAAGTTAAGCTTCTCAGCGCCGATGGTAGTTGGGGGCTGTCCCCCTGTGAGAGTAGGACGCTGCCGGGCAACCCTGATTGGGTAATTTTATTTGGCCCCTTGGTCAAGCGGTTAAGACACCGCCCTTTCACGGCGGTAACACGGGTTCGAATCCCGTAGGGGTCACCATATTTTGGAGGATTAGCTCAGCTGGGAGAGCATCTGCCTTACAAGCAGAGGGTCGGCGGTTCGATCCCGTCATCCTCCACCATATCTTTAGTACGGGCCATTAGCTCAGTCGGTAGAGCAGATTGCAGCATCAGTGAGATTCTTCACCCGAATAGCAATCTGTGACAAAGCACGCAGGGCTTTGGAACATCTGACCTAGCACTTTCAGGCTTTAGGCAGCAGAATATTAATACGAGCCATTAGCTCAGTCGGTAGAGCATCTGACTTTTAATCAGAGGGTCGAAGGTTCGAGTCCTTCATGGCTCACCATTTTTAATTTCATATTGCGGGTGTGGCGGAATTGGCAGACGCACCAGACTTAGGATCTGGCGCCGCAAGGCGTGGGGGTTCGACTCCCTTCACCCGCACCATTTTAAGCGGAAGTAGTTCAGTGGTAGAACATCACCTTGCCAAGGTGGGGGTCGCGGGTTCGAATCCCGTCTTCCGCTCCATTATTTTGCGCCCGTAGCTCAATTGGATAGAGCGTTTGACTACGGATCAAAAGGTTAGGGGTTCGACTCCTCTCGGGCGCGCCATATTACGGGGAGTAGCTCAGCTTGGTAGAGCACTTGGTTTGGGACCAAGGGGTCGCAGGTTCGAATCCTGTCTTCCCGACCAGCGACACTTCTTTTACTTGGGGCCTTAGCTCAGCTGGGAGAGCGCCTGCTTTGCACGCAGGAGGTCAGCGGTTCGATCCCGCTAGGCTCCACCATGAATATATAATCATTTCGGCGGTGTAGCTCAGCTGGCTAGAGCGTACGGTTCATACCCGTGAGGTCGGGGGTTCGATCCCCTCCGCCGCTACCAATATGATTATTTTTTACAACATCGGAGGAATACCCAAGTCCGGCTGAAGGGATCGGTCTTGAAAACCGACAGGCGGGTCAAACCGCGCAGGGGTTCGAATCCCCTTTCCTCCTCCATATCTTATTTTAATAATATTATCGCGGGGTGGAGCACGACCGAATAATCTGCGAGGGAATTACTTCAGCGCACCGATTGAGCTGCTGCTTGAATAATCTTTCTGAAATCGGGGCGGTACTTCATTGATTAAACTGCGATGTAATGCTTGATGTGAGCATAGAAAAATCACATAAATAATATTATCGCGGGGTGGAGCAGTCCGGTAGCTCGTCGGGCTCATAACCCGAAGGTCGCAGGTTCAAATCCTGCCCCCGCAATCTGGTCCGGTAGTTCAGTTGGTTAGAATGCCTGCCTGTCACGCAGGAGGTCGCGGGTTCGAGTCCCGTCCGGACCGCCATTATTTATAATCTTAATAATATATGGCTCAGTAGCTCAGTCGGTAGAGGATTTTAAAAGAATGCAGCTGCGAAGCTTTTACATCATCGAATAGTATGCTTTTAAAATCTGCGACAAAGAACGCAGGACTTTGAAGCACATGTATCAAACTTTAGGATTAATAAATTTATATGGCTCAGTAGCTCAGTCGGTAGAGCAAAGGACTGAAAATCCTTGTGTCGGCGGTTCGATTCCGTCCTGAGCCACCATTTTCTTAGTCTTTACAGACTTGGAGGGGTAGCGAAGTGGCTAAACGCGGCGGACTGTAAATCCGCTCCTTCGGGTTCGGCAGTTCGAATCTGCCCCCCTCCACCATTTATATAGGGGTATAGTTTAATGGTAAAACGAAGGTCTCCAAAACCTTTGATGTGGGTTCGATTCCTACTACCCCTGCCAGTAGGATAGTGGCGGTTGTGGCGAAGTGGTTAACGCATCGGATTGTGGCTCCGACACTCGTGGGTTCGATTCCCATCAATCGCCCCATTATTCTTTTTCTGCATTAATTATTGGGCTATAGCCAAGCGGTAAGGCACCGGACTTTGACTCCGTCACTCGCAGGTTCGAATCCTGCTAGCCCAGCCATTTTTAAGGCAGCATAGCCAAGTGGTAAGGCAGAGGTCTGCAAAACCTCCATCCCCGGTTCAAATCCGGGTGTTGCCTCCAAACAAAAGACAGTATGTTATAAATTAATTTAAATGCGGGTGTAGTTTAGTGGTAAAACCTCAGCCTTCCAAGCTGATGATGAGGGTTCGATTCCCTTCACCCGCTCCAACAACATATGGGCCTATAGCTCAGCTGGTTAGAGCGCACGCCTGATAAGCGTGAGGTCGATGGTTCGAGTCCATTTAGGCCCACCATTATACATACCATTATCAAACTAATTCCAATAGGGATTAGTTTTTTTGTATTTAGAAACTTTTTTAACGGCTGTCTCCAAGAGGAACAGGCTATTTTACTGTAAATGCAGATACCGAATATGGAAGCGGGGAGCTAAGTTGATACTTTGTGAATACTTTGTGAACCGTTATTCTTGCAAGAGCACCATTAGGTGGAAGAAACCCTTGATATTACAGTGTTTTAGCTAAAATTGCAACCCTTTTGCCTTTGAGGAAATATGAAGAAAGTGTGATTCATTTCACTTTTATGAAAACCCTTCTCAACTATGATATAGGTAACAAAGTAAAGGAGCTGATGGAAGGTGGAAACACGAAAAGTGGACCAGAGCAGTTCAAAAGAACATAACTCTCTAAAGGGTACGTTCTTTTCAGTTACAGTTGTAGGGCTTGGGATCTTTGTTACTTATTTAATCTTGTACGGCCTGTACATGGCCAGAATATAGGGGGGATAAACAATGATGCATCGTTCTGAAAAGGTATGGCTTATTTTAAGCTTTGGAATGATTATTGGATTCATGTTAATCGCGGGCTACCAAGCATTCGCCTTTGAAATGGGGCCGCCAAGCTATGGAGAGCGAATTGATCCTCAGAAAGTGGATGAAACAGCACCGTTTGATAAGCCAGGAATTAAGAAAATTGGCGAGAATGAGTATGAAGTAGTTATGACTCTTCAAGTGTTCAGTTTTACTCCTAGTGAGATAGAAGTGCCTGCAGGATCAACAGTTCATTTTACATTGACGTCAAAAGATGTCGTTCACGGGTTCCAGGTTGCGGAAACTAACTTAAATGCTATGGTTGTGCCTGGTTATGTACAAAAAATCACCCAGAAGTTCGATAAGCCAGGTGAATATTTAGTTCTTTGCAATGAGTACTGCGGTGCGGGTCATCAAATGATGAGCACAACCATTACAGTGAAATAAAGGGGGGATAGACAGTGGAAACAGTTATTAAGCAATCAGGAAAAACACAAGTTTTTAAGGATAAAGCAAATAAAGTTATGGGGATTAGCCTCGAGGATGCAAAATTAACGAAATCATATTTATCTGTTGCTTTCTTAGCCATCCTTCTGGGCGGAATACTTGGACTGCTGCAAGGCCTGAACCGGGCTGGAATGCTCGAATTGCCGGCATGGCTGAATTATTATCAGGTTCTCACAGCTCATGGTCTTCTGCTGGTAGTCGTACTGTCGGCGTTCTTCACAATTGGATACTTCTATGCTGGGTTATCCCACACACTGGGCGGCCTGCTTCCTAAGGTCAGAAAGATGGCATGGATTGGTTTCTGGATGAAGATTTTCGGATTTGTCCTAGCGGTGATCCCGATTTTAATGAATGAAGCATCTGTTATGTATACTTTCTATCCGCCAATGGCCGCTTCACCCATTTTCTATATCGGCTTAGTATTTATCGTATTGGGTGTATGGATGTGCGCCTTTGGTGCTTTTATCAATGTGGCAAGCTGGAGAAAGAGAAATCCTGGCCAGCATATCCCGATTTTATCTTTCTTTGCAACAGGCGTATTTGTTCTCTTATTCTTCGGAAGCATACCTGTAGCCATTGAGGTTTTCACTATAATTCCTTGGGCTTTTGGATGGGTGGAGACGATAAATGTTATGGTTGCACGCACGCTGTTCTGGGCGTTCGGACATACACTGGTTAACATCTGGTATTTAACAGCTGTATCTGCCTGGTATGTCATTGTGCCGAAAGTTATTGGCGGCCGAAGATGGAATGACCTCTTAACAAGGATTGTGGTTATTGCACTAGTAATTATGAATATTACCGGGGGATTCCACCATCAAATTATTGACCCGGGTATTTCTGAACCTGTGAAATACATGCACGTGTTTATGAGTTTGGCCATTGGCTTCCCTTCATTAATGACTGCTTATGCAATGTTTGCAGTCTTTGAACGCACAGCGAGAAGGAAAGGCGGAAAAGGCATTGTTGGCTGGTATAAGAAGCTTCCTTGGGGAGACGTCAGATTCCTTGCACCATTTATCGCAATGGCTGCTTTTATCCCTGCAGGGGCAGGCGGCATTGCTCAAACTACAAACCAATTAAATCAGGTAGTCCATAACACGATGTGGGTCGTTGGCCATTTCCACTTAACACTTGGCATGTCAGTAGTTATGACGTTCTTTGGCCTTAGTTATTGGCTCATTCCTTATGTATCTAAAAGAGTTCTGACACCGCAGATCAATAAACTTGGGGTTATTCAAACGATCATATGGACGCTCGGTATGATCATCATGTCTGGTGCGATGCACTGGGTAGGGCTGCTTGGATCTCCGAGAAGAACTTCCTATTCAACATATTTTGATAATGCAACTGCTTTAAGCTGGGATCCTTATCTGTTCTTCCTGGCAATCGGCGGCACGCTTCTGATGATTGGTGTCCTTATGCAGGTATACGCAGTTTTCTATCTCATGTTCTTTGCACCAAAGGGAAACACAGAGTTCCCTATTGCAGAAGTGGAAGAAGATGAAGCGCCAACACCTAGATGGACAGAACGCTGGGGATTGTGGGTTGTTTGTATGATTGTCCTTGTCGGCATGGCATATGTCATTCCATTGGTCGATTTCATTGTCAATGCGCCCCCAGGTTCACCTCCATTTAAAACCTGGTAAGGTATGAGAGATAGCTCGGCTGCTGGGCTGTCTCTTTCTTTTAAAAGGAAGTGATGAATCATGTTTCCAAAAAATAGAACGGCTATATCAAGCTTGCTTGTACTGATGTTTGGCGTAGTCCTTTTTTACATTGGCACAGATGGGTTTCAGGCTTTTACTGCTGAAACAGCCAGGGTTAATCAGTTAATGGATGAGAAGCCTCAGTTCCCGGATGTAACGCTTGAAGATAATAATGGAAGGACCTACTCTTTTTCGGAATTTGAAGGGAAGTATGTTTTTATTACTTTTTTATATACTTCATGCGGTACTGTTTGCCCTGAGCTGGAGGTTAATATGTCTGAAGTATATAAACGGATTCCGGAAGAGTATATTGGCCATGACATTCAATTTCTTAGCATCAGTTTCGATCCGGAGAGGGATGATCCCGAAACTTTGGATACTTACCGTAAGGCTTTCGGCAGTGACGGAGAAACGTGGAGAATGGCGAGGATTCCGGAACAGAAGGAGCTTGATTCTTTGCTGGACCGGTTTGGAGTCATTGTCATACCGGATGAATACGGCAACTTTGCCCATAACTCGGCTTTTTATCTGGTGAACCCTGAAGGACAATTAATCGAAGTCATGGACTACACCTTGATAGAAGAAGCGGCTGATCGGGTAATTGAGATTTTGAGCAGCGGGAGGGAAGAATGATGAAGTCACCAGTTTACGGATTGCTTCTACTCCTTGCATTGATGCTCCCGCCTGCAGCTAATTTGCTGGAGTCAATAATGATTACCCATATGCATATGCAAATGCCCCTGCTGGTCGTCTCTGGATTATTCATGGCTAAGTTCTTTCAGAATCGCTTTCCGGAGTTTTTCTCAAAATGGAATGAAAACGGAGTGCCGGGACTATTGCTGTTTTCAATCATTATGGTGTATTGGTCTCTGCCAAGGACGATGGATGAAGCTTTGACGCTTACAAGCGTAGAGGTCTTTAAATTTATCTCACTGCCATTTTTGGCCGGGGTGCCATTGCGGGATAGCTGGCCAAAACTAAGTTCATTTTGGAAGCATGCTCTCATTATTTTCTTTACTATTCTATTTTTAGCTCTGGGATGGCTATATATCTGGTCCCCTGTACAGCTTTGCAATAACTATTTGGTTATCGAGCAGATTACGCTCGGCTGGGGTTTCATCTCAACCGCGTTTGCAATGGTTGTTTACTTGATTTATAGCTATTTTATGGATTTTTCAAAATATGAGTAATAGAATGCTGCTTCCTCTTGGGAGCAGTTTTTAAATTTTCAGCTGTTTATCTGCTTGTATTGTCTTGATTAATGTGCGAATTAACATGGAATAACTCAGAAAATCATAAATATATATAAGAAGGAGTGAGTAATTAGGGAGGGGAAGACATGGCGGATCCAATTGTCGCTAGATCACTGGATGAAATTAAATTTTGGTCCAGGATCATGAAAGAACATGCCTTATTTTTAAGTTTGGGTTTTACATATGAACAGAAACAGTTAATTGCCGAAGCTCAACAGTTTATTGCTTTATTTGAACGAATTGAGGATAAGCTGGCAAGGTTTAATGTAAACTCCGAACTTGGCCAAGTGCAAGCTTTTAATAACGAGGTTTATCAGGCAGCTGCCGCTATCTGGAGCTATAAGAGAAAAGTATTGGGTTTGACATTGAGATGCGAAATCCGTTCGAATAATTACCCTTTGTTGATTGACCATATCAGCAGAGAAGCTGCTTATTTTGCTAATCGATTAAAGGAACTTAACTCTGGGGTACTCGCTCCAAAGCCGGAAGCCATTATAGAGGAGAATGTATTTTTCCTAAAAATCATGGCTGATCATGCTAAATTTATCGGCCATCTATTAGACCCTTCTGAAAGAAAGCTGGTTGAACAGGCCAAAGAGTTCAGCCATGATTTCGATCAATTGGTATTTCAGGCTGTGGACCTGGATTCTATGCAGCCTCAATCAGAAACGAAACCGATTCTGAGCCAATTCTTAAACCAGAATAAAGTATCAGTTGCTTCATTAAGGGATTTTAAGAAAACTGCCAGAGAATTAATAGAGGCATGCCGGATCAAAAGCAATATTCATCCTCTTCTGGCTGATCATACATTTAGAGAAGCAGAGAGATTTTTGGAAATTATCGATTTGTTTGAGGCGAGTCTCAAAAGGGCGTAGATTTGCATGGATGAAGGGCTATTACTCACAAGCGGTTCGAATGCTGTCTTCTCCTTCATTATATAAAATGATTCGAATTAAGCCAGCCTATTACCGGGCTGGCTTAAATTTTCATTAGTACAACTTAATTGCACTTTGCTTATTTATTTAATAACAGACAAAAAGTTTGCTCTAGACCCACCCGAATCCCGCTTGGTAATATAAGCAAGGGTAATGTAGGAGGCTAGGGCATGGAAGAAGAAAAGTATCGAAACCTTAAATTAGGTGAACGGGCTGCGTATATTAGTATTGCAGCTTATATATGTCTTTCAATATTAAAGTTAGCAATCGGATATATGAGTGATTCTGCTGCTCTGAAAGCGGATGGATTGAATAATACAACTGATATTATTGCTTCAATAGCAGTGCTGATTGGACTTAGGATATCCCAGCGTCCGCCTGATAAAAATCATGGGTATGGCCATTGGAAGAGTGAAACCATTGCTTCTATGGTAGCTTCCTTTATTATGGCTGCTGTGGGCATTCAAGTTCTGCTGAATGCTGTTTCTTCCATATTTGAAGGTGTTAATGAATCTCCTGATATATTTGCGGCATATACCGGTGTTTTTTCAGGAGCGGCAATGTACTTTGTGTACCGCTACAACAAAAAATTAGCCATTAAAATTAACAGCAAGGCCGTAATGGCAGCAGCAAAGGACAATATTTCAGACGCCTGGGTGAGTATAGGCACAGCCATCGGGATATTTGGATCACAGCTGAACATGCCATGGCTTGATCCGTTAACAGCCATTGTTGTCGGGCTTTTAATATGCAAAACGGGTTGGGATATTTTTGTACAAGCTTCCCATGAGCTTTCAGATGGATTTGATGAAAAAAAGATTAAAGAATATCAGGATGTCATCAAAAAAGTAAATGGGGTTAAAGGCATAAAAGATATTAAAGGAAGAAGCTACGGCAATAATGAAGTGATCGATGTGGTCATTTTGGTTAATTCCACACTTGATATTAAGGAAGCCCATGATATTGCGACACATGTGGAAAAAGTGATGATGCAGGATTATGGTGTTTATGATGTTCATGTCCATGTGGAACCAAATTGAAAAGAAATGCGTCTCATGATGAGGGATCTGACCCTGAGGGAGTTTATCCTATATGGGATAAATCCTGCAAACACAACAGGTCTTCAAACTACGCTGCAGAAGTAGCTCCTGCAATTTTAAAACGATTTGCAAATAAGAAGAAGGTTCGGGCTTTTCTTCCTGAAAAGATAGCGGATTATCATCCTATCAAATAGATCCATTTTTCTCTATAATTGTACCCTTGTCAAATGAAAATATCCAGAAATTAACTCTGTTTAAAACTAATACGGTTCTTTTATTACTGAATCACGCGTATCCATAGAAAGAAGGGGTGAATGCGATGGAAATGCAGCAGGTAAAGGTGGAGAGCAATGGAATGGCCGTAGCTTCACTGGTTCTTGGCATATGCGGAATTGTATTAGGCTTGATACCTTTTATTGGATGGTTTCTTCTTCCAGCCTGGATCCTCGCCATTGTATTTGGTGCAGTGGGGCTGAAAAAGGGACAGAGCAAAGGGATGTGCTGGACGGGACTTATATTGGGAATTGGAACATTTATATACAAGTTCGGCTTTTGGATACTGGTTGCCATCGGATCAGCATCAGGAAGCGTATAGAAAGGACAGCGGAAGCTGTTCTTTTTTGTGAGAAATCTTTTGTCTCTAAACTACTCCTTCCAATGTTCTTTGTACCGGTGCTTTGCGGGCATTTATGACTAATGCAAAAGAAAAAGGACATGAGCATTATAGAAATAAATCAGATGGTAAGGAAAGTGTAGAGAGACTTATCATATCCAAAATGTGAATAGATATAACAGTCTTGAAGGTCTGGTTAAATCGATTTAAATGGTAATTAAAAAAGGCTGGATTTCAAACTCTTCTCTAAATATGGTCGCAACTGGAATTGTAATTTATTTGATATTGCTATTGAGAAGCGTAAAGAGAAGTATAAAGTTTTAGGGAACCTAGTGAATTAGAGGTTCCCATTATTATTAATAAAATCAAGAATATTCGTGTCCCAATCTTTTTTAGCTGAACATTTTAGCCAATTCCCTAAAATGATCATAAGCATTGACCAGATGTTCAGGTACTATCTTTCTTCCGTAATCCCAGGAGTTTTTTTCTATTTCAGCCATAAGCTGTTCTTTCTCGTCATCATCTCCGTACATAAGCGTTCTGATGTCATGTTTGTTTTTCTTGAAATCCAGATAATAGCCGATTTCATGGTAAAGCATTAATTTTACCAGGTTCTCATCTGTCTCTTTTATTTTAAAATTGATTTTGGCTATGTAGCCGTTCACCTTCAGGTAGTTAAACTTGATTGTATTCGTTGAGACGTTGTAGCTCATGGCTGAAGCGAGTGTATTGCTGAACTCATAATTTATATTGAGGCGTTGTTCGTTTAATGTATGTAAAATGATTTTTTCAATATCCCAGATATACAGCACGTTTCCTATCACAGTCCTTTCACAGCTTACTTGCCTTGATTATACAAGGCGAGCAGTGACGGTAACAGTGTTTTCAGCTACTTTAGGTCCATTTGGGCAGAAACTGTAAATTATGAAAAAAAGAGAGTGATGCAAAAGAAGGAGAAATGAATGACGACATGGAAAAATCTGAAACTTCGCTGTTGCTTGATCCGTAGGTATGGGTATTGACCAATTCTGATGAGGTGAAAAAATTGGAAAATAAAAAAGCAACAGTTGTTTCTATTTCAATGATGAAGCTGCAGATTTATTTATTCTTGGCAACAATGGCGCTTATAATTGGGGTCCTCTTTTTACATGCTGCGATTTATGGCGGTGGGGAAATGTCTTTTGACCTCACAGGTATGCTAATGTTTTTTGCTGGTATGGTCATTATTGTTGTTTTGCACGAAGCTATCCATTTGGCAGGTTTTCGCTATATTGGCGGTGTTCCCTGGAAGGAAATGTCCTGGGGAGTCAACTTAAAAATGGGTGTGGCTTATGCTCATGCCAAACAGCCTGTGACGGTTCAGCAGATGAAAAAGGTTTTAATGCTGCCATTCATTCCGACTGGCTTATTGCCTCTTGTTCTTGGAATTGTATTGAATATGCCTGGATTATCGATACTAGGGGCGATATTAACTGTTGGATGTTTTGGAGATCTTGTTTTGTATAAAAAGCTCTTAAAGTTTCCAAATGATGCCCATGTCATTGATCATCCGTCTAAACCACAATTTACGGTTTATGAATAGCGAGTAAACTAGCTTTTATATTTGCTCTCCCATCTAATAAATAGCTGGGTGAAAAAGAAAGCAGCGAGGGCTGCCAGTGCTGATATAAGGAGGTTTCTCGTGGAATCCAGTCCATAAAGCCGGATCCCGATTAATTTAGAAGCAGTGGTGCACAATCTCCAGTTTTCATAAACTATGGCTGTCTTATGGAAAAATGGAAAGAAGACGCCGAACATCATGAGGAATAAAATATATTTTTTCATTATCATATCCTTTTCTTTTTATTCTACTGGAAAGATATGAGTCAGAACCTGCTATTAGTATCAAATTGACAAGAAAAAAGGACAGTCACCGGAGCTGTCCTTTTTAATCTATTCTCTTTATGCGTCCCTCAATAGCAGAACTAAACGGCTGCGGGAGTTGCTGTATATATTTCTCCAATGCATCTATATCCTTTGGTCCCGTCACTCTATTTATGCCATTTTTGAATACAGTAAAATTGTCTCCGCCATCTGCGAGATAGGTATTTACAGTGACTGAATAGATTTTATCCGGATCAATCATTGTTCCGTTGGGCAAATAGATTTCCTTTATTTTATTGCCGGCAGGATGTCTGTCATCCCAGCTGTAAGTGAAGCCCGAGATCTGAAGGATTCTGGCAGTATCAGTCTGCCATTGCTGATTGAGAATTTCACGGATTTGGCTTCCTGTCAGGTTCATTTTAACCAATTGATTGCTGAATGGAAGGACGACATATAAGTTACCCCATGTAACACGGCCTGCGTCAATGTCTGCCCGGATGCCTCCTGGATTGATGAAAGCAAAATCTGTGTTCATCGCAGCCCGCTTGGAATCGGCAATAAGATTGCCCAGGGCGGATTCACCGCTTCTGTTTCGTGCAGCTGTGATGGGACTGGCAGCAGTGCCAATATATCTGTTCACAGCAGGTTCTACTTTTCTTTCATATTGATTGATCATTCTGGCTATGTCTCTGGCGGGCTGGATATTCTCTTGAAAAACATTCACAATTTCCGCGTGCTTGCGGACAATATCCTTGGTCCCGGGATCTATTTCAATATCCACATCAGAAAAGGCAGTGCCATATGAATAGGCCTGGACGAGGAGCTTCCCATCCACCACACTGTTCAGATAAGCATGACTGTGGCCTCCGAACATAATATCAACTTCGTCATCTGCTTGATGGGCCAATTCTATTAGCTGGCCCGTGGCTAGTTCTCCATTTGGTTTTGATTTGCCGGGAACATGGGCCAGTACCACAATGGCTCTTACTCCTTGCTTTTTAAGTTCCCGTGTATACGTATTGATTGCTTCCGCTTCATCAGTGAAGGTAAGGCCCTTCACACTATTTGGTGAGGAAAAGCTTGGTGTTTGTTTCATGATCACACCGATAAACCCTATTGGGACCCCGCTGACATTTAAAATCTTATAGGGAGGAAGGATGGGCTTGCCAGAATTCTGACTGATAACATTGGCTGCAATCCATGGAAAGCGGGAGCCGGGGTAACTCTTTGCAGCTGAAGGGCTTCCGCCATTTAGTAAGCGAAGCAGTTCATCCAGGCCCCTGTCGAATTCATGGTTACCGATGGTGCCAATATCAAACCCCATTTTATTCAAAAATTCAATGGTCGGTTCATCCTGCAGGAGGGCAGATACAGGAGGACTGGCTCCTATCATGTCTCCAGTATGAAGCAGGATGGTATTTTCATTTTCTGCGGCACGCTGGCGCAAATAGGCAGCGAGATAATCCGCACGTCCTGCTGGTCTGCCGTTAATCTGCCGGGTCACATTCAGCTGGCCATGGAAATCATTGATTCCCAGCAACTGGACTTTCTTGTATGGCCCTTCTGAGCGATCTTCAATATGGCCATGATAATCTTCAGAGAGGCCTTGCCTATCCCATTGATCTTTTTTTCCCAGAGGCATTCCCAGGAAGCTAAATAATATAAGGGAGATAAGTACTTTCATCAATCAACCTCCAGTATTTGCGGCAGGGATAGTATTTGCAGATATTGGGGATTTAATCGTAAGGGGGCATTATGGCGGCAAGAAAATGAAAAAATCCTGCTAAACTGCACGTGTTTATCCAATTTGATAAAGGGTAAGCTCATATTAAGAAACATAATACTGCCAAAGGAGATGACAACAGTGAAATATAAGAAGCTATTACTTTCAGTCCCATTGGGTGCAGGATTATTGTTGGCAGGGTGCGGAACAGATGAACAGGAGCCGCCGCCGGAAACGGAAGATGTAGAATTGGAAGACAATCAAATGGAAGAAAACAATAATGAAGATAGTGAAATGCAGGATCCCGGCACATCAGAGGAGTCTGATATGGAAGAACCCGGCATGAATGAAGAATCCCCTCAGGATGAAGAGAACATGGATGAAAATGATATTGATATGAACGATGGTGGTTCTGAAGAGAACTAATTGATGATACACATCTAAAGTTTGTGGAAAACGTCTGCTAATGGCAGGCGTTTTGTGTGCTTTTTTTCAGGATTGGAAAGTCTAATCTTAAAGGGCGTGAAGCATTCAGCTACAGGAATACAAGTGATCTTGCGGGATTATAAAAATACCTTTTATTTGTTTTCAGAATTATGTATACTAAAATAGAATTAAATAGCAATAACTAGGGGTGCCCAATAGCTTGGGCTGAGAAAGAAACGCACTAAAGTTTCTTGACTCTTTGGACCTGATCTGGATTATACCAGCGTGGGGAAGTTAGAATGTGCAAAGGTTTCTTTGTGCAAAGACATCTGCGGTTAAGCCGGTCCATCATTATGTGGACCGGCTTTTTTACATATCTTGCACTACCTCGGTTCCAGGTCTCGTCCTTATATTTTTTAATAAGGGAGAGATGATCAATGACTGCAAGTTCATTAAATCAGGAAAGTATTTCTATTATGTCGAGCTTTACTGGCAGCAAAAAAATCTATGTGGGAGGATCCAGACCGGATATCAAGGTTCCAATGCGGGAGATAGAATTAAGTCCCACCACCGGTACTTTTGGAGAAGAAATCAATGAGCCGGTTCGCTTATATGATACGAGCGGGCCTTATACGGATCCTCAATACACGGCAGATCTAAAAACAGGGCTTCCCGCTGTGAAAAGCCGGTGGATTCAGGAACGCGGGGATGTTGAAGAGTATGATGGGCGGGAAATTAAGCCCGAGGATAACGGGTTCCGCGATGAACATGATCCGCGTGCTAATCATAAAGTCTTTCCTGGCTTATCCCGCAAGCCATTGAGAGCGATAAGAGGGAAGAATGTCACCCAGCTTCACTATGCAAAAAAGGGAATCATTACCCCTGAGATGGAGTTTATAGCCATTCGGGAAAATATGGAACCGGAATTTGTGCGGTCTGAAGTAGCAAGAGGACGGGCGATTATTCCTTCCAACATCAATCATCCTGAGACAGAGCCAATGATTATCGGAAGAAATTTTCACGTGAAGATTAATGCGAACATTGGAAACTCGGCTGTTTCATCCTCTATTGAAGAAGAGGTAGAGAAAATGACCTGGGCTACCCGATGGGGGGCAGATACAATTATGGATCTGTCTACCGGTAAAAATATTCATACTACACGCGAATGGATTATCAGGAACTCCGCTGTTCCGGTCGGGACTGTTCCCATTTACCAGGCACTTGAAAAGGTGAATGGCATTGCTGAGGACCTCACGTGGGAAATATATAGGGATACCTTAATCGAACAGGCAGAGCAGGGTGTTGATTATTTTACAATCCATGCAGGTGTCCTTTTGCGTTATGTACCGCTTACTGCCAAAAGGCTGACCGGAATTGTGTCGAGGGGCGGATCCATTATGGCCCAATGGTGCCTGCATCATCATAAAGAGAACTTTTTATATACACACTTTGAAGAAATCTGCGAAATCATGAAAGCTTATGATGTGGCCTTTTCCCTGGGGGATGGACTTCGGCCGGGATCGATTGCAGATGCAAATGATGGGGCTCAATTTGCGGAGCTTGAAACACTTGGGGAGCTGACGAAAATTGCTTGGGAACATGATGTACAGGTAATGGTCGAGGGTCCTGGACATGTTCCAATGCATTTAATCAAGGAGAATATGGATAAACAATTGGAAATCTGTAAAGAAGCACCATTCTATACACTCGGACCCCTTACGACTGATATAGCTCCGGGATATGACCATATTACCTCTGCAATCGGGGCTGCCATGATAGGCTGGTATGGGACGGCAATGCTTTGCTATGTTACCCCTAAAGAACATTTGGGTTTGCCAAATAGAGACGATGTGCGCGAGGGTGTCATCACGTATAAAATTGCCGCGCATGCTGCAGATCTGGCAAAGGGACATCCAGGAGCGCAAAAAAGGGATGATGCCCTGTCAAAAGCCCGTTTTGAATTCCGCTGGATAGATCAATTCAATCTCTCATTGGATCCTGAGCGCGCTTTGGAATTCCATGATGAAACACTGCCGGCTGAAGGTGCAAAAACAGCTCATTTTTGTTCCATGTGCGGCCCAAAATTTTGCAGTATGAGAATTTCTCAGGATATCCGGAAATATGCAATAGAGAATAAGTTTGACACGGATGAAGCGATACAGAAAGGCATGGAAGAAAAAGCTGAGGAATTTAAAAAGTCCGGAGGAACCATCTATCAGTAAATGAATAGTAGCTTAATAGCATTTATATCTGCTGGGGGTGCCTGTTTGCAGGCTGAGATTAAGGCAAGAGCTTTAAGACCCTTAGAACCTGATCTGGCTTGAATACCAGCGTAGGGAAGTGGAGGATCGGGCCTGAATTCTGGGCCCCATACCGCCGCTTTCTATTTAGAAGGTGGTTTTTTATTTGCAGAAAATCTAAAAATAGCATGGGAGCAGTCGCGATGAGAAAACAGTTGCATGTTATATCAGATGGAGAGCTTTCTCTAGAGGCTTTTGCTGAAATAGCAGGTGAAGTGGAACCTTTTGCAGACAAGTTCCACTTGAGGGAAAAACATCGAACCTCTAGGGAGCTATATGAAGGAGTTAAGCTGCTTCGTAATGAGGGAATCCCCATTCATAAAATTGTTATTAATGATCGGGTGGATGTTGCCTGGGCGTTTAACGCGGGTGTGCATCTTGCTTTCCACAGTCTGCCGGTTCATATGGTAAAAATGCATTTTCCGGATTTAAAAGTGGGCTGTTCCGTACATTCTCTTGAGGCAGCTGAAAAGGCTGCAAAACAGGGTGCTGATTATATCCTGTTTGGGCACATATTTGAAACCGATTCCAAGAAGGGAGTCCCGCCAAGAGGTACCGGGTCACTGGAGGCTCTTAAAAAGGCAGTAGATATTCCGGTATTGGCGATTGGAGGCATTAAACCAGAGAAAGTCCCTGAGGTTTTGGAGGCAGGAGCAGATGGCATTGCTGTAATGTCAGGGATTTTGCAGGCAAAGGATCCTGTGGAGGCAGCGAAGCTCTTTTCAAAAAAATTAAATGAGGAGGGGAAATAATGAGGAAAATGTTTGACGCTGTGATAGTTGGAGGCGGCATTAACGGAAGCTCCATTGCTTTTCAACTGGCTAAAAGAGGGTATAGAGCAGCTGTTTTGGATAAGGGGAAAATAGCCGGCAAGGCTTCTGGAGCAGCAGCTGGAATTTTAGGAGCCCAAACGGAACTGACAGAAGACGGCCCGCTATTCCAGCTGGCATGCAAAAGCCGCTCCATGTACCGGAGCCTGATTCCTGAACTGGAAGACTTAGCACAAGTGCATATTGGCTATCAAAATAAGGGTGTATATAAAGTGGCGTCTAATAAAGAAGAGGAGCAGGTATTAAAAAGATTGATAGAAAGCCAGCAAAAAGCGGATGAGCAGGCCGAATGGTTTTCGATTGATGACCTGATCAAACGTGAACCGTTCGTATCAAACAAATTGAGGGGTGCCATGTATATACCGAATGACGGACAGGTGCAGGCATATGAATTGTCCCTTGCCTTTGCAAAAGCTTCAATAGCCCTCGGCGCAGAAGTTTATGAGTATACACATGTAACAGATTTTATTTTAAAAGACGAAAAGGTTTATGGGGTCAGAACCAGCCAGGGGGAATTTCTGGCAGATTCAGTTATTGTTGCTTCCGGGGCCTGGAGCAGGGAGATTCTTGAAAGAACGGACCTTGCGCTGCCCATTATTCCGGTTAAAGGCGAGTGCTTCTCGGTCAAGCTTGAAAAACCGCTTGTACAGGGGACGATTTTTTCACATGGATGCTATATCGTTCCAAAGCAATCTGGGAGGCTGGTAGTTGGAGCGACGGTTAAGGTAAATTCATTTGATGAGAAGGTGACCCTTGAGGGAATATCCTCGCTGATGGAAAAGGCGAAAGAACTGGTTCCGGATATAGTTAAGGCTGAATGGGAGCGTGCCTGGACAGGGATTCGACCGCAATCGGCTGATGGACAGCCTTTTTTAGGAGAACATCCTGCTTATAGAGGGCTATATATTGCTGCGGGCCACTTTCGGAATGGGATCCTTCTTGCCCCGGCAACAGGAGAGCTGATGGCAGACATCCTCGAAGGCAAAACGGAGCAGCATAACCCGTTTAAGCTGTCCCGGCTTGAATGTTTAGTCCATTCGTCAAAAGGGGTGTTTTTATGAATGTTGTCATTAATGGTGATGCTATGGTGCTGCCGGAAACAGTTAATTCTGTTTCACTTCTGCTCGAGCACTTTAATTTGGAACAGAAGGTAGTCATTGTCGAACTAAACCAGCATATTTTGGATAAATCCACGCATGCTGAAACCCTACTGACAGATGGGGATCGAATCGAAATAGTACACTTTGTGGGAGGCGGATGATTTGTTGAAAATTGGACCCTATGAATTTAACTCACGGCTGCTGCTAGGAACAGGAAAATATCCAAACTTTGATGTGCAAAGAGAAGCTGTAGAAGCATCGGAAACAGAGGTGCTTACTTTTGCTGTACGCCGTATGAACATTTTTGAAGCGAACCAGCCCAACTTTTTGGAAAAGCTGGATTTAAAGAAATATAAATTACTTCCTAATACGGCAGGGGCGAGTACAGCGGAGGAGGCTGTCCGAATAGCAAGGCTATCCAAAGCTTCCGGGCTCTGCGACATGGTTAAGGTGGAGGTTATTGGATGCAGCAAAACACTTCTTCCTGATCCAATAGAAACGATAAAAGCAGCGGAAATCCTATTAGACGAGGGATTTATTGTTCTGCCCTATACTTCTGATGATGTCGTGCTTGCTCGGAAACTTGAAGAGCTAGGCTGCCATGCGGTTATGCCATGTGCTTCGCCAATTGGTTCAGGACAGGGAATCATTAATCCTATTAATCTTCAATTTATTACAGAGCAGGCTACTGTGCCGATTATTGTGGATGCTGGAATTGGGAGCCCGGCAGATGCGGCATTGGCAATGGAGCTGGGAGCAGATGGAGTGTTATTAAATACGGCTGTCTCCTCTGCTGTTGATCCTGTTAAAATGGCAAAAGCAATGAAACTCGCCATTGAAGCAGGAAGGCTGGGCTATGAAGCAGGCCGGATGCCAAAAAAACGTTATGCATCAGCAAGCAGCCCGGTGGAAGGAATGGTTTTTAGTTGAATGAACGATACTCCCGCCAGATGTTATTTCCTCCGATTGGCAAAGAAGGACAGAAAAAGCTGAGGGGAAAACACGCTTTGATTATAGGGGCTGGTGCATTAGGGGCTGCAAATGCAGAAACTCTCACAAGGGCAGGCGTCGGCAAATTAACCATTGCCGATCGGGATTATGTAGAGTGGAGCAACCTGCAGCGTCAGCAGCTTTATTGTGAAGAAGATGCTGTACGAAAGGTGCCAAAAGCAATAGCAGCGGCTAAACGCCTAAAAGCCATCAATTCAGAGGTGCAAATTTTCGCACGTATTATGGATGTAGGTGTACAGGAAATGGAAGAGCTGATTGAGGATGTTGATTTAATCATCGATTCAACGGATAATTTTGACATTCGCTTTCTGATCAATGATATTTCTCAAAAGCACCGGATTCCCTGGATATATGGAGGCTGTGTGGGGAGCTATGGTTTAAGCTATACCATCTTGCCCGGGGTGACACCGTGCCTGAATTGCCTGATGGACAAATTGCCATTGGGAGGAGCAACCTGCGATACAGCTGGTGTAATTCAGCCTGCTATTCAAATGGTTGCGGCTCAACAGTCTGCTGAGGCATTAAAGATATTGACAGAAGACTTGGAATCCTTACGCGCGACACTTGTTTCTTTTGATGTATGGAAAAATCAATTTAGTTCTGTGAATGTTTCTTCCTTAAGAAATCCGCAGTGCTTATCGTGCGGGACTAAACCAATTTATCCCTTCCTGGACTACAGAAATCAGACAAAGACAGCGTTGCTTTGCGGGAGGGATACCGTACAAATCAGGCCTTCAGCTCTTCAGGATATGGATGTTGCCTATCTCGAAAAATCCCTGGTCTCTCAAGGAATCAATGTAGAGAGCAATCCTTATTTGCTCTCATTTTCGATCAATGACGCCAGAGTAGTTGTATTTAAGGATGGAAGAGTGCTGGTGCATGGTGTAAGAGACATTCTACAGGCAAAGAACCTGTATCATCGTTTCCTTGGATAATGAGTTTTGTCTGTCCGCTAAGCATTTGAAGGCTAAATAAAAAAAGACCTGTCCATTCTTCATTTGAAGGGCAGGCCTTTTTTAATTACTTATCTTCTCTTAATAAGTAGTTATTCCCATCCTGGTCTTTAAACGTAAACATAGTTCCAAAAGGCATCTTTAACATATCTTCAACTTCTATGCCATTTTGTTTCATTTGTTCATAGGCAGCTTCAATATCAGTGGTGCTGAAAAGGATGGAAGGGTGGGCAACAGCAGATGGATTTTGCTGTTCCATTGCTGCCTTTGAATAAAGAACCAGAGTCGTGAACTCATCATCGCTTGGACCCACTTCAATCCAGGATGCATTTGGTCCCATAGGCTGTTCGAATTTTAGCACAAACCCCATCTTATTTAGCCAAAAATCTTTTGCCTGTTCCTGATCCTCAACGTATACTGTGATTTTTCCAATTTTATTGATCATGAAAAAGGTCTCCTTTAATTCATATCTTATATTAGCGATTTTATCAGTCTAAAGCTGTAAAAACAATTTCAACTAAGGGATAGTTCGCTTTAATTTACTTCAGATTGGAGATAATTACTGTAAACATTGAGAGGAGAGAAATATGAACATTGACTCCATAAAGTTCACCGATCCTCCTGTCCATCATCAATTTCCCCCGTTATATGAGAACCTGGGTCTTCCTGAAGTTTCTTCCTTTATTGAGCAGAAATATGAATTTGATTTTACAGTAGGAAAAACAAAAAGGAGGGGCTATGGAACCATTCGAAAGTATAAGGGAAGTGGTCAGTACAAGGTGCAGCTTACCGGAAAAATGACCGGATTCGGGCCAAAAAGGCTTGAAAAGCTGGAGCGGCTGCTGCTGGAGGAGGTTAAAGAACGGTTTATAAGCAATGTAGAAACAGAAACTAAAGCACGAAAAGTATATCACATGCATTTCGGACGAAACGACAGGGATAAATAGGGACAGTTTAACTGTCCCATATGGCTTACTTGGTGTTGTCTCTTTGGGCTTTTAAAGCGATTCTTTCAAGGCCGTTTTCTCTGTCACCCGCAAATTCTGTATCTTTTGGAAGTGCATTATTCTTATGATCTGATTTGCTTTTCTTATTCTTTGCCACGATTTTCACCCCCTTTTAGTCATTAGCATTGTGTTTAGTTTGCATTTTTTTTATGAGGCTATGCCTTAAGTTATTCGGAATCTCAGAGGAATAAAATAATTAAAACAGAGAGAAGCTTCACTGGCGTGCTGCATTTTTTTGTTAATAATGTAAAGTTTGCTTGACGTAAAGGAAACTTTACACTAATCTGTAGGTGATGAGGTGGACGAATTGAAAAATAATCTAGTCGAGTTTCGGAAAAGGCAGGGCTATTCACAGGATAGACTGGCGGCTATACTGGGAGTCTCCAGGCAGACGGTTATATCCATAGAGAAGGGGAAGTATTACCCTTCCCTCCCGCTTGCCTTTGAATTAGCAAAGACGTTTAATACCACAATTGAAGAACTATTTATTTATGAAGGAAAGAAAGAGTAAAGGGGGAGCTGGATTGAAGGATCAATATTGGATTGCATTTTTTGTTTTGGGAGTATTCTTTTTGGCGATGAGCGGTTTTATCGTATATGCAGGGGTTATGGCTGATTCTGCCCCGCCGTCTGAGTCTTATATCCTGATTGGAATGGCGGTAATGTGTTTTTGCTTAAGCTATCTGTATCCTCAATTTAAACAGAAAGATGAGCGGATGAAGCTGATCAGGGAAAAAGGGATGTTTGCCTCTTTTTTTGCCATGATGATGTATTTAATTGTATTTAACATGGGGCTGAAGCTGGATCTAATCTTATTAACGGCAAGTGAAGCCATCAATATTTTATCCACTTTACTGATTTGTACCGTGTTTTTATCATTTGTTATTTATTCGAAGATTTATTGATAAAAGAAGGCAGTCAATGAACCCCAAAATATCAATCAAACGTTTGATTGAATTGCAATATACAGCGAAAGAGTGCACATTGCACTCTTTTGCTGTGTTAATGGACTGGCAGCATAATCCGGATGAGAGTGCCGTTTTGCGGCTTGCTTTGAACATTGATGGTACCTCCATGGAGGTGGACAAGCTGTTTAGTGATGGCCATGCCCAGTCCTGACCCGCTTCCGGTTTCCCCTGTATGGGTTCCTCTATAGTAGCGGCTGAAGAGCTTTCCGAGTGTGGCGCTGTCCATGCCGATGCCATCATCCTTAATATTAATGACAATCAGATGT
The DNA here is from genome assembly GCF_038002165.1 of Cytobacillus sp. FSL H8-0458. NCBI lineage: Bacteria > Bacillati > Bacillota > Bacilli > Caryophanales > Bacillaceae > Cytobacillus > Cytobacillus sp. FSL H8-0458. The sequence goes on along the minus strand of NZ_JBBOBR010000001.1, from coordinate 3,686,078 downwards.
TCTTCTATGGAAGAGAGGCTAACGGATATGGCTGTGCCTGGCGGGTTATATTTAATAGCATTGGCAATGATATTGTCCAAGATCCGCTGAAACCATTTGGGATCTATGGAAGCCGTAATGGATTCAGGATGAGGGATGAAATGGAATGTTCTGTCCTGATAGACTGGATCATTAATGTAATGAATAATAATTCGGCGAATGAATTCGTTTAAGTCGGTCCGCACTTTGGCAATTGGCAGAGCATTGTTCTTGAGACGGTAAGTTAAAGTTAAGTCCTCCAGGAGGTCCATCATGTAAGCCGACTTTTCAGACATAATGCCGGCGAATGCCCTTGTTTCCTTTTCAGACCAGGAATAGTCAGTGGATGCAAGCATTTGAGCATATCCCGAGATAGAGGATAGCGGTGTTTTTAAATCATGGGATAGGCCGCTGATCCATTCTTCTCTGGTTTGGGCCATAACACGTCGTTGCTTCTCGGTTTCCTTAAGCGTTTCAGTCAGCTGGGCTAAAGTTGCAATCAGTTCTTTATACAGGCGGAATTTTCTTTTCAATTTTCCATTTTTGGTGCGTGTTGCCGGCCTGCCATGAACATCGCCAGGCTCCTGATAAACACCGCTCCCCAGATTTTGAATCCATTTCATTAAGGTCAGCAGCGGCACACCGAACTTACGTGCATACCAGAGTGTTCCACCCAGAAGCAAGAGGAAAGCTATGATGAAAATGATTATGAGACTCTTGTTTAGAGACTCAAGTAAGCTTTTTTCCAAGGTGGAGTTCTTTTCATCAGCAGGAACTCCCACCAGGATTGCCTGTTCTGTGTCTGGGTCAAAGTGTAAGGCTGTGGAACTTCCTTCCATATCTTGTTTTGCCAATAGCTCCTTGACTGAATAATGGGTCTGCTGATTCCGGACTCCATAATCATCCGCTACTTTTCCATCTGCGCGGATAAGCTGGACCCATCCGTTTCTCTTTGCAAGTTCATTCTGTACCTTTTCAGGAAGGTTTAGCTTCTCATGCTTCCAGTCAGTCGCTGGAGATATCTGTTCCAGCAGTTTAGCTGCCATCTGAATTCTTCCGAAAAGAACAAAGTGAGCTTCATCGCCAATTTCCCAGTATGTATATTGGGATAAGTCACTGTCTCTTCCATAGATCATGGCAGCAATTTCACTTTCCTTTAATGTTACAGGCGGATTTCCCAGCACATTATAATGACCCAGGACTTCTCCGTTCTTATTGATAGCGAGGAGCCATCCCTTCTGTTCCTTAGCGAGAATTTTCAATTCCTCTTTAAAAAAGGCCTTCCCGTCTTTAAAGCTAACATGGTCAGATATAAAATAATCTTCAGCATTGGAGAGATCCTGTTTGGATTCGAAATCCATCATTGAAAAACCAAGAAAAGCCCAAAAGGAAATCAGAATGATAAAAAAGAGCACGAAAACGGTAATTAATTGACCAAAAAATTGAAAAATGAATCGTCTATGGATGTTCATGAATGGTGCCTTCCGGAACAAACTTATAGCCAAGTCCCCTTATGGTAATGATGTGGCTGGGATTACTCGGATTCATTTCGATCTTCTCCCGCAGCTTTCGAATGTGCACCATGACTGTGTTGTCCTCTCCGAAGCCTTCTTCTCCCCACACTTGCTCATATAACTGGCTTTTACTGAAAAGCTGATTGGGATGTTTACTGAGGAAAAGAAGCAGCTGGTAGACTTGTGCCGGCAAATCGATCTTCTTTCCTGAAACAGTAACTTCACCTGCTAATGTATTAATCTTAATTCTGCCAAAATCGAAGTTTGTCTGCACGGAGGCAGGCTGGCTGCCTTTATGGCGGCGCAAGTGTGCTTTGATCCTTGCAGCCACTTCAAGCGGATTGAATGGCTTCGTTATATAATCATCCGCTCCAAGGGCAAATCCTGAAAGTTTATCAAGGTCGGTGGATCGTGCAGTCAGAAAGAAGATGGGAGCATCCGTTGTTTCTCTGATTAATGGGCAAATCTCAAAACCGCTGCGGTCCGGCAGCATGACATCCAATAGGATGAGATCGTAGGTTTTCGCACGGCAAAGCTCCAGTGCTTCAGCAGCGGTAGAGGCGGTATCGATATTTTTAAACTGTTCACGCTGCAAAATCGTGGCTAGCATTTGCAGAATGGCTTGCTCATCATCTACAAGCAGTAATTTTGAATTTTGCATCACTATTCTCCTAATCTAATACGTTCAACACTTATCTTATCATTCAACTTCCAAAAATATAGGAATTAAGGAAAAATTAAGGTATTATTTCAGATAGGTTAAGCTTCAGCATTTATACTTTAGTCATATCAGGCTGAAGGGAGCAAGGTTCATGTTTATGATGTGCAAGAGAGAGTTTATAAGCCTTTTTAAAAGTATTAAATCGATTATTATAATCGCTATACTATTTGCAGTTTCGTATTATGCCGCGAAATTTTCCAATTTCATAGCATTGGGTGCGGATCTGACTGCAGGTGAGGCCGAGGATATCCACACAATTGGCCTTTTAAGTGTCATTTTGCTTCTTGGCCAATTATTTGTATTCGGTTTATCACACGACACAATAAATAGAGAGGTCCACGAACGCACCATGAGGTTTCTTGTGACCAGGGTGTCGCGATCAGCTATATTATTCGGGAAATTCCTCGGGATATGGATGTTCTGGTTTGGCTGCATTACGGTGTCCTTTTTGCTTATCAGTATTTTTTCCATGAAGTTCGATCTATTCATCTTTTCTCAGACGCTGAGTCTGGTGACATATCAGGCGGCTTTGGCTTTGCTGTTGTCCGTTCTCATTCCAAGGCCGGGATATACCATGTTTCTGGGCAATATCCTTGGGCTTCTGCTGCCGGCGTTTGGCTTTTGGACTGTTTTTACACCAAACGGCTGGGTAAATTGGATGAAATATTTTGTTCCATTCTACTACTTGGAGCGGGATGATTTTACATTTCTAGTCATATTGGGATTGGCTGGTATGATGATGCTGGCTGCAAATGCTGTTTTTAAAAGGAGGGAGTGCTGATGAATGTTATCGAAGCGAAACAACTCTCAAAATCCTATGGTGCCCAACAGGTGGTCATGGGGATAGATTTAACCGTAAGAAAAGGAGAGATATTTGGATTTCTGGGGCGTAACGGTGCAGGAAAGTCCACCTTTATTAATATGCTGACAGGCATCATTTCTCCGAGTAGCGGAACGTATTCACTCCTCGGGATAGAAGGTCCAGATAGCAAAATGATGAAAAGAGTGGGGGTTATGCCGGATTATTCATCTTTCTATGGGTCATGGACCGCTCTGGATCATTTGCGTTTTTTCTCAGAGCTGTCGGGCGCCAGGGCTACGAAAGAAAAATGCATGGAGGTTCTGAGAAGTGTGGATCTCTTATCTCATGCCAATAAGAAAGCAGGCAAATTCTCCTTTGGCATGAAAAAGAAACTCGGGATTGCTCAAGCAATTATTCATAATCCTGAGCTGGTATTTCTTGACGAACCTACATCGGGGATGGATGCAGAATCCGCCATTCTTATTCACCGGCTCATTAGAGAGTTTCAAAAGCAAGGAAAGACAATCTTCATGACATCTCATAATCTGGATGAAGTGGAGAAGATTTGCTCGCGGATTGCCATTATGCGGGATGGAATCATTGATAAGATTGGAACGATGGAAGAGCTGCAGGCATTTTACCGGTCAACCATAACGGTCAAGATAAAACACTCCAATGTGCCAATGCAGGAACGAGCGAAGCTTAAGCAGTGGCTTGAGTCAGCTGGCAGTCTGCTTGAACACGGGGATGCACATACAGTGATCGCGGTCAGTGATGAGAAAAAGATTGCTGAAATGATAAGGGCGTTCACACAATGCAAGACGGATGTTCTGCGGGTGGAAGTTGAAGAGCCTTCTCTCGAAGAAATCTTTTTAAATGAATAATATATGGAAAACAGATAGGAGAGTTGTATGCTTGTAAATATTAAGGAGCCTCAAAACCGGATATCTCCAAGGGCTATCCGGGTATGGATCATCTCTGAGGTGATCCAGAATACCATTGGATTTGCTGTTCTTGGAGTTTTGTTTTATCTGGATGATTTATTCTCATGGAAGGAATGGATCAGCTGGGTTCTAATCATCTTATTGGCTGTCTCGATCCCAGCTGCAATTTGGTCTTTTATATCACCGTTTATCAAGTATAAAAGCTGGCGCTTTGATGTGGATGAAGAATATGTACAGATGAAGTCAGGGGTATGGCAGGAAAAGCATCTGCTGATTCCGATGACAAAAGTACAATCGGTTGAAACCGTACAGGGTCCCATTATGAGGAGATACGGGCTATATTCAGTGACCATGGGGACAATGGGGTCCTCTCACACGATTCCGGCTCTGCCGGAAGGTGAGGCGGTCTCATTAAGAAATCTGATAGCCAAATATGCAAAAATAAAGGAAGAAGACGAATGAAGCAAGCCAGAAGATATCATCCGCTTCATATGTTATTTGGACTTATTCAATTACTTAGAAATGCAGCATTTATCGCTCTGTTTTTATTTGTGATGAAAGCCGATTCACAATTCTTTTTAATTGTATGGGGGAGGAAGCTTTTTCTTCCGTTTCTTACTTTGGCTGGAATATCAATTTTTTTAAAATGGCTTTCAAATAAGTATATGGTTGCCGATGCTGAATTTCATTTATCTAAAGGAGTCTTTGTCCGTTCTAAGCAGACTGTGCCATTTTCTAAAGTTCAGAATACCCATAGGCATACGTCCATTCTTCACCGGCTATTTGGTGTTACATCTCTTACACTTGAAACAGGAATGGAGGGTATTGAGTCTGCAATTGAGTTCAAGGTGATTTCCTTAAAGGAAGCTGCCTGGCTGGAGGAGATGGTTTCAGCGGAAACAGAAACAGAAATGCCGGATATGAGCGGAAGAAAACTGCATTTCTCACCTGAAAAAAAAGATCTTATAAAAGCAGCATTTACTTCGCTGAGTTTCCTTGTACTGCTGTCTCTTGTTGCTTCCATTTATACAAAAGCTTCAGAATTTATTGATATGGAAGAAAGAGGACTGGACTTTTTGAAAGCGTATTTTTCATCGTGGCAGGTGCAGGCTGCCGCACTCATCTTTTTTCTGCTTTTATCAGTACTGGCAGGCTTCCTACGGACGTATATAAAGTATGGGAAATATGAAATATTATCTGATGAAAAACGGATTTATATCACCAAGGGTTTTTTGGAAGAAACCTCTTTCTCCATTTCAAAAGACCGGGTTCAGGCCATCGAAATTAAGCAAAATGCTATGAAACGTTTGGCTGGAGTGGCTGAAGTAAAGCTGGCGGCAGCAGGTGATATTATGGAGGGAGAGGAGAAGGAAGGTGTAAATTCACTATTTCCTTTTCTGCCTGTGGATCGGGCCTATAAGTTAGCAGAGGAGATTTTACCGGCTTATGAGGTTTCACAGTCCATGGTCCCGCTTCCCAAAAAGGCTTTATGGGCAAGCTTATTATCGCCAAGCTGGCTATGGTTCATCTCGGCAGCAGCCCTTTTTTATTATAAGCCTGAATTTCTGGGGTTTGGGGAAACCTGGATAGCGACTTCTGTCATTCTATTCATTCTGGTTGTATTTGCAAGGGCAGCTGGATATGCAAATGCACGGTACTTAATCAATGGCTCTTTTATCCAATTTAAGACCGGGATTATTGGTACACGGGTCTTTATCTCCAAACGCAGTAAAATCATTGAGGCAGAAGTAACGGCAACACGCTGGCAAAAAATGTTTGGTCTGGCCTCTATACAGACTGTAAACCGCGGAAAGCCTGTTCAGCATGCCGGCATGGAGAATGTGCCGGCAGAATGGGCTTCATTCTTCCATACCTGGTATAAGAGCCGAATAGATGAAGTGAAAATTAAATAGTTTTTTCCATAAAATTGAAACCTCTGGGATTAGCTTTCGTAAGTAGTAAATAAAAGATAATCATGTAGAGAAGCATTCGTATGTAAGGGCGGATGTTCTTGCATAGCAAAATCTCCTGAAATAGCAGATTAAAAAAGATAAGTTTAAGGGTGGAGAGTATGGCGCGAATCTTATACATAGAAGATGAAAGCGATATTGGCAGCTGGCTGAAAAATGATTTAGGGGAAAGAGGCCATGAGGTGATCTGGCTACAGACCGGGGAAGGGATGGAAGGGTATCTTTCTGATGCGGATATTGCGATTTTGGATGTGATGCTTCCCGGGCTTGACGGGTTTTCGATAGGGAAGCGAATTAAGAAAGTAAAGAATGACATGCCGGTACTTATGCTTTCGGCAAGGGCGGCGGTGGAGGATAAGCTGGAGGGCCTGAGCTTTGCGGATGATTATTTGACAAAGCCTTTCCAGCCGGATGAGCTTGCCGCGAGGATTGAAGTATTGTTAAGGCGATTTCAAAAGAATGATCAGGTGTTGGAGCTTCACCACTTGCAGGTACATACAAAGGATATGCGGATTATCGACCGGGAGGCAGACCGTGAAATTCAATTGACAGGCAAGCAGTACCAGCTCTTTCAGTTCTTCATTCGTCATCTGAATCAGATTCTGACAAAAGAGCAGCTTTATGAAGGCGTTTGGGGAGAACAATACATGGAGGGCGACAAAACAATGATGGTTCATATCCGCTATCTTCGTGAAAAGCTCGAGAAGAATCCTTCACGTCCTGAAATCATTGAGACCATTCGCGGAATCGGCTACAGGGTGAAGATATGAAAAGATTTTTTCAATCGCTGCAGGCGAGGTATATGGCAATTATTCTGGTTGCCTTATTTCTGTTTCAGGCAGCTTATTTACTCGTGGCTATGCTGGCTATGGGTCTTCAGGAAGACATCTTAGGGGAACAGAAACAAAACCAAAATGAAACGGATCCTAAGCAGATTGAAGAAAAATGGCATGCGGATGCAAAAGCATTGGAAAATAGCTCAAGTGAATCCATAAGCAGTCTGTTTGCTGAATGGAAAAAGACGTATCCTGATGCTTCGATGTTTTGGGTAGATGAAATGGGAAATCTGATGGAGCAGCTGGATGTGAAGGGGAATCTGCCTGCTCAGTGGACGCCTGCCTATACAGCGAAGTTTATTAAGGAGAGGTATGGCGGAGACCCCTTTACAGTCATTAGCTTTATTGGCGGTGATGAAAAAAATGGTTTTATCGTTCTGGAAATACCGCGGAATTTGTTTCTTCCGCCGATGGTGAAGGTAGCAGAAAAATACGGAATCTTCTTAGGAGCGGGTCTGCTTTTGATCATTACCCTGTTTATCATCGTCTCCTTTTTATTTTTCCGGGGCATTCGCAAAAGGCTGCTTCATCTCCAGGAGGCAATGGAAAGACGGGATATGGACAGCCTGCCGATCGGTATTGATGTGCAAAAGAATGATGAAATTGGCCAGCTGGAGAAGACCTTTAATGAAATGGTCGAGGAGCTTAAAGAAAGCAAGCAGCGCGAGCAGGAGGAAGAGCAGCTTAGGAGGGAGCTGATTGCTAATCTTTCACATGATCTGCGCACGCCTTTGACGAAAATCAATGCGCAAACCTACTCGATCGCAAAGGAAGATTTGTCTCCTGAAGGGAAACAGGCTGTCAAAGCACTGGAAACATCAATCGTCAATATTGATAGACTGATAGAAAATTTAATGAGCTACACGCTTTTAATGGCTAGCAAGCATAAGCAGGAGCTGATCGAGCTGGATGCAGTCCGGTTTGTTCGTGAAAATATGGCGTCCTGGTATCCTGTCTTTGAGAAGGAAGGCTTTGAAGTGAACATCGAGTTAGAGCCATTTGAGAAGAAATGGCAGGCCGATCCAATGTGGCTGGGCCGTATTTTTGATAACATTCTGCAAAATGTGCTGCGGCATGCGAAGGATGGGCTTTTTCTTGAAGTGGCGACAGAATCCACCGAAGTGTGCGATGTCATTGTTTTTACCGATTATGGAAATGGGCTGAAAAACAGTTCCAATGAAAAGGGAGCAGGGATTGGCTTATCCATTGTGGATATGATGGTAAAGGGTATGAAACTTGAGTGGGATATTGAGTCCGGTGACAGTGGTACAGTGATTAAAATCATTAGAAAACATTAGGAGCAGCCTCAGGAGGTGCTCCTTTTTGGCTTCAGTTTCCATAAGATAATCAATTGATAGATGCCAAAAAGAATAGCCAGAGTAACCAGGACAACCCAGCCATAAGTATGCGGAATAAAGAAATATACGAGTAAGAAGGCAAGCAGGAATACCGCGTACCCAATGTTAAACAGTTTTTTAAACGTCATTATGTTTACTCCTCTCTGCTGTATTAGACGCATAGCAGAGGGGAAAAGTGTCATTTTTTAAACGAATTTTAAACTTCCCTCCACCTTTGTTTTAACCTTCGCCGGATAAGATGGAATTTGAGGTGAGAGGAATGGAGTATATCGTAAGAACAGAAAATTTATCAAAGCATTTTGGTCAGGAGAAAGCTGTGTCAGGACTGGAAATGAAAATACCTAAAGGAGAGATCTACGGATTTCTGGGACCGAATGGGGCAGGGAAAACAACGACGATCCGGATGCTGTTGGGCCTGATGAAGCCCACTTCAGGCAGAATTGAAATTTTTCAAAAAGATTTAAAGAAAGAAAGGTTAAATATATTGAGACGTATGGGCTCGCTTGTGGAGTCACCATCCTATTATCCGCATTTAACGGCAAAAGAAAATCTGGAAGCCATAAGAAAAATATTGGGTGTGCCGAAACAGAGAATCGATGAAGTACTGGGAATTGTCCGGCTGACAGCTGCCGGGGATAAAAAAGTAAAGGGCTTCTCACTGGGGATGAAGCAGAGGCTTGGGATTGCTGCCTCGCTGCTGAATAACCCGGAACTGCTGATTCTCGATGAGCCGACAAACGGTTTAGACCCTTCAGGAATTATTGAGATCCGCAATTTAATTAAAAGCCTGCCATCGGAATGCGGGATGACCGTGCTGATCTCAAGCCATCTATTATCGGAGATTGACCAGATGGCGACAACAGTTGGCATTGTGACAAAAGGGAAAATGATATTTCAGGATTCTATTGAAGCGATGCGCATGTTTGCACAGCAATCTGTACTATTAAAGGTCAGCGAGAGCGATAAAGCCTGGCGCTCCCTGCTGGGAAGAGGAATGAAGGCTGGTTTGGATAATGGCATCATTTCGCTGCCCCAGCTGTCGGATGAAAAAGTGGCTGAAGCTGTACGCGGACTTGTGGCAGATGGATTTTCCGTTTATCGGGTGGAAGAAGAAAAGCGGTCATTGGAAGACATATTCCTGCAAATGACAAGAGAGGAGCAGGCTGGATGATGGGAAAGTTGCTGTCCGCCGAATTTATGAAAATCAAGCGGAAAGGAATTTGGTTTCTGACCGTCCTGGGTCCAATTGGGGTAGTAGCCATGCAGATGGTCAATTACGGGGTGCGCAAGGATTACTTGTTCGGACAGAATGATGACCGCTGGGGGTATTATCTGGACAATATCCATTCGTTCACACCGCTGGCGATTGTGCTGGGCATCGTCATTCTGACATCTTTTATGTCAAGTATTGAAAATGAAACGAACGCCTGGAAACAGCTGATGGCACTGCCGGTTTCGAAAATGAGGGTGTATTTATCAAAATTCACGGTGCTGTCACTTCTGCTCCTGATTTCTTCTGTGCTTTTGCTGCTGTTCACGCTTGCTTTTGGAATCTCTCTGGATTTGGGCGGTGAGATTGCGTATGCCGGACTGCTTAAATATAGCTTTTATCCTTTTTTTGCGGCATTGCCTGTTTTGGCGCTGCAGCTATGGGCAGCGACCGTGAGTGTGAACCAGGGTGTGCCAATCACCCTGGGCATTCTGGGTGTGATTTTGACTTATGCTGGCCATGCCTTACCGGATTGGCTGATCTGGAAATGGCCGCTGCTGCTGAATGACTGGGAGGAACCAATCATCAACGTCTTGCTTGGCGCCGGAGCGGGCTTATTATTATACGCAGCCGGCATGATTGATTTTGTGAGAAGGGATGTGAAATAGATGCTTACTATTTTGAAATCGGAATGGTTTAAACTGCGCAAATCAAACATTATCGGCATCCTTCTAGTAGGGCCGCTGATTGGGATAGGTGCCGGGATTGGGGCAGACACAGCTGATGCAGCGGGGATGATGAACGAATGGTATATGCTTTTGATTTATATGAATTTGCCTTATGCGGTTCTCTTTTTGCCGTTAGTAACGGGAGTCCTGGCAAGCCTTGTCTGCAGGTATGAGCATCAGGCCGGGGGCTGGAAGCAGCTGCTGGCGCTGCCAGTCACAAGGGGGAAAGTGTTTGCGGCTAAATATGTTCTGATCCTGTTATTGGTTTTGTTTATCCAGTTATTTTATTTGGCCGCTATTGCAGGAGCAGGATTATATAAAGGCATAGCTGATCCTTTTCCGGCGGCGATTGTCTGGAAGAGCATACTGGGAGGCTGGGTCGCAGCGTTCCCATTAGTCGCGCTGCAGCTGTGGATGTCCGTCTGGTTCAAAAGCTTTGCTGCGCCTTTTGCGGTCAACGTTGTTTTTACGCTGCCATCCATTCTGGCGATGAATTCCGAGAAAGTGGGTCCCTATTATCCGTGGGCACAGCCATTTGCCATGATGTATCCAGCGACAGAGAGCGGTGACATTTTCTTTATTCCATGGGAGCAGCTTATGACTGTGATCGGGGGATTCTTTTTACTGTTTTATCTGTGCGGCTATTTTTATTTTCAGCGGAAGGCTGTGTAGGTATAATTTTTCAGGATAAAAATGTAATTTTTTGAAACCTTTTCTATATGATTCCGTAATGCATAGTGGAATTATTTTTAACTAGAATAGGAGTGTTCTATATGGAACAGGAAGTAAAAACGAGCAGTGCAAAACCGAGTTTGCTAGGGATGATATGGAGTCCGGGGGAGCAGTTTGACCGGATCCGCCAGAATCCTAGGATTTGGGTGCCGCTCATATTGGTGAGTATTATTTATTCGATCGGCATGTTTTTAATGGCAATGTCGATGGATGCTTCTTATCTGGGCCTCGAAGGGATGAGCGACGCGGAAGCCGAAATGGTGATGATGTTTGCCAGGGGCGGAGTTGCAATTACAGGTATATTCACACCGGTATTTGTGGCGCTGATTTCAAGTGCTATCTATATGATTTTCACTAAGATTGCTGGATCTGATGCGACGTTTAAACAGTTATTCTCTATGAATGTCCATATTATTGTGATTGGCGGTTTGGGTCTTATCCTTAACATGGCTTTGAGAGCCGCGATCGGCGGAAATCCGGAAATTTTTATTACTAGTTTAGCAGGACTGACGAATAGTGAGAAGCCGGGAATCTTAGGTTCTATTGAATTATTCAGCATTTGGCAGTCGGTTATCACGGCGATAGGGCTGCAGCGGGTGGCAGGATTATCAAAAGGCTGGGCTTGGGGCATTGCGATTGCGTTCTTCATTATTGGCATTCTGTTTGCTTTACTCAGCAATACCGTCTCAGGAATGACTGGTGTTTAAATGAAAAAAAAAGTTTGGATTGCCATCGGAGTGACGGCTGTGGTGTTGCTGATGGCTGGCGTGAGCATCTACAGACAGGCGTTCGCAAAAGGGCCTGAAGTAAAAACCGCCCATCCGGTGCAGGAGGAAATAACAGAACAGATAATGATTCCCGGAACAGTGAAGCTGGTAAATGAACAGAAGATATATGCTTCTCCCGAAAAAGGAGAAATAAAGGAGTTCCTTGTGGAAGAAGGGGATTCAGTCAAAAAAGGAGAGGTTCTGGCCAGGTTTGATGAGCATGCTTTAGCCCTGGAACTGGAAAAAGTTAAACTCCAGGCTGAATCAGGTTATTTAAAAATCAATCAGCTTGAAAAACAGGAAGATGAGCTGGGCGATAAGGAAAAAGAGCTGCACAAACAGGCTGGAAAAAAAGAGGCTGAAAAACAGATACAGCCTGAAAGGGATCAGCTTAAGCTGGAAAAGCGATTGGCGAATCTGGAATTAAGCCAGGTGCTTCTGCAGAAGAAGGATATTGAAAAACGCCTGGAAGAATTAGAGATTAAGAGCACCATGGATGGAGTGGTGCTCCAGTTGAACAAAGCAACGTCATCCGACCCATCTTCGGCAGGAAAACCAGTCATTTATATTGGGGATCTGAAAGCGACCTTAGCATCGGGCCTGCTTTCAGAATTCGATTCACTGAAGGTCAATGAGGGGCAAAAAGTGACCCTCCGTTCCGATGCGATTCCTGACAAGGAATGGAAAGGTGAAGTCAGCGAAGTGGCTGATATGCCTGAAGAGAATCAGGGAATAAACCCTGCGGAAAATAGTGCGCCGCAGTATCGGGTGGAGATTTCGGCAAAGGAGATGTCCCTGAGACCGGGTTTTCAGCTCATAATGGAAATCGAAACGGATAAGAAGAAGACACTCACTGTTCCTGCAAACGCAGTGGTAACGGGAGACAGCAGTGTATATGTATTCGTGGTCAGGGATCAGAAAAGTTATAAACAGGAAGTGGAGACTGGTGTTGCTTCCGGGAATAAAATCGAGATCACAGGCGGACTTGAAGAGAAGGATTTGATTATTACGAATCCATCAGATCAGCTGAAAGACGGCGTGGAAGTGGATGCGGAATGATCAACTTAACAGGCATAACCAAGTCCTATCAGGCGGGAAAAGAAAGTATTGAAGTATTAAAAGGAATTAACCTAAGCATTGAGCAAGGTGATTCTGTAGCCATTATGGGGCCATCCGGATCGGGCAAATCCACACTTATGAATATTATTGGATGCCTCGATCTGCCGACAGAAGGAATATATGAACTGGATGGAGAGAATATATCCCATTACTCGGAAGCAGAGCTGGCCAAGGTCAGAAATCAGTCGATCGGGTTTGTGTTTCAGCAGTTTCATCTGCTTCCGAGGCTGACGGCTATTCAAAATGTGGAGCTGCCTATGATTTATAGCGGACTTGCCAAAAAGGAACGATTGGAACGGGCGGAAGCAGCGCTGGTTAAAGTGGGCCTTGCTGATCGGATGGAGCATCTGCCGAATGCCTTATCAGGAGGGCAGAAGCAGCGGGTTGCCATCGCCCGGGCGATTGTGAACGAGCCGAAAATCATCTTGGCGGATGAACCGACAGGTGCACTTGATACGAAAACAAGTGCCTCCATTATGGATCTGTTCAGTGAGCTGAACCATGAAGGATCAACGATTGTAATGGTGACACATGAACCTGAGATAGCAGAATATGCTCATCACACGATTATGGTGAGGGACGGGCTGATTGTGAACGCTGAACCTTCCCGGAGGGGGGCGCCTGTATGAGTTTTTTAGAAAATATCAAAATGGCGCTCAGCTCATTAAAGGCGCATAAAATGCGATCGGTTTTAACCATGATTGGGATCATTATTGGTGTTGGGGCGGTCATCATTGTGGTTGCCATCGGCCAGGGCGGAGAAGCGATGCTTAAAACGCAGCTGACAGGCCCGGGCAATACAGTGGAATTATTATATCAGCCTTCAGAGGAGGAAATTCAGGCAAACCCGAACATATTTAATGAAGCTCCTTTTGATGGGGAAGATATCAAAGCACTGGAGCAGATTCCCGAGATTAAACGGGTAGTTGCTTCAAGCTCACAGTTTTCACAGGCTTCATATGGAGAACAGACTGCAGAGACTTCAACAACAGGAGTAGGTCCTGCCTTTTTTGAGCTGAACAATGTGGACCTGGAAAAAGGGCGATCCTTCACGGCTGCGGATTTCCTTGGCGGACGCAGGGTGGGGCTTGTCAGTTTTTCCATGCAGGAGGAGCTCTTTGACGGCCAGTCGCCTGTTGGCGAAGTGATCCGGATTGGGAACCAGCCGATTGAGATTATTGGCGTCATGGAAAAGCCGACAGGGCTCTTTTCATTCGGTGTTCTGGAGATCTACGTGCCTACGAAAACATGGCAGACTATTTATGGGAAGAGTGACTTTACCCAGGTGACACTTCAGGCTGAATCCGCTGATCAGCTTCAGACGGCTGGAAAGAAGGCTGCCAGCTTACTTAATAAGATGCATAATACAGAAGAATCTTATATGGTCATCAACATGGAAGAAATGGCAGAAGGAATCGGCCAGATTACAAAGGTCATGACGTTAATCATCGGCAGTATCGCCGGCATCTCGCTGTTTGTCGGCGGAATTGGCGTCATGAATATAATGCTCGTCTCTGTAACAGAAAGAACAAGGGAAATCGGCATCCGCAAAGCACTCGGAGCGACCAGGGGACAAATTATGGGACAGTTTCTAATCGAATCTGTCACCCTGACCTTGATCGGCGGAGTGCTGGGAATCCTGCTGGGCTGGGGTTCGGCATCCCTGATTTCATTCTTTGCCGGATGGCCATCGCTCATTTCATGGCAGGTCGTCGCCGGAGCCCTATTCTTCTCAATGGCGATCGGGATTATCTTCGGACTGCTTCCGGCCAATAAAGCTTCAAGGCTGAGTCCAATTGAATCTTTGCGCTATGAGTGATTATTAAAGAGGCTATCTTCGGCTGAGGCTGGAGGTAGTCTTTTATTTGAGGTGAACATAATGATTCAATTAAATATTATTTTTGTTTTGTTTATATTAACCTTGCTTGCGCGATATTTGGTATTTGACGCATTTGAACCCGCTATGTTTGCGGCTGCCTTTTTGTTTCCTGCTGCATCTGTCGTTATTTTTTTCATTAGTAAAAGATTTGCAGACAGGGAACGGGCTTATCAGCCGAAATCCAATGATGACTGGTCATTTTATCATATCCAGAATTCGTTAATGTTTGAAAAGCCGCTTTTTAAAGGACAAAATCTGAGAGGATACGTAAAGCGGTATTTTCCTCAGAGATGGCAGTATGCTTTAGGAGATAGCTTCGGTTTAAATTTGGTATTTGTCTTTTGAAGTGCGCATTGACCAAGATTTGTATGATGTACGCTGGTATCGTAAAAAGTGGATAAGCCAACAGGATCAATGGACGATCTATATGAACGGAACGCAAATAGGAGAAGCCCATACAGTAATCACATTAAAGAATGCAGCAAAATTAAAAGAAGCTATTGAATACAGACTTCATGACGTTTCTTATATATCCTCTGCGTCATCGGTTATGTCAGCCATTACCTTATCTGGAGAATCAGCCGTGCTTGGCAGATTAAAACAAAGTCATATCATTAGCGGGGTTCAGGAAATCAATGTGGAGGACAACAATCACGACTATCTTGTTGCATTAATCATTCATTCTTTTTATTTTAAAAACTGATTCAATGCGTTTTACCTATAAGCAATCCGGTAATGTAGTAAAATAGAACTATTACATAATAAGGATGGGCTTAGGATGAGCTGTAATGCTTGTATGGTAGAGGATTTGCGCTTTGAGGTAATGGCAGGTGGAGAACTAAATTGCCGAATGTTTTCAAGTGTGGCAGATCATTTGGAGCGAAAAGGTGTTTTGGTGGAAGCTGAATCAGACCGGTTCGTGCTGAAGGAAAATGGCATGCGGGATTTTCTTGATTTTTGCAGGGATCATATGGAGGCTGAAAGTGTCAGCTTCAGGTCGGGCGATGAAGGGTGGCGCCCCATTGCGGAGGCTGCTGAGATCCTGGATAGCCGGTGGATTGATGAAGTGATTGCCAATGGGCTGGTCACCTGTCATGCACAGCCTATTTTAACAGGAGATGAAGAAGTGTTTGCTTATGAAATGCTGGCGAGATTTTACCGGGAGGATGGGTCGGTGATTTTTCCGGGAGAGATATTTGGTGCAGCCAGAAAGCGCGGGAGATTGTATGCGCTCGATCGTTTGTGCCGGATGACGGCGGTCAGGTTTGCTTCGTTTATTGATAAAAAGGCATTCATCAATTTTATTCCTACAAGCATTTACTCACCGGAGTTCTGCCTGAAATCAACGGTACAGCTTGCGAAACGATTAGGAGTCGATCCGAATCAGCTCGTATTTGAGGTAGTGGAAACGGATAAAGTGGAGGATACGGATCATTTGAAAAGGATCCTCGCTTATTATAGGGAAAAAGGATTCCAGTATGCACTGGATGATGTGGGAGCCGGGTTCAGCACGGTCGAGTTATTGAGCGAGCTGAAGCCGCATTATATGAAGCTGGATATGAAATATGTTCAGGGCGTGTCAACAGATCCAGAAAAACAGAAAACAGCGGAAGCTTTTTTACAGCAGGCATTGAAGATGGGGTCAGTCCCGCTTGCTGAAGGGATTGAAACCCGGGAGGATTTTGATTGGCTTCGGAGCAAGGGATACCAGCTTTTTCAGGGATATTTGTTTGGAAAACCTGCGCCGATAGCAAAAAAAGATAAGGTATCAGTAAAGTAATGAAGAAAATGACTGTATTTTGCAAAACCAAACTCTTATTGTTTTTTTCTATCTGGAAAGATTTATGTGCGGATAGCTGAAAAATATATGCACTTAAAATTTTTTCTGTGCGGATAGAAAAATTTATGTGCGTTCAGCTTTTTTTGAAGTTCTTCCTGGATCAGGGCCAGAGGTTTTTCATGTTTTGTCGTATAAGAACTGAAAAATTTTTATGTAATCTATCCGCAATATATGTAACCTTCCACTCATGTTTATATTGCAGACTCAGGGGAATAGTCTGAATAGAAACATATTACTGCAAAAGGAGATGACATCACATGAAATATAAAAATCTACTACTATCAATTCCATTGGGAGCAGGATTATTGCTAGCAGGATGTGCTTCTGAGCAGGACCCGCCTCCGGAAGATGAGGAAAACATGGAAATGGAAAATCAAGAAGATAACCAGGAACCAGATGTAACGGAAGAGCCTAGTGAAGAAAATATGGATGAAGAAGAACCGGATATGGATGAAGAGCCTTCTGAAGAAAATAACAATCAATAAATAAACCTCACCTGAAAACAGCATCCGAAACGGATGCTGTTTTTGCGAAGAAAAAGCAAAGGGTGATTACCCTTTGCACCAGTTAAATTTATTATGATTTAGTATCCTAAGAAGCTACTTTGGTTATCATCTTTGCAAATCAGCAGAATTTTGCCTTCATCGAGTGTTTTTTCATATGATTCAGCTTCAGTTTGAGATAGTCCAATTTCCTCCATTTTAGTACGAAGTTCATCTCCCTGGCTTTGGAACATGTTTTTGAAAGCTGTACCCAGCCCAGTTTCATCCACGCCAATTTTTTTAGCTTCAGAGTGGTCGGCTACTGTATCTGTTATGCTATCATCATGCGCAAGAACGAACACTTCATTTTCTGCGACACCTCTGCCATGCAAAGAATTGGCTGCCTGAACAGCTTCATTAATTGTGTTAAACTCTTTTACTAATGCCATTTAAACCTCTCCTTATCTATTTGAGACATATATGTTATTTACACTTTTTATATAGTGAATAAACATTAAGGAGGGTTCATGATGGAATATTCCAGAAATTAGAGGGGATATTCTCAAAAACGAAGAATACTTTTCTTATAACTTTTAATAAGGGGAAAGATGATGGACATTAAAACAAAGAGATTAACCGTTAGAAAGTTTAAATCAGAAGACTGGCAGGCAGTTTATGAGTATACATCAAACCCGGAAGTAATGAGATATATTCCGGAAGGTGTATTTACAGAAGAGGCTGCAAAAGAGTTTATCCGCAAGAATATAGAGAAAGCAGAACATTTCCCTGTTTTTATAGATGGGGAGGTTCTGATCGGCCATATTGGGTTTCATAAATATTTTGGCGATCATACCTTTGAGATTGGCTGGGTGTTTAATCCGAAGTTTTATAATAAAGGCTATGCATCAGAAGCAGCATATGCAGTGCTGAAATATGGCTTTGAAGAACTTGGCGTTCACCGGATTATTGCAACCTGCCAGCCCGAGAACCCGCCGTCTTACCGTGTGATGGAGAAAATCGGCATGAGGCGGGAAGGCTTTTTCAAAAAGTGCATTCCACATGGGGATGAGTGGTGGGATGAATATTATTATGCGATTTTGAAGGAAGAATGGAATTCAGGTAAATAAAGGGCCATGTATATCACCATCCTGATTTGAAGAAAATATGGCCAGGAGGTGATATACATGGCTAAAGATGTTCTTTGTGAAGTAAATAACTGCACTTATTGGGAACAGGGAAATAAGTGCGCTGCAGAAGCTATTTATGTTGTCAGCCATAAAGGCAAGCACGCTTCCAACAGCAAAGAAACAGACTGTAAAACATTTGAGCCGGAAATGTAAGCCAAAAGGGTAACCGATCTGGTTACCTCCCTGCTATTTATTATTGATAATAATTATCAGTTTCATTCAAAAAAATTTACCATGCTGATTCTTTTGTTTTTCGAAGCGGAGTCAGTTTTTTCATGTTCTTAAAGATCTTATAATGGGCAGTAGCTACTTTTTCTTCTACATAATCCAATGAATAATCACCCGATGGATCAGAAAGTTCCCCAATCGCACGTGATAAGTGATCAATGACTGTTCTGTATGATTCATTCTTCTTATGGTCTTCCTTTGAGTTCATTTCTAGCATAATGTCGTGAGCAAGGCTTTGAATTCTTAGTAAACGAATTTGCTTCGCTGGCATATGATCGCATCCTCCCCTTTTTTGCTGAATCAATATATTATATATGGCCTTTCCATAGAAAAAATAACTGTAATCGGGATGTGCGCATTTACTGGAATAATATAGTATAATGAGTGGGTCTTATTTTTTTCTGATAATTTAGTAAAAGGAGGCGTTCAATATGCTAAATAAAACTTTAGTTATTATGGATCAAAATAATGGGAGAACGCCTAATTAAAAACAGCGTTTCCCCAAAAATGAGAAAAGGGGAAATTTATTTTGAATACTGGCAAAGTGAAAATTGAAGAAGTAACAGCAGACAATTGGTATGACTGCTGTTTATTGGAGCTTTCAGAGGAACAAAGAGCTTATATGGAGCCAAATGCTGTTTCCATTGCGCAATCTAAATTTGAAACAGCGCTTAGACCGTATGTGATTTACTTAGAAGATAAAGCTGTCGGCTTCTTAATGTTTAATACATGTTTAGAAGAATTGGATGCATACTGGATTTACCGGATTATGGTTGATAAGGAACACCAAGGCAGGGGAATAGGCAAAAAAGCGACAGAACTGATGATTGCTGAGATGGCGAAATTGCCGAATGCTAAAAAACTTGCAGTAGGCTACCATCCGGAGAATCTTGGGGCACACCATCTTTATGCAAGTTTGGGATTTGCAGATCATGGCCACCGATTTGGGAAGGAAATGGCGGTTGTTAAAGATTTAGACTGAGTAACAGAGGGGAGATGCAGAATGAAAGTGGGAATGACCCTGTTTTTCGGAGGGCTGATTTTACTTATGTCCGGCATCTTTCTGTCTGCCAATTGGGCAATCGCCGGCAGTTTCATGGGGATCTTCGGAGGGATGATGATGGGAAGCTCTTCTTATTTCCTGGCGAAAACAGGGAAGAAGGCAGGTTAAGAGTTATGGAATTTATGATTTTTTTATTTGTTTTCTTTATCTTTCTGGCAATCAGTTCCGTAATGAATGTGTTATTCAAGATGACGGAAAAGAAGCATTGGGGCATGTCGCTGCTGCTGAGCCTGGTGTTAGCTGTCATAACAATTGCCATTTTGGGGATTAAATAGGAAGAAGGAAGTCCGGGGAAGATTCCCGGGCTTTTTATGTGTATAAAAATGCTTGGTAAACACAAACTTTAGGTATCTTACAACGGAAAGGTGATTAAAAATGAATAAAGAATATCAATTTGCAAATTTGTCCGACGGGGATCTGCAGCAGGTGCATAATCTGGAAAAACGCTTAAGTGAGGAAAAGGGAGAAGAAGTCATTCTCATTGCTTATCATGATCAGAAAGAAAATCAAAAGGAATAACAACGATAAAAAAACGCTTAGGAATCTCCTTTCCCAAGCGTCTTTTTGTCTATAATTTATTTTTTATCTACAGGCTGCGCATCATATACTTTCACCTGAGGAGGTACAGCAAAATATTGAGGAGCTGTTGCCGTAAAGGATGTAAAGTGTTCAGTCTGGTTGTGGAACTTCACAGCGTCCATATCCTTCCACAATTCCACCATAGTATAAGATCCTGCTTTTTCTGTATCCTTCAAAAGGTCATAAGATACATTTCCTTCCTCTGCTCTAGAGGCATCGATAAGCGGACGAATTTCGGCAAGAAAATCCTTTTCTTTATCAGTTTGTATTTGGAAGCCAGCATGAATAATGATCATGTTGCATTTCTCCTTTGTGAGTTATTTCCACTCCGTGATATCTTCAACAGGCAGGCGGACCGATTTGTAGCCTTGATCAGCGGATTTCCCGATTGAGATTAGCATGACAGTGTAGTAGCGTTCTTTGTCCAAATCAAAAGCTTCGGCAATTCGGTCTTTTTCATATCCGCCAATTGGATTTGTATCATAGCCATGAGCACGTGCTGCAAGCATTAGCTGCATGGATACAAGACCGGCATCGATCAGGTTCATTTCTTTCTTTTGCTCGAATGTCATATTTTCCACTAAACCTTTGATGGCTGGCACCTGCTTGTCTCTTACATCAGCAGGCATATATCCTTTTTCTACAGCAGTATCATAAATTTTTTCAATAAACGCTTCACTTTTCATATCAACAAAGACGGCAACGACAGCGGCTGATGTCTCTACCTGCCTTTGATTGAATTTTGCAAGTGGTGCCAGTGTTTCTTTGCCTTCTTTTGAATCGATTACTACAAAACGCCATGGCTGAAGGTTTACAGATGAAGGAGCTAAAGAGGCTTCCTCCAGGATTTTAGCCATTTCTTCTCTGCTGATTTTCACAGTTGGGTCATAATTACGAATGGAACGGCGGCCTGTGACGATTTCTTTAAAGTCATTGATAATGGTTTTATTCATGATGAACTCTCCTTTATGTTTTTTCTGGATGATAAAATTACATATTATCTACATTTTCCTGGATGCGAGTGAGCATATTTAATAGTGTGCTTCGCTCAAGCTCCGAAAAGCCGTTCAGGATTTTGGAAATAAACCGTTGCTTTTCTTCACAGTAAGCAGCAATCTTAGTTTTGCCTTCCTCTGTCAGTCTGACGTAAGTAAAACGGTTATCTTCAGGATTTTTCCTGCGGATTACCATGCCTTTTTCTTCAAGCTGCTTGAGGTGTCTTGTGACAGCCGCATGATCGATATTCACTTTTTTCTGAAGCTCACGCTGCGTAATTTCTTCCGCTTCAAAAAGCTCGCGAAGAATCTCAAGCCGCGACTGGCTGATGCCTGTACAGCGTTCAAACTTCGGCATTGTCTGCTTATTGAGCTCAAACAGCCGTGCCGCAATTAATTCTTCTTGCTTAGTACATCTGAACACAGCATCCCCCGCCTTTTAGATAATTGATATGTCAATTATTGATACGTCAATTAATATACTGTAAAATATTTTATAAGTCAAACTGGATGCTTAAGGCAGAGAAAATCCTGCTGAATAGCTTATGGATCAGCAGGGTTTCCAGTCATTGAGAATCGTTTTCCTAAAGTTTCTCTGCATCTATCAGCCACACATATCGATTTAGCTGCTTAAACTCAACAGAGAATCCATTGGAATGAAACATGCTTTCTAAAATGGGGATGGTTGAATAGTATTCTGTTTCCAGGTCTTGGGCCAGGCTGAGATAATGTTTGTTTTTAGCTTCCTGGATATAAATCTCTCTTTCGTCCTTGCTGCGAAAGACAGTATCGGCAAAAACAACTTTTCCGCCAGTTGTAAGGAGGGCGCTGTATTTAGAGATGGCATTGGCTTTTTCGCTGTCTTCTAAATGATGGAATGCGTAGGTGCTGACGAAAGCATCTATAGGGCCATTCAATTGAAAGCTTAAGAAGTCACCATCCAATATTGTGAGATGAGGCATTTTTTTACTTGCTATTTTCCTCATGGCAGCAGAAGGTTCAACTCCGACTACTGAATAGCCTTTCTCCAGAAGCATTTGAGTTAAGTTGCCTGTACCTGTACCGAATTCCACTATATTCCCATGAACAAGATCGGCTACTTTATGAAGAATCTGTTCATAATTCATAAACACCTCCTGATATTCAAGGTCTTTACCGGCCACAGTCTCATCATAGGATTCTGCCCAATGGTCAAACAACTCTACAAATTCACGTCCCATTGTAAAATCACTCCTTCTAATTCATATAATACATATTGGTATAGTATGAATTAATGACTCACTTGGCAACTTTGCAATCTGCCTTAATTCTCAGATGAAAGCTGATTTTTTAGGTGATAATTGACAAAAAACATACTTAAAACATATTATACAAGTAGGAATAATAAGAATTAAAAAGAGCGTAATAATATCAAAAAAACGCAATGAAAAAGAGTAACATTCTTTCTGAAAAACAGAGGTGCTGACGATGAATTATTACAGCAGCGTGAAAGAACTTATTGGGCATACCCCTCTTGTGAAAATCAAACACTATGCTATTCCGCAAGGAGTAAATGTTTTTGCAAAGCTTGAATATTTTAACCCGGGCGGCAGTGTAAAGGACCGGTTAGGACAGAAGCTGATTCAGACAGCGATTAAGGATGGACTTCTCCAGGAAGACGGCGCAGTAATTGAACCGACTGCAGGGAGTACAGGGATCGGCTTAGCGCTGGCTGCTATTGGAAAGAAGATCAAAATCATCTGTGTTGTACCTCAAAAATTCAGCATTGAAAAGCAGGAACTAATGAAGGCGTTAGGGGCAGAAGTGGTTAATACGCCAACTGAAAAAGGCATGGAAGGTGCTATTAAGAAGGCGAAGGAACTGCTGAAGAAGATTCCTAATTCATATAGTCCTCAGCAATTCAGCAATGAGAATAACCCGCTAACGTATTATGAAACATTGGGACCTGAGATCTACGAAGAGTTAGATGGGAAGATTGATATTTTTGCAGCTGGAGCAGGGACTGGCGGTACGTTCATGGGCTGCGCCAGATATCTTAAAGAAAAGAATCCAAAGATAAAGACAGTTATCGTTGAACCTGAAGGCTCCATTTTAAATGGCGGAAAGGCAGGGCCGCATCGAACCGAGGGAATCGGGATGGAGTTTTTGCCCCCGTATATGGAAATAGGCTTATTTGACGCCATTCATACCATCTCAGATAAAGATGCCTTCAAACGAGTAAAGGAGCTGGCATTGCTTCAAGGATACTTAGTTGGAAGTTCGTCAGGAGCGGCTTTCGAAGCAGTACTGAGAGAAGCTGAAAATGCTCCGCCTGGCACGAATATTCTCACCATTTTTCCTGACAGCAGTGAGCGGTATTTAAGTAAATCTATTTATGAGGAGGATGAACAATGAGAAAGAAAACACAAATGATTCACGGGGGCATCTCCAGAGATGAACATACAGGTGCCGTCTCCATACCTGTCCACCATGCCAGTACGTTTAAACAAGATGGTGTGGGCAATTTTGTTTATGAGTACGCAAGAACAGGGAATCCGACCCGGCATGCTCTTGAGGAACTAATAAAGGATCTGGAAGGCGGATACCGAGGCTTTGCTTTCGGTTCCGGCATGGCGGCTATCTCTTCTGTAATGCACTTATTTTCAACAGGAGATCATGTTATTTTCACTGATGATGTGTATGGCGGGTCCTATCGGTTAGTGACAAAGATTTTGACGAAATATAATGTAGATGTAACCTTTGTCGATACAAGTGATTTGGCTGCTGTAGAGGCTGCGATAAAGGAAAATACAAAGGCAATCTATGTTGAGACGCCAACGAATCCATTGCTGAAGATTACAGACTTGGCTGGAATCTCTAAGCTGGCCAAATCCAAGAATTTGCTTATGATTGTGGATAATACCTTTAGTACACCTTACTGGCAGAATCCAATTGAACTGGGAGCTGATATTGTCCTGCATAGTGCCACCAAATATATAGGCGGACATAGTGATGTTGTTGCTGGGCTGGTTGTGGTGAATTCCGAACAGCTTGCAGCAGATATGCACTTTATCCAAAATTCAATCGGTGCTGTTTTGGGGCCTCAGGATAGCTGGCTATTAATCAGGGGGATTCGGACACTGGCCATTCGGATGGAGGAAATTGAAGAAAATGCGAAAAGGGTGGCACATTTTCTTGCCGATCATCCGCAGGTTTCAAAGGTTTATTATCCAGGATTTAAAGATCATAAAGGCCATGATATTCACTCGAAGCAGGCACGGGGCTTTGGCGGAATGATTTCCTTTGATGCCGGAACCGGTGAAAAGGCAGAAGAGGTGCTGAAAAAAGTAAGATACTTTACCCTGGCAGAAAGTTTGGGCGCAGTTGAAAGCCTGATTTCCCTTCCGGCCAAAATGACGCATGCATCGATACCGAGAGAACGCCGTCTGGAACTGGGAATTACAGATGGCCTGGTTCGGATTTCAGTTGGCCTGGAGGATGCCGAAGACTTAATTGAGGATTTGCGGTCGGCGCTATAAGGAAAAGCCCCATTTTGTTTAAAATCTAAATGGGGCTTGAGTATTTTTTATGAAAATGATTAACCTCTTAACGCTCTTCTGACTTTATAAGTGACCTGCTAACAACTTTCCCGTACAAGAAATTTCGATGCCTAGAACCCTCCAAAGCCTAACATCATACATTAAAGCAATATGAATATCCACTTGATGCAAGGGAAAAGTAAGCGCCCGTTATCTTCAGCAGGCACTTAATTTCTTAATTATGGTCTGTAAGGTAAACATCATCTATCTGCCGGGCTAGCTTAAAATCCAGACCTGTCAGCCCATTTTCACTCCAGGAAGTGAGGGAGACGATCACCATTTTGTATTGAATGGCGATAAAAGGATGATGATTTTCGTTTTCAGCAAGGGATGCAATTTTATTTACGAAGGAGATACCGTCCAAATATTCTTTGAAGCGATAGCGCCGTTCAATCCATTTGCTGTCTTTTCTTTTCCAGTCCGGCAGGATGGATAGATTCCGGGCTATTTCTTGTTCGCTTATTTTTGTCATACCGTGACATGCCTCCGATCATAGATGACATCGAGTCCGTTTTGAATCAGGCGGACATAGCGTTCTTCCTGACTTAACATTTCAAGCTGGTCCAGGAGCAGTTTTTTTAAAGGCGATTCTTTGTCATGCTTTTCAAGCAGCTCCAGAACTTCCAGCTGAAGCAGCCATTCTTCCGGAAACTCATGGAGAATCTTCCCGATAACACTGTGAAGAAGGACATCCTGTGGGAAATTCGTTTCCCGGATTTGTCTTACTTCCGCATATAATTCTTCCAGAGGGGTTAGGGCTGTTCCTTCTTTTGGGCTTTCTTCATTCATAAAAGATTCCCCGTGATATGCAGCGTAATCGGCTGCGATTGGACGTGCAGAAACAATCCGGCTGCCCACAGCTAAATCATATGTGCCCCAAGTGGGGTGGAACAAGATTTCATCTCCCTTTTTGACGAGACATTCTTCAAGTGATATTAAAACAAGGGAACCATGATTAAATAAAAGATTCGTCACATGGCCGGAAATTTCTACTCCGCTTTCGAAGGTGATTTGCATCATTTTATTCATCTCGATGCCAAGTTTTTTCAGGCTCTGTTCCGTTTGATTCTCAAGCTTAATGTCTCCAGCCAATTTTCCGATCGGTGCTCCGAAGCCGTCATTGTGAACATCAGGACCATGATCATTAATTTGTTCATTTTGAATCGAAAGGGCACTCGGACCTGTCGTTTTGACAAAGATGGCTTCACCTTCTGCATCCTTCATGATATCAGTGAAAAGACCAGTAATTTGAATGCCTGAATTGAGTTCGATGTGCGCAACCTGGCTTGAAGCAATCGCTTTTTCGATAGCCGCTGTTCCGCCTTGCCTGAAGGCCATCGACTCGCTGAATCTCGTCACTTCTTCTATCAATTGTTCAAAGCTTTCGCAAACAAATAGCTGGGTCTGCATAGATGTAACGTCATAGCTGGTGTTAATAGCATCTTCAATTGTGAACCGGCGTTTCTTCACCTGATCGGACAGGCAATGTTTGCTTTCGCCAACAGATGACAGCAGTCCTGCACCAAAGATCTTGGGCTTTTGCAGTTCGCCAATCAGTCCAAATTCGACCGTCCACCAGAAAATCCTGGAGATTTGCTCAGCTTCAGAAAGTCCTTTTACGTGCTGCTGTTTTTCCTTTAATCGCTGTTTGGCTGCTTCAATTTCTTCTTCAGTTGAAGCTGGACTTTCCATGACAATAGATAAATGCCTGGTTGCCTCAAACACATCATGTTCTTCTTTTGTCGCAAAAGCGTTAGCTCCAATATTCCCTATTAATTTAACAAACTCTGAGTAGGTTTCATCAAATAAAATCGGCGCATGCCCCGCCGCCTCATGGAGAATGTCAGGAGCTGGTGTGTATTCGATATTGGTCTTCTGGCGTATATCCGTTGCAATTGGAAGAATGCCATGCGCTTGAAAATCAAAAAATGCTGTGCCGGGAATCAATCCGTCGACAATGACAGCTCCCCAGCCGATTTTATCTAAATGATCGTTCATTTCACTTACCCGTGGAATGCTGTCGATGGAAATGCCGGACGACTTCAGGCCTGAAGTGAATGCATCATGGGCGATGTCCTCAAGGAAATGATGGTTTTGCCTCATCACATATCTCCAAACCGCATGATCAATGGGGCTGTAAGCATTGTAATACTGCTGGGCTGTAAATGGACGTAAGTGCAGAGGTATCGATTTCTTCATTTGGTATGTCTCCTTTTATTGAGTTTTACGCTTAAACGCTTTTAAGTGCGAAAGTTTTTGAGTATAAAAAATCCCTGCTGAATGTTCATTCAGCAGGGACGAATTTATTCGCGGTACCACCCTGATTGTAAGTATAGAACTTACCACTTCACAGAATAACGGCTAAACCGTCTTATTTCAGAATAGAAATAAGATGCTCCAGAAACGTAATTCGTGATCCCCTTTGTACTGGTTTTCAGCACCACCAGCTCTCTGCAACAGGGAGGATACCACTACTTCAATTCCTTCAACGCATTTAAGTATTAGGATGCTTTATATCTTAAACGCTTTTAAGTATTAAAGTCAATACCTTTTAAATTTAATCAAAAGAAAAAGCCCAGAAGCCTTTCTGAGCTTGAGTATTATTGCTCAATTTTAGCTGATCTGCGCTCCTGCTCTGCCATGATTTCCGCATCTTCGGCATTGTCCCTTGTCACTTTCTGAGTCAGAATGGACCCGACCGCCACCAGAAGCATGACGGCAATGTAATACCCTTTTTCATTAAGCTCCATATCAGCATTGTAAAGTCCGATCAGAAACAGCCCAACGCCGGCAATCAGTGTAAAGTATGCTAAAAATGTAAAGGCTGGCGTGTTTCTCCTTCTATACTTTTGCATATGTTTTAATCCCCTTTTTTCTTAACATATTTTCTCGTTCTCTCCTTGAAGCTGTAAGTTTACAATCCAATACAAAAGATGTAACAATTTATTCTATATTATATAAAATTACCCTTTTTTGTAAAAAAACGCAACATAAATTTATGGGTGTTTTTTACTGTTTTAGATTTTTGTTGAAAATTCACATATTTAAGATGAAATGTTTGTGTAAAAAAGTTTAAATAAAGAGAGAGACTACAGTTTGATTTTAATATTGGCTTTAGGGAGGTAAAGATTTGTTAGCCAATATAGGTATCCCAGGACTGATTCTGCTTTTCCTTAGAAATGTGCTGGTGAAAGGTTTGGAAGAGGAAAAGGCTGAAACAAGCCACCATTTAACTGTCAAGAGGTTAATAGGTACTGCTCTAGCGGTGTTCGCTTTGGGAGCAATGTTAGGGCTCATAGCCAAATACGCAGATGGTTCAGCTTTGGGGTTAATTGGCTCTGACCTTGGATTCTGGATAGCAGCAGCTTCTTTGTTTGCAGCCTGGAGCCGAACGCCAATGGCTGCTGGTCTGCATGTTTTAGTGTTCTTTTCTGCGATGCTGTCCGCTTACTATTTGTATTCTATGATTCTGTTCGGATTTTTTCCAAAATCCCAATTTATCTATTGGGGGAGCATTGCTTTGCTTTCTCTTGTTTGCGGCTATACTGTATGGTTTGCGAGAGGGGCAGGGTGGCTTGCAGCGTTTTGTGCTGCTGTGCCGATCAGCCTGCTTATTGGTGAAGGGTTTAGCTTTATCTATACTTACTCCATCCCAAAAGGATTTGTTTTGCTGTTAGCAGTGTTTTTGTGGATTGTTTTGCCTAAAAATCATTTTCAGCGCATAAGGGTTATTCCGCTCACGGCTGTTATCCTATTTTTCATCAAACAGCTTGGACTTCTTTCTATATTGGCAGGATAAAAAAGCCGGATTGCGTGCGCATGAAGGAGCACTTATGAAAAAACTGAAACCATTAGCGGTTTTGGGAGTACTGCTGATTCTGCTTCATTCAACTCCAAACATGGCATTAAGAACCCACGTCTTTTTCAGCGGATATCCTGCAGCTGCCATCGGTTCAGAGGTTATTGAAGACGACTTTCATAATGAGGTGGATCGGGATAGGTTTGCTGAGTTAAATGCTAAAGCTTATACATTAACGGAACCTCCTGTTGAAAAAGCGACTCAAGGAAAGTTGAGAAATTATTTAGTAAGAAAATATGGATTCTTCTATTTTGCTGAATACTACGGTGAGGGTTAAAAAGTACAGGGTAATGACCATGCAGGCTGGCTGCAGACCCTTTGATATTCAGTTTCTTAACGAACATATAAAATTCGGCTTAAAGTAAAAGCTCAAGGCCAATAATGTATAGGAAGCAATTGGATGAAAGGGTGAGGATTATGACTTATGAAGAAATCATGCAAAAGCTTGAAGAGCTTGGTACAGAGCAGACGAAGCGGACTTTTAAGAATCACGGGGCGAAGGAGCCTTTTTTTGGTGTGAAGGTTGGAGATTTGAAAAAGCTGGTGAAGTTTGTAAAGAAGGATCAAGGGCTGGCACTTCAATTATATGAATCAGGAAATCATGATGCGATGTATCTGGCTGGACTATCTGTCAATCCGGAGCTAATGACAAAAGAGACTTTACAGGGATGGGCTGAAAAGGCATATTGGTACATGATTGCGGAGTATACAGTGGCCCAAGTGGCTGCGGAAAGTGAGTATGCTCTTGATTTGGCCCGGGAGTGGATCAAATCTGAGGATGAAATGGTTTCGGTCTGCGGCTGGAACACGTATTCTAATTATATATCGATCACACCTGATGACGAGCTTGATGTCAGTGAGATAAGAGCATTATTGACACAAGTTAAAAATACCATTCATGATGAAAAAAACCGAGTAAGGTATGTAATGAACGGTTTTGTTATCTCAGTGGGCTCTTATGTACCAGAGTTGAACGAGGAAGCGAAGAATATTGCTGAACATATCGGAAAAGTGCATGTGGATGTCGGAAACACAGCCTGTAAAGTGCCTTTAGCCAAGGAATATATTGAGAAGGTGGAATCAAAGGGACGGGTTGGGCTTAAGCGGAAGACTTGTATATGTTGAGAATAGCTTTGAACAAAAGACTGGGGAAAAGTCGCCTGAAAAAACTAATGCAGCAGTTTTCAGGTGAGTGAGAAGATGATCTGGTAAAGCTGAGGCACGTCAAATGAGCTCAGGAGGCAATGCTTCTGAGCTCATTTGTTTTTTACTGAGTTTTCGTTTCTGAATATTCTTTTTCCGTTCCATCTGGGAATTTTACTTCCAATTCGAATTTTTGGTAATTGTCATCTACTGAAAATGCGTCTTTAACCTGGTTAATGACCTTTTGATCTTCTGTATTTTGATCAAACGAAAGCTCCTCAAAAATTGGAGTCAGCTTCTCCATCGCTTCATCCGAAGTTAAATTCTGATCAGCAAGGTCATCCTGATATGCGGCTTCCATTCCGTTTTTTTCATTTTCATAATCCACATCAATGGTTTTATTATCTTTGTACTCCACCTCAAGATCGAAATTCGTAAAATTAAATGCAGCCTCATTGGATGTTTCATTATTTTGGTTTTCAGCAGGTGCCTTTTCAGGCGGATTTTCTACCTTGTCATCATTGCAGGCTGAAAGCAATAATGCAGATAGAGATGCCGAGATTATAAATTTCAGTTTCATAAAGTCCTCCTTGATCACGGTGCTGATTTTAATGTACCCAAAATTTTACTGAACCAATCTTAAATTAATCCTTAGTGGTATTTGCGTTTTCCAAAATTTTAATTTAAATTTAACTTTTCTTTAAGTATAATGATTTAAATTACTCATAAAGGATGGACAATATGTTCAAAAAAATCTTTGGAAGAAACTATACAGTTACTGAGTTCTGGACCTGGTTTGAAAAGAATTCACAAGGCTATTATCTATTGGATGAAGGAAATTTAAATTCATTGTTCAATAAACTAAGTAAACAGTTATCTAAGATAAATGAAGATTTAGCATTTGAATTTAGTGCAGATCTTATCGAAGGAAAGAGAGAGTTTATAATAAGCGCTGATGGCATCTTGTCTGCCTTTCCAGATGTCATTGACCTTGTTGAAAATGCACCCCAGCTTGCAGGCTTTAAAATAATTGCCTTTCGCCAAAAAAGTACTGTTGATGATATATCCACTATAGAATATGAGGATATACGTTTAGGACCTGATGATGTCTATTTCACTTACAGAAAAAATGGTGATACTTTAGACATTGTTTTATATCTCAGAGGCTATGATTCTGATTTTGAAGAATGGGAAAATGCTGCCTTTATATTATTAGACACCATTATTGGAGAGTATGATGTTGCTACTAAAATTGGAAGCATTGATATGCTGCCTTATAAAAAAAGTCCTAATTTAAAATCCATTTTAGAATTACCTGCATTAATAGATAAGGAAGTATCGGGGATAAGATTATAAGTCTTATCCTTTATTAGATAGCAGCTCTTATTGTACTTAATATAGCCTGACCAAGTCAGCTATAGCTCCCATCTTTGGAACCCAGCTTGTAAAGTGCGCTTGGCCGTATTTACCCTCTAAATTCACCATTTATTCCTTACGTTATCCATCTTGATGAAAAGAGTCCAATCTTCTATTACATCTCAAGTCCTATTTGAAAATAAAGCTGAGGCTCATTATAGACATTTCCAAATACAGGTAAGATGAAATCTAGAAAGGGAATGTGCCCATAGATGATTTTTAGCATTCCAGCAGCAGGACAAACCGTTGATCAAGAACATTGGTAGAGGGAGAGGTTATATGGCAGTCATGCCGTCCAGTTTATTAAAGATAATATTGGTTCTTTTCTTGTTCACTTTATTTAGTTATTTGCTTGAAAATTCGGCTTCAGCTGAAGAAGACATCGAAGCAAAAATTGAGAAGGCAATTAAAGATTACCTGGAAGACTATAAAGTTCCAGGGGCTTCAGTTGCCATCATCCATAATAATGAACTATTTTTTTCAAAATCATGGGGGGTTACTGGAGAATCAGAGGAGGAGGTTACAGAACAAACTCCTTTTACGATTGGCTCTATAAGCAAATCATTAACGGCAATGGCCATTATGAAATTAGCTGATAATGGAACCATCCGCCTGGATGCCAGCATTCAAGAATATCTTCCCTGGTTTAAACTGAACAATGAGAAAGCTGCCGAAATAACAGTGGAGCAATTGCTCGCGCAGACAAGCGGGTTCAGCACCTATGACGGGCTTGCACTATCTGATAAAGAGTTAACAGGCAGTAAGGCTGTTAAGCATCAAGTCAAGAAACTGGCAGAAGAAAAGCTGACTTCAGTACCTGGTGAGAAGCATCAATACAGCAATGCCAATTTCTTAATCCTGGGTGCGATGATTGAAGAACTGACGGGAATGTCCTATGCCGAGTACATGGAACAGCAGATTTTTGAGCCCTTAGGGATGAAATATGCTGCGGCCAATAAAGAGGGAGCTTATGAGAAGAGCTACCTGAGGGGGTATCAATCCTGGTTTGGATTTCCGGTGAAAAGTTCCGTGGCCTATGATGATGCTGGTGCACCTTACGGATACATTACGGCCAGTTCTGCAGATATGGTTCAATTTGTAAAATTATTGAGCGGGAAAGGGCCGGATCATTTTATCAGTGATAAAACTTTGGATCTGTTTAAGTCACCGCAGGTTCAGACAGGTGAAGACCGATATTATGGTTTAGGGATCCGCATGTCCAACCCGGATACTCCCAAAGAAATAATCTGGCATTCTGGTTCTACCCCTGATTCACATTCAGAAGTCTTTTGTATTCCGGGAACCGGCTGGGGCGGCGTGATTCTGACAAATAAGAATCATATTTAGAGGAAGATGGACTTTTCTATCTGAAGAATCATATTATTAGTCTACTAAATGACGATGAGCCTGAAAAAGTGCCTAATCAAAGTGTGACCATACAATTCATTATGCTGGGATGTATCCTGCTGCTGGTTATACTTTCAATATTATCAGGGACAAGATTCAGAACCCGGAAATATTTTCAAAAGGGAACAGGACTTTTCTTAGGTTTGCTATTTATTGGCCTGTCAGCAGCGTTAATCCCTCTTTTCACATTTAGCACATCTTCTCCTTGGCATTCCATCTCTGTCTTTGCGCCTGATATTGCCCTTTTAACGATAGTGGCAGTAATTATGCTGGCCATAAATGGGCTGCTGCTGATTAGATTAATTCTTAAAAAAACACAGTAATGAAAATGTCTGTCTAAACCAGTTAGACAGGCATTTATTATACGTTCACAGCATTTTTCCTTGCTTTCCGATTTGTCATCGCTTTCCATAAACCAAACCCTATTAATGCTCCGATCATATTTAGAATAAAATCATCAATATCCAAACTGCCACTTCTTGTGGCCAGCTGAATAATTTCCACGCTAATGATCATGACTGTCATGGTAATTGTAAAGGACTTAAGTCTGTTTAGCCTTTTAATAAAATAGGGCAGAAAAATTCCCATTGGCAAAAATGCAGCCACATTGCCAGCAAGGTTTTTTATTGGAATGATTAGATTCATGCTTCCATTGGAAATAGCCAATATATACCCATTAATGGTTTTAAAGGGCATAAGGTTTGAGGAAATTTTCATATATTCCACTAATTGCATGTCTGACCAAAAACCTCTCGATATAAAGAAGAGTAATACTGTTAAGGCACATAAGTAAGAAAGAAAGCTTATTCCCATGATCAAGCTTATTATTTTCTTCATAATTATCACCGCTTAAAAATAGTATTAGATAATAATATCATAATTTTTCCAGATTTCACTCAAAAAACTAACTGCCAGCTATTATAATGTAAAGTAGAAATAAGGGATATTTTATGAAATCATCTCAGTAGATTAAAAGTAATATTTACGCAGAAAAGGTGCATTTTATAGATTTAAAAAAGAACCATTAGGAGGATATGAATGCTTTGGGTAAAGACGCAAAATAAGAGAAGCTTAGTCAATGTGAAGGAGATAGCCGTTAAAGCGAATGCTGTGGAAGGAATAATAAGCAGGAGTTTTTTTGTATATTGGAGCAGAGTGCTGGGGGAATATGACTCTAATGAAAGAGCATTGGAAGTGGTTGAACAGATTTATAAGAAATTAGAGCATGGAGGAAATGGTTTCGCAGTCTTTTTTATGCCTGATAAGTAGAATTCAATGCCGTGCCTATTATAAGCTGGGAGCGGCATTTTTATATGGTGAAAGTGGATGGTTAATTTCATAATTAAGTGGATGGTTAATTGTTGGCTCTTTTGCGATATTATTTAGTTATACTAGTTTATTAAAATGTAAAAGAAGAGGTGCGCAGCATGGGAGTAATGCTTGGACTGGTACTAATTATCTTAGTGTTTGCTGTGGTTTCAACTTTGCTGCTGACAGGCAAGGCTGACGAGAACTATGGAAATTCAACTAAACGGAATACCACCAATTTAACCTTAATATATGTGGTAATTATTTTTATCGGATTAGCTTCTCTAGGAATTTATATTTGGCGGATCTAAATACAGATGGGGATGAAGAAAGATGACATGGGCAGTATTGGTTCCACTTATTCTCGTTAGTCTTCTGAAAATCGTGCTGACCTGTATGCCGACCAGCACGGTTAATTGGCTGATCCGGAAATTTGAAACTCACTCCAGGCTTGATGTAAAAGAGGTTACAGTCACAATTGGTGATAATAGACTGGAAGATGAGGAGAAACTTCAGATTATCAATCAGTTCAATGAAGGAATATTTATTAAGAAACATTATATCCACCCTGGGAACGAACAGCTTTTTTTACAGCCGGAGAACTGCGGAATCCCGATAGTTATCGAGTTTCTGGACAGAGATAACAGGCTGTTCATATTTAGTTATAAGGACCGTATTGAAGTGGTCAAACAGCGAAGGAAAAAGGTCATCGCATATAGCCTGATTTCTGATAGCCTTCAAAGCAGTTCCCTGGCAGTCAAGGCCAGTTGAAATAAGAATATCAAATAGATGCCTGGATCCTTGGTGTGTGGAAGGTAAGCCCTAAGAGATTGGGGCTTTTTTCAATACATGGATATATTGAGTTTACAAACATTTGTTAATATTTATATAATTACTTAATTAAAGTTATAAAGGTGGTTATGAAGATGGAAATCTATCAAGCTTCAATGAAGGATCTAGAGGGAGTTTCCGCTTTATTTAATTTATACCGTGTATTTTACAGCCAGGCACCCGATTTGGAAGCAGCAGCCGATTACATAAAAGAACGCTTAGAGAAGGAGGACTCTGTCATATATGTGGTGAAAAAGGAAGGAAAGTATCTTGGATTTACTCAGCTTTACCCAACTTTTTCATCTATATCTATGAGAAGGGCCTGGATTCTGAATGACTTGTATGTGGATGCAGAGGCAAGAAAACAGGGAATAGGGGAAATGCTCATAGACAAGGCAAAAGGTCTCGCTGCTGAAACTGGGGCGGTAAGTCTCTGCCTGAGTACGGCTCCTGATAATTTCTCTGCACAAAGACTCTATGAAAAAATCGGGTTTAAGCGAGATGAGCAATATTATCATTATGAATTAAGTATTTAATGAAAATGAAAAAACGCCTGAAAACCAGGCGTTTTTTCATTATTCGAGATTTATCAGAGCCTCAGCAAACCGCTTAATCCCTTCATGGATGTTTTCTTCATTTTCCCTGCCAAACGTAAAACGAACGAACCCTTTCCCGGATCCCATGGTTGTTCCGGGAACATATATGACACCCTGTTTTATTGACTCTTCAAGCAGCTGATTTTCATTGTGCTCTTTTTTGATCCGGCACCAAAGATGGATTCCGCCTTGCGGTGTACTAAATTCCACTTGGTCTTCCAGGAAGTGATCCAGGTTTGAAACAATTGAGTTTCTCCGCTGTTCTAATTGCCTGGTCAGAAATTTTAAATGTGACTCAAATTCTGCGGACTCAATAAAATCATTCGCAACCCATTGTGAATAGCTTCCATGGCCGAAATCCACCTGCTGCTTGGCATCTGATAACCGCTCAATTACCGATCTGGGGCCAATGATCCAGCCGATTCTAAGCCCGGAAGCGACAATTTTGGTCAAGGAACTAATATATAAAACAATGCCATTGCGATCCAGGGATTTGAGTGTATTCATTTTTTCGCCGGTAAAGGGTGTTAGGCTGTAAGGATCATCCTCCACCACCGGAATCCCGTATTCAGAGGACAATTCAAGGATTTTTCTGCGCCTGTCTTCAGGAAGCAATGTGCCTGTTGGGTTTTGAAAAATAGGATTTAAAAAGATCATCTTTATTCGATGCTTTTTATATAAGGCTATAATATCATCAGGATTTATTCCATCCTTGCCTGTCTTTAAATAATAAGTTTTGACTCCGGCTGATTTAAAGATTGGCAGGCTGTAGTGATAAGATGGATCCTCGATGGCAACAGAGTCCCCGGGTTTTAAGAGGCATTGGACAACAAGGTGCAGGGCCTGCTGGGCACCGGATGTAATAAGTATGGAAGAAGGGCTGGTCTCGATGTCCCGGAACTCTTTTACATGATCAGCCAGTGTATTTCTCAGAATT
The DNA here is from genome assembly GCF_038002165.1 of Cytobacillus sp. FSL H8-0458. Lineage (NCBI taxonomy): Bacteria > Bacillati > Bacillota > Bacilli > Caryophanales > Bacillaceae > Cytobacillus > Cytobacillus sp. FSL H8-0458. The sequence continues at coordinate 3,650,031 of NZ_JBBOBR010000001.1, read as the reverse complement.
TCATTTCCCTGCGGGTGATCGTACCCCAGTGTCCCGATAAAAGAGCGATTGGAAGTAATCTCTCTTAGCGAAGCCAAAGGAAAGAGGTCGTGAGAGAGTTCCCCGCTGGCCAGGTTGATCAGTTTTGTCTCTGCGAGTTCTTTATGGATCCTTTGTGTGACTGGCAAGTTGGGCAAAAAGGAGCCTGCTTCAATATACCGGTTCCAGCTTGGAATACGTCTTTTCGCCATTCCCCAAATATCCTTGCTGACCATCGTACCGCTTCCCCGATTTCGTTCAACGATCCCGTCTGACTCCAGTTCATCATATGCAGCAACAACCGTGCTTCTATTGATATCAAACTGTTTTGCTAATCCTCTTTCTGAGGGCAGCGGTTTGTCTGGGGGGAAGGTGCCATCTGCTATTCCGTTTTCTATATACATCGCCAGCTGTTTATAAATAGGTGTTTTTGATTTTCTATCAGGTTTCCAATCCAATTGAAACATCCTTTTATAAAAAATGAGTTATGTAATATTATATCAGCTCTTAGAAAAATTATCGGCTGCAGGATTGAGTAAAAGTTCATGTTGACTTTTCTAACTGTAAATATTATTATTACAGTATATCCTGCAGCATAAATGAATGCAAATTAGTGGTGTATTAACTGTAATTTTTATTATTACATTTTTATAAAGACGAATACAATAGAGGGAGTGTTTTTAAATGGTGAATTTATTCTTATCATCAAGCTGCGGTTCCTGCCGGAAAGCCCGTGCATGGCTTGAGGAGCATCAAATTGAGTATGTCGAACGGAATATTGTAACCGATCCGCTTACCGTTGATGAAATCAAATCGATTCTTCGCCTTACAGAAAATGGAACCGAGGAGATTATCTCTACCAAATCAAAAGCTTACCAGGAGCTGAACGTAAATATTGATTCCATGCCGCTGAAAGAGTTATATCAATTAATCATTGATAACCCGCAAATGCTGCGCAGACCGATTATTTTGGATGAGAAAAGACTGCAGGTCGGTTTTAACGAGGACGAAATCCGCAGCTTCCTTCCACGGAAATTCCGTACGTTTTCATACAATGAACTGCAAAGATTGGCTAACTAGACAGCGCCATCCTGTGAATTCTTGACAAGCTAATCTGTAAAACTTAACATTACAGTATAACAGCAGAAAATATAGGAGGCCGGCCATGAATAGCGATTTTACTCTTGCCATTCACAGTCTAACTTATCTCGCTCTGCAGCTGGATCGCATGTCAACGAGCGATGCGATTTCTGAAAGTGCAGGTGTCCATCCGGTCCGCATCCGAAAAGTCCTGAGTTTATTAAAAAAACATGGATTTATTAAATCAAAAGAGGGAACGGGCGGCGGATTTATTTTTGCCCGGGATTTAAGTGAAGTGAATCTTTGGGATATTTATAAGATTACATCTGAAGGTGCACTTCAGCCGAAGTGTCCGGATTCCAATGAAGCGTGTGTTGTGGGTGCGAATATGCAAAGAGTTCTGATCAGCATCTTTTTAGGTGCAGAGGAACATTTGGGTGAATATTTGAAGCATTATACCTTAAAAGATATCGTTGATCTCATCCATAAGGAAATATAATTGGGAGCTTCCAGGCTTTCAGCAGCTAAAATGTAATAAAAAATGTTACAGTTTTAAAAAACTCTTCGAAGAAGGTGAAAGAAATGATGTCCAACCATAATGCCATTTTAAAAACGGGAGATTGGGTTAAGGGGAAATCCCGTGAAGGGGAACTGATCATTGGCTATATCGAGAACCTTGAAGAAGGAATTATTAAGACAAAGGTGATTTCGAGTGATAATAAAACCATTGAAGGCAAAGTCATTCCGCTGCAGAGCAAACAGGTTAAGAAAATCCCGGCAGTAAAAGTGGCCAACAAGGAACAGATTCATTTCCTGATTGATCTTGCTCTTTCCACTGGAGATGAAGAATGGTTCTTTGAATTGACCTCGAAGCTGAACTCAATGAGAGAGCTTGTGAAGGATGTTAAATAAATCAAGGGAAGTGCCTGTGTCAGTCTGCTTATCAGCAGGTGGATGCAGGCACTTTTTTTAGCCCAACCCGGTTGTGATTGATTAGGATAATAATGCTGTGTTCCTTCAAAGCTATTACAAGGTGCTATTGCCGACGCGGGGGCCTAATATAATTAAAAAACAATTGTAGATTACGCTCTAGCTGAGACGGATTGCCACCTTATTCTATGAAATTCAAACCGCAATCAGAAAGATCGGCAGAATATGCTGGAGTACTATCACAGCCGTGGATTTACCAGTATCCTTGTGAGTTTCAATATACCGGATGTTGTTCTGAGGCGACGTATTATGGTAAGTCAGCGCACACTTCCGTTTTAAGAGTGGCTTCCTCATTTATGGAAATCCTCAGGCGTCAGCAGGCTGAATCAGGTCGAGGAGACATTAAAACGCCTGTAGAGGGGGAAGCGGATTATTTGCTGGTTACTCTTGAGGAAGTGGATAATGACTACGAGCTTTCTTTTTGGGATTTACATACACTAAAGGAAGTCAAATATCCCCCACAAGGATGTGGGGGTCATGTCACCAAATATAAGCGCCTTCACATGTATTTGCCTTAGGCTCATAATAGCAATGCTGTTTAAATTGCCCTGAGAACGGCTGATCGTACCATGTTGGCGGACATGCAGCGTACGGATTGAAATACCAGAGAGCAAACTTGGAGGGATGCTGTCTCCAATAATCTAAGGTTTGTTTGGCCAACCTCTTTTCCACACTTCGTGCCCTGTTGTAAAAGACATTTCCTTTCTGTACAGCTTCAAAAGAATAATTTCCTCCCTGCACCTGGAAAATGACTTGCGGGATGGTCCTTAAGCCTTCAAAATCGAGGCAATTAGCTTTTCGCCGGTTAACGATTACATTTCCCACCATCAGCATCCCCAGTTTTCCTTCACCTTCGGCCTCTGCCCTCATCATTCTTGCCATTAAAGCCACATCGCTGTCGGTATATTGTACTCTTGGCACTTTTTATCACCTCTAAAGGAATTGTATTAAGAAATTCTGCAAACATGTTAACAGCTTCAGTTTTAAGCCGGGAAAATATTAATTGGGGGTGCAAATCGCCTCGCGTTCAGCACCCCCATTTTTTGGATATATGACCCGTTATTGTCCTGCACCTTAAAGTTTCAGTGATATGAGATTGCTAATTTATATGTCATCGCATGTTCAATTATGCAGGGAAACAGGGAAACTTTTCATCTGGTTATTCGTATTCAGTTAAAAGGGGAGGGAATCATGAAAAATCAAAGAGATGAAAAACAAGGGAATCTGAAAAAATTATTATACAGGATAGGTTTGTTTATTTTTGGAGGTTTGGCTTTAACAAATGTGACTGCACCATTGCCTTCAATGAAAGAAACAAAAGAATTTCTTCTGTTTATTTTTGGGAGTGCATCAATCTATTACCTTTTAGTAAGTGTATACTACTTAGGCGGATTATGGAGAAAGGTTTTTTATGTGAGTTTGATTTTGCTGTGCGGGCTGAGTGTATTTATGGCTATTTATTTGGCCATGCATTCAATTCCGCATTAAGATGTGGGACAAGGGGACAGGTATTCTGTCCCCAATTTTCAGCTGGGACGATGAACCTGTCCCTCTGTCCCGCAATACTCTTTAATCAGCCTAACTGCTTTTGTTTGGCTGATGCCAAGGTCGCTTGCTACTTTTCTGGAGGATTTATGAATCTGATAGGATCGTCTCACCAGGTTTCTTTTGGTCTCATCCAAAGCCTTATCCAGAGTAGTGTAATGAGAGGGGCAGACTGCTTGATTAGTGCTTTCCTTGATCATGTCAGGGAGATCTGCAATCTGAATAATAGAGTTGCTGATGATGACTAATCTTTCAATCAGGTTTTCAAGCTGACGCACATTTCCCGGCCAGGAATAGTGAGTAAGGATATTTAGACATTCTTCAGAAATAACTTTATTATCATTATATTTTTGATTGAATTTATTCAGGAAATTGTAAGTAAGCGGGATGATATCTTCTCTCCTTTCCCTTAATGGCGGCAGGTGAATGTCAATGACATTTAAGCGATAAAACAAGTCTTCTCTAAATAACTTGTTCTCAATCATAGCCTGCAGATTCTGATTGGTAGCCGCGATGATGCGGACATCAACTTTCTTCATTTCGCTGCTTCCTACAGGGATAAACTGTTTTTCCTGAATAAGCTGGAGAAGCTTAGCCTGCACGGATAGGGGCATTTCGCCGATTTCGTCCAGGAAGATGGTACCGCCGTCCGCTGCTTCTATTAATCCTTGTTTTCCTAACTTATTTGCCCCGGTGAAGGCGCCTTTTGAGTAGCCAAATAGTTCTGACTCCAATAATTCTTCCGGGATGGCCGCACAGTTAATAGCAAGAAAGGGGCGTTTATTCCGATTGCTGACTTTGTGAATATATTGAGAGAAGGCACCTTTTCCAGTTCCGGATTCACCGAGAATCAGAATATTTGAATCGGTTGGCGCTACTTTTTTGCAAAACTCCAATATTGCTTTAATCTCCCCGCTATTGGTCACAATGGTGATTTCCTCATCTTCATCCTGCTGAGTTGATTTTGACTCAATTTGATCCTCTATCGCATTCATTATTTTCATTTTTTGTATTTCTGTAGATGTGATGACGACCAGTTCAATTTCATTTTTGTTATTTAAGATTGGAATGGCCGTAGTCATCAGCTCTGCCCCGATATAGGTCTGCTGTCTCATGTAGCACGGTTCTTTCCGCCGATAGACCTCAGGTACAATAGAAGGTTTCCAGTAGCCTTTTTCAAAAAGTTCCACATTATATTTTCCAATGATATCCCTTGGTTTAAGTCCGTAATGCCTCTCACATACCTTGTTTACATATAGAATTCGCATCTCACCATCCAATACGAAGATTTCATCCGATGAATAATCGAGAATTTTTAACAAGGTCTCCAGTGTCATTTCTACATTGCCTGTATTTGCTGGCATTTTCATTGGAAAGAGTCCCTCCTGAGTCATTATTGGTCCACGAAACCTGCTAATAGAGTTTATTTTAACTCAACATTTACTATTTATCAGTAAATTTTAAATTTTTTATTAAGTTTATAAGTGTTTAACACTATTGGCATAGTACTTGCATTAAAAAGTATATAGAACAATAGAAAGGAGGTCAGGAATGGGAGCTGGACCAGGCCTCATTGAGTATGATTGAAAGCCTTCCACTGGTAGGCTTTCAATTATCATCTTTGTGTACGGAAAAATAGATTTATGGCATCGGTGGATTTCAAAATAGTGCACTTAAATATATAGGAGATGAGATTATGCAAGGAGAAACGATCGTAAAAGAGAGTATTGTAAAAAAAACAAAGATTTTCACTGCTATTTTCATTATTTCTGCTTTAATTACTGCATTATTTTCTATCTTTTCGTTAATTAGCCCAAGTGCACTTGCGAAAATTATGACGTTTATTCAGTCACTTTTTGCCACTCAGTATGGCTGGACTGCCATGTTAATTCCTGTTTTATGTATGGGGTTTCTAGTTGTATTAGGAATTTCTAGATACGGAAATATCATCATAGGCGGTAAAAATGCAAAGCCGGATTATAGTGTTTTTTCGTGGTTAGCAATGCTGTTTACATCCTCTATTGGGATTGGGATTATTTATTTTGGTGTAAATGAGCCACTCTATGCTTATTATCTAGCACCCAACAGTACGGAAGCTCCAAATAAAATGGAAGCTGCAAGAGAAGCAATGGGGACAGCTCTTTACCATTGGGGTGTTTCTGTATGGGCTATTTTTAGTGTTGTGGGTTTAGTGATGGCTTACTTTGTCTCCAAACATAACATTCGCTATTTACCTGGTGATGTCATTGAAAAAAGTTTTGGCAGGAGAAAATGGGTGCCTGCAACTAAAAACACGATGAATATTTTAGCTATTGTATGCTCAGCGATGACGATTGCAGCCACAATGGGGTTAGGAAGTGTGCAAATATCTACCGGGATGAAGCAAGTGATGAACATTGGCAGTTCCCTTCAGAGTGTCCTTCCTTATCTGGTATTAATTATTTTGCTTATTGTGTGTTTTTTTGCGGCAACAACGAAGAAAGTCGGTAAGGGAATGCAAGTCTTAGGAGATTGGAATGTCTATTTAGCCATTTTGATTTTGTTGATTGCCATATTATTTGGACCAACACGTTACATATTAAATCAAGTTGTCCAATTGCTGGGAACCTATATTGATCAGCTTATCCCAAGAAATTTCGACATGTTTTTATTTAGTAATGACCCTACCTATTCGACTACATGGGATGTTGCCAATAATATGTGGTGGATTTCATGGACGCCTTTTATGGGAGTATTTATCGCCTCTATTTCAAAAGGCAGAACGATTCGTCAATTTGCCTTCGCCACTATGACAATACCGGTGATGTTTATGTTGATTTGGCATGCTGCCTTTGGCGGAATTGCTCTTTTAGATGCCGTTTTGGGAGCGGGAAAAATAGCTAAGCATGCTATGGAAAGTCCAGATATGACCTTCTTTGCTATTTTGCAGACGATGCCTTGGCCAAAATTAACCTCTATTGCAACAATCGTATTATTGATAATGTTTATTTCCACAACAGTGACAAGTGCAGCTTTATCATTAGCAAGAATGACAGATATAGAAGGGAAAGAGGCAGATCCTGTTAGAAGTGCAGTATGGGTTTTACTCATGACCATTATTGCTTTAACGGGTATTTTTGCTACTACTTTAGGTGGTAATGATGCATTAAATGCAGTGAAGTCTTTGGCTACTACGTTATCCTACCCTTATCTGTTTTTCTTTATCTTAATGATAACTGCATTCATTAAACAACTAATGCAAGATAAACCACAAATATAAATTTATGTCGGGGAGGAATTAACAATGGAGTTATATTATTTGCATGGCTGGGAACTTATCGCTGAAAAAGTCTTGCAAATCGGAATGCTGCTTTTTATCGCGTGGAATGTAAAATTGCTATTTTTTGAGAAAAGCAACATTGAAGGAGACCACAAAGATGGAAACGAACAAATATAATGCTTACAAAATGATGAATCCTAAAATGCTCGAAACATTAACAATACAAAATGAACTTGTTAAGGATGCATTTTCAACGGATGTAACATTTGAAGAAATGCGTGAAAACTATATTAAGGAAAGAGAGTTTTGGAACGAAGGTGGTCCAGAACCGAAAAGTACCATTGATATAGAGGTAGAAGGACCTTACGGATCTATCCCCATTCGTTTTCACTACCCAATGCGCAGAACTGGGAAAGGGGCGATTCTTTATATCCATGGTGGCGGGTTTGTAGTAGGGAATCTTGACACACATAGTAAGATTATGCGCTTAGTAATGGAAGAAACTGAATCAGTTGTCATAGGGATTGACTATCATTTAGCTCCCGAATTTAAATACCCCACACAAGTGAAAGAGTGTGCTTTCATAGTCGAGTGGTTACGTGCTAATTCAGAAGAATATGATATCGATCAGAATGATATTGCCCTTGCAGGAGACTCAGGTGGAGCCAATTTAGCCTTAGCTGCATCTTTATATTTAAGAGATAAAAAGAAGGATGTATCCTATATACGTTGCTTACTTCTTTATTACGGTTCTTATGGGTTGACTGATTCGAAATCAATGCGTTTATTTGGGGGGGATTATGATGGGTTAAGTCGTAAGGATTTAAGTGCATATACAAAAATGTATATAGGCGACGAAAATGCAGATTTACGCTATTTTGACTGTTTTTCAAACAATTTAACGAAAGGAGTGCCTCCTTGTTATATTGCTTATGGAGATTTAGATCCACTTCAAGATGACAGTAAATTATTATACGATATATTAACCTATCATAATGTAAAAGCAGAATTAGAAGAATTTAAAGGCGTCGTACATGCTTTCTTACACCATTCCCGTATTCTTCAGGAATCCATAGATGCAATTCAACATGGTGGGAATTTCTATAAATCATTAGTTGAATTGTAGCCTTTGGAAGCTGCTAAAGAAATGGCACGGTCAAGGTCATTAGCTTAAATAAATAATAGTGAAGCGAGATGTTCATAAAAAAGAACATCTCTATTTTTTTTCACCTTTAGGTATCTTTGGTGATACCCCTTGATCATTCGGTGATTTTCTCCTAGTGAGTTGATTTTGCCTCAATTTTATCCGCTACCGGTTAATTTTTTTGTGTATGGAGGCATTTTCATTCGTTGAACTCCCTATTGAGTCATTTTTGGTTCGGATATATCTGCTAATTGAGTTCGTTTTAACTCAATTTGCAACCCTTTTCAGTGAATTTTAAATTTTTTGCTTATTTTCAAGGGTTTGCACTATTGGCACAGTACTTGCATTGAAAAGGAGTATAGAACGACAAAAGGAGGTTAGGGAATGGGAAATACCCCAGATGTTCTCGATATCACCATTATTGGCGGAGGACCAGTTGGTTTATTTACCGCTTTTTATGCGGGGATGCGCCAGGCTTCCGTGAAAGTGATCGAGAGCCTGCCGCAGCTTGGCGGCCAACTATCAGCGTTATATCCAGAAAAATATATTTATGACATCGCTGGTTTTCCAAAGGTAAAAGCGCAAGAACTTGTAGATAATTTATTAAAGCAAATGAATCTCTTTGAACCACGCATTTGTTTAGGAGAATCAGTTGAAAGCATCTCCCGCCTGTCTGACCGGTCATTTGCAATCACAACAAATAAAGGCACCCATTATTCAAAGGCAGTGATCATTACCGCGGGAAACGGTGCTTTTCAGCCAAGAAAATTAAATATCGACAGCGAGAAAAAATATGAAAACAAAAACCTTCATTACTTTGTTAAAGACTTAAAGCAATTTGCCGGCAAAAAGGTGGTCATCTTTGGCGGCGGAGATTCGGCTGTTGACTGGGCATTGATGCTCGAGCCGATAGCCGAACAAGTAACACTGATTCACAGGAGAGATAAGTTCCGGGCTCATGAGCATAGTGTGGAAAAATTGAAAGATTCCAAAGTGGAAGTGCTGACGCCTTATATCCCACTGGAACTGGCTGGAGCAGATGAAATAGAAAACGTGATGGTGGAAAACACAAACAGCGGAGAAACAAGGCTCATTCCGGCAGATGATATACTAGTGAATTTTGGATTTGTATCTTCTCTGGGTCCTATTAAAGATTGGGGTTTGGAAATAGAGAAAAATGCGATCTTAGTAAACTCTAAAATGGAAACGAATATTGCCGGGATTTATGCAGCAGGCGACATCTGCACCTATGAAGGCAAAGTAAAGCTGATTGCCAGCGGCTTTGGGGAGGCGCCGACTGCTGTCAGCAATGCAAAGGTTTATATTGACCCAGCTTCAAAAGTACAGCCGCTCCATAGTACAAGCATTATGGCGAATAAGGAAAAAACCGGTTCAGCCATTTAATTTATAAAAATTCATTTAAGAGGAGATATATCATGACTGCTTACAATAAAGTGCAAAATGCAACAAACCGTACGTTTGAAAGAACATTAACCTATGATAAATACACAGATCCGAAAGTATTAGAAAAAGAGATGGACCTTATTTTTGCAAAGTCCTGGCAGCTCGTTGGGCATGTTAGCCAGGTGGAAAAGGCCGGAGACTTCTTTACTGCGGAGGTGGCGGGTGAGCCGATTATCGTTAACCGCGGGAAAGATGAAGTCGTTCGTGCTTTTTACAATGTTTGTCCGCATCGGGCGACAAAGCTTGAAAAAAATGAAGCCGGAAATAAGAAGATCCTTCAATGTGCTTATCATGGGTGGACATTCAAGCTTGATGGCCAGCTGAATAAAGCTCCTAACTTCAAAGGAGAAGACGAGGCTTGTGTAAAGGATGCCTGTCTGCGTTCAGTAAGAATGGAAATTTTAGAATCACTCATCTTTGTGAATTTGGATGACAATGCAAAGCCATTAAGCGAGTCATATGGAGATTTCTTCGAAAGATTAAGCAAGAATACATTTTTGAGTGAGCTAAAAAGAACCAGCCAAAAAACACGTACATTTAAGGCAAACTGGAAGGCCTTTATGGATAACTACTTGGAGTGTGACCATTGCCATGTTGCTCATCCAAGCTTCGTGGCGGCACTGGATATGAATGATTATCAGATTATTACGTGTGAGAACTATTCCATGCAAGGAACGGTTGTAAAGCCGGATAAAAAGTATGGAACGGTTAATTTAGATGAAGCGGAAATGCAAGGCGGCCAATTCTACTGGCTTTGGCCAAATCTGATGCTGACCATTTACCCTGGACCGGGCAATATGGCAACCATTCAAATCATTCCGATTGATCATGAGACATCCATGGCTGTCTATACTTATTACTTCCGCGATGAAAATCTGTCCCAGGCAGAGAAGGACTTAGTGACATTTGCGGAGCAGGTCCGTTCAGAGGATATTGAGCTGGTGGAATTGGAGCAAATTGGCTTCCGTTCACGAGCGTTCAATAAAGGCAGATATTCGTCTTCAGAAAAGGCAATTGTTCAATTTCATGAAATGGTATTGGAGGCCCTAAATGAGTAAATTAACCGGAGTTCAGCCAACTAAGAAATATTTAATGATTAATGGAAAAAAAGTGGAAGCAGACCGTTACACATCCCTTTATTCACCTTATTCCGGGGAAGAAATTGCCCAAATCGCAATGGCCAGCAAAGAACAGACTGAAAAGGCCATTGAGGCTGCGTATGAATCCAGACAGTTGATGGCAAAAATGCCTGCCTTTAAGAGAGCGGAGATTTTAGAAAAAGTGGTTACTCTATTGACTGAAAAAGCGGATGAAGCGGCAGAGATCATTACTCGTGAGTCTTCCAAACCGATCATGTTTTCAAAAGCGGAAGTGGCCAGAACGATCGAAACCTATAAATTTTCCGCTGAGGAAGCGAAGCGCATTCATGGTGAAACAATTCCTTTCGATGCTGCATCAGGCGGTGTTGGCCGGATCGGCTATACATTAAGGGAACCGATTGGGGTCATAGGAGCCATCACTCCTTTTAACTTCCCTATGAATCTTGTAGCTCATAAGGTAGGTCCAGCGATTGCAGCAGGCAATACAGTGGTATTAAAGCCAGCCTCGCAGACGCCGCTCTCGGCATTGTTTATAGCAGAGTTATTTGAAGAGGCAGGGCTTCCGCCAGGGGTGTTAAACGTTGTGACTGGTCCTGGAAGTGTAGTGGGAGAAGAAATTGTCAGAAATGGCCTCGTCAGCATGGTCACCTTCACCGGCAGTCCGGAAGTGGGGATTGGGATCCGAAACAGGGCAGGCTTAAAGAAAACAACATTGGAGCTGGGCTCTAACTCAGCATTGATTATTGATAAAGATGCGGAGGTTGATCGAATCATTGACCGCTGCATTATGGGGGCTTTTTCAAATCAGGGGCAGGTTTGTATTTCGCTTCAGCGAATCTATGCACATGAAGATGTGTATGAAGAGTTCGCAGAAAAGTTTACTATGGCCGCAAAGCAGCTGAAGGTTGGCGATCCGCTTGAGCCGGATACGTATATTTCTTCTTTAATTTCAAAAGGAGAGGCTGATCGAGTACTGGGCTGGATTGAGGAAACAAAGAGCAGCAGCGCAGAGATTACGGCTGGTGGAAGCCTTCGCAATGGAGTACTTGAGCCTACGATCATTACAAATGCCGAACATGATTTAAAAGTATCCTGCCAGGAGGCTTTTGCCCCCGTTGTCGTTGTAAATAAGTTCAGCTCCATTGAGGAAGCCATTGAGCAAGTCAACAATTCGCGGTTTGGGCTGCAGGCGGGCATTTACACAAACAATGTGAAGCACGCCCTATACGCTTCACAGGAGCTGCATGTTGGGGGAGTCATAATCAATGATGTTCCAACCTACCGTGTTGATCAAATGCCATATGGCGGTGTAAAGGACAGCGGCACCGGACGGGAAGGCATCAAATATGCAATAGAAGAAATGACTGAAATGAAATTAATTGTCTGGAATAATAACTGAAGGTGAAGGGAGATTTCTGTGAAAAATTATAAGATTGCGGTGATCGCAGGAGATGGAATCGGACCTGAAGTGATTGGCGAAGGGATCAAGGTATTGAATAAAGTGGCGGAAATTGATTCAGGTTTCCGCTTTGATTTCACTTATTTTCCATGGGGATGTGAATTTTATACAAAGCATGGACAGATGATGGATGACAATGGCATAGAGACATTGAAAGAGTTTGACGCCATTTACTTGGGGGCCGTCGGGTTTCCCGGCGTCCCTGACCATATCTCATTATGGGATTTGCTTTTAAGAATCCGCAAAGAGTTTCAGCAATATGTGAATATCCGGCCTGTCCAATTGCTGAAAGGGGCAAAAACTTCCTTAGTGGATGTAAAACGGGAAGATATCAATATGCTATTTATACGCGAAAATACCGAAGGAGAGTATGCTGGTGCGGGTGAATGGCTGTTTAAGGGGAAGCCGAATGAAGTTGTACTTCAAAACAGCGTGTTTTCCCGTAAAGGAACGGAAAGAATCATCCGGTATGCGTTTGAAACAGCCCGCAAAGAGGGCAGGTCTCTTACAAGCATATCGAAAGCAAATGCATTGAATTATTCAATGGTTTTCTGGGATCAGGTTTTTGAAGAAGTAGGCGCTGAGTACCCTGATGTGAAAACTGCCTCCTATCTGGTCGATGCCGCTGCCATGCTGATGGTTAAGGATCCAAAGAGATTTGAAGTGGTCGTCACATCCAACTTATTTGGAGATATCTTAACAGACCTGGGGGCTGCCATTGCGGGAGGAATTGGGCTTGCTGCCGGGGCCAATATTAATCCTGAAAGAGAATATCCGTCCATGTTCGAGCCTATTCATGGCTCTGCTCCTGATATTGCAGGAAAGGGGATTGCCAACCCGCTGGCTTCCATTTGGTCTGCCAGCCAGATGCTGGATTTCTTCGGGTATGAGGAATATGGTAAACAAGTGCTGCGTGCGATTGAGGAATTGCTGACAGAGGACGGAACACTTACACCAGATATGGGTGGTGCTGCTTCTACTGCAGAAGTAGGAAACAGGATTATTGATATCATGGAGGACCGGATTTCATCAGAAAAATTACACGTTTAATAGTCAGCAGAAACCATAGGAAGATGGTATTCTTCCTATGGTTTAGGTTGATTTTTCCCCTAATTGTTTTATACTTTACTTTTATTAGCAGGCTGCCTTAAACTCATTGCCACCTTATATATACGAGAATGCTGGTGCCGCGGAGTGATCGATTTTTCCAAAAACTGACCGAAAGAGATTGCCATTTTTTGCGCGCCAGTTTGATTTACCTTCCACAAGTGTGGGTTTTAATCGTAAAATTTCTCTGCTGTATGCTCTTGCTTTTTTTGAAGAGATTGGAAACCGCTTACATTTAAATTACTGAAAATTCAATATCTGACAAGGAGTGTTGATATGAACAGTAAAAGAACTGTCTTTTATTCCTCATTAGCTATAAGCTTGGCTTTGATTAGTGTTGGGGTGTTTGCTCCTGAAAAATTAGAGAGTTTCTCCAATAACTCTCTGGAGTTTATCTATAATAATTTAGGCTGGTTTATTTTGGCCAGTGTATTTTTCTTTTTTGCTTTTTGCATGTATATTGGCCTCTCAAAGTTCGGGCATATCAGGTTAGGTCAAGACGATGACAGGCCAGAGTATAAAACAGCTACATGGGTAGGAATGCTGTTTAGTGCCTCCATTGGCATCAGTCTGGTATTTTGGGGTGTAGCAGAGCCTGTTTCATACTATATTGACCCTCCGTTCGGAAAAGGTTCTTCAGAAGAGTCGGCAAAGTTAGCCATGCAGTTTGTTTATCTTCATTGGGGAGTCTCAGCTTGGGCGTGTTACGCTGTGGTAGGAGTATCTTTGGCCTTTTTCCAATTCCGCAAAAAGCTCCCTGCATCTTTAAGTTCTGTATTCTACCCTTTAATAGGCGACAAAATTAGAGGGCCTTTTGGCAAAATGATCGATATTATGGTTATTTTATCAATTGTTATTGGAATAGCAACTTCACTGGGCTTTGGTACATTGCAAGTGAATAGCGGCATGAATTATCTATGGGGTATTCCAGTAAGCTTCTATTCTCAAATGGCTATCATTCTGGTTGTTAGCTTAATATATGTGGGTTCTACGGTTTCAGGCCTTCAAGGGGCTATGAAGAACCTTTCAAACCTCAATATGGCATTGGCATTTGTGTTATTGGCTTTCATACTATTCCTGGGACCGACTCAATCCATATTAAAAATCTTCGTTCAAGGCATAGGGGATTATGCTCAAAACTTTATTGGGATGTCATTTAGGACAGAACCTTATAGTGAGGGATCTTGGATTGCAAGCTGGACGCTGTTTTATTTTGGCTGGTGGATTGCCTGGGCTCCTCTTGTCGGCAGCTTCGTAGCCAGAATCTCAAAGGGAAGAACCATCAAGGAGTTTATGGTTGGGGCTATCTTCATTCCTGTCATAGGGGCTTTCTTCTGGTTTGCTGTAATGGGCGGATCAGCCATTGATCTGATTCAAAACATGGGGGAGACCGCTATTGCCACGGCAGTTTCTACTGACGTAACCTCTGCTTTGTTTAAGTTTTTTGACTATTTTCCAATGAGTGTATTTTTAAGTATTTTAGCAATGGTGTTAGTACTTGTTTTCTTTATTACTTCTGCCAATTCAGCTGTTTTCGTATTAGGGATGATCAGTGAAAATGGAAATCCGAATCCATCTCACTCAACGAAAGTCATTTGGGGTATTGTCATTGCAGCGGTATCAGCTGTACTAATTATGACAGGCGGTTTGTCAGGGCTGCAATCTGCCTTAGTAGCAACTTCTATTCCATTAGCTATTCTAATGCTTGTGATGTGTTATTCAACTTATAAAGGATTGAAGGATGAGCTAAAAATGATGAGAGTAAATAAAAGTCACCAGGAGCATATAGTTGATATTAGAAAAAAGGTGACAAAGAAAAAAGCATAATTTGGAATTAATTTAAATATAAAAAGTGCCTGTCTCTTCATAGGAGTGAAGAGACAGGCACTTTTGCGTATTCTATAAGTGACTTTGCTTAACCGGTAGTGGGGGACGTGTTGCCATTTTTCTAATTAGTATTTTAAATGGCTTGTTTTTCAGTACTGTAAATAAAATACAGCCAGCAATCACAATGAAACTGCCCACAGTCTGAATCCAGGTCATTTTCTCTCCTAAAAAGGCAAATGCCAAAACGGCTGTAAAAACGGGATTAAAGTTCAAGAACAATCCAGAGGTATTGGGGCCAAGTTTATTCACTCCGATATTCCAAAGGACCATACACAGGACGGTTGAAATCAGGCTGGTATATAAAATGGATTGAATAAAAGAAGCATCTATGTTCGATACCGTGAAGCTGGAAACACTAAAAGGAAGCAAGACAAGAAGGCCGAAAATGCCAGAGTATAGAATTGACATCATCGGTGAGACGTTCCTCATCGCCCATTTGCTGCTGACAGAATAAATTCCCCACATACCTACAGCTGCCATCATATAGAAATCTCCTGCATTAAATGTCATTGAAAATAATAATTCCAAGTTCCCTTTTGAGAGGACAATCAGAACGCCGAATAATGAAACAAACATAGAAAGGAATTGAAGTGAATTCATTTTTTCTTTTAGAAAAATGAAAGAGAAGGCAGCAATCGAAAACATGTTCAAGGTTGAAATTAACCCAGCATTCGTAGCTGATGTTTTTTCAAGTGCCATGAATTGCAGAGCCTGAAACAAAGCTACGCCTGTGATGCCCATCATAAATAATGGCAGAATGGCTTTTTTTGGCGGCAGCAGCCGTTTCTCTTTATGCCAGACAAGAGGAACGAGACAGATAATGGCGATGGTCCATCTTAAAATGGTTAAGGTAATAGGAGATGCGTGGTCCACAAGTGTTTTTCCAACAATAAAATTTCCGCCCCAAAGTAAGCTTGTTAATAAAAGGAGAAGATAATATTTCACGTCATTAGCCCCTTTTCAGAGCCATTGTGCACAATGACATTATTTATATGAATAATTTTAACATTTTTTATATTAAACAAAAGATAATTTTGTATAATGAAGTTAATTCGAAATAATTAAAAGTATATAAGAATTTAAGTGTGAAAAATTCAGTTTGGATATGTGATTTGAACAGAATTTGGAATAATTGAAAAGGGTGGATGAAGTGGAGTCGATTGTAAGCAGGGTGCTGGATCACCTGGATATTAAAATCTTGGATTTGCTTCAAAAGGATGCGCGGATTAGCAACCTGGAACTGTCGAAAAGGGTGAATCTGTCGGCTCCGGCTGTGCATGCGAGAATTAAGAGGCTGGAAGCGGAAGGGTATATCCAGGAGCATGTCGCTATCTTAAGCCATGAAAAGCTGGGCTTTGATTTATTATGCTTTGTATTTATGAGCACCAATATGCATCAAGCGGAAAAACTGGAATCTCTTGAAAAGACGCTGGAATCCATGAAGGAAGTTTTAGAATGTCATTGTTTAACAGGGGAGTATGATTATCTTTTGAAAGTGGCGTGCAAGGATCGCAAGGGGCTGGAGATGTTTATCAGGAAGCTGAATGAATTGGGGATCACGAAAATACAGACGAGTCTTGCGCTGAGGGAGATAAAGGACTCGACGGTGCTGCCGATACTCGAATAGTATCTATGATAAAAGCAAAAACTTGAAACCTTTTCCAGGAATAATCGTAGAATCTAGAAATAAAGTTCAGGAGGGATTAGGTTGACGAAAAAGATCGCGCAGCTCCAAACCCGTTATTATGTGCTTTTTGGCGCAGCAATTGGTTCTGTGATCGGATTAGTGGCTTATGTGAAAGATTGGATTTAGTCGATGAAGATTATTGATACTTTCCGTTTTTTAAGTGCAGTTATCAGCCTTCTGCAGGCTTCTTGAGAAGCTACTATGATAAATATCCAGAAATTTTTAAGGAGTATTTTGCGTATCATTGCAAGGACACAGAAGAAAGACACCGGAGATCGATTGCAAAGTATTCTATGTCTGCTATTGATGCCGTTCATGTAAAGATTGCTCCTTTAATTGATGAAGTGGCTCATAATTATTCAGACCGATATCAAGTTTCCTTCCCAATTGATGTTAATCTGATTGTGGGCGGCTATGGTTCAAATGCTTTTACACATCGAATGATTATACCCAATATTACATTTGCTTTAGAAAAATTGTCTCCGGAGACAGATCATCTGAAGGCGATAGTGGCACATGAGTTTGGACATGTCTGCCACAATATCATTTCGAATGCTTCGGGGATGGATTGGACAAAGATCAGGTGGGAGAACCCTCTTATCTGACTTTATCAGGAGGGGGCTGCTACCCACTTTTCGAGAATGACGGAGCCGGGTCTAACCCCATCTGTCTATTTTTCGTTCGATGACGATGGGGACGAATGGCTGACATTTGCGGAATTCAATCAGCATGATATCAAGCTGGAATTTGCCAATGATTTTGCTATTAAACAAGCGGATGCAATTTTTCTTGAATGGTTTTCTATCTGTGGCGGTGAAAGGTTTGGTTATAGCCGTTTGGGATATTATTTAGGAGATTTGTTTTTCCAGAGTCTGATTGAACGGAATGGAGAAAGAAATGCCATCACTGCCTGGAAGAGACCTGACTTCATTGACTATGTGAAAATTTCGCTGAATGGCAATGTGATTTAGATCTGGCTGTTACTTTACTTCGATTAAAAAAGCATAGCTGGCATCGCCGTTTTTCCAGCGGGCGAATATATGGTAAGCGTATATGCCGCTTTGGTTTGGGACAATAAACTCCTCATTGCTTATTTCTGCGGTCTGACTATTTTTTTCGTCTGTCCACCGTTCTGCCGTAAGGCTTCCCTGGATGGGTTCTTTTTTTAAGTGTATCTTTATTTTCGAATTTGGAGCAACTTCAACTGGCTTGTATTCTCTTGCCATATCCATTGATGAAGAAAGTGCTTTATCAACACAAGTACCAGAAAATGGCCCCTTCCAGCAGTATGAGCCCCGAGTTGAAGAAATATCAACTTTTCCAGCTTTTATAACAGGCACTGAAGGCTCTGTATTCGGACCAATCAGAAAAGAACCCAGTATCAGTAAACCAGCTATAAGAATAATCCGCTTTACCACTTTCAAGAAATAACCTCTTTCAGTTTGTAAAATAATGGACGATTTCTCCGCGTAGAAAGTTTCAAAATTCATTTTAAATGGAAAATATAATGTTACCACCATAACCTTTGAGATGAGGAATGCTGTATAAGTCCGATAAATATCAGAATTGGTACTTGTGTTTAAAAACCGCCTAATCAGGAAAAAAGAAACATAAAAGCAGCGGGGAGGAATCAAATATGCCATACGATAAACTAAGCGATCTGCCGGACTCTGTTAAAGATAATCTTCCGCATCACGCTCAGGAAATCTTTAAGGAAGCGTTTAATTCTGCAAGTGAAGAGTATGACGAAGAAGAAACGGCCTTTAAGGTGGCCTGGAGTGCAGTGAAGAAGAAATATGAGAAGAATGATGATGATAAATGGGTTGAAAAGGAAGAGTAAATAGTTAAAAGGTGTCCCCATCGAGGACACCTTTTTTCAATCTTCTTCCGCTTCATTCTCAACATATTTCTTCAAGTTCTGGTATTGCTCTTCAAACACAAATTTAGCCGTCCAGCCTAAAAGTTTGGTTGTCAGCTTATAAAAGAGGCTGCTCGGAATCAGGCTTGCTTCTACAATCAAGCGCGTCCCATCATGCTCCCTTGATAAGAGATACCTTGAAATACTTAATCCTTCTTTGGAATGAGAGTGCATAACAACTTTATAGGGAGCCTCATATTCGATCAGCTCGGAATCGATTTTGAGGATTTTTTTATCCAATTTCTGAACGGTGACAAACTTAGTCCCAGGCTGCGGGATTGGTTTATTTTCCTCATTGTCATATATGTTTTCGATCAGCATGGTATTCCAGAGCTTTATTTTTTCATCGTCATCAACGTATTTAAAAACCAGATCAATGGGAGCGTGAATGACATCTTCATATCTGTAAACCAGTATTTCTTTCATTTTAAAATCCTCATTTTCTATTTAATCAAAAGCATCTTACTAGTTTTTTCGGCAAAGCTTGCTGGAAATTAATAAGGGGCTTTATTTTTGAAATTTTCTGAAACTAAATAAACCTTCATCCGTATATAGAATTAAGGGGTGATGGACATGTCAGGAATAATTATTATGGGTTTGCTTCTTATTATTGTCATTGGTTTTAGTGGTTCCAAACCAACGAAACGTACTTATGATAGCGGTAATTCCTCCTCCCATCATTATATAGGAGATTATAGCAGCAGCTCGGATAACTGTGATAGTTTCGGAGGAGATAGCGGCGGGTGCGGAGGCGGCGGTGACTGAATCCAGGCCATATTATTAAAAAATAGGGGTGCTAAATGAAATATTTTTGGAAACTGGCTGCCGGTATATGGCTGGTTATGGCATTAACAGGCTGCATAGCGGAAGAATATGATTTCACTCCGCCAGCTGTAACTCTCTCAAACACTGATAGTGTACAGTCAGCAGAATTAAAGGAAGCAAATGTTGATTGGAGAGGAGAAAATAACAAGCAGATCAAGAAAGAAACAGATGATATGATATCATTTGCGAAGAAACAGAAAGCACTGACCTATAATGCCGGGCAAAAAATAGATCTGCTGTTTGACAGTGAAGATTTTATGGTGGAAGAATTATCAGTTTCCCTATGGAAAAATGATGAGGAAATTCAATTGGAATTAAATGACCATCGTTCTTTTTCTCTTCCTGAAGAAAAAGGTGAATATGTAATAATAGTGTATCTTCGTTCTGATAGAGGGAGTGCTCAATATGGAGGGAATGTGGTCATTCTTGGGTAACAGGTCTGCCTTGAAAGGAAGAATATAGTGAATAATGTCATGATAAGAAGACCAGCAGCAGAGGATGTAAAAGATCTGAACCATTTCTTTAGAATAGTTATAACCGATACATTTCTAAAAGAAGGTATTGGGGGTTTGCTTGAAGACATGGAGGAAGAAATTAAAGCCAAGGAAAACTGCCTGAATCGGGACTTGAAAAGCGGCGGTAAAGATCGGTATTTTCTAATTGCATTAAATGAAGATAAAATCGTTGGATCAATAGAATACGGTCCAGCCAGTGAGCTGATAATTAAAAGTACTGACCAGGCACTTAAAAGCCTTTATGAGGTGGGTACGGTATTCGTGCATCCTGACTATCAGAAAAAAGGCATAGGCAATCAATTATTAGATGCAATCATCTTGGCCTTAAAGAATATAGGTGCAGATGAATTCTGTTTGGATTCAGGATATAAAAACTCCCAAAAAGTCTGGAAAAAGAAATTTGGAGAACCAGGCTACCTGTTAAATGATTACTGGGGAGAAGGGGCTCATCATATGATTTGGCGAGTCAAGACTGATTCTATCCATACTTTTCGCCATTGAAATAGGAGATTAGGGTCTGGTTATCTCTCTATATAAAAAGAAGTTTTTCCTTCATCTTCATACAAAGTGAGGAAAAACTTCTTTAATGCCGTTCCAATTGGTCGTGTACTCTGCTCCTTATTTACTAAGGAACGATCCTGAGCAGTTTAAACAAGGATTTTACCTAAAGCCGCCTCGTCTGCAATAATGGTCACAGCGGGGTGTTTTTTTAATATTGATGCTGGGAAGCTTTCGTTTACCTCTCCCTGCAAGAGCTGCTCTAAAGCTGCACTTTTGGCATCTCCCGAGACAAGCAATAGTATTTCCCTGCTGCGCATAATGCTCGTAATTCCCATGGTAATGGCATGAGAGGGAACTTCATTCATGCTGTTAAAATATCTTGCATTGGCTTTGCGTGTGGAAGGTGTTAATTCGACTATATGTGTTTCGGAGTCAAAGGATGTCCCTGGTTCATTAAAGCCGATATGGCCGTTGCTGCCGATGCCCAGAACTTGAAGGTCAATGCCTCCATGTCTCTTTATCAGATATTCGTAGTCCCTGCATTGCTGCTGGGGATTGATTTTATCGCCAGAAGGAACATGAGTATTCTCCTTTTGAATATCAATATGATTAAATAAATGCTTGTCCATAAAATAACGGTAACTATTCGGGTCTGTACCAGAAAGCCCCAAATATTCATCCAGATTAAATGTTGTTACGTCCCTGTAGGATGTATGCTTCTTTTGATGATCGTCTATCAATCGATCATATAATCCAACTGGGGTACCGCCTGTTGCCAATCCCAGCTTAATATCAGGGCTGCGGCGAACTCTTTCGATTAAAAATTCCGCTGCTTTTTGACTCATTTCATCATAATTTTTTGCTTGTAAGATTTTCACTGCTGTCTCCTCCTCGATGATAGGCAAGCTCTCCGCGGCAAAATGTCATGGCTACTTCAAGCTGCTCATCCAATATCACGATATCCGCATCTTTTCCAATGCTAAGGGTTCCTTTGCGATCAATGACATTTAACTGCTTAGCCGGATTTACAGAAGCCATTTGGATTGCATCTTCAAGTGAACAGCCCGTGAAAGCCATCATATTTTTCATTGCATTTCCGAGTTTTAGAATGCTCCCTGCGAGGGTCCCATCCTGTAAAACAGCCTTCCCGTCTTCAACCGTTACAGCCTGTCCGCCAAGATCATAGATTCCATTTTTCATGCATTTGGCACGCATGGCGTCTGTGATAAGAATCAGTTCTTTTTCGCCTTTTTGCTGAAAGGCAAGCTTCATCATTTCAGGACGTACATGAACACCGTCGGCGATTAATTCTGCTGTTAATTCTTCGCGAAGCAAAGCAGCACCCACTACACCGGGTTCCCGATGATGCAGGCCGCGCATTTGATTAAATAGATGTGTGACGTGTTTAGCACCAGCCTCAATAGCTTGGGAGACTTCTTCATATGTGGCATCGGAATGGCCGATAGAAGCAATAATGCTGTGTTCATCCAGGTATTTCACCATTTCCATGCCGCCTGGCTGTTCAGGAGCCAGTGTAACAATTTTCACCGTTTTATTTGCGAGATTATTCCATTTTTTAAATTGCTCAATACTGGAATTTACAATGAACTCCTCAGGCTGAGCGCCAGCTTTGGACTTATTGACATATGGTCCTTCGAGGTGGATGCCAAGGATTTCCGCTTTACCGGGAGGCTGATACTTCTGTATATAGCTCCCAGCATTTATTAGAGCCTTTTCAATGGCTGCTTGGCTCTGAGTCATTGTAGTGGCTAAGAAACTGGTTGTTCCTTCTTTAGGAAGAGCGTCAGACATGGTCTCTAATGCCTCCACTGAGGCATCCATCACATCAGCACCATTTACTCCATGGATATGAATATCAATTAAGCCGGGAATGGCCTGAAAGGAAGATGGAACTTCCATCACTTCAACCCCCATAGATGCTGGCAAATCTGTGGATGGCCCAATCCCGATTATCTGGTGATCCTGCAATAGAATATAACCTTCTTCAATCTTTTGGTCTTCTGCATATATTTGCATTCCTTTAAGCAAGATAGCTTTCAAGGTTAACAACTCCCTTTTTGCAGATCAGCTGGCTAAGTCTCGCTAATCTCTATAGTATTCAATAACGAATGCTTCAAGAGCATTCCGTTTTCCCGCGACGGGTTCTTCATTCCAGTAAATATTCTACTATCAGGAATGAATGAAAAGTAGACACATACTCTAATTTGAACGTGTTTTCAGTGTTCCCGGGGAATTGATGAAAAGAATTGAAACCGATTTCAACCTCATTGAATTTTGGCAGCTGCGAATATATGATACGGACAGGAGGGCAAAGCAACAAGATTTCTCATCAAGATAAAGGGGGTCAACATCAATGAAAAAAGCTTTTGAAAAAGCACAGCAATTTGGTAAATCATTCATGCTGCCTATTGCGGTTTTACCGGCAGCAGGCTTGTTATTAGGAATAGGCGGAGCGCTGTCCAACCCGAATACAGTTTCAGCATATCCTTTTTTAGATATCAGTTGGCTACAGGCCATTTTTTTAATAATGAGTTCCGCAGGTTCAATCGTATTTGCCAACTTGCCGATTATATTTGCAGTCGGGGTAGCGATAGGTTTAGCCCGTTCAGATAAAGCAACAGCTGGGTTAGCAGCCATGATTGGATATTTTGTTATGAATAGTACAATCAGTGCACTGCTATCTTTAACCGGAGACCTGGCGAAGGATAATCTGGCAGGAGCCGGTCAAGGGATGGCAGTAGGGATTCAGACTTTGGAAACGGGTGTATTTGGCGGGATTATCGTCGGGATTGCAGCAGCTGCACTTCATAACAAATACAATAAAATTCAGCTGCCTCAAGTGTTAGGATTTTTTGGGGGATCCCGCTTTATTCCTATAGTCGTTTCATTTGCTTCAATTTTTGTAGGAGCGATTCTATTTTTGATATGGCCTTATTTCCAGGCATTAATCAATGGGCTGGGATCAGTGGTTACAGGCACCGGGGAAATTGGAACCCTGTTCTATGGATTTATTTTGCGTATGCTTGGACCGCTTGGCCTGCACCATATTTTCTACCTTCCTTTCTGGCAAACCGCTCTTGGCGGGACACTCGAGATTGGCGGAAAATTAGTCAGCGGTACACAAAATATCTTTTTTGCGCAATTGGGTGACCCATCGACTGAACAATATTACGAAGGGGTATCCAGATTTATGTCAGGCCGTTTTATTACAATGATGTTTGGCCTGCCGGGAGCTGCATTGGCCATCTACCATTGCTCTAAAAAGAAAAACAGAAAAGTGGTAGCAGGTATTTTGCTTTCGGCAGCGTTGACATCATTCCTGACTGGTATCACAGAACCGCTTGAATTCAGCTTCTTATTTGTGGCGCCTCTTCTTTATTTAGTGCATGCTATTTTTGATGGTTTTGCTTTTATGATGGCAGACATTTTCAATATTACTGTTGGTCAAACCTTCTCAGGCGGATTTATTGATTTCATTTTATTTGGAATTCTTCAAGGTGCCGATAAAACAAATTGGCCATATGTATTAATGGTAGGGATTCCGTGGTTCTTCCTATACTACTTTACCTTTAAATTCTTAATCAGAAAAAAGAACTTCAAAGTTCTTGGACGTGAAGACGAAGAACAGGCAGCAGAGCAAGTTTCAGCTACAGACCGTGCCAAAACAATTGTAGAAGGATTGGGCGGAATAAATAATATTGATATTGTTGATTGCTGTGCGACTCGTCTCCGGGTAACTGTTAAAGATGATTCCATGGTAAAAGAGGATATCATTAAACAGACTGGATCAAAAGGAATTGTGCAAAAAGGAACGGGTGTTCAAATTATTTATGGACCACAAGTCACCATTGTTAAAAACGAAATAGAAGAGTATCTAGGTCAGTAATAAATAATAAGGACGTGTTTTTAAATGCATCAAGTGCTGAAACAGATCAAAAACGGGCTAATTGTTTCCTGCCAGGCTTTAGAAGGAGAACCTCTTCATAGCTCGTTCATTATGGGACGTATGGCATTGGCTGCAAAAGAGGGAGGAGCAGCTGGCATTCGTGCCAACTCTGTCCCTGATATTAAGGAAATAAAAAAACAAGTGGATCTTCCTGTAATTGGCATCATTAAACAGGTATACAAAGACCATTCTGTCTTTATTACACCTACGATGAAAGAGATCGATGCCTTAGCTGAGACAGGTGCCGAAATTATTGCAACAGATGCAACCAACCGGATTCGTCCGGATGGAAGGGATCTGAAATCGTTTTATCAGGATGTAAGATCAAAGTATCCAGATATACTGCTGATGGGCGATGTCTCTTCAGTAGAAGAAGCCATATTTGCCGATGAGCTCGGATTCGATATTGTCGCACCGACATTATACGGATATACAGAAGAGACAAACGGTTTGAAAATCGATGATCATGACTACACCGTTATTAAACAAATCGTCAAAGAAGTGAAGCATGCTAAGGTTATAGCTGAAGGAAATGTTTCAACTCCGGATATTGCCCGTTCAGTACTGGACTTTCATGTTCACTCGGTTGTGGTTGGCGGTGCGATAACCAGACCTCAGATCATCACGAAAAGATTTGTAGATGCTATTAAAAAATAAAAATCAGCTGAAAATAGCTTAGTCTTCTGACTGTGCTGTTTTCAGCTTTTTGCTTTAGTGAAAAAAGTTATAGATATTTCATAGTTTTCTGCCCTTTGAATAAAAATAAGGTCAACATCTTGTATAATGGGCCTATGGATTATTTAAAAAGGAGATAGAATATGGAATATCTCGGTGAGAATCTTCTGCATGGCATAGCCTGCACGATGGAAAAATTCACAATATCAGAGTCGGAATTAGCAAAGTATATAATTGAAAATCCTGATGAAATCAGCCAAATGTCGATTAATCAAATCGCTAAAAAAATTCATATTTCCCCAGCTACAATCACCCGTTTTTGTCAGAAAATCTCTTTTACAGGTTTTAATGAATTTAAGTATGAATTAAAAAGATATATCGATTTAACGAACAAACCGACTGTGTCCAGTGATATTAAGGAGATTGATTATTTTTCCAATCTTTATCAAAATCATTTGGAGATCATCGAAACGACTTTTCGAAAAATGACTTATTTTGATATTCAGCAAGCTGTTTCCCTTTTAACGGAAGCAGAGAAAGTGCATGTATATGGCATCGGCAACTCAGGGATTGCAGCACAGGAGTTTAAATGGAAGTTTTTCCGGATTGGAATCCAGGTTGAGTCGATTACAGACCCTCATCAAGCTGTGATGGATGCAGCATTAAGCTCAGACAGAAACCTTGTCATTGGCATTTCTGTTTCAGGGAAAACAAAAGAAATAATCGACGCTGTTAAAATTGCTAAGAAGCAAGGTGCGTCAGTCCTTGCCATCACAAGTGAGAAAACATCCGAACTCTCCCGGCTGGCAGATCTATCCCTTCTGGTTATGAGTAAAAGCAGTATGCATATGGGCCAGAATATTTCTCCAACGCTTCCGCTCTTCCTGCTCTTTGACTTGCTGTATACAGAACTTGTTGCAAAGGATTATGTTAATCGTGTTCAGATTCGGGATAAGACATTGAGGGCCTTGAAGGATATTTAATGAGAGGAATGCAATAAATGAAGATAAGTCATGGAACAGAAAAGAGCCCTAACGTGAAGGCTCTTTTGCCGTTTCTTCACTGCTGGAAGAATTCAATGCGAGTATTCCGCCGATAATCAGTATGATTCCCAGTATCTTGAGGCTGCTGAATGCCTCTCCCCA
The DNA here is from genome assembly GCF_038002165.1 of Cytobacillus sp. FSL H8-0458. Classification (NCBI taxonomy): domain Bacteria; kingdom Bacillati; phylum Bacillota; class Bacilli; order Caryophanales; family Bacillaceae; genus Cytobacillus; species Cytobacillus sp. FSL H8-0458. Next base: position 3,623,745 of record NZ_JBBOBR010000001.1, on the reverse strand, counting down.
CAGTATGGCACCTATCAACGCTGTTAACGCTGTTCCTGCTCCCGACCAAATGGCATAGGCCAGACTTAATGGAACGGTTTTAAGACATAATGATAAGCAATAAAATGAGAGTGCATAGCCAAAGGCAACTCCTGCAGTTGGAAGCAGCACGGTTAATCCATCTGACAATTTGAGCATGGTAGTGGCAAAAATCTCTCCAGCGATTGAGATTGTTAAATAAAAATATCCCTTCATATTAATGGCCCCCGCCACTATTCAATAAAATGACTCCGCAAACTATAAAAGCCAATCCCAGAAGCTTTTTGCCACTTACATTCTCTTTGTAGATAAAGATCCCCACTAAGGCTGTCAGCACAGTCCCGAGGCCTGCCCAGATCGCATAGGCTACGCCGAGAGGCAGCGTTTTTAACGATAAAGAAAGGGTGTAAAAAGCGACACTGTATCCAATGATTACTCCAAGGGATGGCAGGAGCTTTTTAAATCCGTCTGCTGCTTTAAGCAAGGAGCTGCCAAACACTTCACTTATAATGGCTAACGCTAAAAGTACATAGGCATTCATAAAGTCTCCCCGTTTCTTCTCCGAATGGATTCAGTTTATTTTACCTTTTCGAAGGATCCTTTTGCCAAATATATGAATAGATGAAACCGATTTATTTCCAAATCGTACTAATAAATATAGTTTTGGGACCCAAGAGGAAAGTTGGAGGCTTCTTTATGAATTTCATTACACGAAAAACAAAATCACTTTGGATAGATCAAATAGCCGGCAAAAGCTGTGAAATAACGGATCCACATGGTTTCTCCTGTATGGATCCATATGTTGAGGGGAAAAGGATTGTTCTGCTGGGAGAGAGCAGCCATGGAATCGGAGATTTTTATAGAACCAAAGTGAATATGATTAAGTATTTGCATAAGGTCCATGGATTTAATGCTGTTGTATTGGAGAGCGGCTTGCTTGAAGCGGTATTAAGCAGAAGACTTCTGAAAGGCCTGCCTGCTAAAGAACAAATTCAGCACAGTCTTCTTGATATTTTTCATAACGAAGAGATGCTTCCTTTATTTCAGGAGTCCTGGGCAGAAGGCCTTCATATTTCAGGAATGGATATTCAGCCCTCATATCAGCAGGTATCCCATAGGATGCTGGACTGGCTCTGGCTCCACACTGAAGAAGAAATTGTTTCTTCAATCAATCGGGCAGAAACCGTATTCTTTGAAATAGATGAGGAGATTAGAGGACAAGCCAAAATACCAAAAGTGATCAAAGAAAAGGTGCGAATGTGCATGGCTTTATATCAATCATGCCTGGAGCTTTTTGCGGGCAGGGTGAGTGAAGCTGATCTGGAAAGAGAAGAGATCATGAAGGTTATTGAACAGGGGCTGAAAAATCGTCTGAAGTGGCTGGAAATCAATACAAAAAGCTGGATTGTCTCCGGAACCATGAGAGGAACGTATATGTTCGGGAATCTGCAGTGGCTGCTGGATGAGTTTTTCAAGAGAGAGAAGGTCATTGTCTGGGCTCATAATTTTCATATTAGAAAAAGCAAAACACTGACTTCAGGACTTTTGGGAATTACGACTGTCGGACAGCTCCTATCCGATAGCAAATATAATGATCAAGTTTATTCAGTAGGATTTTATGCAGGAGCGGGTGAGTTTGCTTCTCTGCTAAGAGTTCACTTTTCTATTAATGCCTCTAAAAGTAAGCACCTTGAAAGTTTGTTTATGGAGGCTTGCGGACATGACAGCTTTGTGCCCTTGTGTGACAAGGGGCTTCCGGAACGAAATTGGATGAAGCGGAGATGGCAGCTCCTTGAAGCAGGGATGATGGGGCAGCTGCCGATTTCCATTTATCCTCAGAAGCATTATGACGGTATCTTTTTTTGCAGAAGAGTGCAGCCGCCCGTTTATTTAGAACGATGAAGGGATTAGATCGGGCAAGATTATGTGGTCATGGCGACTATGAATCCGACAAGTTAATACTTGTTAAAAGGAAAGTGCTCTGCGAATGTGGGCTGGCTTACTGTCACATTGTCTTTCTTAGGGACATTAATGCAAGGTCTTGCTTGTCCAAAAAAATGTGTTCTGGAACATCAATCCGGGATGAATAATAGACCGCCGGTCAGGCATTGCAGTTTAGAATGCTTAGTTAAAGGATATTGATGATCTATGTACTTTTATATAAAGAAGATTTAATCAATATGATTGTACCTGGATCCGCATGCGGTGAGAGTGCTGCAGGAGGCATTGGGCGAAAAGTTTGCCGAAATCTGACGATGATGCAGTTCTCATTCCAGATTGCGAATTTCAGAGGGGGAGCAATAAATACCCTGAGTGCCGTAAATATGTGGAGATGGGCTTCCATAATGCACAGTTTAATTTCAGGCTGGATGATACCCGGATTGGTGAAGCCTTCCAGGGTAAAACTCCAAGCAGAAATGACGGAGAACTTGTTGTGGTAGAACCGCCGAAAGGCTATCCTGTTCCTGTAATGCCTGACATGCCAAATGAGCATGCGCCGGGGCTTTTTGATTTGAATAATTAGTTTTTTCTTCTGGCGTCCTGAATATAGGATGCCATTTTATTATATATTTTTAAGGTTTCCTTTAGCATTTTTGGGGAATCTATAGTTATCGAATCAATGGAGAACATGTTTGTTCCTGAAAGGAGTATCACGTATGGAGTCTATTTGGCTCGAGTATGCTTGGGCATTATTGATATTAATTGGACTGGAAGGATTGCTGTCGGCTGACAATGCTCTTGTCTTAGCTGTCATAGCGAAGCATTTACCAGAAGATCAGAAGAAAAGGGCGATAAATTACGGAATAATTATGGCTTTCGTTTTCCGGTTTGGTGCATTATTTGCCATATCATTTATTGCAAACGTCTGGCAAATTCAGGCGATCGGAGCGGCGTATCTATTGTACCTTGGCTTAAAACATGTGATTAAGGCCAAGTTCGGGAAAGAAAATGAAAATATCCGCGAGGATGTGAAGGAAGAAGCGGCCGGGAAAGGGTTTTGGCCTACAGTAGGGAAGATTGCATTAGCCGATCTTGCCTTTGCCATCGATTCGATTCTTGCTGCTGTTGCATTGGCACTTGGTTTGCCGGATTCACCGCTTGACGATTTCGGCGGCATGGATGGCGGCCAGTTTATCGTAGTGGTGCTTGGCGGGATTGCCGGACTGATCCTGATTAAGTTCGCAGCAACCTGGTTTGTGAAACTGCTTGCTAAACGGCCTGCATTGGAAACAACTGCTTACGCGATTGTCGCCTGGGTTGGTGTCAAGCTAGCCGTTATCACACTTGCCCATGAGGATATCGGTGTCCTTGATCATCATTTTCCTCATAGTACAGGCTGGACACTTGTCTTCTATGGCGTATTGGTGGCCATTGCCCTGTTTGGCTGGTTTGCGCCGGGTAAGAAACAAACGGAGGGTGAAGCTTTATAAAGAGAAATGCGCTGATCTTAGGATTAGCGCTTTTTTGTATGAAAATGATTGTATAAACCGGTCTCTGCTGGTATGATAAATGTAATTATAATGAAATGGAGGTTTTCCTTTTGACAGCATCAATTAGACTAAGAAACCCGCTTTTCAATCGTTAATTGAATACGTTTGAAGGCTCTGCCTATGTTCAGAGCAGCGGGATTGGTCTGTCTATTTAAGGAAACCTATATTTAACGGTTATTTTTAAAGAGGGGATGAATTTCTCCTCTTTTTTGCTGTCTTTAGAAATAGAATTTATAGAGCGGATTGATCAGCTGAGTATAGGCAAAGCTTGTTTTTATTAAAAAATAGAAATGAGTGATTAGTTCATGAGTACTGTAAACCCTAATCTGAAGGAGCATTGGCTAAAGAATATTATTCTCTTTTTAAGCAGTCAGACGATCTCGCTTTTTGGATCGTCCCTTGTTCAATACGCCATTATGTGGCATATTACCTTAACGACAGAGTCCGGTTTGATGATGACTCTTTACATTATTTGCGGGTTCATTCCGACCTTCTTTTTATCGCCGGTCGCGGGTGTCTGGGCAGACCGGTACAATCGGAAAATGCTGATTATTTTAGCAGATGGTCTTATTGCCTTTTCAACACTGATTCTTGCTATCCTGTTTTTAATGGGATATGAATCCATCTGGCTGCTGTTTGTCATGGCGGCAATTCGTGCCCTTGGAACAGGAATCCAGACTCCTGCAGTCGGGGCGATTTTGCCGCAGATTGTCCCGAAGGAGAAGCTGACAAAGGTGAATGGGGTAAATGGGAGCATACAGGCTGTCATTATGTTTGTTTCACCGATGGTCAGTGCCGCTTTAATCGCAATGGCGTCACTTGAAGTCATATTCTTCATTGATGTCCTCACAGCAGCGATTGCTATTATAACTCTGATGGCTTTTGTCAAAGTTGCTGTGCATGAAAAAGCAGCAGCGGAACAGAGAGCGAGCTACTTTAGCGACTTTAAACAGGGGCTTCATTATGTCAATAGCAGTCCGTTTCTGAAAAAATTCTTTCTGTTCTTTGCAATCTTCTTCGTCCTAATGGCACCTGCGGCCTTTCTGACACCACTGCAGGTTACCCGGACATTTGGCGGAGATGTGTGGCTGCTCACTGCCATTGAAATTGCCTTCTCTGTCGGCATGATGGCAGGGGGCGGAATTATTGCTTCCTGGGGTGGATATCCAAATAAAATTACAACCATGACCCTTGCCAGTCTCATCATGGGGATCTGCACCCTGGCACTCGGCATCGTGCCGATTTTTTGGATTTATTTATTGTTCATGGCGTTATTCGGGATTGCCATGCCAATTTTCAATACACCGGTAACCGTATTGCTTCAGGAAAAAATTGAAGAGAATTATTTAGGCAGAGTGTTTGGTGTCATGGGGATGATCTCCACCTCCATGATGCCGATGGGGATGCTGATATTTGGCCCGATCGCAGATATTATTGCCATCGAATGGCTTCTTGTGGGAACAGGGGCATTCATTATCCTGTTAGCTGTTATTTTAGGCCGGGATCAGGTACTTCTGGAAGCTGGAACCTGAGCTGAGTGAATCGTAAAAACCCTTGTGATTAAATTAAGAGTCAAAATAAAAAGCTCAATTCGCAATGAATTGGGCTTTTTGCTAATATATTTATAAATGAATGTTGGAACTTAATTATGTTTTAATGTACAGGTTAGCAGGAGGCAGTTATGGATTTAAAATATAAATGTTTAATCTTAGATCATGATGATACAGGGGTAAAAAGCACACCTGGTATACACTTTCCATCATTTGCAGAGGCTCTTAAAGACTTGCGGCCAAATGATAAACCTATTTCTTTTGATGATTTCGTCAGATATTGTTATCATCCGGGATTTACTGCATTATGTAAGGATATTATTAAATTTACAGAAGAGGAACAAAATCACCAGCAGATGGTATGGAAAAAATATACCGAGTCAACTGTACCTGACTTCTATGAGCTGTTTGCTGAGACCGTTCAAGAATTTAAAAAGCAAGGTGGAATTGTGACGGTTGTTTCTCATTCTGAGGCAAGCAGAATTGAAAGAGATTATTCCATACATTGTGGATTTGTGCCAGATGCCATCTTTGGCTGGGATCTTCCTGAGCATCAAAGAAAACCGCATCCATATCCAATTAAAGAAATTTTAAGGCGCTATGAACTTCAAGAGACCGATGCATTAATGCTCGATGACCTGAAGCCCGGATTGGAAATGGCCAGAAGCTGCAATGTAGATTTTGCGGCTGCCGGATGGTCTCACAGTATCCCTGAAATAAAGGAACAAATGAAATTAGAATCAAAGTATTATTTTGAAACAGTAGACGAATTTAATAAATTTATTTTTAAATAACAAAACGCTTAGGCTAAATCCTAAGCGTTTTGTTATGCAGAATCACTTTTAGAATAAAGTCTGAGTAGCAAGGAACAGCTGGAATTAAAGGAGAATATTTATATTTAGCATTTCTTTGAGGGGGAATAAGTTATGAGGCAAATTATTGCATTAGGAGGAGGCGGGTTCTCCATGGAGCCGGAGAATCCATTATTAGATGAATACATTTTACGTCAGTCAGGTAAAGAAAATCCTAAAGTCTGCTATGTGCCTACTGCAACAGGGGATTCCGAGGTTTGCATTAAATGGTTTTATGACTTTTTTGAAAAACAGAAGTGCCAGCCCTCTCATTTATCATTATTTAAACCGCCAGCAAGAGATATAGAGGGTTTTATATTGGAAAAAGACATCATCTATGTTGGGGGCGGAAATACGAAGAATTTATTGGCTTTATGGAAAGAATGGGGGTTAGATATGATTTTAAGAAAGGCATGGAATCAAGGGATCGTATTAGCCGGCATCAGCGCGGGCTCTATTTGCTGGTTTGAAGAAGGGGTTACGGATTCTTATGGCGATAAACTGGAGCCTTTAACATGCCTGGGCTTTTTAAAAGGAAGCAATTGCCCTCATTATGACGGGGAAGAGGAAAGAAGGCCTGCCTATCATGAGCTTTTGGCTTCTGAAAAACTAAAGCCTGGAATTGCAGCGGATGACGGAGTGGCTATCCACTTTATTGAGGAGGAGGTCAGCCGAATCGTAAGCTCAAGGCCGAATGCCAGGGCCTATAAGGTCTATTTTGATAAAGAAGTAAAAGAGGTTGAACTGAAAACAGAATACTTGGGTTCTTGAGGCAAATCAGTGTTGTGCTGTTAACCCTATTAAAATGGAAGGAAGTGCTGAAAATGGATTTGCAGACGGTTATGCAGGAGCTTGAGGCTCTCGGCAGGGAACGGACCAAGAAAATGTACATATCAAACGGAGCGCACGAGCCGCTTTTTGGCGCTGCAACTGGTGCAATGAAGCCAATCGCCAAAAAAATAAAAAGAAATCAGTCTTTGGCAGAGGAGCTATACGCCACAGGGAACTACGATGCCATGTACTTTGCAGGTGTCATTGCAGATCCTCAGGTCATGACCGAAACGGATTTTGACCGCTGGATGGATGCTGCTTATTTCTACATGCTGTCCGATTATGTGGTGGCTGTTACATTAGCTGAAGCAGATATTGCACAGGAAGTTGCCGATAAATGGATCGAGAGCGGGGAAGAGCTGCGTATGTCAGGGGGCTGGAGCTGCTATTGCTGGCTTTTGGGGAATCGGCAGGACGCTGAATTTTCAGAAGAGAAGCTGGCCAAAATGCTTGATAAAGTGAAAGACACCATCCACGATTCTCCGGAGCGTACGAAATCCGCTATGAATAATTTTGTCTATACAGTGGGTGTTTCGTTTTTGCCGCTCCATGAAAAGGCGGTTGAGATTGCAAAAACCATTGGGCCGGTCGAAATGAAACGGGACAAGAAAAAAAGCAGTTTCCTGAACGCCTCAGAAAATATCCAAAAGGAAGTGGACAAAGGAAGGATTGGCTTTAAACGGAAATATGTAAGATGCTAAACCTATTAAAGCCGGATGGGACAATGAACCTGTCCCTTTATGCTATAATGAGGAACTTAGGAATGATGAGATGCGCTAATAGTGGAATGGATGTCCGCTCAGCGATTAAATATGGAGGGGTAAGGTAATGAATAAACGATGGACCATCAGCAAAATTAACGATTTCGTTGAGAAGAACTCGGATAGTAAGCTTCTATCGACGGAATATCATGGTTTTTCTCAAAAGCTGCTTTTTCAATGTGCATGCGGCAGCCAGTTTGAAAAAACATTTACGAAATTCAAAAATAATCACCAGCGCAAATGTGACGTTTGCCAGCCGCCTAAAGCATCACGCTAAAGGGACAAAGGGACAGGTGCACTGTCCCTTTTTCAGTTCTGCATTTGAAAAAATATACTGGAAAGCAGGTCATTAAATGAAAACAGAAAAAGAAAAAATGCTGGCCGGAGAAATGTATGATCCTGCCGATCCGGTATTATTAAAGGAACGCGAGGAAGCAAGACGAAAGGTCAGAATGTACAATCAGACTCTGGAGACAGAAGGAGAAAAGAGGACAAAGTTATTAAAGGAGTTACTTGGGTCTACCGGAGAAAACGTATATATGGAGCCCAATATCAGATTTGATTACGGCTATAATACTCATGTAGGTGAAAACTTTTTTGCGAACTTTGACTGTACCATCCTGGATGTCTGTGAAGTGCGTTTTGGAGATAATTGCATGCTTGCTCCCGGCGTACATATCTATACGGCAACGCATCCGCTTCATCCTGCTGAACGCAATTCAGGCAGAGAATATGCAAAGCCGATCATTTTTGGAAACAATGTATGGATTGGCGGAAGTGCCGTAATTAACCCTGGTGTAACAGTTGGGGACAATGCTGTGATCGCTTCTGGTGCAGTTGTTACGAAAGATGTGCCTGATAATGTGGTAGTTGGCGGAAATCCAGCTAAAATAATTAAACAAATTGAGCTTTGAATTAAAGCAACCTTAAAAGAAAAGCCATTTCCCATTGGGGGTTGGGCTTTTCTTTTGTACTAGTGTATTTTTCAAGCTTCCGGTATTTCTTAATTACAGTGGCTTTTTGCAGAATTATGTCGCTATAGCTTATTAGAAGGTGCTGCTCCAACCTCAACACGAATAATATTTCTCATCTAAGAAAAAACTTTTAAATAAAAACTTAGGAGGGAAAACATGAGAGAAAAGAAAGAAAAGCAGCTCGAGGATATCCAAAAAAATGCCCAGGATTCATATGAGATAAGCAATACAGACTATGGTCTCGAATCAGTTGCAGATGGATGCGATTTTGCAGAGGGAGAAAAAAAGCCTCCCCAGTGCGATAGGTTATAGAATACCAGGATATTCTTGAATTAAGGAGTTATCGAAAGTGTTGACCAGAGCTGGTTAACGCTTTTTGTTCTGCCGGCAAAAGAGGATATTCAGTTTTAACATACTTTTTAAAAGGTCTCTTTAAGTTTCTTCAAGGTTTTAGTATAAATATGGATAGGAATTTGGGGAGTTTAACAACATAATTATTAGACTTTTTGGTATTTTCACAAATCTGTTTCATTCTTAAATTGATATACTAAACATATTAGACAACTTGAGGGAGGAACTATATGAAAGACATTTTAAAAATTGGAAGCGCTTTTATTGGTGTAATTGTTGGTGCTGGATTTGCATCGGGGCAGGAAGTTCTTCAGTATTTTACCAGTTTTGGAATAATGGGTATTTTTGCTGCTATTGTTGCAGCCGCTTTATTTGCTTATGTCGGCATGATATTGGTATGGTTAGGGAGCAGCATGAAAACTTCCTCACATAAACATGTGATTTATAAGATAAGCGGCCGATATCTAGGTTTAATTATTGATTATATCCTTATTTTTACATTGTTTGGTGTAGGTGTAGTCATGATAGCAGGTGCAGGGTCAAACTTAAATCAACAATTTGGAGTGCCTGTCATAATTGGAACTAGTGTTATGACGATTCTTGTTTTATTAACGGGAATGTTAAAGGTTGACCGTGTTGTTGCTATCATCGGTGGGATTACCCCATTTCTAATCCTTTTTGTCATCATCACATCTATCTATAGTTTTATAAATGCTGATGGGTCATTCCACGCTTTGAATGGTGTGGCCAAGCAGACTCCGACAACTCTGCCAAACTGGTTTATTTCTGCTATCAATTATGTGTCCTTTAACACGGCAGTAGGTGCTTCAATGGCAATCGTGATGGGGGGAGCTGAAAATAAACGTAAAACGGCCGCGTTAGGTGGATTAGTTGGAGGTTTTGGGCTCGGTGTTCTTATTCTGCTTAGCCATCTGGCTATTTTCTCTAAGATTGAAAGTGTTGGCAGTATGGATATGCCAATGCTAGCAATTGTTAATGATATTTCACCTGCATTGGGCACGATCATGTCGGTTGTTCTCTTTGCAATGATCTTCAATACAGCTATAAGCATGTTTTTCTCTTTTGTGGCCCGGTTTTCCAAGGTTGATACCACACATTTTAAAAGGTTATTCGCAGGAACCATGATTGTAGCATTTGCAGCAAGCTTCATAGGTTTTACTGATCTTGTCAGCTACTTCTACCCGCTGATAGGTTATCTTGGATTGGTCCTGATTGCTGTATTATTTTACGCTCCACTTAGAATGAAAAGGGTTAAAGAAGAAGGAGACGGAGATGGTGAAGAATATCCTAAAAAAATTGTGAACAGCTAGATGTCAATAAATCAGAGAATAATGGAGAAGGAGAGCGATGGATGTGCACTGTGCTCTCCTTCTTTTAATTTGATTGTTAAAGACATTGGTGCACGATCTGAATTCCTGGCAGCCTTCTTGTTCCGGCAGTTTTAGTATGTCAGCTGTATAGGAATGATATAAATAGTGTCTCTGAATTTGTGTGTTTAGTCGGGTTCTTTAGAGGTCAAAGTAGGATAGGAGCTGATATTCATGATTGATCAATTAATGAAAATGCTGGAAGAACGAGAAGAAGAGATGATTGGAATACGCCGTTATTTACACCAGAATCCTGAGCTTTCATTTAAAGAGGAAAAAACGGCAGCCTATATCGCTGATTTTTACAGAGGGAAAGATGTTGATCTGATAACAAATGCAGGGAATGGATATGGCATTGTTGTCACTATTGAGGGTGGAAAGCCGGGAAAAACCGTGGCACTTCGTGCTGATTTTGATGCGCTTCCTATTAAAGAAGAGCTGGATGTTCCGTTTAAATCAAAAAAGGAAGGTATCATGCATGCTTGCGGCCATGATGCACATACAGCATACCTTATGGTTTTGGCTGACTGTTTGATCCAATTAAAAGATAAGATCCATGGCACCATCAAAATAATCCATCAGCATGCCGAAGAAGAGCCTCCGGGCGGAGCAAAAAGCATCGTTGAAGAAGGATTTCTCGATGATGTCCATGCCATTTTTGGCATACATGTTTTGCCAATCGCCCCTGCTGGAACTGTTGGCTATCACAGCGGATATTCCTTTAATGGCCGCGCCTATTTTAAACTTAGAGTGCAAGCAAGCGGCGGACACGGTTCTTCTCCGCATAAGGCCAACGATGCTATTGTTGCAGGCGCCTATTTTGTAACAGCTATCCAAACAGTTGTAAGCCGCAGAGTGGATCCATTTCATGCTGGTGTAGTGACAATTGGTTCATTTGACGGTAAAGGGAGTTTTAATGTGATCAAGGATCATATCGAAATTGAGGGGGATGTACGCTATTCAAATGATGAAACAAAGGATGTGATGAATAGAGAAATTCACCGCATTGTCAACGGTCTTGAGGAGTTATTTGGTGTAAGCTGTGAGCTGACATATGAACCCGACTATCCGCCGCTGTATAATGATCCTGAATTGACGAGGTTTGTTGCAGGTACGCTGGCATCAGCCGGGGATAAAGACATTATGGAGGTAAAAGAATTTCCTAAAATGGCACCATCGGACGATTTTTCGTATTATTTGGAGAAGGTCCCTGGCTGTTATTTTTATATTGGGTGCACGCCAAAGGGGACAGAAGAACCTTATTTCAATCATCACCCTAAATTTGATATAGATGAAGGTTCGTTGCTTGTTGCCGCAAAATCAGTGGGATATGTTGTTTGCAATTATTTCAAGTTTAACGAAACGAAAAGCTCACGCTGATGTGAGCTTTTTATGTTTGAAGTAATTCTGCTTCTTATTGTTTTTGAATCGATTTAATAGGCAATCTCCAGCTGTAATGATGCGAAATTCCTCGCAGCATTAAAGTAACAGTAAAAAGGATATAGAAATGATAAGACTTGGATAACCAATCAAGGCCTATGATAAACCCGGCAAAGATGGCCCATAAAAGATATACTTCATCACGTAAAACAATGGGCTTTCGCTGAGCCAGCACATCGCGGATCATTCCTCCGCCGGCACCGGTTATGGCAGCTGAAAACATAACAGCAAATAAGGGTAAATCAATTGATTGTGCATATATAGCTCCCTGAACAGCAAACGCTGATAAGCCAATTGAATCAAAGATGCTCCATTTCGTCAAAAGCTGAACTATGCTGCCTGGCAATAGGATAACGATGCTGATGGTAATAAGGGCAACGATAAAAAGAGTCGTTTGCTGCCATAATTCTATGATCGGAATACCGGTAAGAAGATTTCTGATAGCCCCGCCGCCAAATGCGGTAATCAATCCCAAAACATAGGCGCCCATAATGTCGTATTTTACTTCCAGTGCAACCACTGCCCCGCTCATTGCAAATGCAATGGTTCCAATCACGTTCAATACATCCCAAACCATACAATCCCCCCTAATCAAGTATTCTGTCCTTGTACCTGAGAGGTTTACCTAAACTATATTAAAAGGCCTGCCCCGTGGGTGCGTGATACCCTCTCCAGAGAAGCGTCCCGCAGCAGTCTTCTTACCTGAGAGATTCATCTTTTCTATAGATTTGCCCCTTCGGTGACGTACGATACGTTCTCTCCTGCAGCGGTCATTCGAAAGTAGTTGTTTTTATAATTATAAAGTATAGAGCGCTTGGACAGTCAATTAAGGTGTCTAAGTGGAAGTTGGAAAAGGGAGAACTTAACATAAACCCCTGGCGCATAGCTTCCATAATTCTGCTTGTATGGATTGGTGCCGCTATTGTATTAACGCGGAAATGAAGCAGGGGCAGTCACTGCTTTTAGGTGCGTCAAAGAAGCAAATGCTAAAAATCCCCCCAATTGTAAAGGATCACGCATGCAGGTTATCTATCCTTCTTTTTTTTCTTTGCCAAAATCGTCCGGAGTTCGTTAATTTCCTCATCAGACAGGGAGTCTTCCTGGATGAATTGGACTAGCATGGATTTCACCGTTCCGCCATAGATCCGTTTGATAAAGGATTGAGCTTCTGCCCGCTGGCATTCATCCTGTGAATATAACGGGAAAAAGGTATAGATTCTCTGATTTTTATTTACGCCAACTACATTCTTCTGGACAAGCCTGTCCAGAAGAGTTCGGATTGTTTTGGGTTTCCAGTCTGTGCGCTTTTGCAGGGATAGAATGACTTCATTAGCCGTTTTGGGTGATCCGTGCCACAGAACTGTCATGACTTCCCACTCGGATTCTGAAATGCTGGGAATCCTGTCAGTCACATTACCGCCCTCCTTCTTTATGAAATGAATGAATTAATATATGTCTTTTTGTTTCAAAATGGATAATGTAATTTCAGCTGCCCTACTTCCATTAGAGTTAGCTTCATTCTGTATATTTGTTGCAAAAAAGTATGTGTCCTGCCCTGATTCCACATACCCGATGAACCATCCATTGATGTTTTTTCCATTTACAGTGCCTGTACCTGTTTTACCAGAAAGGAGGGCTCCCTCTTTTCTTTCTAGTTTAATGGAATCTTTCACCGTTTGGATATTCTTTTCTTTAAATCCAAATTGATTTGCATAAAACCTTTTAAGCAGCTGAACTTGTTCCACTGGAGAAATTTTAAGGGAAGATTCCAGCCAATATTCATCTATTCCACCAGATAGATCGCGATTCCCATACCTGATTCGGTCTAAAAAAGTTTGAATCGTACCGGGCTGCACCTGCTGGTCTAACATCTGAAAATACCATGTAACGGAATTTTTCATGGCCGAAGTTAAATCCTGATCCGCATTCCAGGACTCTATAGGATACTTAAGTCCGTTCCATTTGGCAGACGAATTTTCAACCGTTATGGTGCCTGACTCTAAACCAAGCAGAGCACTGTAAATCTTATAAGTGGAATTTGGCGAAATCCTGAATGTGCTTTGATTTTTATTATGAATATGATAGCGGTCTGCCTCTTTATCATACAACACAAAGCTTCCATCATATCCTTCAAAATAATCACCTAAATCCTCATATATAATGTTTTCATCCTTAAATTTATAGCTGCTGTCTTCATGAGCGAGTACAGAGATAAATGGAGCCTGAAATGCAATAAATATCCCCGCAAAAATGAGTATAGCCGCACTTTTCCATCTCAGCAGTTTTGATTCCGACTTAAAACTGGCAATTTTTTCGATTCTCGTTTTGATCTGTTTCTTTGACCCGTTTAAATGGTTTGCCAAATCGACTGTCACTGCCCTTGAGGATTTATGGGCAAAATGAATAATGCTGTTTCCATACTCCATATAAGCCTGCTCATCCAGAGAACTTAAAACTGCAGCATCACAGGCGATTTCACGATCAAGCCTCATTCTCCTAAAAGCAATCCAAACTAGAGGATTAAACCAATATAAAATTTGAAGAATCACCATTAAATAATTTACTGCTATATCTTTATTTTTATAGTGGGTAAGTTCATGTAAAAAGATATATTCTATATCCTTTTCAGAAAGCCACTGGTCAAAATGGAGGGGAAGCACCACATAAGTCTTAAAAAGTCCAAACGTCATTGGGGTTTTAACGAGTGATGACTCTCCAACAATAATACCTCCAGAAATCCCCAGTTTGTGTTTGCAGTGTTCGAATAATGATAAAATCCCGTTATTTTTCAGGCTGTTTGTGTGTTTCTTTATTTTATTGATCTTAAGCTTTGCGATCAGCGTAAATACAGTTAAAATAGCCACTCCGGAAATCCAAATATAGAATAAAGCATTATTTAATAATGTTAAATCATAGCGTTCTACCGAAACGGTTATGTCCTCCATCCAATTATTTTGCCTTAAAGGAATCTCTGGAGATGGCGCAGTTTGGGATTGAAGGCTGCTCTTGCTATTCCAAAAGGATAATGAATCCGCAAACGGCATGAATTGTAATGGAATAAGAGGCAGTGGCAGAGCAAGCAATAATAGAAACCAAAGATTATAGTGAGCTTGTGCTGTTAAATGTTTCTTAAAAAGTTTTTTTAACAGAAGAATGCCTCCGATTGTAAAAGAAGACACCAGCAGACATTCCAAAAAAACAGATAAGAACTGTGAGCTTGTTATCATTCGCAGACCTTCCTCGCATTATTTGACATCTAGTTTTAATCCCTTAGACAAAATGAATACCAACCATTCTAGCATCCAATTTTTACTTTATCAAATTAAGGGGAGCTTGTGAAACATCATAATATCAAGGGTTTCATAGCGGTTGACAACTACGGACTACAAATGTAATATTATATTACATTTGTAGTCCGTTTGGGGGTGTTTAAAAGGAAAGCTGAAATATAAGTTCAAATTTTTTGTGGAAAGAGGTAGTAAATATGAGGAAACAATATCATTCTATTTTTAGTAATAATATGTTAATAGCAGTCCGGCTATTCAGTTTGGTTCTGCTCCTTTCCCTGACTGGCTGTGCAAATGGCAATCATCAATCGGATGCCAGTGCAGCGGAAAACTCCAAAAAAACTTTTGTGAATACAAACCAAAAATTCAAACATCTGGAGAAGGAGTTTGACGCGCGGCTTGGCGTGTATGCATATGACACAGGAACGAAAAAGACTATTACTTACAAATCTGATGAAAGGTTTGCTTATGCATCTACATTCAAGCCGATAGCAGCTGCTATATTACTGAATAGAAAATCATTGAAAGAGATGGATGAAGTCATTACATACACAAGTGATGACCTGGTCACATATTCTCCTGTTACAGAAAAACATGTAAAGACTGGAATGACTTTAAGGGAACTCTGTGAAGCGGCAATCCGGTTTAGCGACAATACAGCAGGCAACTTAATGTTAGAGGAATTAGGAGGGCCTGAAGGATTCGAAGCAGCTTTGAAAGAAATGGGGGATACTGTCTCAAAGCCTGAGCGCTTCGAGACAGATTTGAATGAGGCTGAGCCAGGGGATATCCGGGATACAAGTACACCTGAAGCACTTGCAAAAAGCCTTCAGAAAGTCTTAATTGGCGAATTTCTGCCTGAAGAAAAGCGGAACATTTTAACCGATTGGATGCGGGGTAACGCTACTGGAGATCCATTAATCCGTGCTGGTGTGCCAAGCGGCTGGGAGGTAGCTGATAAAAGCGGTGCAGCAGGCTTCGGAACACGTAATGACATTGCGATTGTGTGGCCGCCGAACAGAGAGCCGATTATCATGACGATCCTGTCCAGCCGGGATTCAAAGGATGCTGAATATGATAACGCTCTGATTGCAGAGGCAGCGGAGATGACAATAAAGGCTTTGGATTAAAACATTTACCAGCGGGGAAGATTCCCCCGCTGAAAAATGTGAAGGGGTATTTTTATTCAGTTTAAAATAGCAGTTTTGTAAAAAAACGTAAGAATAAAGGCTGGTTTTTGTTAACATGATCTTTATTTAGCCATAAAAATAATCACACACCCCTTCAACATTCCTTTTCTAGAATATGGTTGAATACATATTTTAGATAGGAGATGGAGAGCATGAACAAAAAATTATTAATTGGTACAGGGGTGGCTTTTTCTCTGCTATTCAGCCCAATCAGCCAGGCGTTCGCAGCAGAACCGGCAACTGGTGAAAGGAAACAAGTGGATAATATAGCGCACCGCGGTGCCACAGGGTATGCACCGGAGAATACGGTAGCCGGCTTTGATCTGGCTGTTGATATGAAAGCCGATTATATCGAAATTGATGTTCAAAGAAGCAAAGATGGTGAATTAGTGGTAATTCATGATACAACTGTGGATCGTACAACAGATGGAACGGGAAAAGTGAGGGATTTAACGTTTGACTATTTAAGAAGTCTTGATGCCGGCAGCTGGAAAGGAGAACAATTTGCGGGGGAACCGATCCCGACATTTGAAGAGATTCTGGATCGCTACCATGGTAAGGTTGGAATATTAATAGAATTGAAGGCCCCAGAGCTTTATCCCGGCATTGAAGAACAAGTGGCAGATGCTTTAAAAGAACGAAATCTTGATAAGCCGCAAAATGAAAAAATCATTATCCAGTCTTTTAACTTCGACTCTATGAAAACAATGGATCAGCTTCTTCCTAAAGTGCCCATTGGTGTATTGACCTCTAACCGAGCTGATACTACAGCGGAAGCTTTACAGGAATTTTCAGCTTATGCAGATTGGTTCAATCCAAGCTATGGAATTGTCACAGAAGAATTAGTGAATCAGGTTCACTCTCTTGACATGCAAATTGGGTCATGGACAGTGCGCAGCCAGGAAGCCGCCGACTTCCTGTTCGAAATGGAAGTTGACGCCATCATTACCGATTATCCGGATTATGTTGATCCTAGAAACTAATATCAGGAAAAGGAGCGGTTGCCGCTTCTTTTTTTATCTGGAATTTATTTGCTTAATAAATTGATTCTGCTCCATATGAATGGAATAACATTAGGGATGTATTCATTAAATAGTAATCCAGTAAACCCGTCATATTGACGGGTTTTTATTTACTCTCATGTTCTATTAGATTTTTAAAATAATAATATTATTTTACCAAACTAAATAAAGAAACATGCGTCATACAAAAACCGGAATGACATCGCTTACATAAAATTTTCAATAATTTAAATTGACTGAAAAGTATAATTGTATTATTATTCTAACAATATATATATTATTCGCAACACGAATGAATAGGTATTCATCTTAGAGAAGGGGATGGGAATTATGTCACAGTTATTAGCTTTGGTTATTCTATTACTTATTTTATTTATTGGAGATCTGGTTGCGGTTCGCACAAGGGCGTGGGTGCCATCCATTTTCGTCTGTGCCGTACTGTTCCTTGCAGGTTATTGGACATTCTTTCCGCAGGATATCGTAGCATTGGCAGGGGTTCCGCCGGTTGTGGCTACGATGATGATGTACTTATTGATTACCAATATGGGAACATTGCTATCGATTCAGGAATTGAAAAATCAGTGGAAGACGATTGTGATTGCTTTATCAGGGATTCTGGGAATTATCTCAGTGTTAATGGGAATCGGAACATTTATTTTTGGTTTTAAGACAGTAGTTGTAGCCATCCCTCCTTTAGTTGGCGGTGTGGTATCTGCCCTGATCATGTCGGAAGGAGCGAAAGAGGCGGGCCTTGCTTCTTTATCGGTCTTTGCGATCGTGATTTATGTTATGCAGGGATTTGCGGGATATCCGCTTACTTCCATTGTACTGAAAAAAGAAGGGAAGCGGCTTTTACAGCAGTACCGAAGCGGAAAGCTTGCTTTTAAGGCACAGGGCATGGCAGCTGAAGAAACGGCTGCAGCAGCAGAGGCAGCTCCAAAACCTGAGCTTAAGCTTTTTAAAAATATGCCGGAAAAATATAATACAGATTTCTTCAAATTTTTAAGATTGGCTGTTGTATCCTACCTTGCTTATCTGACATCGACACTGCTTGCTCCAGTTGCTAGTGTCAGTCCATTTGTTCTTTGCCTATTGTTCGGGGTTATTGCTACAAGTATTGGCTTCCTTGAAAAGCAGGTACTGCAGAAAGCAAACGGCTTTGGATTTGCGATCATGGCCCTGATGCTCTTTATTTTTGACGGGTTAAAGCAGGCTACACCAGGGATGATGCTTGAGATTATTTATCCTCTTGCAGGAAGCATCATTCTAGGCGTAATGGGAATGTATATCTTCTCATTCATCGCAGGGAAAATTTTAAAGGTGAGCAAGGAAAGGGCCTTCGCTGTTTCGCTGACAGCACTATATGGTTTCCCGGCTGACTACATTATTACGAACGAAGTAATTAAATCTTTAACGGAAGATGAAAAAGAGAGGGAAATGCTGACCAGCAATATGCTGCCGCCTATGCTTGTCGGGGGATTCATCACCGTTACCATTGTGTCGGTGGTATTGGCCGGAATTTTTGTCGGACTATTATAAGAAAGGGATTGGATCGAAATGAGTGAAGTTCAAACAGGGAAAAATGTGAATCTGGAAAAAGTACAGGCGCGGATCGAAAACCATATTGACACCTTAAGCACTTTTACAGCGACTCCAGGCAGAGGAACAACCAGGCTGACGTATAGCCAGGAGGATCTGCTTGCACGGCAGTATATTAAGGCGGAAATGAAGAAAGCGGGCTTGACTGTCCGGGAAGATGGATTGGGCAATATCTTTGGTAAGCTTGAAGGGTCCCTAAAAGATTCACCAAGTGTTCTGATCGGCTCTCACTTTGATTCCGTGCCGAATGGGGGATCCTATGATGGACCTGCCGGAGTTGTAGCAGGACTTGAAGTGGCTGCACTTTTTACTGAGTATGGATTAACGCCTAAATATCCTCTGGAGGTTATCGCCCTTATCGAAGAAGAAGGCTCCAGGTTTGGCGGCGGTTTAATGGGTTCGCGGGGAATGGCCGGTTTACTGGCTGAGGAAGACTTCAGAGCATTGAAAGACAAAGATGGCATAACGACGGTTGAAGCTATGGAGAAAATCGGACTGGATCCATTTCTCCCGAAAGTTCGTGACCCTCAAACCATAAAGGCTTACCTGGAATTGCATATTGAACAGGGTCCAATTTTAGAAGAAAAGAATATCCCGATCGGGGTAGTCGAAGCGATTGTCGGTTTAACACAATTGGAGCTAACCGTAAAAGGTAAGGCCGGGCACGCAGGGACCACTCCGATGGACAGAAGGTCGGATGCGCTGGTTGCGGCCGCAGGAATGATAGCCCAATTTCCCGAGCTTGCTGAATCAGAAGGAGCAGGGACGGTTGTGACAACGGGACGATTGCAGGTGTATCCAAATGGAGCCAATGTGATTCCCGATCAAACAGTATTTTCTGTAGACATACGCTCCGGCAGGGAGGAACATGTCCAGAATGTCATTCAGAAAGTGCATAAATTAGCAGATTCCTATTTTGATAGCGGAATAGAAATAACGGTTGAACAGCTTTTATACATTCAGCCAAAAGAGATGAATAAAGAGATTGTCAGTCTGCTCAAGGATAAAAGCAGTAAACTGGGTTTCCCTTCATGCTCCATGAATAGCGGCGCCGGACACGATGCCATGATTTTTGCTGATTACACAAGTACGGGAATGCTGTTCATTCCAAGCAAAAACGGACTGAGCCATTGTCCTGAAGAATGGTCTGATTCCCGGCATATTGCCGAAGCAGTTCAGATTCTGTTTGAGGCAGCAATAGAGCTAACGGAGGCGGAATAATCTATGATCCATAGCGGTTTAAAAGAGTTGATTGAGGCATATAGTGATGAATTAACAGAACTGCGCAGAAAATTGCATAGTGAACCGGAATTATCATGGGAGGAATTTAAAACGACTCAATTTATCTGTGAGTATCTGGATGGCCTGGGCATCTCATACAGAAAGGCAGAACCAACGGGTGTGATTGCTGAAATTGCAGGCGGACAGCCGGGGAAGACGGTAGCTTTAAGGGGAGACATGGATGCGCTGCAGGTGGAGGAATTGAATAAGGATCTTCCTTATGCATCCCAGGAGAATGGCAAAATGCATGCATGCGGACACGATGCCCATACTGCTATGCTGATGGTTGCTGCCAAGGCATTAAATGAGATAAAAGAAGAATTGTCGGGGAAAGTCCGCCTGCTTTTCCAGCCAGCCGAAGAGGTAGCGGAAGGGGCAAAGAGGATGGTGGAACAGGGAGCAATGGAGGATGTGGACAATGTCTTTGGCATCCACATCTGGTCGCAAATGCCAACACATAAAGTGTCCTGTACACCAGGGCCATCCTTCGCATCAGCTGATATCGTCAAGGTGACATTCAAAGGAAAAGGCGGGCATGGGGCGATGCCGCATGATTGCATTGATGCGGCTGTTGTTGCCTCTTCTTTTGTCATGAATGTGCAGAGTGTGGTGTCCAGAACTATTGATGCCCAGCAGCCTGCCGTACTCACCATTGGGAAAATGACGGTGGGTACAAGATTCAACATCATTGCTGAAAATGCAGTCATCGAGGGAACAGTCCGCTGCTTCGATCCTGAAACAAGAGATCATATTGAAAAACAGCTGCGGCAATATGCCGAAAACACGGCAGCTATCTACGGTGCTAATGCAGATGTAGAATACATTCGGGGTTCGCTGGCTGTAATCAATGATGAATTCAGTGCGCAGCTAGTTCAAAAAGTAGCATCTGCTGCTTTCGGGAATGACGTACTTTACAATGAAAAACCGACAATGGGTGGGGAAGACTTCAGTTTCTTCTTAGAAAAAGCACCTGGCAGCTTCGCCCTCGTTGGCAGCGGCAACCCAAAGAAAGACACAGAATGGGCCCACCACCACGGCAAATTCAATATTGATGAAGACGCCTTATCAACTGGTGCAGAGCTTTATGCGCAATATGCGTGGGCATACTTGAATGAAAAGCGATAAAGCTGTTAAATCCGCTCCTCTTAGTGGAGGAGCGGATTTATTTTAACTATTAAAGACATTAAAAAAGGAAGCAGTAGATTAACTCTGCTCCCTATTCACTATTAATTTATATAATTCCTGTGACTAAGGAGATAAGGTGGATGTCGTTGGATCTCTAATAGTTGTGCAGATAGTTTGGCGGAATGTAGTTGAGGGGCAGTGGACGTAAAATTACTTTAATGTCAGTGGGCATTTCAAAATCGCGCTGTGCTTGTTTTAAATAATGATACATGGCTTTCCCGCCTACTGAATTGGCAGAGTGGACAGTTATTCGATCCGCAAATAGCTGTTTTTGAACCATTATATGAACAAGCATAAGACCATTTCTAGATTTGCTTACTAAGTCATGGTCTAAAGACAAGTGGTCAATTTCATAGGTCTGAAGCAAAAGGATACATTCATCAATGGTCTCAACTAATACATGACCATCCGGCGCTTTCCGATAATCATCCAGAAATACGCTTATTTTCTCCATTTTTTAATCCCCTTTCGAAGGGGTGACTAAGAAAAGTCAAGTTGACCCTTAAAATTTGTTACTCTTTTCATTGTAACATACATATGTAAGCAATGATACCGAAGAGGGATGGGACTATAGTAATTAATATGGGCTCTGATTCTTCTTTTTGATACATCTTGTATTCTGAAATGTGCTTTGGAGGCGGATCTCTGGCGGGTGAGTCGGGACTTGGTGCTGCCTGGGACATAGAATGCGGAAATCTGGGCTGCGGAGTTTGAACTCGGAGCATCTTCGGACAGAGAATGCAGAAATTCGCGGTTCAGAGTCCGAACCTGGGGCAACTTCGGACACAAAAAGTGAAAATCCAGCTTCAGAGTCCGAACCTGGGGCAACTTCGGACACAAAAAGTGAAAATCCAACTTCAGAGTCCGAACCTGGGGCAACTTCGGACACAAAAAGTGAAACTCCATCTTCAGAGTCCGAACCTGGGGCAACTTCGGACATAAAAAGTGAAAATCCAGGGTTTAGAGTCCGAACCCGGTTCACCTTCCTGCAGAATGAGCAAAAATCAAGAGAATGAGTCCGTACTCCTGCGGTCAGAACAGAAAAAACCATCCGGCGCTTATTCTCCAGAGTTTCCTGTGGAACTCATAACTTGTATAAAATCTTCAATAAATCCCTGATAGTTAAAAATATTTTTATTCTTTTCAGCAGGCTTGGAGCTGACTCTGAAATCAGCGATGGATGTCCCTCTTCCTTCATCCGCTGTTAATATTTTTACATCTCTTCTAATGGAGCTTTCCATTTCAGGATTGACCATGAGAAACAGTGTTAAAACATCATGTATGGAGCACCGTTAATCCCGGGAATGAGTTTTTTATATGCTTCTATAAGTACTCCATTGCCTCATCCATAATCTGAATCAGCGGGTTGTCAGTCAGCTTCTGTATCATATTAATATGTTCCATTGTAATGATGGCCTTGTTCGTAACATTAAGCGGGACAATATAGATATTATCCATATTGGTTACTACTACCTGTGAAGCAACTGGGTCACCATAAAAATTTGCCTCAGCTGAGGAAGTAACATTTCCAGGAACCAAATAAGCACCGCCCATAATATAAAACTCTTTAATGACCTCGGATATATTTTCCCCAAATAAAAATAGTGCAGCTAATGAGGTATTTCTCCCAACGTCTACTACAGTAACGTCCGGGTTCATTCTTATAATGTTGTAGAGCTCCGAAAAATTCGTCAGCTCTCCCTGCACATCCACCGGAGGGCGTATCGGACCCAATCCCTCTTCTCCATGAATATCAGGATAGAACCTTGGGATTTCCCCTGATGATGGACTATTAGGTCCGCCATAATAGGGATATCGCTCCTGCCGGCTAGTTGGAGCAGATAAGTGATATTGTCTGTTGCTTGTTCTTTAGTGACATTCCCGTAACTCGATACGATAGCTAACACCTTGATGCCGGGATTAAGAAGGGCATACATGATGGCAACAGAATCATCAATGCCAGGATCTGCAAACAAAATGATTTTTTTCTTTTATCTTCCTCCCAAATAAAATATCCATTTCTATAACATATCAAAGGAGGAAGGGGGTTATGCCATTAAGGCGGGGAACCTTACCGCCGATATTGACAAACATTTCAAAAAAATATATGATAAAAATCCTGCCAATTTCACATTGGCCTAAGGGGACTGTGAAAAGTTCATTCTTCTTTGAAAAGGATGGGTACAATGAATAAAGAGCAATTGATGGAAAGTGCACGCAGTATGAAGGAAAGAGCTTATGCTCCATATTCCAAATTTTCGGTTGGAGCCGCCTTATTGCTGAAAGACGGCACTGTCATTAATGGCGTGAACGTGGAAAATGTTTCGTTAGGTGCAACGAATTGTGCCGAGAGAACAGCTATTTTTACTGCTGTTGCAAACGGTTACAAAAAAGGTGATTTTCAGGCCATAGCTGTTGCTGGTGATACGGCAGCTTTTCTTCCGCCGTGCAGCATCTGCAGGCAGGTGTTAGCCGAGTTCTGTATGCCTGATATGCCAGTCTACTTAACAAATGAGAAGAAAGAAATATTGGAACTGACATTAAAGGATTTATTGCCGTATGCCTTTACGGATTTAGAAATGTAACATAAAAGGAGGGCAAGTTTTGAGAGATATTCACTCAAAGCTTGCCCTCTTTATTTTACACGGCGGTAACCACTCTATTTCTTCCCTCTTGTTTGGCCTTGTATAATGCCTGGTCCGTTTTGTTCATTAACTCTGAAAAGCTATCTGCTGAATCGGGAAAACTGCTAATTCCCATGGAAACAGTGATTGGTTTTCCGGAGGGGCTTAAGGTGTATTCTGTGGTTTTCCTTATCCGTTCTGCAACAGATTCCGTGATGTGAACTTCGGAGCCGGGAAGGATGATTAGAAATTCTTCGCCGCCTATGCGGAAGCACAGATCACTTGCTCTCGTTTCCCTCTTAACTAATTCAGACAGAAATTTTAATACTTCATCTCCCACTTGATGGCCAAACAGGTCGTTTACTGCTTTAAAATGGTCAATATCAAATAAAATGATGGAGTACCTATCGAGCTCACTTATCCTTTTTTCTAAAAAACGGCGGTTATAGAAGCCGGTAAGCGGATCCAGGTTCGACTCGCTTTCTGCATACGTCAGTTTGGTCTGATAAAAAATCCACAGCTATTAAAATAGCACGCTTTAATTCCTTTAACTCAAAATACCAGCCGGGAATTTGCGGCACAGGACGAGATGGTTCGGTCGTCATCTGCTTTGCGTACAAAGCTAAGTTTCTGATCGGATTTACAATTTTTTTCAGCATGATCAGGGAAAGGGCGAAAACAAACAGCATAAAGAGAATGGCAATCAAGCTTACCTGCCTGGCCATTTCCATGGTTGGCTCCAGCACAGATTCTGTAGGAGTCTGGGATACAATTCCCCACTTGCTTGTTTAGGTAGCAGAAGCATATCCTGCAAGCATGGAAATGCCTTTCGTATTCGTGACCTCCAGATTTCCGTTTTTTCCTTCTAAAACCTGCTTAACAACTTTGTTTTCTGTTACATTATCGTTAATTCTATCTTTGACCGGGTGATAGATAATATTTCCTTCAGAATCAATGACATACACATATGAATCGTTTTCATGTTTTGGATGCTGTCCGAGAACTTTGGTAAGGCTGTTTTCTTCTTGCAGATAGATGCTTCCTGCAAGAAATCCCTTATACGATCTATTATCATCAAAAACAGGGACAGAAATAAGCATAATTAATTTTCCGGTCACGCCTACGTAAGGCTTTGATATTATAGGAACTTTCTTTTCCAGGGATTTTTTTGCACCTACACTATTTAATCTTGTTCCATCTAAAGCCATATCAGGTGCAGATGCCACTATGCGGCCGGTTTTGTCCGCAAAAAATGCAGAATTGAAATAGGTAGTCGACTGCAGTATAAACTCTAATTCTTTGTGGATTTTCCGAGAATCGTTCGTCAGGTAATTTATATTCTGTGATTCCGTTGTGAGATTTTTAATCATATCTTCAAATAGAGAGTCTGTTGTAGCTGCGAGTTTTTGAGCATAATATTGATTCTCTATTAAATAATTTTTCTCCAGGTTGTTCTTACTGACCACTACACTCGAAATGACACTTCCGGCAAAGGTGCCAAGCATAGCAAACGCCAGTAAGCCTAAAATAAGCCACTGGATGCTTAACCATATAGGTTTTTTCATTCTCTTCACCAATAAAAAAAGTGCTATTTATAGTTCAAATAACCTACTAAAATATACCATGGGATTTAAATGACTCACAACAAGAAATAAAAAATTTACGGATACTAGAAGGAGTTTCCAACTTTTAAAAGAAATGAAAGTACATGTTTGGAAGTTGAAAAGGAATATAAATTGAAAAATTAGTGTAAGAGGATTCTGTCTGATTTTTAATCTGCAGTGAGGAGGTGCAGTTCATGTTCAAAAAGGATAATAAAGTGAATAAAAAAGAGATTTGGGCCATCGGAGGTTTTCTATCTGGCGCAGGTGCTGGTGCCATATTGGGGATAATAGCATACAATCAGCAGTGGCTTGGGTGACTGGAGAGTAAAGTGGTTCCCGCATCTGGAAAGTGCGGGAACCATTCTTATTTATTTCTCATAATATTATATGGGAGAAATGAGGGATTCCATGCCAAAGTATATCAGTATTTTCTTCTTATTCGCGATGGTTAGTGTCTTACTCTTTTTTATCTTTGGTTCAGTATTTATGGGCGGAAGGAGTCCGGCAGAAGAAGCGGTATACACATTCGGAACAATCATTGTCCTGCTTCTGTCTTTAGTTATTTCACAAATTTGTTATTTAATTGATTTGATTAATAAGAAACGGTAACCCATTGATTGTCCGCTATTTAAGTGCAGCCGGCTCCCCAAATTCATCAAATGGATGCTTAAAGTCAAATGCATAAGAGTCAGGTCCATGCTGGATATAAGAATCATATCTTTTGAAAGCTTCCTTCCAGGAAACATTTGATAGCATATCCGACCACCATATCACATAATTAGGCTTTCTCTCCGGAAGAGGGTCAAACCACTTATTCCTGTCCTGCAATGCTTGCCTATGAAGACCTGAATAGGTAAACCGATATAAAGATTGCAGGTCTTTCCATACTGTTAAGGTAAGAACAGGAGTACCATTTCCTTTGATCATTTCTTCAGGAAGCTTCACTCTATTTGGGTTGAATTCTTTGATGAGCTGCCCGGTTTTAGCAGCCTCACTCATTACTTGATTTCCTGTTATAAAGAACTCTCTGGAGGCAGGGTGTTCTTCCGAATGTTTTAGCTGTCCAACTGTCAAAATTGCCGCAAATGCCAAGTTAACTCCTCCATCTATCTTTTTTATATACCTATATTCTGGAAAGAATGGACTAATACCTGGATGGAGGGGGAAATTTAGTGGATGATGTTTTTAATAATTGGTATTTTATTTTATTTCTCTTAAGCCCTGCCCTTCAAGAATATCGCGAATACCTTCTTCACAAACGCCATATGAGCGCCACGAACAAGTTTCACAAACGGTCTGTATGTCTGAGGGAAGGGCATACTTCTGGATGTTTGACTCAATGTCCTGCCAGTACAGAATTTGTCCGATATTCAGCCCTAATTTCTCCAGAATAACTGCATCCCTTTCATAAATATCGTGGTGCTCACAATGGTATTCGCCTGAGTTGGGATACTTTGCACACAGGTGATCCGGCCCTTTAACAAGCTGTATCCATGTCCTGGGGTTGTCTCTCAAGCTTTGATGCATATGGGTCATATTTTCAACATATTCCTGGGAATAGCCCATTCCCCGATAGCCCAGAAGGCAAAAGAGATGATGGCCGCGCAGCTTATACATACAATCCCCCCATTGTTTCGTTCAGAGATTAGGGTTAACTAAAATCAACAATAGGTTAACATAATTATTTATATTTTCATATATTTTTACCTTATGGACAATGATTGAAAAGTTGAGAAATGGGAATATGTAATAGAATCAAATTAAACGGGCACATTGATTGTTGACGCATTTCATTATAGTTTTTATAATCTTATCAAATGATAGGGTTTCGCTTAGTTGAAAGGGATTTTGTTTATGTTGCTAAATGCAAGCGATACACATAAAAAAATTGTTAAAGCAGCACATGGGCTTTTTATGGATTTAGGCTATCGGGCGGTTTCCACAAGAAGAATTGCTGAAGCCTGCGGCATTACGCAGCCCACCCTTTATCATCATTTTTCTAATAAAAAGGCCATATATATGGAAGTGCTGAGGACTGAACTGGTTGATATGCAGAGCGCTTTAAGCAGAATTATTAAGCGCTTTGAGGATGATATTGAAGAATGTTTATTTCAGGTCACTTATTATATTTTAATCAATAAGCCTCCTTCAATGGGCCAGATGTTTCATGATATTCAAAAAGAATTAGATCAGGAGCATCAGGGAATCGTCCGGAAATGGTGGATGGAGTCTTATCAGGATCCGATTGCCTCAATCTTTGAAAAAGGGATTAAAGATCATAAGCTGCGGGATCCAGCGGAAATAGGGTCAGACCCGGTTTCATCGGCGTACCTGCTTTTAAGTCTGATTTCATCAAGGAATACCGATTACAAGTTGAAAGAAAGCCTGGCGAAAGAACAAGCCGGATTTTATGTCAAAGTGATTCTTTATGGTTTATCGCAGTCTAACGGGCAGTAAGACCCCCACTTTGAGACTCAGTGGAATCAGAGGAGGATAAGTGGGGTCAAACTGCCCGTAAAGGCCCGAAAGAAGGACAAAGACTAAAAACGCCACATCCTGTGGCAACGTCTTTGTGACCCACTTCCTGTGGGCCTCAACTAACAATCAGCGGGGAAAAGCCCCCCACTGATTGAAGTTTCACTTTATCGGCGTCAAAGGAATAACGAATAATAACTTTAACAAAATGGCTTGTTAAAGTTTTTTTTTTTGGAAACAGTCTATCAATTGATAGGTTTGTATAGTTTTTGTATAATGTTTTTATAAATTAATTATAAAGGAGATTAAAAGATGAATTTTTTAACAAAGTTCAGTTTAAAGAATGCCGTTGCGGTCTTTATCATTTCATTTTTATTAATCACTGGCGGTATTTACTCGTTTACAAAATTAAAAGTAGATCAATTCCCTGATATTGAATTCCCGCAGATATCCATTGAAGCGGTATACCCTGGTGCATCTCCATCTGATGTAGATAAACAGGTAGTTTCAAAGCTTGAAGATCAGCTGGATTCCATTGAGGGTGTAAAAAAAATGACCAGTTCTGCTTATGACAGCATTGGGATCATTAACCTGGAATTTCCGTTTGATACAGATCTCGATAAAGTGGAACAGCAGGTGAATTCCGTTATTGATGAAGCCGGATTGCCTGAAGAGGCTGATGTGAAATTAAATCGGCTCTCTTTTGGCTCGTTTCCAATTTATAATATTTCCTTTTTCAGCAAGGACGGGGAAAGCATAGAAGCTGTCATGAAGGATGAAGTGATTCCTGAATTAAATAAAATAGAAGGAATCAATAGCGTATCTGTTGCTGGGTTAACCGATAATCTTGTGCAAATTACGGTCGATAAGGAGAAAGCAGCTCAAGCTGGATTATCTCTCAGCAGCATTAAAGAGCAGATCAATGAAAAATATCTTTCTTTCCCGGCAGGTGAGCTAACAGAAAGGGAAGAGCAAATCCCGATCCGTGTAGAAGAAAATCTTGATTCTATTGCAAATCTGGAAAACCTGCAGCTTCAGCCTGCTTTTGGCGGCGCTCCAGCTGAAGGTGCCGGTGCCGGCGGAGAGCAGGGCACTCAGCAATCTGCCGGAATTCAATTAAAGGATATTGCCGGCATTGAGCCAATAACAGATAAAAGTGAATTAGCACGTTATAATCTGAAAGAATCTTTATCCATGGCGATCACAAAAAAACAGGAAGCCAACACCGTGGAAGTGGCAGACAAGGTGACGAGTGTACTGGAAAAATACGATGATCAGCTTGACTATGAGATTGGCATCGACTCTGCCAAGGATATTGAAAAGTCTGTCAGCACTTTAGTCAAGGAAGGTTTATTGGGGGCCCTATTTGCGTCCATTGCGGTTCTGGTTTTCCTTCGCAATGCCAGAGCGACCATTATCGCAGTCGTTTCCATTCCTTTGTCCATTCTGATTGCGGCGATTTTTCTAAACCAAATGGACATCTCATTAAACATCATGACACTTGGCGGCATGGCTGTAGCTGTAGGGCGTGTAGTGGATGACAGCATCGTCGTCATCGAAAATATTTTCAGGCGCGTCCGCAAATCCAATGAGGGAATGTCCGATAAAATTATTTTAGAATCCACCAAAGAAATTCTAAAGGCAATCACATCCTCTACTTTAACCACGGTTGTGGTATTCCTGCCGATTGGTTTTGTTGGCGGGATTACAGGGAAATTCTTTTTGCCTTTTGCTTTAACGATCGTGTTCTCTCTTTTAGCATCGCTGCTCGTTTCCATCACGATTGTGCCGATCCTGGCGAAATTTTCGTTTAAGAAGGTGCCGGCTGAAGAAAAAGAGGGAGCACTTCAGAAGTTCTATGGCCGTTTAATTGAAAAATCGCTCAATCACAAGTTAGTTATCTTATTTATTTCTCTCGTATTGCTTGTTGGTTCATTAGCGGTTGTGCCTTCTTTAGGATTTACGTTTATTCCGAATGAACAGTCCAAAACGCTGACAGCATCGATTGAATTGCCATCATCCGCTTCCCTGGAAAAAACAAATAATATCTCGCTGAAGGTGGAAGAGATGCTGGATGAGCAGAAAGAAGCGGCAGATGTCACAGCCGCTATAGGAGCCCGGGATTTTGCCACAGGACTGCGGCTTGAAAACAAAGCAAGCTACTTTGTTAACTTAAAAGATAATGTAAATGTGGAGAAAACGATTAAATCAATTGAAAGTAAAATAGAAGATATCTCAGATGAGGAAAACGCTGATTTGAAGATTAGTGTGCAGGAGCTGGAAACAGGCGGGCCTCCTTCGAATAATAACGTGGATATTGACTTGTTTTCCAATGATTTAGAGGCATTGCAGAGGGCTTCCAAGCAAGTGGAAGAGTATATGCAGAAAAATAATGATCTGAAATATATTACGAACAATTTCAGCGAAAAGCAAAAGCAATTTTTAGTGGAAATAGATTCTGAGAAAGCAAGTGAATATGGTTTGTCAGGATTCCAGATTCTTGGAACTGTCAGCGATCAGACGAAGCCTGTGAATGTCGGGACGCTGCTGCTGGATGATAAGGAGCAGGAGGTCCAGCTGTCTTTTGATAAAGAGCTCGGATCAAAAGATGAACTGGAAGAGGTCACCCTATTTTCTCAAAGAGGACCAGTCCAGCTTTCAGAAGTGGCTGAGGTAAAGGAAATCGATACCTTCACATCGATTCAGAAGCTGGACAGTAAGGTTTATGCCCGTGTTTCAGGCCAGGTTAAAGGAAATGATGTGCAGGCAGTATCATCAGAGGTAAAAGCGGGAGTGGAAAAGCTTGATCTGCCGGATGGAGTATCCTTAACGAGCGGTGGAGGAAATGATGAAACAGTGGAGATTTTCCAATCACTGGGGATTTCCATTCTTGTGGCAATCGGGCTTGTGTATCTAACCATGCTGATTACCTTTGGTAAAGCCCGTATTCCATTTATTATCCTTTCATCACTCATATTTGTTCCGATAGGTTCGCTTGTATCACTTTACATTATTAATGAGCCTCTTTCTGTAAGTGTGATGATTGGCTTCCTGATGCTGATAGGAATTGTAACAACGAATGCGATTGTGCTTGTCGACCGGATCGGGCAGAACAGAACGAAAGGGCTGCCGATTAGAAAGTCGTTAGTTGAAGCAGGGAAAACAAGGTTAAGGCCAATTTTAATGACAGCATTTGCGACAATTGCCGCATTAATCCCGCTGGCACTGACCACCTCATCAGGTACCCTTATTTCAAAGGGCCTTGCGGTAACGGTCATTGGCGGTTTAACATCATCCACACTGCTGACATTAATTATTGTTCCTGTTGTGTATGAATTATTTTTCCTGAAGACGTCTAAGATAGAGAGAAGAGCTGAGGGGAAATAGGGTGGAGGGAACACTCCATCAGGAATTTATTTCTGCCTGTATTGAATTACTCATCACAAGTTGGTATATTATCATATATATGTAATCAATGATGTGATCAAGTAAATAAGGATTGTGAAACAGAAAATATAGCCTGGGCTGAGAGCTATATCACCCCTCCTTATTGAAACCTGCCACTGAGATGTTAGGAAAAAGCTAACCGGGTCGTTTCGTTATTAACGATTAGAGGGCTTTAGATTTTGTAAAGCCGAACTAAGGTGGTACCGCGTCTATTAGCATAAAGACGTCCTTTTGAAGGACTCTTTATGCTTTTTTTATTCTTAAAAAGTATTTTCAGGAGGTAAAGAAGATGTCTCAAAACACCAACAACTTTTCAAAATGGTATCTGGAAACGATACAAAAAGCAGATTTATTTGATTACACCCCTGTTCGCGGGTGTATCGCCTTTAAGCCTGATGGCTATGAAATTTGGGAGCATATTCAGGCAGAGATGGATAAGCGTTTTAAGGAAACCGGCCACCGCAATGCCTATTTTCCGATGCTGATTCCGGAGAACTTTTTTCAAAAGGAAAAGGATCACATTGAAGGGTTCTCGCCAGAGCTTCCGTGGATCACAGAAGCGGCAGGAGAGAAGCTTGAGGAGCGTCTGGCGCTACGTCCGACTTCTGAAACGATGATTGGACATTTGTATTCCGATTGGATTAAAAGCTACCGGGACCTGCCAGTCTTAATCAATCAATGGGCGAATGTATTCCGCTGGGAGAAGAAAACTCTTCCTTTCATCCGCACATCAGAATTTTTATGGCAGGAAGGCCATACAGCACATGTGGACGAAGATGAAGCGCGCCAGGAAACGATGCAGATGCTCGAAATCTATAAAGAAGTGGTAGAAGGCTTGCTTGCGATTCCAGTTTATGATGGGCAAAAAACACCATCCGAGCGCTTTGCAGGTGCAGTTGATACGTTCTCCATTGAAGCGATGATGAAGGATGGAAAAGCGGTACAGGCGGGAACTTCCCATTACTTGGGCACAAAGTTTGCGGAAGCTTTTGATATCAAATATTTGAACAAAGAAAATAAACATACTTTTGTCCATACAACATCATGGGGTACATCCACAAGGTTAATCGGCTCTGTCATCATGGTTCATGGTGATGAACAAGGCCTTGTGCTGCCTCCAAGAGTAGCACCGACTCAAGTCGTGCTGATTCCAGTCGGACCATGGAAAAAGAACCCTGCGATTATGGAGAAATTAGATGAAGTGTTTGCTGCATTAAAGGCAGAAGGAATCCGCGTACGCCTTGATGATTCCGATCAATCACCAGGCTATAAATTTAACGAGTGGGAGCTAAAAGGCGTACCTGTCCGCATAGAGCTTGGGCCGCGTGATTTAGACCAAAATCAATGCTTAATGAAGGCACGGGATCTTGGGGACAAAGTGGCTGTTCCGCTTGATTCTGTTCTAGATAGCATCAAAAAAGAGCTTGAAACCATGCAGACTCGTTTATTAGAAAAAGCTAAAGAATTCCGTGCGGAGCATTCGCACACACATATCGATACAATCGAGCAGTTAGAACAGCACATTGCACAAGCTGAACAAAATGATGCCATACCAGGATGGATCTTAGCCGGATGGTGCGGTGATGACGCCTGTGAAGAAAGTGTAAAAGAAAAAACAAAATTTACGACACGGAACATCCCGTTCAACCCGCCGGCAACGAAAGATACCTGCATCCATTGTGGAAAAGAAGCGAAGCATACGGTTTGGTTTGCGCGGGCTTACTAAAGCGATAATATGAAAATTATGTGACGAAAGGGCCGCCTCACTGAGGCGGCCTATTTTTTAAGGTCTCTACAAATATCAAGGTTCCTATCCCCGGACTTTCTCCCCTTTGTTCGCTTTTAGTATCCAATTTATGAATTGTTCCCGATCGCATAAGCGGGTATTGTTTGCTATAGCATATTCAATTGCTTGCGGGGTGAAACGCTCGTTTGTAATAACCCAACATTCACCCGCATCATAAATATCCATTTGTTTTAAAGTTTTCTGGACAAGGCGAATTCCTATCTCTCTTTTATGGCTTTTGACTTTTACAATCGCTTGATTGCCTGTTGGATGGGTCAGTAAAAAACTTATATCCGGATTTTCATCATCCGGCTTTGTTATTGTATACCCTAATTTAGTTAAAAGGGGGATGGTGAAATCCTCTAATTGCTCATCTGAAAGTTTGATTAGGGTATCCTACTTCTTCCTTGTACAAGATAATAGCAGCCAACCATGTTAATATCCCCTATATGTAGACATTTTAAAAAAACCGGTTACCATAGAGGAAAAGAATGCTACTTGGAGGGGATTTTGTTTTGGTAAAGAAAGGGCGGTATGTCTAAATTTTCGTAAAGGTAGCTTTCCAAAAACAAAGCAATGAGGAGGGCTGGTAGCCTCTCCCATTAGCTAAACAGCTTTTCAACTGGTAACTGCTTCTTTTTCTCCTCCAGCCATAATATGCCCCCTTAAAAGCAACAATTTAAAAAGCCTAACAGGTGCAAAAAGCATAAACTAGAAATGGAGCCATCTGGACAATTATTTTTGACTATTACATTTCCTTGCCAAGTATCAGTATCTAGGACCAACAATTGTGCAAGTGGCTGTTATTTTTTTATTATTTTTCCAGGCTCCCAACGCCTATTGTCTACTTTTTTTAGATTTACTAATAAATTAACTCCTCGCACATCTCTACCGACAATAAAGGCACGGTTTTGCTTTAAATAAATGTAATTTGCTCCGATGTATCCTTTGCTTTGGAGATCTTCACTCAACTTCAAAAGTTCAATTAAAGTTGAATCCCTTTCGACTAAAATAGCTGCTTCCATAAAAGAGTACTTCTTAAAACCAGTCGTATTGATATTCAAGGTATTTATTACGTCAGTTACAACATTGTTTTCAATTTTTTTCAACTCTTCTTTTGATTTATTTATTTCTTCAACTGGGTTTTTGGCGTGGATTGTAGAAGATCCAAGGAAAATTATTAATATAATTAAACAAGAAATAGTTTTTTTCATCTAAACACCTCTAATTGTTTTTATTTGGAAAAAATAAACAATCCTAAAGGGAATATTATAATCAAAAGAAAGGAGGATTATTTATGAATGTAAAAAAATTATTACCCTTGTTTTTAGGTGTTCTTATGTTTCTAAGTATTACAGGATTCAATACTTTGGCAGCTGAAAAAAACATTACTTGTGGGTCCGGCGGTACGTGTAAAGCTAGAAATAACATTGAAAGGATGGATGCTGGTTGGCTATATTTTACTGGAATCTCATCAGTAGTTAATCAACCTTCTTATAATCAAAGGATTGTTTCAACACAATAACTTTGATGGAGAACTGGATATTGATGAAGATGAGGTAAGCGAATTGCGATTTTTTCATGTTCAGGAGATTCCCTCGAATATTAGTCCTCCAGACCAAAGAGTGATTAAGGATTATGTTCAATCTATCTAGAAAGGAGTTCCGAAGCGGAGCTCCTTTTTTCGTCCTTGATTTCTAATTGGGATAATTTTCTATAAAAATGATAAGATTGATTTGGACGAATGAATACAGACATTTTGTCAAAAGAGAAGGGGAGTTAGAACATTGGAAAACAATAAAAGGTTTTTGGCAGTACTGTTAACAATAGCCTTGTCAGGAGTATTGGCTGCTTGTGGGAACTCATCTGAAGAATCGAGCAGCCACCCATCCAATAACAGCTCTGCTCAAGAAGAAACAACAGAAAAGGAGCCAGATGGATCACAGGGAATTGAGGAAGAAAAAACTGACGGCAGCAGTAATACTACACAGTCCCATGATAAAGACGATTCAGCTGAAGCTCCAAATGATGTTGAGGCAGTTGATAAAAATGAAAGTCCCGAGAGCATTAAAGATGAATATCTTAAGAAGCTAAACAAAATGGAAGAAGCGGACAGAAACGCAGAAGCCAAGACAACGACCGCAGAAATGGTGAAACAGGAGGAAGAAAGATATAGAACGTGGGATGACGAATTAAACAAAATCTATGGGCTGCTGGAAGAACAGCTTGAAAATGATCAGATGAACCAACTAAGAGAAGAACAGCGGAAATGGATCCAGCAAAGAGATGAAACGGCTAAAAATTCTTCCCTAAAATACAAAGGGGGTTCAATGGAGCAATTGGAATATGTGGCTGCTCTGGCAAGTCTGACAAGAGAAAGGTGTTATTTGTTAGTTGCGAAGTATATGAATTAGGGTACAGCTTTTTTTAGATGTGGAAGTTTGTGTGGCCATTCTTCGCAAAGAATATTAATAGAAAGAAAATTGAAACAATTAGAGGTTTCAGTCGTATAGTTATAAAAGGAGGTTTTGGGTTGAAGCATTTAACCTTAGGGATCGTTTTGGCGATAGCTGGTGTTTTATTTTCAATTGGTTTTTGGGAATTCAGTAAAGCTTATTTAGTGACAGGAGCCATTGGATTGTTGTTTATTGCTGTGTCCATTCTTATGTCAGGTTCTTTAGCTGGTCCCCATCGGATGAGGGCGGGTTTTGAAGCAGCCGATTCTCCTGACGAAAGACGAAAGACGAAAGCGAAAAAGAACAAGCATCGGCTCAGTATTAATTGGTCTGCCCAATATTATGACTGCGTTGCTTCTTTACCTTTTCTTAAACTAAGAGTTGTTTATCTATAAAGTCGCCTTTCGAAATAGGGGGTGAACCTATGTGGTGGGTCGTAATTTATATTGCGGGAATTATATTATTTGCTTTGTTTATTGATTGGAGACGCAGGAGAAACAATAATAACCCACTTACCCCAACAAATCCGAACGCAAAGCCAGGAGAAAGTTCAAATTATTTAATGGGAGATAATAAGGACACAGGCGGATTTCAGTAATTACATGTAACTGGAATTTTAAAAAATAATGTGTCAATTTAGGGGGATTTCATGGAGAAAATCTTAGTGAAAACAGGAGTCTATTCATTTATTGTTTCCTTTTTCTTATTGGTCGCCTTTATGAAGCGAATCGAAAGTACAACAGATGTTGATGGTATGACTTCAAGTATTATCACACCATTTCCTGAGTTCTTTTTTGCTATTTTTCGATATTCTGTAATCACTTCAATAATTGCCGTTACCATTGCAATTATTTATTTGTTTTCAATGAGGGAAAATGATTAACAAACGCAGCTGCCAGTCCCGGTGGCTTTTTCTTTTTGAATAAACAGGTCTTATAAAAGGCAATTAGAGATGGATTTAAGGACCAGGGTTTTAAGAAAAACGAAACCTTTACTCAACTCATTCGTCTTAGCATTAAAGTGAAAACGGGGTGGGGAGTGTGTGAGAAAGATCAGGGATGATGATTCATTAGAAGATCGTGATATGTGGCTTGAGATGATAATGGATGAGTACGGTGAACGGCTCACGAAGTTTGCTTATAACTATGTGAAGGACTGGAAGCTCGCGGAAGATATTGTTCAGGATGTCTTCATAACAAGTTACCAAAATTATGACAAAATCGATGAATTGAACTCCTTTAAATCATGGATTTATCGATTAGCTATTAATAGATCAAAGGATGTCCTGAAGAGTCATGCGTTTCGGAAAGTAGTGCTTAATTCGAGTCTGTTTTCTTTATTTTCATCGAAGGAATTGCCTCCGGAAAAGGAGCTGCTGAAGCGCAGCGAGGAAGAATTTCTTTCCTTTTGTGTATTGTCTTTGCCTGTGAAGTACCGGGAAGTTATTACTCTCTATTATTATGCAGAATGTTCGATTGAAGAGATCCAGGGACTAATAGGAGTAAACCAAAATACGATTAAAACGAGATTGAGCAGAGGCAGGATGAAGTTGAAAAAAATGATGGAGAGGCGGGGATATAATGGAGAGCAAGCTTAGTCAGCTGCGGCGGGCAATGGACTCGACAACTCACAAGGGCGAGCACTTTACGGAATTTCAAAAAATGAATATTAGAAAAGCGCTCCATTCCGATAGAAGAGAGAAGCCAAAAAAGCCTCAAAAATTCGTTATATTTACCATATCCACTTTGGCCATCTGCCTCTTAGCTTTCTTAGTTTCAACTGAGACATGGGTCAGGCAGGACCAAAACCAGATACATGGCGGTACGGCTGATGAATGGAACATCCGGCATGAATATAAGGTGAATCAAAAGATAAAATTCAGCATACTACCCGATCCTTATCTGAAAGCAGGATCGCCTTATGGATATATCTTTAATTTCCAGGAGCCTTTTAACACGTATAAAGGAAAAGAGCTTTCCATTTCTGCCTTTCATAAAGAAACTGGCGAAAGATTACAAGTCTTACCTCAGCAAAAAATAATAGATCCTTCTCCCGGGTACCCAAGTTTGCAGCGGTTCACGACGACATTCCCCCTTCCTTACGAAGGCCTGTGGAAGTTTGAAGTGTATCTGGATGGCAAATCCTATGGAGATGTAGTGGTCAGTGTGGCAGAAAAAGCAAAAGATGCCCCTATTACGCTGCCTGAGGATATACCGGATTTTGTTCAAGAGAGCGATTTTGACACTATTGATTGGAAGAGAAAAGCTGTGGAGTTCGGCAGCAGGGGCATAATTGGAAATGAAAACAAGTCCGGTGTGATCGGCGCTGACATGCCCAGTTTAAACGGCCAAAAGTGGATGTGGCATTTATGGGGCGTTGAGAATACAGACTTGACTATCGTTGGCTTTCATAAAGAATCGCAAACAGTTCATCCCATTTTAACAAATGGAATGGGATGGACCATTCGCGCATATGGTCCAAACAACGGGGCGGATGCTCATACACCATCATCTGTTAAGATTCCCAAAAAGGGAGAATGGGCCATTTTGCTTTATGTGGATGGCGAATTATTCGATCAATTGATTTACGATATAAATGAATGATGATGCTTTATGATCTTTTCTTCGCGAAAATTTGCAAGATTATTGGGAGGTCTTATATGAAACCGCGGATTTCAGTTATCACATTAGGTGTAGATGATTTAGAAAGATCCTTACATTTCTATCAAAATGGTCTTGGGTTTCCAACACAGGGCATAGTAGGAAGAGAATTCGAGCATGGTGCTGTGGCATTTTTTGATCTGCAATCTGGATTAAAACTGGCAATTTGGAATCG
Source organism: Cytobacillus sp. FSL H8-0458 (assembly GCF_038002165.1). Classification (NCBI taxonomy): domain Bacteria; kingdom Bacillati; phylum Bacillota; class Bacilli; order Caryophanales; family Bacillaceae; genus Cytobacillus; species Cytobacillus sp. FSL H8-0458. The sequence goes on along the minus strand of NZ_JBBOBR010000001.1, from coordinate 3,585,299 downwards.
AAAAGATATCGCTCATGACACCAGTATGAACCAGACAGGAAAAAGCCCAACTGAATTTACGATTGGGCATAATGTTGGGAGTAAAGAAGAGGTAGATATGGTAATGAAACAGGCAGAGAGCGCGGGTGCCGTTATTACGGTTCAAGCTCACGAGACTTTTTGGGGTGGATATTCTGGATATTTTCAAGACCCAGATTGGCACTTATGGGAAGTGGTTTGGAATCCTGCTTGGAAATTTACAGAATAAATTCCAATGCCTTTATCAACCAATAGGTTAAAGAGCTGCCGATCAAGCTTGTTGATCGGCAGCTCTTTTTTATCCAGCCTCTTATTCTGAAAAAGCTTTTGAATAATGGACAACACCAGCAGCATTTTTAAGAGCATTCTCCTTCAATTCCAGAGCCATGAATACTTCGTCAGGCACGTCAAACGGGGCATGAATATTCCAAAGACTGGCTGGCTTAAAGCCGAACTTTGGATAATAATCTTTATGGCCCAGAACGACTACGGAATGATAACCGGCCTCTTTTGCCTTGGTAAATGCAATACGAATCAATTGACTCCCTATGCCTTTCCCTTGATAATCGGGACGAACAGAAAGGGGGGCAAGTGCAAGAGAATCTGCCGCTTTCTCACCATCCTTTATTTTAATTTTAGATAAAAGAATATGTCCCACAACTTCTTTAGCTTGAGTTAACGCCACTAAAGAAAGCTCCGGAATGAAGGCATCTGAATTTCTGAGCCTTTTGACAAGAAAATGTTCTGTTTTGTTGCTGTATTCTTCATTTAAAAAAGCTTCTTTTACCATTTCTTCAGTCGAATCATAGTCTTCAGGTAGTTCTTGCCGAATTAAGATATCCATTTATAGTCTCCTGTTCTTTATATGATGATAAAGCTTCAATATAAATGGCACTTTCTCATGGAGAGAGTGTTACTTCTCCAGCTCTAAACATAAGTTCAACAAACAAAAACCTCCAATTTGGGATGATTTCATTTTATTTAGTTATGCTGGAGCGGTCAACTGTATCAGGTTCCTTGGGAGTAGTCACGCTCATTTATGGCAATTCTTGAACATTCTGTGAATATCGCAAAAATATCACCTGTTTTTAGTACCAGGTATTATATTTATCACTATTCAATCGCCCTCATTCGCTCAATAATGAAGAAGAATAAATTGGCGATGAAATGGGGTAGTTCTTTTGAAATTTCCACAATTAAAAATCGGTCATATGACGCCTGAGTTTCCCATCATGCAGGGTGGAATGGGCGTTGGTATTTCGTTAAGCGGCCTGGCATCAGCTGTTGCGAATGCCGGGGGGATTGGAATTATTTCAGGAACAGGAATCAGCATTGAAGAGTTAAGGCTGCATATACGAAAGGCCAGGGCATCTATCAAGGGTGAGGGCTATATTGGGGTGAATGTTTTATTTGCCATGAATGATTTTGCTGAAAAAATGAAAGCCGCCATAGAGGAAAAGGTGGATTTCATTATTTCAGGTGCAGGAATATCAAGGGATATGTACAATTGGGGCAAAGAATCCGGCACACCGGTCATTTCGATAGTGTCATCTGCAAGGCTGGCTAAAATGTCCGAACGGCTTGGTGCTTCTGCCGTAGTCGTAGAGGGCAATGAGGCAGGAGGACATTTAGGAACCGAAAGACCGTTATTCGATATCTTACCGGAAGTCGTGGAAGCTGTTAAGATTCCTGTTATAGCTGCCGGGGGAATCCTGACAGGAGAAGATATCGCGCATGCCATTCGCGTCGGGGCTTCCGGTGTTCAGATGGGAACCAGATTTGTCGCAAGTCATGAATGTGATGCACCCCTATCCTTTAAGGAAAAATATGTACATGCCAAACAGGAAGATATCGTTATGGTGAAAACCACCGTAGGTTTGGAAGGCCGTGCCATTAAGAATAACTTTACTGAACAAATTTCTGACAATAAAAAGGTGAAAATCAAGAAATGCATCGATTGCCTGAAAAATTGCTCCTACCGCTTTTGCACATTGGATTCTCTTGTCACATCCATGAAGGGGGACTGTGAGAATGGTCTCGTATTTGCGGGTGCAAGAGTCCATGAAATTAACGAGATTTTGCCTGTTCAGACGATCATTCATAACATCAAAAGGGAATATGAAGCTTGTGTTTAATATCATAATGGAGCATTGCTACAAGTTTGGCTGCCAGATAGGCGGCTTTTTTTGATTTTAAGGGGTGTTTAGAGGATGAAGGAATCAATGATATTAATGTAGAATCCTTTAGATGGAATAAAGTGTAAATAATGAATGGCGAAAAAATTTGGAGAATAAGGGTAGAAATTATGAAAAAAAATAGTAATTCATTAATCCTCGTAATCCACGAAATCTATGGAATAAATCAACATATAAAGAGTTTTTGCGATTTATTAACAAAGCAGAATTTTGAAGTGATATGCCCCAATTTATTAGAGCGGGAGATATCTTTTGATTATTCTCAAGAGGAAGCCGCTTATCGTCACTTTATGGAACATGTCGGTTTCGATAGAGCGGCACGTAAAATCAAAGATTTATTATTGGATGTTAAAGATGAATACGAAGCAATATATATCATTGGGTTTAGTATAGGTGCAACTGTTGCCTGGCTGTGCAGCGAGGAAGTATGTGTTGATGGAATAGTTGGATACTACGGTTCAAGGATTAGGGACTATTTAGAGCTCACACCCCGGAGTCCTGCCATGCTTTTTTTTCCGCAAGAAGAGCAGTCTTTTGATGTTGATAAGTTAGTATTGGCTCTAGAGAAAAAGAAAATTAAAGTATATAAATTTGCTGGGAAACATGGATTCAGTGATCCTTATTCCTCCAGGTATGATGAAAAATCAGAACAAGAAGCATTTAGTAAAACGCTGGAATTTTTATTGCATATGTTTGAGAAAGTATGAAGCTTTAGGGTGATTGTTTTCACCTGGGAATTTTAATAAAAGTTTACAAGCCCGATCAATAGTTTTAATACAAAGATGCTAATTTAGATATAGCGGGGATAGCATGTGTGGCTATCATGGCATTTGGCGCAGGTGGAGCCAAGTGCTTTTTTGTTTTATACCGGGAATACTTAACTATTTACAAAAATTATCTTGGGATAATATAATGATTTAGTGTTCTATGCTTAATCTTATTTTAAGAACGGGGGACCCATTATTTACGGCGGAGTTTCCGCACGGGGTGAATCCGAAAGATGGAAGGGCTTACTGTTTCCATAGTCCTAACCCGAAAGCTAACCTCGTCAGCGTTTAAGGAAACATAAGAGAATATGAATCAGAGTGAATTGACGATTGTCGATTTTCTTTTTTTTGAGATCAGCTTTGTTTCCCTTGCCTGCGCAGCATGTTAAAACTAAACAAGAAGGTAGGGTAATTGATGAAAAAATTCAAATTAAGTTTAGCCACTCAGATTTTCATCGGTCTTATTTTAGGGATCGCTGTTGGCGGTATTTTCTATGGAAGTGAAGCGGCGCAAAGTGTCCTGCAGCCGTTTGGCGATCTTTTTATCCGCTTAATTAAAATGATTGTTGTTCCTATTGTACTATCCACGATTATTGTTGCCATTGCTGGTGTAGGTGATTTAAAATCCGTTGGTAAGCTTGGCGGTAAATCATTGACCTATTTTATTGGGATGACATTGGTTGCCATTGTGGTTGGCTTAATTGCCGGGAATGTATTTCAGCCAGGTGCCGGCCTGAATATGGACAGCCTGCAGCAAAGTGATATTTCAAGCTATGTCGAAACCAATAAAGAGCAGGAAGGCAAGTCGGTAGCGGATACTTTCTTGCATATTGTGCCTACTAATCCAGTACAAGCCATGGTTGAAGGCGATATGCTGGCGATTATCTTCTTTGCTGTTGTTTTTGGACTTGGAATCGCAGCAATTGGAGATGTTGGAAAGCCGGTTCTGAGATTTTTCGAAGGTACGGCTAAGGCGATGTTCTATGTAACTAACCTATTTATGAAGTATGCACCGATCGGGGTATTTGCCTTAATTGGTGTCACGATTTCCAAGTATGGTTTTGCCTCACTGATCCCATTAGGCAAGCTGGCGCTCACTGTATATGGTTCCATGATTTTCTTTGTTCTTGTTGTTCTGGGAGTGATGGCCAAAGTGGTCGGGTTCAGCATCTTTAAATTATTGAAGATGATCAAAGAGGAATTAATTTTGGCATTTTCAACAGCAAGCTCGGAAACAGTTCTTCCAAGAATCATGGACAAAATGGAGAAAGCGGGAAGCCCGAAACATATTTCTTCCTTCGTAATTCCAACAGGCTACTCTTTTAACCTGGATGGATCTGTTTTATATCAGGCGATTGCCTCTTTATTTATTGCCCAGATGTTTGGAATCGAATTGAGCATCGGACAGCAAATTACGTTAATGTTAGTACTGATGGTTACATCGAAAGGAATGGCGGGTGTACCTGGCGTATCCTTTGTTGTGCTGCTGGCGACATTCAGCACCATTGGATTGCCTGCAGAAGGGCTTGCCTTTATTGCGGGTATTGACCGTATCCTTGACATGGGACGCACAGCGGTTAACGTGGTGGGGAACTCACTGGCGGCAATTGTTATAGCGAAGTGGGAAGGGCAATTCAACCCTCCAGCAGAAGAAAGATTTGAACAACAAGCTTCATAATAGATTGGGAAACACTAACAAATGTATTCGTTTGTTAGTGTTTTTTTGTAGTGCGGGATAGTTCCGGTTCAGACACAGGAAGGGGAAAATGTCGGGTTTGAGTCCGAAGTTGGTTCAGGTTCAGACACAGGAAGAGGAAAACACCGGATTTGAGTCCGAAGCCAGAGCAGCTTCAAACAAAAAAGGAGAAACCGAAGACCAAAATCCAAAGGGCGGTTATATGAAAAGTAAAATCCGGCTCCAGCTTTTATCAACTAGCTCTTCAGGGTCATAATTATATTATAATGGAGAAAAAAGGAGGTACTCATATGACAAAAGGAAGCAAGGTGCTGTCACCAGGACAGCAGTATGAATTGCTGCAAACATTGAAAGCACGTTTTGAAAAGAATATGTTCAGGCATGAAGGGCTTGAATGGGCGGATGTACAAGCTAAGCTTGAGGCTAATCCTGAGAAACTATGGTCGCTGAATGGAATGGAAGAAACGGGCGGCGAACCGGATGTTGCCGGGTATGACGAAAAGACGGGCGAATACATATTTTTTGATTGTGCAGCAGAAAGTCCTAAGGGCCGCAGAAGTTTTTGCTACGATCGTGAAGCACTGGAGGCAAGGAAAAAACATAAGCCGGAAAACAGCGCAACGGATATGGCGGCTGCCATAGGGATTGAACTTTTAACAGAAGAGCAATACCGGGAGCTCCAGAAGCTTGAAGCTTTCGATAAGAAAACATCGAGCTGGGTACAGACACCCGCTCATATCAGAAAACTTGGCGGGGCCCTCTTCTGTGACCGCCGCTACGATACGGTGTTTGTGTATCACAATGGAGCCGATTCCTACTATGGTGCAAGAGGGTTCCGCGGCTCGTTGAGAGTTTAGGTTCAGTGAAAAACTAAGTAAAAAGATAAAGGGTCAGTAGTGCACTCATATTGATTGAGGCGTTAATCCGGGAAGGGATTAACGCTATTTTTGTAGAACTGCCTTGATAATACTGATAATGGAGAAGTAAGATGAAGACCCATTATTAAGGCTGATATTGAAGATTTGGGCAACATTGTAAATATAGACAGTTAGGTTATGGGTAAACAAGCAGCCGAGATTATACTCAACAATGAAAGAGGGCATTGTATTACTGTGAAAGTCAGAGCGGAATAGTTGAAAATTTAGATGAAGAAGATCCTGAAATCATTTATTACAAATTAAAATAGATTCTAATGCAAGATTCCTTATAAATAAGAATCTTGCATTTTTTTGTTTGACTCGGATTCTGCAATGATATAAATTTCATTTATTTTGATAATAAACTGTCATTTTTAAAAATAAAATTGACAATAAAATATCACGGTGATATAGTGACGATATGAAAACGTTTTCTGAGCATTTTCTTGTGTGCAGGGATGATTGCCGTTATGGAAGCATCAAAGGAATGACAGGTAGGAGAGGTATTATGGATGTATTAGATAAGATAAAAGGCAGATTAATAGTTTCGTGTCAGGCCCTTGAAGATGAGCCGCTTCATGATTCATATATTATGAGTAAGATGGCTTTTGCAGCAAAGCTAGGAGGGGCTTCCGGAATTAGAGCAAACAGCGTGAAAGATATACGTGCAATCAAGAAGGAGGTCGATCTTCCCATCATTGGGATTATCAAAAAGGATTATCCCGGTAGCGGAGTGTATATTACGGCAACGGAAAAAGAAGTAGATGACCTGTATCAGGAAGGTGTGGATATCATTGCTTTTGATGCAACAAAGCAAGTCCGTCCGGATGGAAAAAGTTTTCAGGGATTTTTTGCAGAAGCGAAAGCCAGGTACCCGGACCAGCTGTTTATGGCTGATATTTCTACATTAGAAGAAGCGCTTGCAGCTGAAAAAGCCGGAGTGGATATTGTGGCAACCACTTTAGCGGGATATACTCCTTATTCGGAAGGAGTTGTTCCTTTGGAATTACTGGAACAAGTAATATCCCATGTTTCAGTTCCTGTTATAGCGGAAGGAAATATGGATACACCGGAAAAAGCAAAAAGGGCTATTGAATTAGGAGCTCATGCAGTTGTTGTAGGAAGTGCCATTACACGTCCGAAATTAATTACAGAGAAATTTGCAAAAGCTATACAAAACTACTAGTGAAAATTAGAAATGAGGGTGTTCAAGATGAAAGGAATTTTTACAGCGTTGTTGTGTTCATTTGATGAAAACGGAAGGGTGAACGAAAAGGGATTAAGGGAGATTGTCCGTTACAATATCGAAATTTCAAAGGTGGATGGCTTGTATGTCAATGGAAGTACAGGTGAGAACTTTCTGATTTCCACTGAACAAAAAAAGCAAATCTTTGAAATTGTAAAGGATGAAGCTAAAGATCAGGTTAAATTGATTGCTCAGGTGGGTTCATTAAATATTGATGAAGCAGTAGAATTAGCACAATTTGCAACAGATTTAGGCTATGATGCTATCTCTGCTGTTACACCTTTCTACTATAAGTTTGATTTCCAGGAGATTAAAGATTATTATTACACCATTTTAGAAAGCGTTAACAACAAAATGATCATCTATTCTATCCCAGCCTTAACGGGGGTTAGCATGAATCTTGAGCAATTTGGAGAGCTTTTTGAAAATGAAAAAGTAATTGGCGTGAAATTTACAGCACCTGATTTCTTCTTACTGGAGAGACTTCGCCATGCTTATCCTGATAAGCTCATTTATTCCGGATTTGATGAAATGCTGCTTTCTGCAAGTGTCCTGAATGTAGACGGAGCGATTGGCAGTACGTTTAATGTAAATGGACAGCGTGCCAAGCAAATTTTTGAATTGGCACAAAAAGGCCAAGTAAAAGAAGCAAGGGAGCTTCAAAAGGTAACCAATGATTTAATCGGAGATATTTTAGATAATGGCTTATACCAGACGATTAAAGAGATCCTGAAGACACAAGGCGTTGATGCAGGTGTATGCAGGAAGCCAATGAAAGCGCTTGAAGAGGATAAAGTTCAACGCGCGAAAATGATTGCGGAAAAATATCTGTAAAATCAGGGGGATAAATGATGACTGGATCTTTTGCTGTAATTGATTACGTTATATTATTTGCCTACCTTTTGTTCATTCTTTGGGTAGGGATTGCAGTTGCCAAAAAAGAAATGCAGGGAAAAGAGTTCTTCAAAGGGGATGGCTCTATTCCGTGGTGGGTGACATCTGTCAGCTTATTCGCAACCTTATTGAGTCCGATTTCATTCTTATCTTTAGCGGGAAACTCCTATTTAGGATCATGGGAACTGTGGTTTGCACAATTAGGTTTATTTATTGCCGTGCCAATCGCGATTTATTATTTCCTGCCGGTTTACCGGAAATTAAATTTAGATACAGCTTACGAATATTTAGAGCGCCGCTTTGATACAAAACTGCGCGTCATTGGGAGTCTTCTTTTTATCGTCTATCAGATTGGGCGCATGTCCATTATTATGTATCTGCCTGCTTTGGCATTAGCGGCTGTTACAGGCATCAATGCCGTGCTGATCGTATTATTCATGGGTGTAGTGGCAACCATCTATTCAGCCTTTGGAGGAATTAAGTCAGTGCTTTGGACAGACTTCATCCAGGGTATTGTCTTAATCGGCGGCGGTATTTTTGCCCTGATTATGCTGATGTTCTCCATTGATGGCGGATTTGGAGAAGTGGTCCGTGTCGGTACGCAAGACGGGAAATTCTTTACGGATACACCATTCTTCGATCCGAACTTTGTCAATAACAGTGTTCTTCTTCTTATTTTTGGCGCCGGGATATCAACAGCATTCTCATATATTTCAAGTCAGGACATGGTTCAGCGTTATTTAACAACCACTGACTTAAAAGAAATGAATAAAATGACTTATTTAAATGGTATTCTGTCACTTGGTACGGCAACATTATTCTTCTTTATCGGAACAGCTTTATATACATTTTATACGCAGCAGGCAGGTGCGATGCCTGAAGGTAAAGCCGACCTGATTTTTGCCAACTTTATCGTTGCTGAGCTGCCGGCAGGAATTTCAGGCTTGCTGATTGCCGGATTATTCGCTGCGGGACAATCAACACTTTCAACGGGCTTGAACAGTGTGGCGACAAGCTGGACATTGGATATTCAGAAAGTTCTTAAACCAGATATGAGTGATGAAAAAAGCACCAAAATGGCGCGTAATGTATCCACAATTGTAGGGATTTTCTCCATTGCTTTTGCCATTGTCCTGATTTACACAGATGTTGGAGATGCTTATTCCTGGTTTAATGGATTGATGGGATTAGTATTGGGTATCATCGGAGGTACCTTCACGCTTGGAGTCATGACGAAAAGAGCAAACGCGAAAGGGGCCATCTGCGGTTTCTTCGCAACAGCAGCCCTTGCAGTCTATGTGTCTTACTTTACTGATATTACTTTATGGGCCTATTCCATCATTAATTTAATTGCTTCTATCGTGTTCGGTTATGTCTTTAGCTTATTATTCAAGCAAAAAAGCAAAGCTGAAGATGAAAATCTGACATACTATGATAGAAAAAAACCAGCGTAAAATGGTGAGACTATGTTTCAAATAAAAAAGAAAATAAAAACGGATGTCTTAGTGGCCGGAAGCGGGCTGGCCGGGATAAAAGTAAGCAAAGAGCTTGCAGATCAACAGGCCGATGTATTGATGGTGACAAAAATGCAGGTAGCTTCAGGTTCAAGCTTTTATCCGCTGAAAGCCTCCCTTGGAACTCAGGTGACAAAAGATCATGAAGATGAATCGATATTTCTTGAAGATATTGAAAGCTTGAGCCATGGCATGCATGGGCGGGATTTAGCTGAGGTGTATGTAAAAGAAATTCCGAAGCGTGTAAAGGAATATCACGAGATTGGTGTGAAGGCGAAAAAGCTGGAAGGGGAGCGTAAAGCCTGTTTCGCTGAACATGAACGGGATATCTATTTATTAAGTGACTGGGATCAGATTCGCGAAAATGTGAGAACTATTTTTGCAGAGTATGAAAACCTGTCTATCCAGGAAAAGACAATCGTCCTTACTTTGCTGAAGAAAGATGACCGTGTGGCGGGAGCCATACTTTTAGATGAGAATAATGACCTCGTTATGGTGGAATGCAAATCTGTCATTTTAGCAACGGGCGGATTCGGCAGTATTTATCAGCATAACTTAAATCCCAATGATGTGGATGGCTCCGGCCATATCCTGGCTGTCGAAGCAGGGACCCGTCTTGTAAACATGGAATATATTCAATTCATTCCAGGCATTACGGCTCCGAAATATAAAACCCTCTTTGGGGAACATACATTAATGTATTGTGATGATATAGTCGATGAAGCAGGAAGCAGCTTACTGGATTCTATGCTGCCTGAGGAGATATCGAAGCAGGAATGTCTGCAGATCAGGAGCACGCACGGTCCGTTCACCCATTCACTTGATTCGAAGTATGTGGATATCGCGATGATGAAAAATATCATCGCGAATCGGAATGACCGCGGATTCAGGCTTTTATATCGGTCCGAGTTATATGAAAATGGGGAAGAGTTCTACACGGTCTATTTAAATTGGCTGAAAGAGAGAAATATTGATCTTTTGGAGAATGAAATTCGTATTGCCCCATTTGCCCATGCCAGCAACGGCGGAGTTTATATTGACACGTATGGCAGAACCGGTGTGAACGGATTATATGCCATTGGTGAGCTGTCCTGCAATATTGAGGGAGCGAACCGATTGGGAGGAAATTCGACTGGCGCCTGCATGGTATTTGGCAAAAGGGCTGCGGCAGATTGTGTCAGGTATATCGAAACACAAAGCCATGAGGAAATTTCTGAACCTGAAGCATTGAAACAGATCGAGAACATGTTTGGCGTTCAGGGGCAAACAAAAGGTCCTGTTATAGATATGGAGAAAAAAGTTCATCAGGCTATTGAATCGATCAAAAAACTAATGTGGTATCATGGGAATGTCGTGCGCAATAAGGACAGTCTATTAAAAGCATTAGAAACCATCAGAAAGCTCGAGTCAGAGCTTGATTTAGGTAGATTGTTCGAACAGCAGGCAACCCGAAAGCTGACAATTAAGGCACGAAACTTCTTCAAGCTTTCGCAAATTCTGCTTGAGGCCATGCTGGAACGAAAAGAAAGCAGGGGCGCACATTTTCGTGAGGATTATCCGGAAGAACGTGAAGAATATAATAAAAGATTGTTTATTTCCATGAAAGATGATGGAGCATTGGAGTATCGCTTTCTAAATGAATAGGGAGTAGCTTTAATGCTCATAGGTGGAGGGGAAAACCTGGTATGGGTTTTCTCTTTTTTCAATTGTAAGGGAGGAGCACAATCATGCAGCTTGGAGTCATTGATATTGGCGGAACATCTATAAAATATGGCATCGCTTCAGACGAAGGAGAGCTTTTTAGTCTTGATTCCATCCCGGCTGAGGCTTATAAGGGCGGTCCTTTAATAGTAGAAAAAGTGAAGATGATCTGTGATATGCTGTTAAAACAGGCAAGAGTCGAGGGCATTGCCATCAGCTCTGCAGGGCAGATTGATAACCAGAATGGAACCGTGGTGCATGCAACGGATAATATTCCGGGATATACCGGTACAAGTCTGGCTGAGGTTATTTCAAAACATACCGGATTGCCGGTTACGGTTGAAAACGATGTGAATTGCACAGCATTAGGTGAATATTGGCAAGGTGCAGCTAAAGATATGGATGATTTTCTCTGTGTAACTATTGGCACGGGGATTGGCGGTGCGTTATTCTTAAATGGTAAGCTATACACAGGAGCCAATTTTTCAGCCGGGGAAATCGGGCATATCAATCTGTACCCAAATGGGAAGCCCTGCACCTGCGGTAATAATGGCTGTTATGAAAGGTATGCTTCCAGTTCAGCCCTATCAGAGCTAGTGGAGGAAAGAATGGGTGTGAACCTTCCATTAGAGAAGTTTTTCGAGCTTGCCAGAGAGGGAAATAAGGAAGCTAATAACCTATTTGTGCAGTGGGCAGATGATGTGGCGACAGGCATTCAGAGCCTTGTTCATATTTTTAACCCCGAGCTTGTACTGATTGGCGGCGGAATTTCTGCACAAGGAGACTTTTTATTGGAAGAGGTACAATCGTCTTTAGCGAAGAAAGTAATGCCAAACCACTGGAAGTCGCTTCGGATGAGAATTGCCGCACATGAAAACAAAGCCAATTTATTAGGAGCAGCCAAGCACTTTTTGGACATGAACAGGAAAAGTTAGCAGAGGGGTTACTATGGAAACGAATAGAAAAATGACAGGGCTGAAGCCTACTATATTAATGGAACAGCATAAACACAACTTTACTAAATCCGACCATAGAATTCATGAATATATTTTAACGAATACAGACAAGGTGTTATACCATTCATTAACGGAATTATCGGAAGCGATAGGAGCTGCAGAGGCTACAGTTCTGCGTTTCTTCAGAAAGCTGGGCTTTAAAGGCTTCCAGGATTTTAAATTTTCGCTCGCGCAAGAGGTATCAGGTAATTCCAGTCAGGCGGGTGACGAGACCTATATTGAACGCATCCGCACAAACATGGTACATGCCATTGAAGATACGTATAGTATGCTGAATAATCAAGCTCTTGAAAACAGCATCGAAGCGATAGTCCGTTCCAGGGATGTAGTGGTATTTGGCATAGGCTCTTCCGGAATTGCCGGGCTTGATATGCAAAATCGCCTCATGAGAATAGGAAAACATGTTGATGTCGTCACAGATCCTCACTTCCAGGTAATGAGGGCGACCTCCCTGGATGAACATTCCGTTGTGATTGCCATTAGTTTAACAGGCAGCACAAAGGATATTGTCGACACTGTTAAAATAGCCAATGAAAAGAAAGCTACTGTGATTGTATTAACAAACTATGTGAAATCACCTTTGGCCAAATACGCGGATTATATTTTACTGACCTCTGTAAAGGAAAGCCCGTTAGACAGCGGTTCATTAGTAGCCAAAATTACACAGCTTTATTTAATCGATCTTATCTGTACGGGGATCACCATGAAAAACTATGAACAAGCTTCAAAAGTGAAAATGGAGATATCTGAGAATATCAGTAATAAGCTGTACTAAAGCAAGCCAATGCTGGTTCAATTATTTTTATAAGGAAGGCCATTGTGCCTTCTTTTTTTCCAGCCCTAAAAATGGAGTTTTTTCACTGTTTTTCCCAGAGGTATTGTCACAATGTCCTCACCGCTGATATCCAGGGCATTAGCAGTTATAATTAGTTATAATCAGATATAACTAATTGGAAAGGGGGGGCATAATGAAAAAGCAATACCTGTTCTTTTTTTCGTTAATGGTCCTTTTTTTATCATTGGCTGGCTGTTCAAACAGTGACCTTCCTAAAAATACAGGAGAGGATAAGCGGGAAGGAGCCGGAGAGAAAGTGGAATTGACTATTTCAGCAGCAGCAAGCCTGCAGGATGCCTTAACGGAAATTGAAACAAGGTTCGAAAAGGAACATCCAAATGTGCTGATCAACTTTAACTTTGGTGCTTCAGGCTCTCTTCAGCAGCAAATCTCCCAGGGAGCACCCGCTGATCTTTTCTTTTCAGCTGCAGAGGATAAATTTGATAAACTGGTGAATGACGGGCTGATTGAAGAAAACAATGGGATTGATCTGGTTGGGAATGAGCTTGTTTTAGTAGTACCGAAGAAGTCAGCATTGAAAATCAAATCGTTTTCTGATCTCACAAACGCAGATAAATTGTCAATCGGTACACCGGAGTCGGTTCCTGCCGGGAAATATGCGAAGGAATTATTAGAGAAAATGGATATCTGGAACAACATAGAAGAAAAAGTGGTACCTGCCAAAGATGTCCGCCAGGTCCTTACGTATGTAGAGACTAATAATGTGGATGCCGGAATTGTTTATAAAACGGATGCGTTAATATCTGAAAAGGTTGATATGGTGGACACGGCAGATGAAAACACTCTCAACCCTATCATTTATCCTTTGGGTGTGATTAAAGATACAAGTCATCCAGAGGAAGCTAATCTGTTCTATGATTATCTTCAAAATGAAATTTCTATGGGTATTTTTGAAGAGTATGGATTTAAAGGATTGAAATAATTAAATGTCTACTGATTTTTGGTCGCCAGTCATATTATCTGCCGAAATTGCTTCTGTTTCAGGAATATTAGCCGTTATTCTGGGCGTTATCATAGGAAAGACGATGGCAAATAAAAGATTTAAAGGAAAAGCCATTGCGGAGACCGCTTTCCTTTTGCCATTAGTATTACCGCCATCTGTTGTAGGGTTTCTGCTGATTGTCATTTTTGGAAGAAACAGTTTTGCAGGCCAATTCATTGAGTTTATTTTTAAACAGCCAGTTATGTTTACATGGTGGGCCGCTGTTATCGCTTCGACGGTTGTCGCATTTCCTCTTATGTATCAGTCTGCCAAGACAGGCTTTGAAGCGATTGATCGTGACATTGAAAATGCGGCCCGGGTAGATGGGGCGAATGATATTCAATTATTTATGAATATCACGATCCCTCTTTCATACAAGGCCATTATTTCAGGCGGCATTCTAAGCTTTGCCAGGGCATTGGGAGAGTTCGGAGCTACTTTAATGTTTGCCGGTAATATTCCGGGAAAAACACAAACGATTCCAACTGCTATTTATGTAGCCATTGATTCAGGCAATATGGAGATGGCCTGGTTATGGGTAGCGTGTATGATAGGAATATCATTTATCATGTTAGTTTTTGTTCAGCTGATAAAAACATAAGAAGACATCCTTTCGCGGGATGTCTATTTTATTGCAGGAGGCTGGAGTGCGAATAATACTTCAGGTGACAGTTACGTCCTCCCTCACCTTAACCTCATTTCAACAATAATCGATTATTTCCATTGTAAAATTAGAGTTGCTGTTTGCTAATAACAACGAATGATAATTTATTAGCATTAAAGTTTTATCAGAAACGAAGATTTATCCTATCCAAAATTATTCATAATGCGGTTGAGGAAGCAAGAAAGGTTAAACCCAAGATACCGTTAATTGGAAATGCTGGCATTCCGATCAGAGATGAAATTGTATTGGTAAAGGTATTGAGCTAACGGGGTACTTTCATATTGTGCTAATGGATATTAATAATGCGAAAATATGGAACTTTCGGCAATGGGATTCGTAATAGTATGAAAGAAGGGGGGATTACATGGTCTGGTTATTCCTGCTTGCCGTGGTTATCTGGTTTATTTTCTTTTTGCGCAAGAAACTCTCATTTAAATTTGGTTTATCTCCGAAATCTTTAGACATAAAACCGATTAAAGGGTTGAAAAAGCTAAGTGATCACCTGGAGAAATCTCTTAGCAGCAGTTATATGGGCAATGTAGAAGAGAGGGTAAGGAAAGAAATTAAGCTAAAAGAAAATGAGTACAGGTGGCGTCTGCTGGATTTAAAACGCTACTTTATTATGACTTCTTTTTTAAAAGAGTCCCCTATGTTCAGTGAAAAAGTCGATGACCTGTGGCATCATATGCTCATGTTTACCCGTGAGTATGATGATTTTTCAAAAGGATATTTGGGAAGCACTCTTCATCATAGTCCAAATCTAAACCAGTCGTCTCAACCTGATTTGCGCGGATTTTTTGATTGGGTGTATGGTGAGCTCTTTTTCATAAGAAAGGAAAATATCCATCTTTATAAGGGGTTTTACAGATTCCCAGTACCTCCAAATATAATTGATGATTTTAAGGATTTGCCGGAAAATGAACTAATAGAGCTCTATTTTAGGAGAAATAGCCAATATATAAATACGGTGGTCTCGCTTATTTCTGCCATGAAAAAAACAGCAAAGAAAGTAAAAAACTATGAAAAAAGTATCATACAAGAAATGATGAGAAAAAGAAAAACCCAGCAAAACTATAACGCAATGCTGGTTCCTTTTTTATCTGTATCGTATTTTCATTATGATGATTTTTCCAGTTACATGAAAATCAGCAGCAAGGTTTCATCAAGCTGTACAAGCTGCGGTTCCGGCAGCTCATGCAGTTCCTGCTCTTCCTGCAGCTCCTGCTCAAGTTGTGGCGGGGGAGGAGATTAAGCTGGAACGAGAACCCAGGCACGGCTCAGCTGCCGGACTGTGAAAACCCCCTCATAAAAATGAGGGGGTAACTTATTTATCCTGTGCAAGTTCTTTTCTATTGGGAGCAAGCGGCGGCTGTTCTAACCACTTGTTCTTCACCATAATGCCGAACCATTTTCTGGTGACTCCCAAGGATTTCAGAATTGCTTTTTCATAAGTTAAGGCCAGGTCTGTCCGCATGGATCCGGCCAGGCCTGTCCCGTAATATACTTGTGCAGTTTGAGCCAGGAAACCCATATGATACAACATTAATTTATCGGAAAATGGAGAGTCCTTTGACGCTGTAATCTCTGATTCCAATGAAGTTGGGACTGGCAAGTTATCCTTGTGCAATATTTTTGAAAGCGCCTGCAGGTTATCATCGGATGTTTCTTCTAGCTCCTCAAAAAACTTCCTTATATCTTTCGATTCTGTGACTTGGCTGAATCCGATGGAAAGTCCTTTTGCCATAACCCCCTTTTTAATGTTAAGGGAGATACTGATTATTTCTGTAGAAGATAAACGTCTCCCTTTTCCGAAAAATCCATCAGTAAAATCTGTTGCAGTAATAATTTCAGGGCTTTCGGCAGGATAAAAATAAGGATCTCTCTGAAAAACTCCTTTTTTCAGAAGCAGCTCAATGGTTAAATCGTACATATTTTTTGCATCATCTACACATGAGTTGTAAAACTCCCGTATGTCCTTTCTGACCGAAACACCTAAAGCGGTTGTATGACCTAACAAACCATGGATAGTCATAATATGTAAATAATTCAGGCAGAATAAGTCTGAAAACAATCTCTCTGCACCTTTATTGAGGTCGGACTCCGAAAAACCAATGGGAATTGGAAATCCATCCTTCTCAATGAAGGAAACAAGCTGCTCCTTTTGTTTTTCCCCTGTCTTAATAGCTATTTCAAAAACTTGTTTTATTTCTTCGTCTTCTATAATTGAAATCATATACCTATTTACAATCTCGGTCATTGTTCCGTTTACATACTCCCCCCATAGTGTTCCTATTTCGGAAGATGTAAGCTTTAAATTATCATTTTCCAATTGTTCTCACCTCTTCAGTATTTTTTACAAATACAGAAGGATGTATGCAGTTCTTTGGCTTAAACCTCTAAGACTTGTTCTCGTGATTACTGCCAAGATTGAAACGGGACCTTTAGTAGGCAACTTTGAGGTTGCTTGTATTGACAAGCAACCAAATGGTTGCTTATAATCATAATATGAATTGGGACAAAGACACTATATTCAAAGCACTTGGTGATTCGACACGAAGGCTTATATTGGACGAACTTTCCGAACGCAAAGAGATGACGCTATTTGAACTGACGGCTCGTCTCATTATGAAGCACGGCCTTTCCATTTCGCGGCAGGCAATAGCTAAACATCTTTCAGTATTGGAAGATGCACAGCTCATTAGATCCGAACGAAAGGGAAAATATCGGGTAATTATTTTTAATAACCAGCCACTTAAGAATCTGCTGGAAGGATGGCTGGAGTAACTTACTAAAAGTGGAATAGAGATTCATACAGAGGTACTGCCGGTTTTGCTGGAAGCCCATTACAATTAACAAAGGAGGCAAATACATGTTGAACGTTATTGTTACCAGTATCTTCGTCCAGGATCAGGAGAAGGCATTGAATTTTTATACAGAAACGCTGGGGTTTGTAAAAAAGCATGACATCCCAGTTGGGGAACACAGGTGGATCGCCCTGGTTTCTCCCGAAGATCAAGATGGTACGGAGCTCTTGCTGGAACCTAATGTACATCCGGCTGCCACAGAATATCAAAAGAAGATTTTTGCAGAAGGAATTCCAGCCACAATGTTTGGCGTTGCTGATGTTCACGAAGAGTATAACCGATTAATAAAACTCGGAGTGAAGTTTACTATGGAGCCGACAGTAATGGGGGATGTCACATTGGCTGTATTCGATGATACATGCGGCAACCTTATTCAAATAGCGCAGAAGTAGCTTTATAAAATATAAGAAATTCTTGCATGTAAGTAAGGCGGTGAACGATGGACAGTCAGCTGAAGTTGGAATTTCAAAAATCAAAGTCAGACGATAAAGAAGAGCGTTATGAAGCTTATCAGCACATTTTAAATGCTACTGACAAAGAAGTTGATTGGGCTTATGAAGTATGGGATCAGCTATTAGAGGACTTAACTCATAACGATAACCATCAACGCTCCCGTGCAGCTCAATACTTAGCTAACCTGGCTAAAAGCGATCCAGAGATGAGAATCATGAGGGATTTCCCTAAGCTGTGGGAAGTAACAAAAGATGAAAAGTTTGTTACAGCCAGACATAGCCTTCAATCTATATGGAAAATCGGGATTTCCGGTACACCCCAAAAAGAACTGGTCATGGAAGAAATGACTGAACGTTTTATTAATGGAACAGATGAAAAAAATTACACGTTAATACGTAATGACATCCTTCAAAATATGAAAAATTTATATGATCATCTGAATGATGAGGCTATTAGACAAACAGCTTTAGATTTGATTGATACTGTTGATGACAAAAAATACAAGAAAAAGTACTTGGATATATGGAAATAGATCAAATTGCTGAAGATAAAGTTCTTCAGCTTTTTCTTATAAATGTAGGGTAATATATACACAGACAAAATAGAACCCATTATTGCAATATAATGGATGATAGAGGGTCGAACGTTGTGATTCTGTTTGCAACACTCGAATAATGTCATTTCCTCCCGAATTCTTTTATATCAAAGGAAATTGGGGAGGATTTATTAATGTTAATGAGATTTAAAAACATGCTGATGGCCTTCGTGGCTGTGGTTCTCATGCTGGTTGCTCCTTCGTTTACAGAAGCGGCGCTCGGGGATCGTACACTTGCCAATGGATCATCAGGGTCAGATGTGGCCGAATTGCAGGATTACCTGATGACAAAAGGGGTATTCCCATATCATACATCGACAGGATACTATGGAAGCATCACGGTGGAAGCCGTCAAGGATTTTCAGCGTAAGCGTAACCTGAAGGCTGATGGAATAGCAGGACCGCAGACAAACCACGCATTAAAAGTACTGAGATATGGGGACATTGGAAAACAGGTCATCCAAATTCAATATCAATTAAAACAAACAGGTCATTACAAATCTAGCTTAGATGGTATTTATGGAAATGGTACAGTGGGCGCTGTCAAGAGCTTTCAAAAACAGCAGGGACTGACCGCAGATGGCATTGCCGGCCCGAGGACGAGAGCCGCACTTGACCGAAAGGCGAAGCGCGGCACAGCGGCAGGTAAAACATTGACTGTGGAAAGCACAGCATATACAGCGAGTTGTGAGGGCTGTTCAGGTGTGACAAGGATGGGTCTGGATTTAAAAAAGTACCCTGATGCGAAAGTGATTGCAGTCGATCCAAGTGTCATTCCGCTTGGCTCAATCGTGAAAGTAGAAGGCTATGGAACTGCAATAGCAGCGGACATAGGCGGCGGCATAAACGGAAGTTCAATCGATGTGTTCATTCCAAACCAGGGCGATGCCCTTCAGTGGGGGAGAAAAAGCGTTCGTGTGGAAATAATCGAATAGGTATGGGCTGGCTGCACTTATAGTAGTGCGGGCCAGCTTTTTTTGTTTTAGCAAAGGGCCTGGATATTAGGAAATTCTTTATCATACCTATTAAATTTGCAGAGTTTATGGATTTCAAAAGATTGTTATACTTTTTGCACGTTTATTTGGTTAAGTGAAGTACATCACTTTTGTATATTCTTGCTGTTATTATGCTCTCTTTATATAACGATAAGGGAGGAAAATTCCATGATTAAATTTAAAATGATATTTATTGTATTTTTATTGTTAGGCGTGATACTGGCCGGATGCAGCTCGGGAAGTAATGCTGTTGATGAATCGAAGTCTGTTTCCGGGGATGTTCAGCAAACTGAAGGCAATAAAGAAGAGGCTGAAGAAAAAACGGAGGTCCAATATTATTACACCGCAAACGAAGGAGGCAGCATCACAAAAATTGATGCATCTGACAATTCAATTGTAACGACAATAGAGGTAGAAGGTTCCGCTCACAATGTGCAGGTTTCACCAGATGGAAAATTAATAGGGGCTACGGTTGTGCCAGGTATGGCAGGGCAAGGGGGAGGCCATGGAGAGCACGGAGAAGTGAGTGCAAAAGCAGTATTTTACAGTGTTGAAAGCGATGAACTGGTTCAGGAGGCCGAAGTTGGAAATCACCCTGCCCACATTGTTTTTACGGAGGATGGGAAGTACGCTGTTGTAACAAACAACGAGGACAATACTGCATCTGTCATTGATATGAATAGCCTCAATGTATCAAACACAGTTGAGACCGGCAAAGGGCCGCATGGATTCAGGATTTCATCAGATAGCAAAAGAGCTTACATTGCCAATATGGGTGAAGATACGGTCAGTGTTATTAATCTTGAAACCATGAAGGAAGAAAAGCGGATAAAAGTGGGAAGAGCTCCTGTCACTACGGGTATTACTTCTGATGGAAAAACACTTGTCGCAGCATTAAATGGAGAAAATGCTCTCGCTGTGATTGATCTGGCCACTGATAAGGTTGATAAAATTCCAGTGGGAACTGGTCCTGCACAAGTATATATCGATGAGAAAGGCCAGTTTGCCTATGTGGCCAACCAGGGAACAGAAGAAGCTCCTTCGAGCAGTGTTACCGTTATAGATCTTGCTTTAAAGAAAGCATCAGCTGAAATTGAAACCGGCAAAGGCTCGCATGGAGTGGTAACAAGTCCGGATAACAAGAGGGTGTATGTAACGAATATATTTGATGATACGGTCAGCATCATCGATAAAGAACAGAATAAGGTTATTGATACAATTGAAGTAAAAGGTATGCCGAATGGAATAAGCATTACCGATTAGATTAATATCAATGCAGAAAACCGCTTGAGAATTACAGGAATCTCGATTCGGAAGGTACACACCCCATTCGTTTTCAGTGCCTGCCCCAAAAAATACATTATAGACTAAGGAGGGCAGGCATCTGATATAATATTTTAAGGTGGTTTGGGCCAATATTGAGATATTTCATCGTATATGTACCTTCATTTATACGGTGATAGATGATATTAAAATTCAGCGGCAGGCACCTTTTGTCTGCCTATCCTTAATCAATATCCTTCGTCAAGCTTTCCATTATGCCTTCATCCATAGGGCCGACAATTTTTTTTGTAATTACACCCTTTGTATCGAGGATATAGCTTGTTGGAATTGTAAATGCTTGATACTGCGGGCCGATCATGCCATCTTCATCGAGGGGGATGGAAAAGGTAAGTCCGTAATCCTTAACGAATTTCTCGATATCTTTCCGGCCGTTGTCAATATTTGTGAGATTAACTGCTACCACTTCAATGCCATCTTCTTTATGCTTTTCGTAGAAATTTTGCATATGAGGCATTTCAGCTTTGCAGGGCGGACACCAGGTTGCCCAGAAGTTCAGAATGACCTTCTTCCCTTGAAGATCCGATAGTTTCATAGTTTTGCCATCCAGAGTGGTTAGTTCAAAATCTGGAGCAGGCTTTCCTTCCTCAACCTGAGTAAGATCTGACCCAGGTATATCCTCGGTTTCAATCGATTCCTCTTCGTTTTCCACAGCAGCATTGCTTGTGCTTTCTTTATCTGCA
This sequence comes from Cytobacillus sp. FSL H8-0458, assembly GCF_038002165.1. Lineage (NCBI taxonomy): Bacteria > Bacillati > Bacillota > Bacilli > Caryophanales > Bacillaceae > Cytobacillus > Cytobacillus sp. FSL H8-0458. The sequence continues at coordinate 3,563,902 of NZ_JBBOBR010000001.1, read as the reverse complement.
GATGGTTTCCATAGATTGACGAATACAATCGCCAGTGCCAATAGAATTATAGCTATCGATAACAAATTTTTATTCAACCTTTTACACCGCCTTAAGTAGTTAGTTTGCAGCTAAGATTTCTACGATCCCGGATAGACAGGATGTATACGATAAATGCCAGCCAGCCGAATGTCAGTATCTCAAGGGACAGGATCGGCTGTAAGAAACTGATGATAAGAAGCTCGAAAAGGAAAAGGAAGGTGAATGCCTGGATTGAGAAGCTTTCATTTTTCTTTTTAAGAAAAGGTGCATAGCCGATCAGCAGAAGCAGACTTGCCGTGGCAGCAGCCAGATTTGTTTCCAGTGCAAATTTGGTGCTTTCAAAACTAATGAAAAAAAGAGGAAATACCTTAAAAGCATCGCGATAGACTGTCTGGTACTTCTTTCCTGCAATATAAATCAGATAAACGGAAAGCGATATAAGAGCAAGGAAATGACCTTTTGTGCTCCCGTTAAAATAAACAATAGACAGCGGCATCTCTATGGCCATCTTAAAGTGAAACAGAATATAGCTTAACTTCCACACCAGAAAGTAAAGAAAAAAACTGTTCCAATACCAATCCTCAAGTTTTCTTCCCGAGGCGAATCTGTACAAAAGTGATGTCATAAAAAGGGACAGCAGAACAGCCAGCCAAACAGATGGAATCGTCAGGCTCCCAATATTAAAATAACTCAATCATAATCACCCGTGAACGTAACCTCATAGTTGATATCGATAGAGCCAATCACAGATTGAATCATTCCGCAATTTTTCACAGTGAGCTCTGCTGCTTTTGCAGCCTGTGCTTCGGAAAGAGCTTGATCTGCATGAACCTCAGCTGAAATGGCCAGCTTATTTATCCGATTTGCTTCTTCAGGAATTCTGGAGACAGAAACTTCCGCCTCAATCATCTTAACTCCCAGCCTCTTCTTTTGAAGGATATTCCAAAGCACCGCGCCGCTGCATCCAGCCAAGGATGACACAAAGAGTTCCAGCGGGCGATAGCCTGCCTGATCATTAGGAGAAACAGGCAGCTTTCCGAAGCCCAATTCACCTGTAATGTTTTCATTATTTATAGTAAATTTCATTTCTTCACCCCTTTCCTGTCATTAGTATGAAAGGGTTTTATTAAGATTTGATTAAGAAATCAGTTCATTTTTAGAAACCGCTGGAAGTTTAATGTTAAAAGTATGGCTGATTCCATCTGTCTGCAAAGAAATCAGCCCCTTATGAGCTACCACAATACTTTTGGCAATGGCTAATCCTAATCCAGCTCCGGTTACTTTTGTACTCCTTGATTCCTCAAGGCGATAAAACCTTTCAAAAATCAGGTCTTTTTTTTCAGGATCAATGAACTGCCCTGTATGGGAAATAGTAATGGAATAGAAATGATCGGAGAGGGCGGCATTTATAGCCAGTTCGGCCCCTGCATTGTAATCAAGTGCATTTTGAAGAATATTAGTAAAAACCTGTTTAAGGCCGTCTTTATTCCCCATTACCATTGCAGACTCAATCCGGACCTCCTGGAGATCAAACGTTTCGTCCAGTTTTAACCGAAAGGCACTAAGTGATTCTTTTAGAATCGTGTCAATGGATAAAGGCTCGAATGGCTTTTCAGTAAAATATGTGCCATTGCTCCATGTGTTGAGCTCTGTTATCAGTTCCACGATGCCGGTAATCCGCCGGGACTCCTCAAGCAGTGAGCCGAATAATTCAGGGTCACCCTCGATGACTCCGGATTCCAGGGCTTCAAGATAGCCATTGATATTGGTTAAGGGAGTGCGGAGCTCGTGGGCGATGTCACGGAGCATTTCTTCCCGTTTTTCCTGAAAAGATACAAGGGAGGCCGTCATGGCATTAAAGTTCTCGGTCAGTTCCTTTAATTCTCCCGAAGAAGGCACGGCCAATTCATCAGGAGCCTTGCCTTTCATCACGTCCTTGGCAGCCTGGGACAGATTCTTAATGGGATGGACCAATTTACGGACAGTGAAATAATGGAATAAGCCGACGATGACAAATGCAGCAATACTAACCCTCCAGAGAAATCCGTTCAAGGTAACAACCAGATCCTGTCCGGTGACATCTTCTGAGTTGACGAGGAAGCATGCGTAATCCTTTACTGAAAAACCAGCCAGGAGGATCACAAGCAAAATGACCAGGCTATTCAGGGCAACGAGGCGCGATAACAGATTGGAAAATTTTTTATAAACCCACAAATTTATACCCCATTCCCCTTACCGTCTGAATATAGTCCTTTGGTGTTTTTTGTTTGATTTTTTCCCGGAGATGGTTGATATGCACATCGATTGTCCGTTCAGACACTGCCTTCTGGTTATGTTCATAAATGCAGTTTAGAATCTGTTCTCTCGATAAAACTTGACCCGGGTGCTGCATAAACATGTGCAGCAGTTTAAATTCGAATTGTGTCAGCTCAAGAGGATCTCCATTAATGATAGCTTCTCCTTTTGCAGGCTTGAGAGTAAATCCTGTAAAGCTTAATTTTCCGCACCGGCTTGAGGTTCTTCTTAGGACTGCTTCGATGCGCACCATCAGTTCAGCAGGGCTGAAAGGTTTGACGACATAATCGTCTGCACCCAGCTTGAAGCCCTGAATGCGGTTTTTTTCAGCTGCTTTGGCCGTAAGCATAATGATTGGCATCATGCTTTTCAAATCTTCCCGCACCCAACTGCAAATTTCCTCTCCGCTGACTTTAGGAAGCATCAGATCCAGAATTAAAATGCAGGGATCAAATTGTTCAATTTTCTTCATGGCTTCACGGCCATCCGCTGCCTCCATCACTTCATAACCTTCTTTTTTCAGGTAAATTTTAACGAGGTTGCGGATTTTGGCATCATCCTCTACCACCAATACTGTTTTTCCAATAAGATGCTGATCGGGCAAAATAATCATCCTTTATTATTTATCGCTTTTTTAGAATTGAAATAGGCTATACGCTGAAAGCCATGCACTAATTTTTTGCATTTGCCCGCTTAAAACGAGCATTCCCAGTGCAACCATTATCATGCCATTAACAAATGCGAGCCTGGATAAGTACTTATTAATTTTGCGCATGGTTTTTAATGAATAAGAAATGATTACTGAAATAATGAAAAATGGAATGGCCATACCAAGAGAATAAGCCACTAATAAGAAGATACCCTGACTTAGCGTATCTGAAGAACTCGCCAGTAATAGTATGGATGAAAGCGCAAGGCCAACACAAGGTGACCAGCCGCTTGCAAAGGCCATTCCCAGCAAAACAGAGCCAAACATGCCCTTTGATTTATTTTCTGTACGGAATCGCTTTTCTTTCATTAAGAATTTGAATTTAAGCAAGCCGGCCATCTGCAATCCGAAAACAATAATTAACAGCCCGGCAGCCTGCATTATAATCATCCGATAATTCATTAAAATTTTTCCGATAAAGCTGGCGGATGCACCAAGAGCTATAAAAATCATACTAAAACCAATTATAAATCCAAACGAACGCAAATAAAGCTTCTTCCGGTCCACCTTCATTTTAGCGTTCTCGATTCGGCCTCCAGTCAGATGGGTCACATATGCCGGAAGCAGCGGAAACACGCAGGGAGAGAAGAAAGACAGCATTCCGGCTGCGAGGGCAAAAAACATTCCTATATCGTTCATGTAAGTCACTCCTTTGACCACCATTTTGATGGGCTATTGTTAAGACTTTATTAAGAAATGGATTTGGTGCACAAATAAACAAAAAGGTTTAGTTTGTATTCATACGGATAGAGGTATAGGGAATCAAGTTATCAATAATTGGAAAACTAGGCCGGGCATTGAAAGCAGAATTAAAAAGATACTAATAGGGAATGGAGGGAAAAGCATGAATGTTAATAAAGTCTTGGATGCTAAAGGACTTTCCTGTCCAATGCCAATTGTTAAAACCAAAAAAGAGATGACCGCTCTTGAGCCAGGACAGGTAATGGAGGTTCAGGCGACGGATAAGGGGTCTACCGCAGATATTAAAGCATGGGCCCAGAGCACTGGCAATCATTACTTGGGAACATTGGAAGACGGAGATACCTTAAAACATTACCTGCGCAAAGCGACGGCGGAGGAAGAAAAAGTGGAGGCGAAACATCCTCATGTAACAGACCATGGCGATCTCCAGGAAAAAATAATAGGTAAGGATGCCGATGTAACACTTACTTTTTAATCCCGCAAAGAGGTGAAAAAAATGGCTGAGAATCATGTTAAGACAATCACTGTAAAGGAATTAACCAGAAAAATTCTAAATCATGAAGAAACATTCATTCTGGATGTGCGAAATACGGATGACTTTGATGATTGGAAGATTGAAGGAAAAAACGTCCATATCATTAACGCCCCGTATTTTGATTTGCTTGAGGGAGTGGAATCCATCCAGGACAAGATGCCTAAAGATCAGGAAATTTTTGTCGTATGCGCCAAGGGAGGCTCATCAGAGTTTGTTGCCGGACAGGTAGCGGAAGCAGGCTTTTCAAATGTATATTCCATTGAAGGCGGAATGAAGGCATGGAGTGAACACCTCGAGCCGATTAAAATTGGGGATTTGAAACAAGGCGGATCCATTTATCAATTTGTCCGGATCGGAAAAGGCTGTTTATCCTATCTTATTGAGTCCAATGGCAAGGGAGCATTGATTGATGCGAACCGGATGGCAGGTCCGTATGAGGATTTTATCAGGCAAAAAGAGATAACCATCACACATGTCCTTGATACTCATTTGCATGCGGATCATATTTCAGGCGGAAGAAAGCTGGCTGAAAAGTTTGGAGCGGGTTATTATCTGCCTCCAAAGGACGCGGAAGAGGTCCAATTTGAGTACAATCACATTCATGACGGGGATGAGTATCAGGTAGGAGATACAGTCATTAAGGCAGTATATTCGCCGGGCCATACCATCGGCAGTACTTCATTTGTGGTCGATGGCCAATATTTGCTCACAGGCGATATTCTTTTCATTGATTCGATTGGCCGCCCCGATCTGGCCGGGAAAGCTGGCGATTGGGTAAAGGACCTGCGTACAACCTTATATACAAGATATAAAGAGCTGACCGATGAACTGCTTGTGCTCCCGGCACATTTTATGATTTCAGATGAAATGAATGAGGATGGAAGCATTTCGGAAAAGCTCGGGGTGCTGTACCAGCAGAATCATGGCTTAAAGATCGACAGCGAGGAAGAGTTCCGCAGAACTGTTACGGAGAATCTACCGCCGCAGCCGAATTCCTATCAGCAAATCCGGGAAACGAATATGGGCAAAATCTCACCAGAGGAAGAAACACAGCGTGAAATGGAAATTGGTCCAAACCGGTGTGCGGTCAGGTAGAATAGAGATTCCGCGAATGCTTTTACAACAAGATCCTGATACGCATAAGGATCTTGTTGTTATTAATAAGCAGTTTTTATTTTTCTGATTTACATATAGATTGATAGGAATGAATATAAGAGGAAACATTTCATTTGACAAATTTATTATTTTCATAGCAAAAGAATGTTGACGAAATAAATATTAATAGGTAGAATTAATATAGTGATAATAATTATCATTTTCAAATACATATATAAAGGTGGAAAGAAAACATGAACTTATCAAAATTACTAAAACCTTTTATTGCAACAACAGCTTTAACTTTGGCTCTTGCGGGGTGCGGGGGAGAAGGCGCTTCTGAGGGAGAAAAAGAAAAAGACACTGCTTCCAAAAAGGAAGAGCAGGTGGTTAATGTATATACTGCCAGACATTATGAAGCAGATGATCAAGTATATAAAGATTTCACAGAAGAAACAGGCATTAAAGTCAATGTCGTTAAAGGGGAAGCGGAAGAGCTGATTGAGCGCCTGAAGCGTGAAGGCGAAAGCACGGAAGCGGATTTATTTATTACAGTAGATGGCGGTGTCCTTGCGCACGCAAAAGATAATGATATTCTTCAGACGGTTGAATCCGATGTAATCAGTGAAAATGTCCCTGAGAACCTGCGCGATAAAGAAAACAAGTGGGTTGGAATGGCGACCAGAGCACGTGTCATCGTGTATTCGAAGGATAGAGTTTCACCTGATCAATTATCAACTTATGAAGATCTAACAAGTGATAAGTGGAAAGGCAAAGTGCTTGCCCGTTCTTCAACAAGCCTTTATAACCAGTCCCTGCTTGCTTCTTTCATTGAGTTGAATGGTGAAAAAGCGGCCGAAGAATGGTCAGAAGGCATTGTGAAAAACTTCGCGCGCCAGCCGGATGGCGGTGACCGCGACCAGGCGAAGGCCATTGCAGCCGGCATTGGTGATGTGGGAATCATGAATACGTACTATGTAGGATTGCTTGCCAATTCTTCTGACCCTGAAGAAGTAAAAGTGGCAGAAGGTCTTGGTGTATTCTTCCCTAACCAGGAAACAAACGGCACTCATGTAAACATTAGCGGAATTGGCTTAACGAAGCACAGCAAAAATCCTGAAAATGCGACAAAGCTAATTGAATACATGACTGGCAAAGATGCTCAGGAATATTTATCAGCAAACAACTATGAGTTCCCTGTTAACACTGAAGCAGAAAAGCCGGAAATTCTTAAGTCATGGGGCGACTTTAAAATGCAGGAGCTTGACTTTGATACTTTAGGAAAGCATAACCAAAAAGCCATTGAGATTTTCAATAAAACAGGCTGGAAATAAACATGAATACGGAATCTGTTAAACATTTTTTTCGAAAAGATTTTAACGGATGGTGGCTGGTAAGCTTGATTGGGGCGGCAATAATTTTGCTGCCCATCTTGTTTATCTTTTTTTCTATTTTCCAGGAACCGAATGAAAACTGGTTTCAGATTAGGGAATATCTTTTAAAAAATTATGCTGCCAATTCGATTATTCTCGTTGTGCTGACTGGGCTATTTACAGCTATATTAGGGGTGAGCCTGGCCTGGCTCATTGCGGCATATGATTTCCCTCTGAGACGTTTTTTTAGCTGGGGGCTGATTCTCCCGCTGGCCATTCCTCCCTATATCGCAGCTTACACCTATCGGACGATGCTGAGCTATACAGGGGTCGTACAGGTTACGTTAAGGAACAAGTTCGATTATCAGATCAATCCGGAATGGCTGTCAATCTCCTCTCTGAGAGGGGCCGTATTTATTTTTACGATCTTTCTTTTTCCATATGTATACATTATCTGCCGAGCGTTTCTTGAAAACCAGAGCTCTTCTTTCCTTGAAAATGCAAGGCTGCTGGGGAGAAAGCCTTTTTCAATTTTTGTAAGAATTGTCCTCCCGCTCTCCAGGCCGGCAATCGTGGCCGGTGCTGTGCTTGTCATTTATGAAGTATTAAGTGATTATGGAGTAACAAGCTATTTTGGCATCCATACGATTACGACAGCTATCTTCCAGACCTGGTTTGGCATGTATGATGCAGATTCAGCTATGAGGCTCGCGGCATGGCTAATGGTCATTATCGTTGGATTGTTTTTTATTGAAAAATTGCTCAGACAGGGAAGACGCTATAATATCAGCAGCAAATCAAGGCCCCTGGTCCGGAAAAAGCTAAAGGGGCTTAAGGCTGCAGCAGTGTTCGGTTATTGTTCAGCGATCTTCCTTCTCGGCTTCTTTATACCGGTGGTACAGCTGCTGGCATGGACCAGGCTGACCTTCACAAAGGTATGGAACGACACGTTCTTTACCCTGTTAAACCAGACTGTTTTTGTTGGGATGATTTCCACGGCGCTGATCCTATTATTTGCTGTGATCATTGCCAATGTAACACGGTCGCACTCGAACGGGGCCTATATTTTATCCAAGCTCGCAACAGCCGGCTACTCGATTCCCGGGGCAATCATTGCGATTGGCATCCTGGCGTTATTTATAGAACTTGATTCTTTGCTTGCGCCATTTTATGCTTATATGGGATGGGGAAAAGCTCCCCTTATTTTAAGTTTATCTCTGGGCATGCTGGTGATTGGCTATACCATCCGCTTTATGGCAACAGGCTATAATGCTGTTGAAATCGGATTTGAAAAAATTGGCCCAAAATATACAGAAGCATCCAGGATGCTCGGGTTCGGCGTCACCAAAACCTTTTTCAAGGTGGATTTGCCGCTGATCAAGGGCGCTTTATTCAGCGGGTTTATTTTAACATTTGTAGAGATTATTAAGGAACTGCCTTTGGCTTTGCTGCTTAGGCCGTTTAACTTTGATACCCTTGCCACGAAGACCTATCAATACGCAAAAGATGAGATGATTCATGAAGCAGCCATCCCTTCTCTCATGATTATTCTCATAAGTGTTTTATCTGTTGCGGTGTTCCAAATGATTGATAAGAAGGTGAAGAAATGAACATCCTTACCATTCAGAATCTGACATTTTCATTTCCTAAAGCCCGTGTTCCTGTAATTGAGAACTTTTCTTTTAAAGTGGACGAGGGGGAAATCGTCGGCATACTCGGACAGAGCGGCAGCGGTAAAAGCACGCTGCTCAGGTTGATTTCAGGTCTTGAAATTCCAAGGTCTGGCACGATTGAAATAGCAGGCACAGAAGCAGCTGGAGAGAAGACGTTTGTACAGCCGGAAGACCGAGGGGTGGGCATGGTATTTCAGGATTATGCCCTTTTCCCTCATATGTCAGTAAAGGATAATTTATTATTCGGTTTGTCGCGCCTGCCGCGGAAAGAAAGATATCCCCGTGTCAGGGAGATGCTTGAGCTTGTCCAGATGACAGAGTTTGAGAAACGATATCCGCATGAGCTCAGCGGCGGTCAGCAGCAGCGGATTGCACTGGCAAGGGCTCTGGCTCCCAAGCCGAAGCTGCTGCTGATGGATGAGCCATTCAGCAATTTGGATGCGAATTTAAAAGGATCGATCAGGGATGAGCTTCTGATGATCCTGAAAAAGGCAAACATGACCTGTATCATGGTGACGCATGATAAAGAAGATGTGGAAGCCATCTGCGGCAGAAGCATTGTATTTGGAAAAGCGGAAGGAACACCATGTGAAGCTCCTGAAAAGGAAAGTAAACTTACATTTGTAAGGTAGCTCTGTAAGGCTCGCTAAAGAAGCGGGCCTTTTTATTGTACTCTTTTTTGGAAGCTTCATAAATTGTTCATATTTATTTGCTATAGTACTTTGGTATAGTAAGAGATGAAACTGAAGAAGGATGTGAAAACGATGAAGATCAAATTAGTTCTCGCTGCTTCACTAATTTCTATTGCATTAGCTGGCTGTGGACAAGCTGATTCCAAGGATGATGCTGCTTCAGAGACTGAAGACATCAAAGCCTTAGTGAACGATTACAGTGTCGGAAACATAAAGACCGGGTCTGCATCCATTACCTCGGAGAAGCTGATCGTTAAAGAATCGGACGGAGAGGAATTATCCTATGATCTGCCGGAAGAAGAGTTTTTCGTATCGATTGCACCTTACGCTAATGAAACCCACCCTTGAACGAATCATAGCTTGACAGGTTGTCAAGGTGAACTGGCTGAAAAAGAGTTTGATGTATATATTGAAGATACGGAAGGCAATGTGATTTTGGACGATAAGGTCAAAACCCAGGCTAATGGGTTTTTCGATTTATGGCTTCCAAGAGACAAAACCTATCAAATAAAGATTAAGCATGATGGAAAAGCATCAGAATCCGAGATTTCTACTTTTGAGGATGACGCTACCTGCATTACCACGATGCAATTAACATAAAAGTATCTGCCGCAGGCGAATACCTGCTATCGGGCTGCCATTGGGCTGCTCTTTTTTTTGAGAAATTGCATTCCTTTTTCTGGTTATTCTGTATAAAAATATTCAAATGTATATTTGAATGTAATGCTGGGAGCGATGGCCATGAAAAGTATGAAGCTGTCATTATTGGCGGTGGTCAAGCCGGATTAGCAATGGGATATTTTTTAAAAAAAGAGAAGATACCCTTTGTGATAATAGAAAAAAACGGCAGTATTGGGGACTCCTGGAGACAAAGATATAATTCCCTTATTTTATTTACTCCGCGCCGATATAGCAGTCTGCCCGGACTGCAAATGAGAGGTCCATCAGAGGAATTTCCGACGAAGGATGACATGGCGGATTATGTGAATGAATATGTGAAGCATTTTAATCTTCCGGTTATGCTTAATACAAACGTAAGTAAGTTAAATAAGCTGCCAGATGGTTCGTTTATTATAGAAACTAATTAGCGGTATCATTAAAGCTCAACAAGTTATCATCGCAGCTGGCGCATTTCAAAAACGTTATATACCTCCTGTTATTAAAGATAAAACAGGTGCTTTTCAGCTTCACTCTTCAGAATATCGTTCACCGGCAGAAGTGCCGGGTGATGAAGTATTGATTGTGGGCGGCGGCAATTCGGGTGCACAGCTTGCTGTGGAGTTAGCCAAAGATCGGAAAGTCACTATAGCTGTTAGCCATCGCATGAAATTTTTGCCCTTAACAATACTGGGTAAAAGCATTTTTTATTGGCTGGAAAAACTCGGCCTGCTGTTTCCGGGGAAAGATACGATTAAAGGCAGCTGGTTTCAGAAACAGAAGGACCCGATTTTTGGAAAAGAGCTGAAAACACTCATTCATAATAAGAAGGTTGATGTAAAGCCTAAAGCTAGACAGGTCAGTGATACAGCAGTTCTTTTTGAAGATGGGACTCAGAGGAATTTCGTAAGTATCATCTGGTCTACTGGTTTTGTTCCCTCATACGATTGGATTCATATAGAGGGTGTGATTTCTGACGAAGGAATACCGATACATAAAAGGGGGATCACTGAAATTAGGGGGCTATATTTTATAGGCTTGCCTTGGCAATACCAGCGAGGATCGGCTTTGATTTGCGGAGTGGGGCGGGATGCTGAGTATTTGGCTTCCGTAATTCTCTCTGGCCGTTCCCAATAGGGAAGGAAGTAACTCAAAACCCAGAAAGCTGAGATTATTATCCGAGCTTTTTGGGTTTATTCTGATTGATATGGTTATTCTTCTTTAAGGTCTTTTATTAATTTCTTCATTTCCGAAATTTCTTTTTTTTGTGTTTCAATAATGGTGTCGGCTAAGCTGCGGACTCTTGGATCTGATATCTGAGCCCGTTCACTGGTTAAAATGGCAATGGAGTGGTGCGGAATCATCGCTTCCATATAGTCTGCATCATCCACTGTGGTCTGGCTTCGCAATAAAAATAAGGAAGCGATGAAAACGAAAAGACTTCCAGCGGCAATTCCTGCATTCAATTTGCGATTTTTTAACATGTTGCGCATAAAAGCCAGCATAATGATAGCCATTGTAGCCCCCATTAACAGTGCCATATACGCCCTCGTTTCACTGAAGAAGACATGGTCCAATTTATATGTACTGAAATATTTAAAAATAAACATGACAATCGTAGAGACTATTACCATTCCTGCAAATTTCACATAAGCTTTCACTCTATTTCCCCCTCTTGGCTAGAATTTATAAGATATGCTTGTTTTAACTTAAGCAGGGTATTATCAGGCACAAGCCATTGTACAAGGGCCGGGAAGAACGCATATGAAACTCCCTTTAAATGGCGTCTTCATTATGTTCTACCACGTCTAAAATAAAATAAACTGCACAGAAAATGCACATGTAGCTTTCTGCCGCTAAAAACAGTGAACCGGTATGTTCCTGGCTAAAAGTTATCGTCATTAGTTTATCAAAGCGAAGTTTAGCAGAGAGCTAGAAAGGGGCCGGGATATGAACAATTGGTTTCCCTGCCATTTAAAGAAAGGGGCGGTCATTGAAAAAAAGGATTAGCTGCTAAAATAGTTGAATATTTAATGAAAAGTAAGTGATCAGAGGGTGGTTCTATGAAAAAATGGCTTGGCTCAGCGGGAGTTTGTATTAGAGGGGATAAGGTTCTAATGGTGTTGCAGGGAACAGCAGATGAACCAAAACGCTGGTCTGTTCCTTCCGGCGGATTGGAAGAAGGAGAAACGTTTGAAGAGTGCTGTATAAGGGAGGTAAGGGAAGAAACGGGATTTGAGGTAAAGGTGATACGGCCTATTTATAAAAAAGAGAGCAGTGGCGTAGAAGTCAGATATTTTGAAGTTGAGATTATTGGAGGTAAAGCAACAATTCAGGACCCTGAGCATTTGATTTATGACATTGCCTGGAAGAGTATCGAGGAATTAAAAGCTTTAGAGTTATCGTTTCCGGAAGACCTGGCCTTTTTAATTACTCTTCCGTCTGTTGCTTATGGTGGAGAAGATTATTGGGTGGAGTTGTAAAATTTCTGGAAAAAATGAGGTATAAGGTAAATATAGGTTAATAAAAGTATGGCGATTTGACTCTAATGAAAAATCCAACTGCAGCGTCAAGCCTGGCAGTTATGAATATAAAGATTCGCAAACTCAGGAACAGCTGCTTAACCAGGCAGCTTTTTTTATTAGGCGAACCGGTGCGGGCTGGCTAATGGCAAGTACAAAGTTACCAAAAATCAGCTATTGTATCAGTCCTAAATAGGCAAGCTATCATAAACTATAAGATAACTAAATTACAAAAAGCGAGGAGAGATAGTTGTGTGTGGATCAAATAGAAGTGGTGATTGCTGTTGTTGTCCCGATCCCGTCATTTTTCAGGAAAAACTTTGTGGCAACATCCAAGATCCGATTGATCAAGCTGTGTGGACAGCACCAGCTGTAAATGACTATATTCAAGGCACATTTGAAGTGTTTAATGCCGGACCAGGAACAATTGATTTCTCAGTAAATGGTAATGTGTTCAGCGTTCCGCCAGGAAACAGCAGAGCAGTTTCATTTAACAATCCAACAATCTTTATCGTTCAAACTGTTGGGCAGCCAGGTGCGCAGCCAGGTACTTCAGGAAAATGGTGTATTGTACTGTACAAACGAATACTTGCGTAAAAAGATGAAACCGCCGAAATTAGAAAAATGATTTAAAAGGAGAAATGTGTAATGTGTGGATCATCCAGCGCAAATTGCTGCTGCTGCCCGGAAGGGAAAATATTTCAAGAGAAAATTTGCGGGAACTTAGCAGGGCCGCTTAATAATTATATTGCATGGCAAGCACCGGATATCAATGATTATTTTCAGGGGACCTTTGAAATTTTCAATTCTGGAACGGGTGTCATAGTTGGTGAAGTGTTAAATAGTGCAGGTACTGTCATTGGAACGCTAAATGTACCGCCAGGAAATTCAGTTTCAACATCCGAAAATAATCCAAATGAGTTTCGAATTAATGCACCGGCTGGTACAAGCGGGAAATTTTGTATTAATTTATATAAGCGTATCTTGGGTTAATATTTATTTTCTCTAAATACCTAAAAGATAAAGATTCGAGTTCTTAAAGGGGTCCAGCCAATAATCTGCTTTGCTGATTGGACCCCTCATATTCACAATCATATCAACCCTTAGATTGAGTCTCGAATGGATCCGGATGAACGATCGCCTCTATAATGAACCCTTTGGAAAATTCATTTATCCTTTTTTGTATTTAGCCTCTGTCCACAAAAACACACTCGTGATAAATTTAGCTATCGTAATGACAATTAAATAACCAGCAAATAGATAGATATAATTTGTGTTTCCATAAAGTCTCATTAGCCCTATTCCGACCAGAACCGGCTTAAAGATAAATGCCATAACCGCAGAGGTAATGATCATGTATAGATAGTAATTCTTTTTCCGGTTTATCGTCCATTGGTAAACAAGCATAAAAGTAACCGGAACGAAACTCGAATCAAGGGATAACCCTGGCAGCATGGGGATCACTGGAAAAGGATAGTTTAAGTGTCCTGAATTTTTCGCAAACAGGTCAATATATCCGAATATTACATGAATACTGTAACCATAGAAGCCAAAGAAAAAAATTTTGTTTTTATCGATTTTAAAAAATAGGTAGATAAGAGGACCTATAAGAAGTGCTGCCATTAACCAGTATTCAAATGAAGTATACAGCTCAAAGTCCAACCAATACTTATTTAAAGCCTCTTGCCCTTCTTTTCCCATTCTCACTATATGATCAAATTGCTCAAGTCGCTTATCCGGCATTTACCGAGTCACCCTTATAAAGTATATTTAAGGATATTTTAGCTCTAAAACAGGAAAATATTCACAACATGGCATACTGTCAGAAGACTCTTGGTCTCATACTGTATTTTGAAAGTATTTTTTACAGTACATAAATTAAGCAGGAAAAGTCTAACCGTGCATGACTTTTAAAATAGGTGCCTGATTACACTTCTGCAGAAGCTTTAAAGTCAGTGGGGACAAGTACCATTCTTCGATTCTTATTGAAAATATTTAGAGCTTAGAAATATTTAATTGACAATTTGATCTATTTAAATTATTATCACTTTAAATATTAAAAAGCTGAATAGTTTTTTCTTCTTATCAAGAGAGGTGGAGGGACTGGCCCTTTGAAGCCTCGGCAGCAGGTTCTGATGAATACTGTGCCAATTCCAGCAAGCGAATCGCTTGAAAGATGAGAAGAGAGTATAAAAAACTCTCTTCTTAGGAGGAGAGTTTTTTAGTTGTTTATAAATCCTACTTAAATGATAAGAAAAGTAGATATTCGAAAGTTAGGGAGAGAAGAAAATTGAAATATGGTTTCTGGCTGCCGATTTTTGGAGGATGGCTGCGGAATGTGGAAGACGAAAATATGCCGCCAACCTTTGAGTATGCTAAAAATGTCATTCAGTCGGCTGAAAAATGGGGATACTCGACTACGTTAATCGCGGAATTATTTTTAAATGATATTAAAGGACCGGACCATGATTCTCTTGAAGCCTGGTCTACGGCTGCCGCGCTTGCCGCAGTGACGGAAAAAATTGAAATTATGACCGCGGTTCGCCCCGGTTTTCATAATCCAGCAGTAGCAGCAAAAATGGCTGCCAATATTGATCAAATCAGCAAAGGCCGTTTTACTCTAAACATGGTTTCTGCCTGGTGGGCCGAAGAAGCGCGTCAATATGGCGGTATTTTTACAGAACATGATGAGCGTTATGCCCGCACCGAGGAGTTCATTAATGTTCTGAAAGGCTTATGGACAGAAGATACCTTCAGCTTTTCTGGCCAATTTTACGACTTAAAAGAAACGAAGCTTGCACCGAAGCCTGTTCAACGGCCTAACCCCATTCTTTATGCAGGCGGTGAAAGTGAAAAAGGCAAGCAGACCATTGCAGAAAAATGTGATGCTTATGTCATGCACGGAGGAACAGTTGAAGAGATTGACCGGAAAATAGGAGAAATGAAGGCCCGGCGTGAACAAACGGGAAATGCACCATTCAGTTCTTTCGGAATGGCTGCGTATGTTATTTGCCGTGAGACAGAAGAAGAGGCTCTCGCTGAGCTTGAAAAAATCACGGCTGTGAAGGATTCCAGCGGTTATGCCGGCTTTAAGGACTTCACGACAAAGTCACATCTGGAGCAGCAGATTCAGCTGCAGGATTACTCTGTTTCCAATAGAGGTTTGCGTCCAAATTTAGTAGGAACACCAGAGCAAATTGCTGACCGGATTCTGCAATTTGAAGAAGCTGGCCTAGACTTGCTGTTGCTGCAATTCTCACCTCAGCTGGAGGAAATGCAACGCTTCGCAAAGACGGTAATGCCATTAGTGGAACAAAAACGCAGTTTAATAAAGAGCTAGAAAGGGGCCTGAATAATGAGCAAGGTTTATGTAATACATGAAAATAGTGAGTGGACAGTCCATCTTTCAAAAAGATTGGAGGAGTTGGGTGTTCCTTATGAGGAATGGCATTTAGATGAAGGAACGTTGGATTTATCGTCAGAACCGCCGGAAGGTATTTTCTATAGCCGGATGAGTGCTTCTTCTCATACACGTGACCACCGTTTTGCGGCTGAATTTTCCGGACAAGTATTGGCCTGGCTTGAAGCACATGGCCGTACGGTGATTAATGGAACGAGCGCTTTAAAGCTTGAAGTAAGTAAGGTTTTACAATACTTGGAGTTAAATAAATCTGGTGTGAGGACTCCAAAAACAATTGCAGCTGTTGGAAAACAAAATATCCTAAAGGCAGCCGAAGCATTTGCCGGACAGCCGTTTATCACAAAGCATAATCGTGCCGGCAAAGGTCTGGGTGTTCAATTATTCCATAGTATTGAAGCTTTAAGATCTTATGTGGAAAGCCCTTCCTTCGAAGAACCGGTAGATGGCATTACTCTTATTCAGGAATATATTCAATCACCTGAAAGCTATATCACGCGCTGCGAATTTGTTGGGGGCAGATTTGTTTATGCTGTCAGGGTTGATACTTCTGAAGGATTTGAACTTTGTCCCGCGGATGCCTGCCAGATTGGCGACTTATTCTGTCCCGTAGGAGAAGAGGTTGAAGAAAAGCCTAAGTTCCAGATCATTGATGATTTTGAGGACGAAACTTTGGAAAAATATAAAGAGGTTCTGGCCAGGAATGATATTCAAGTCGCTGGAATCGAATTTATCAGAAATGCTGAAGGTGACATTTTTACGTATGATATTAATACAAACACAAACTATAATTCGGATGCGGAAGCGAAAGCCGGTAAGTATGGCATGCTCGAATTAGCTGCCTTCCTAAAGAAGACAATAGAAGAAAAATACGCTGCAGCAGCATCTGTATAAATTGAATTTCAAAGATCGGCTGTTCATTACAGCCGATCCTTTTTTAACCAGTCGGGAAGCTTAAATGAAAAGGGAAGTCATGGACAGGGTGGCGGAAAATACGAATAGTTTATAAAATTAATATAAGATTCATAATAGATAATACAGGATTAGACTAGAATTGGAGGAATTATCTTGTCAGTAGCTAAAAGTTTAAGGATTTGTGAAAAGGGACATAAATTTCACAAAACTAGTGAGTGTAAAAGCTGCCCTGCCTGTGATAAAGAGAATAAACCCAAAAGCGGCTTCCTTTCAAAACTCAGTGCTCCTGCAAGGAATGCATTGGTATTCGAAGGAATAAACACTTTGGAAAAACTATCAAATTACACAGAAAAAGAAATATTAAAACTTCATGGTATTGGACCAGCATCCCTGCCTATTATGAGAACCTCCTTAGAAGAAGAAGAGCTATCATTTAAAGAATAAATCGCTGGCTCTTATTTTTCAGCAGGTAAGAAAGCTCATTATTCCATGGAATCCCAAAAGTTATGGAATGAAATGCAGAGAGAGATTCTTGAAATATCCCTAGATGGAGAATTGGTCATTGCTGAAAACAGTACCCACTACATTCAAAATGACTAACCGGAATTGGTGGTCTGCGCGATAAAAAAATTAATAGAGAAGTAGTTCAAGTTAAGCTGCTAATCAGGCAGCTTTTTTCTATTTAAACAATCTTTGTAGATTTGTTAATTAAGAGGTGTTAATTAAAATAAATTAAAAGTGTTTTAGTAATAAAATTAAAACCAAATTGGAGCTCAAATAGATAGTTGTATTTTTTATCAAAAATGAAAATTTCAGATTTTTAATTCTTTAAATGGTTAATAACAAACAATATTTGGATGCCTTTTTACAATAAGTAGAGACGCTTTTTTACTAACAGGGCAGGTTAATAGAATAAGCCATGTTGAAAATCAAGTGATGGTTTCATTACTTATGTAGACCAAGATGAAGAAGCCGGCTTCTATTTTGATGAAGATGAGGGCTGCTGCGTGTGTTGTACTAACGAGGGCAGTTGTTAAATTAAGAAGAGGTTTTTACACAAGGAGAATTCAACTAGAATGGATATCCAAATTTTTGGGGTGCAGCCTTAAAGAAAAAAGGAGGAGGTAATTTTATTAAAAGGGAGAATGTTAATAAGCATATTATTGAGAGGAGTTTGAAGATGTATCATAGTTTAAGCGATTTTTATACATCTTGGGGATTTGAGGCAGGAGCTACAAGCAGGATTCTTAAAAATCTCACGGATGAATCATTAAAGCATGAAGTCACTCCAAATCAATGGTCTCTAGGACGTATTGCCTGGCATACGGTTACTGCTATTAAAGTTATTAGTTCACAGGCAGGATTAAGGTTTGAAGCTCCTGATGAAGACTGGTCTGTCCCGTCATCTGCTAACTTCATTGCTGAAAGCTATATTAAATCTTCACATGAATTTGTTGAGGCTTTGAAAACTCAATGGACTGATCAGACCCTGTTGGAAAAAATCGACTTCTTTGGAATAAACATGACAAAGGGAAGTCTTTTATTATTTTTAAGCCAACATCAAACTCATCACCGGGGACAAATGACTATTCTAATGAGACAAGCAGGAATTAGTGTTCCAGGGATTTACGGTCCTTCAAAAGAAGAATGGGCACAATTTGGAATGGCTGAACCAAAACAAACTTTATTTGACTAAAATTTTTAGAGACTGTATTGCATCTAGATATTTAATCAATTCACTATTATACAAAGACCCCTAATAACTGATTTATGAACCAGCTGTCATCTAAGGAGGCTTTTCTTAATGGGCTAACGGGGCAGTCGAGTTTAAGAAGGAGTTTCTTGCTTTTTGGTGAAATACTCCTTATTTGATACCTAATTTTAAAGGAGAAGATGTTAATGAATCGAAATGCCCTGCTATTAAGAATGCTCGATACTACGTATGATAATGAGAGTTGGTATGCGCCTTTCAAATCTGCAATAGAAGGACTTACTGCAGAACAAGCTAGGTGGAGACCAACAGGGGACACAACAAAATCAATTTGGGAAAATGTTAATCACCTTATTTACTATAAAGAAAGACTTGCAGCAAATTTAGAAGGCCGAGGATTGTCACAAAATCTCGATGGTGACGAAACTTTCAACCTGACTAAACAATCAAATGATGACAAAGAATGGATTGAAGTCGTTGAACGGGCGGAAATAGCTCAAAGCAAATTAAGAGTAGCTTTAAACAAAACAACCACTGAAGTGCTTGAGCAAGATTCTCTTGAAGAGGAGATAATTGACATATTGCTTCATGATGCATACCATACAGGACAAATTATTCAAATTAGGAAGATGCAAGGATCTTGGCCATCGCATCGTTGATGGTGGAAAAAGCATTTGAAAATTGTACAAAAATAAACGGGGTGTTTTGCTTTAAGAGTCTGCTGCCAATCGGCGGCTTTTTCTTTAACTAACGGGGCAGATTTGTTGAACAAGGATGTAGAAAATAATAACATTCTAATTTAATGGTAGGGATAATAATGAATGATAAATTGGATAAATTCCTTGAGAAAATTAAAAGTATTTTTAACAGCAACTCATTAATTATGGAGACTGAAATCGAAGGCTTCATATTTGGTGAATATACCGATCACTTTGATTCTGATGAGGAAGTAGGTTGTACGTTTGGAGATGGTTTTGTTCAAGCTCCAGATAGGACAATTGCGGGAATTATATGGGCGGTAGCAGATCAGCCTTATCTATCTATATGTATGGAACCCGAAAAAGATAGATGGGGAGTATATAATGCAGGATTCGTAAAACCAATAAAAACTATAGATGATTTAGTATACAACTTTAAAATAATCTTTCCACTTATTAAGGAAGCATATATCAATGTAAAGGGAAAATGAAAATCCCTTTGCATTGTAAAGAAATGTACTTAAGCTAAAGGGTGCAAGAGTCGAAGATCAGTATTATCGGCAGCTCTTTTTTCTTATTCGATTCCCTCAGTTAAATACGCTTTTCTCACGAATGCTCGCTTATTCACAGGATTTCATACCTCTCGTATTTTTCTTGCTTACTTGAAAGGAGTAGATTTTGGACAAATGGCTACGTGAAGGCATAGTTAAATAGAGGAGTAGTGATTTCTCTTCATATTTCCCAATATGATGTACTCTCCGCGCCGCCCCTGGAGGCTTTACCTCCCGTGTCTCAACGGGTCAGTTACCCTCTCATTCCTTCGTTATGCCCATCCAAGGGGTGGAAGGCCAACGAATGTTTTAGAGGAAGTCGGGGTAAAAGTAAAAGACCGTTTAACTTATGTACACAGTACTTCTTTCGTAACTGATACTAATCATAATGTAGTAGATATTGTTTTTCTATGCGAATATGAATCTGGTGATGCATTACCTTTATGTTCCGATGAGGTCGAAGAGGTGTTATGGCTAACAACTGAAGAGATCTTACATCACCCGAAAGCGCCTGTTTACTTAAAAGAAAGCATTAAGTATGCTGAAGCATTGATTCCAATCCATTAGAAGCAGGGTTCTTTAAATATCGGATTGTATAGAAAAAACAGCCCAATTTCTCATTAATAATTTTGAGAAATTGGGCTTTAAGCTTTTCTTAACTATTCTTTTATCAAGAACTATGCTTTGCAACAGAATCTATAATCTGATCCCAGTCTTCACTATGAATCTCATGTCCAGTTCCATCAAGTGTCATCAATTCAGAATGAGGAATGGCTTTCTTAAGCGCAAGCCCGTGCTCGTATGGGAGGGCCGGGTCTTCTGTGCCGTGGATAATGAGAACCGGTACGCGGATCTCATCCATTCTATCATAATATTTTTCTCCGCCTTGCAGCAGGGCATGGTTAAATCTGCTCGGCAGATGATTGGCGCGGTCGGCTTCTCTTGCTGCAAGCTTATACATTCTCTCCTGCTCGAAAGGTTTGGAGCCGGCTAGTGTTTTCCATCCGCCCGCGAGATAAGGAATGGCCGCATCCCGATCCGACCAATCTATGGAAGCGCTCTTCGAGTGGTAATCCAGGATGTTCTGATCCATTGGCGGCAGTTTTTCCATCTCAGTTCCGAACACACTTGATGCGATAAGCGTAAGTGTCAATACACGTGCCGGATATCTTAAGGCAAGAATCTGGCCGGTTAAGCCGCCCATGGACATGCCAACGATATTTGCCTGCTCTATTTGATAAGCATCCAGTACGCCTGCTGCATCGTCAGCCAAGTCTGTTATTGTATAATTGGAAGTCCCAGGTTCATATGTGGTCGATCTGCCCAGATCCCGATGATCGTACCGAATGACAAATCTCCCCTGATCAGCCAAACGGAGACAGAAATCCTCGTCCCACCAGTCCAGTGAAGACATTGCGCCCATGATCAAAAGAATTGCTGGATCCTTGGAGTTGCCAAAGCTCTCTGTACATATATCCACATTATTTATTTTCATTATTTGTTCACTCATATTTTACCTCCGTGATCGTATCACTGTTCTAAATATCGCAGATCAGATTGTTTCCGGAGCATAGGCCTGCCCCTGTTCATTATCTGTGCCGAATCCACTTGATAATCATGACGAGGCCTCCTTAAATTTATTAGCAAGGGACTCATCCCTATATGTATTACTCTAACATATCTCTAAGCACTTTAAAGCCAAAATTTCCGATGGTTTCTTCTTTAGACTGAATGAGGAGATGTGGGCATCTGGATTAAAAAAGAAATAAAAAGATCCGTATTTACGCTAAAACTGTAAATACGGATCTTTTTTTTTATTATCCATTGAAATAAATGAATTCCTGTGGTAAATTTAAATAGATGCGCATTATTTAAATAAAGTTAAGTATATTATCCCTATCTTAATTATATAATGCAATCAATTCGTTTGTCAACCTTTTTATAAATATTTTTAAGGAGTGTTTGCTATGAATTCAAAACTTCAGCAGGAGCAAAAACGATTGGATGGTGTAATGGAGACGATTACGGAGGAAGTCCGCAGATTGGAAGAAGAAACCTCCAGGCGTAAAAACGAAGTGGTTCATATTCGCAAACACTTTTGGGATGAAGTGAAGGTGAACACGGATACCTTTGATGATTATTTGGAGACCATTATCGGTTTGAGGCAGGAGGCACAGGCTCTGTCTGTCAGCCAGAGTACCCATCGGCATGCTTCTAAGCGCTTGTCTACGCTTCGCCGAATGGAGGAGGTGCCCTATTTCGGCCGAATCGATTTTACGGAAGAGGGTTCCTCCGATCAGGAACCTGTTTATATTGGCATTTCTACGCTAAGAGATCAGAGCGGCGAGAATTTTCTTATCTACGACTGGAGGGCACCCGTCTCAAGTGTTTATTATGATTACCAGCCGGGACCGGCTAAGTATGAAACACCCGGAGGCACAATTGAGGGCACATTGGAGAAAAAGTGGCAATATCTGATCCGCCGCGGTGAACTTCAATCCATGTTCGATACGAGTCTGACGATTGGGGATGAGATACTGCAGCAGGTTCTCGGCAAGGGAACTGATAAGCATATGCACAATATTGTCGCGACCATCCAACAGGATCAAAACCGGATCATCCGCCATGATCAGGGAAGGCTGCTTATTGTTCACGGTGCGGCCGGAAGCGGCAAGACGTCAGCTGCCCTGCAGCGGATTGCTTATCTGCTTTACAAGTACCGGGAAAATCTGAATGCTGATCAAATCATTCTGTTTTCACCTAATAGGATGTTTAACAGCTATGTATCCAATGTGCTGCCGGAGCTGGGGGAAGAGAACATGCAGCAGGTTACCTTCCAGGAATATTTGGATCATCGGCTGGGTAAAGAGTTTGTCGTAGAAAATCCATATGAGCAATTGGAGTATGTTTTAACTGCTGCGAAAACCCCTGAGTACAGATCAAGAGTTGCGGGCATTAAATTTAAAGCATCTGCCCGGTTTTTTGAAGCCATTAATGCGTACTTGAAGTCGCTGGAGTTATCGGGAATGATGTTTAAGGATATAAGTTTCAGAGGAGAGCCGATTGTTGTTGCTCAGCAAATGGCAGAACAATTCTACAGCAGCGACACTTCACTCCGTTTTCATAACAGACTTCAGAAGCTGACGGATTGGCTTATTAAGCAAATTACTGAAGCTGAAAAAGCCGAACGGTCTAAGGAGTGGGTACAGGAGGAAATCGAGCTGCTCAGCAATGAGGAATACCATAAGGCGCATGCCTACCTGGCGAAAAAACGCGGCTTTACAGGGGATTCGATTCATGATTATGAAATCGAGCCTCAAGCATTAGCACGCCTGATTGTCAGGAAAAAATCCAAGCCGCTTCGAAAACAAATCCGGGCCATGCGTTTCATTGATTTTAGGGCGATATACAAGCAGCTTTTTGATGATCCCCTGCAGATCAAAGAGTGGATAGAAGAGGAGTTGCCGGCAGAATGGGCGGCTATCTGCCAGGCGACACAGGAAAATCTGGATGAAGGCAGATTATGTTATGAAGATGCTACTCCGTTTTTATATGTGAAGGAGCAGATTCAAGGCTTTCAGACGAATAGTGCGATTAAACATATTGTGGTGGATGAGGCGCAGGATTACTCTCCGTTTCAATTTGAGTTCTTAAAGCGTTTGTTCCCTGTTTCGAAGATGACAGTGCTCGGTGATTTTAACCAGGCGATATTCGCCCATGCCAGCGAAACGGCTGATTTTCACACACTCACCAGCCTGTATGGGCCTGATCAGACGGAACTGATTAATTTAGCGAGGAGCTACCGGTCGACTAAACCGATCATCGAATTTACACGAAGACTGGTTCCAAACGGGAAAGAGATCATCGCATTTGACCGTGATGGTAAGCTGCCTGAGCTGAAGCAATTATCCGATCAAACCGAACTGCACAGCTTCATTGCAGCCAAGGTTGCTGACTGGAGAAGCGAGGGGCTTAACAGCATGGCCATTATCTGTAAGTCTGCTGAAGAAAGTGCAAAGGCCTATGAAGCTTTGTCCGGCATCGATGGAATAAAACTCCTGAAAAGCAACTCGACTGAATATGAAGAAGGAGTCGTAGTCGTACCTTCGTATTTGTCAAAGGGCATTGAATTTGATGCGGTTATAATTTATGATGCATCGGAGAATGTATATGATGATGAGAGCCTGCGCAGAGTGTTTTATACCTCCTGCACGAGAGCAATGCATGATTTGCAGCTCTGCAGCGTTGGTGAACCGAGTCCGTTTTTGCAGGATGTTTTGCGGGAAGGTCTCATTCAGGTTTAACTTGTTTTTCAAAAGGGGCGAGGGAGCGGCTGTAAGATAAAAAAAACCGGGTGAGTCCAGTTTCTGGAACCGCCCGGTTTTTTATTTATCCACTATTTTTTAATAAAAAAGGGGCGGTTGCGATAACGCCAATCACATATAAAAGCAATGCGAAGTAAGCAGGAAGCAGGTGGATAAAATCCGTATAGTTAATAAAAAAATGAGTTAAAACCCCGGCGGCAAATGCCGGGATGGCCCCAATGGTGAAGGTCCACCACACCCAGCGTTCCCCCTCGCGGATGCCCCATAAAGCCAGCGTCAGGACGAGCAAGCCTACACTTAGAAGTGCGCTCCCAAAGCCTGCCCGGTCATGTGCAATCACAGGAATTAACCGATCGTTAAACTCGTTAAGCGCTTCAGGAGTCAGGCAAAGATAAGAAAGATCTGTTGGTACAAACACATGTGAAGCTCCTATGGCGGAAATGACCATCCCGCCAATAGCTAATGAAAAGCCCAATATTACAAAACAAAGCTGGCCGAATAAGCTCAGCTTCCACTGCGCACTGTTTGAAAGGTTTGAACTGCCGGGGGATGCACTTGCGTTTCTTGATTTTGCATATCCCAATATAAACAAGGGCAGTAAAATAAGCCAAAACAGCCCATGAAGCCAATCGAAATAACCGTAGCCAATAAACAGGACAATCCCCAGGAAGCCGATGGTTCCCGCTATATTTACTGCTTTTCTTGCCCAGTGGAGGCCATGTCTTATTCCATGCCTGGCAAGCTGCATATAGATGATTCCACCTGAAATCATCGTTCCGGAAAGCGTCATTCTGTCATGTGCCATAAAATATAAAATGGCAGGGTTAAAATAAAGAATATCTTTCCTGAAGATCCCAAGAAATCTCTCATCATAGGGAAGGATCACCGAGGTCATGCTGAAGAACAGGGCAATAACCCCTGCAATGGCAATAGCCAAGCCAAACAGCCAATACCAGCGCCATCCCTCCACTTTAAAAGGCTCCTTCTGGAATGTGCTGGTATAGGCCTCATTTATCCTCTTCGGCAATCCGGGTCCAGTAAAAATGTACTCATCGCCTAACATGATTAAAGAAGCTCCGCTTTCCAGCAGTTTAATAGCATGTGAAGGCTCTTTAACACCACCTGAAGTGATGATGGGCAAATCTTCGCTGAACACTTTCCTGAGGGCCGCAAGTTTATGAATGAGTTCTTCCTGCGAATCATATCCCGTTAGAAGAATGCCGTCCGGGCTATAGTCCAGGCTGAGAGGATCATTCTTTGAAAAAGAAAGGATGATAGGTTTATTTAATTCGTATTTAAATTGATTAAATTGGCTCGCTGATTGAAAAGTATGGCTGTCCAAAATAAATCCGTCACTAAAAGACAGCAATTCTTTACAAATTTGCATGGCTCCCTGATATGTTCCTTCCACATTAATGAGGAAAGGAATTTTCTTTTTCTTTAGTGAAAGCAACTGTTTCTTAGCAGCCGTCAACTCCATAGAAGCGTCAGTTAATCTATGTATCTTCTCTTGTTTCAGGTCTAAATATAGTTCTTCTGCTGACCCTTGAATGGAAACGGGCCCAATTTCAAGAAAACCAAACCCCAGATTTTGAAAAGCCTTCATCCCGGTTAAGTGAGGATCAATCCTTCCGCTTAAGCCGACTGGAGCGGAAAAATGAACGCCAAATATATTTTTGGCTAGCTTTCTGGAGGGTTCCATATGGCCAAGAAATTCGATTAATCCTTCCCCTATACGGCTGGATGATATCATGCTCATTCCGCGATGGATAAACTCCCGGCTGAAGGAAGGAGGAAGCTTCTGAAGTATGGGCTTGAAAATAGGTTGATATGACCAATCCGGCATATAAACACCTCCCATTTTTATCTATTTTAGCATATGTGTTTGGAGGGTCAGGCAGTTTATTAGGTGGTGAGTGCTCTTTTTTTTAATCCCTCGACTCATTCCAGCCATTAACAAGGCGGTAAAAATTTTATTGCAATTGCAACAATAGTAAGTTAGATTGAATACATAATATTATTGATGCATTTACAACAAAAAATACTTTAGGGAGTTGATTACGCTGGAGATACTTCGTGAAATTGGCATGATCGCGAGGGCGCTGGATTCCATAAGCAATATCGAATTTAAAGAGCTTGACCTTACAAAAGGCCAATACTTGTACCTTGTGCGAATATGTGAGAATCCAGGTATTATTCAGGAAAAGTTAGCTGAAATGATAAAAGTAGATCGGACTACAGCGGCCCGTGCGATTAAAAAGCTTGAACTGAACGGCTTTATAGAAAAGAGAGGTGATGAACAGAACAAGAAAATCAGGAAGCTCTTCCCAACAGAGAAAGGGAAAAGAGCTTTTCCGTTCATAAAAAGAGAACATGAATATTCCAATGCGATTGCCTTAGAGGGATTCACCGAAAAAGAAGCAGAAATCATTTTCAGTCTGCTTCAAAAAGTTAGGAAAAATGTAGAGAAAGACTGGGAATATGTGAAAAAGGGGAACAAGAGAAATTATTGAAGGAGAGTCATAATGACTATTAATATAAAAAAATGTACGCTTGAAGATTTAAGAAGACTACAGGAAATTAGCTATGAAACCTTTAATGAGACGTTTAAGGATCAAAATTCACCCGATAATATGCAAGCCTATTTGGAAAAGGCATTTAACCTAAAGCAATTAGAGACTGAACTATCTCAACCTTTATCACAGTTCTATTTTGTTGAATTTAAGGGCGAGACAGCCGGGTATTTAAAGGTTAATACCAATGAGGCTCAGACTGAAGAAATGGGCGACGAAGCACTCGAAATCGAGAGGATTTATATCAGAAGCCCATTTCAGAAACAAGGGCTTGGTAAGTATCTGTTTCATAAAGCCCTTGAAAGTGCGATGGAGCTTAATAAAAAGAAAATTTGGCTGGGTGTATGGGAAAAAAATGAAAAGGCAATTGCCTTTTATAAGAAAATGGGGTTTGTCCAAACGGGAGCCCATTCTTTTTATATGGGTGATGAAGAGCAAACGGATTTTATAATGGCCAAGACTCTTAACTAATTTTTTCGAAGGGCGGATGGTTATGTATATTCCAAAATACTATCAAGTCACAAATCCGGATGAAATATGGGAGTTTGTTCAAAGTAACTCGTTTGGTACGATCGTCACAGTAAAACAAGGAAGGCCCGTTGCCACTCATTTGCCACTGCAGCTAATAAAAGAAGGAGATACGTGCTATTTAACAGGGCATATGGCTTACGGGAACCCGCAATGGAGAACATTTGCAGACTCTGAAGATGTACTGGTGATGTTCCAGGGGTCACATGCTTATATTTCTTCCTCCTGGTATGAAGAAGAAAATGTACCGACTTGGAATTATCAGGCTGTCCATGTATATGGTCAAGCGAGTATTCTGAGTGAAGAGGAATTATAGCGTGACCTGGCCATCCTGCTTCAAAAATATGAAAACCATCGCAAAAATCCAGTTTTATGGGATAAGCTTTCTCCGGAGCTTTTAGAACAGCAGATAAAAGGAATTGTTGGATTCAAGATTAATGTAAAGGAAATTCAAGCTGCTGATAAATTAAGCCAGAACCGGAATGAAAAAGACTATCAAAATATCATTCATAAACTCTATGAAGAGAGTGATTTTAATTCTACGCAAGTGGCCCGGCTGATGGAAGGGAAGTTTAAAAAGTGATTACAGGTTTATAGGAAAACAGAGGAACCCAGGTGGGCCCTCTGTTTTTTAGTATTTGGAATATTATGTTAGTATTTATATAGAGATAAGCAATCAGGGAGATGGAAGTGTGGAGAGAAGAGTCGAATTATTTTCAGTAGACGATGTGATCATCGAGTATTCCGTTATTGGGGAAGGTAAACCTATTTTTGTTTTTCATGGAGGCCACTCAAATTGCAACGAAGAATTTGGCTATAAAGGTTTAGTGGAGAATGGTTATTCTATTATTACCCCATCGAGAGCAGGATATGGAAAGACTTCTGAAGTGATAGGAGAAAGTTTAACTACTGCTTGTAAATATTACGCAAAATTGTTAGACCATCTTCGCATTGAACAGATTCATATACTGGCTATATCGGCTGGCGGCCCAACAGGTATCCGATTTGCTCTTTATTTCCGGAAAGAGTTAAAAGTCTTACCTTAGAGAGTGCGGTTTCAAAGGAATGGCTGACACCGAAGGATCTGGAGTATAAGGCAGCCCGCATTATCTTTCGGCCATCTGTTGAAGGGTTCACATGGAAGATGCTTGGTTTTTTCAGTAATTCCTTTTCAAAGCTAATGTTCAACATGATGTCTTCGCAGTTTAGTTCCCTCTCAAAAGAAGACATTAAACAAAGAATTGGTGACAATGATATTGCGGAATTTAAAAAGATGAATAACCGTCAGCGATCAGGCAGTGGTTTTCTTATTGACATTAAACAAACCAAGGAATTAACCGGCCAAGATTTAAGATCCATCGCCTGTCCTGTTTTGATTCTTCATAGTAAAAATGACGGTTTTATTCCACTGAAACATCCTTATTACGCCCACAAAAATATTCCACACTCTGAACTCAGTGTACTTGATTCTTGGGGACATTTAATATGGATAGGTAAATTAGCATTTGAAAGAGATGAGAAACTCATTACTTTTTTGGAGTCACATAAACTTGAGGATTCTTTTTTTTATGAAACGTAACATTTACTAAATCATACATTAGGTATAGTGGGAAAAAGGTTTTAAAGAGAGGTGAAACCTCGAATGAAAATCATTTTATTTTTGGCGATAATCAGTTTATGTCTGATTGGTTTTAATTGGCTTATGGGATATAGAAAAAATCATATCACCATTGATCTGGATGAGAGATATGTGGATTTTAAAGAGTATGTTGAAACAATCAAGAGTGAACTTGTCAATCAAGGGAGAGAGGTCAGTTATATAGGGAATCGAAAATTCATTATTGATGGCCAAACCTATTTTTTTATAGAACGCAATGTTTCGATGGGAGGTGTTCCCCTGTAGAGAACCATTCTGAATCCGGAGAAAGACTGATCTGAAGGCGCTTAAGGGCGATAGCATGATCCTGGGCTGTCATTAGGGCAGCTTTTTCTTTGAGATAATGAAGGACTTCAACAACAGATGTTTAATTGGGCTAGGGGGACTGAAACAGACTTGAGATTATTTTCTGTTATTTTACTTATTCTTTTTGGAAGCTTTTTGAGGGGGTTAACCATTGATGAGCTTGGTAAGGCAGGAAACACCATAATGAATCTAATAGGGTCCGGGTTAAATTTTTTAGTTGTTCTTATTGCCAGGAAAAAGAAAGAAAGACAGCATTCAGTCTAAAACAGATACATAATTTTATGAATTGGGTGTTTTTATAAGAGTGCAAAGACAAACCATCTTCCAGCACGGAAGATGGTTTATTTTAGATTCGGAAATCCCTGCTGGCGCAATGCCTCGTATACCAATATCGCAGCTGTGCTTGAAAGGTTGAGTGATCGGACATTGCCATTCATAGGGATTCTTAAGAAATGATCTTTATTTTCTTCCAGCAAGTCTTTTGGCAAGCCTGTGGTTTCTTTTCCAAACATAAAATAGTGCTCCTTTGAGACATCACTGAAATCAAAGGATGAATGGGCCTGTTCACCAAAGGTTTCAATATAGTAAAATTCCCCCTGGTTTTTTGAGAAGAATTCATCCATGGAATCATAATACGATATGTTCACTGAGTCCCAGAAATCAAATCCTGCCCGCTTGATCATTTCCGGCTCTGTGGAAAAGCCAAGTGGCCGGATCAAATGCAGAGCTGTATCCGTTCCCGCACAAGTCAGGGCAATATTTCCGGTGTTGGCAGGAATATCCGGCTGATATAGTACGACATGTATGGCCAAGGGTTGTCACCTCTATGTTTATTTTACCCTTCAAATTATAGCATAGGATCAGCTGCGAGGTGAAAAACAGGAGTATTCATATTAAATCGAAATAACGCCAAATGCAATCGCCGCAATGATCATAAATAGTGAAGAGGCAACTGCCCATTTTAATGCAAAGTGCTGATTCTGGCCATAGTCAATTCCGATCATTCCGACTAGCAGGTAACCTGCGGCATAGAGCGGACTTAGCACGTGAGCTGGCTGGCCAAGTACTGATGCACGGGCAATTTCAGCCATAGGAATATTGTAGCTGGCAGCCGTTTCCCCTATGATTGGAATAATTCCATAATAATAGGGATCGTTTGCCATGAAATAAGTAAATGGCATGCTCGTGATCGCTGTAATTAAAGGCAGCTGGGTTCCCAATTGATCTGGAATGACTTGAACAAGTGCTGTCGCCATTGCATCCACCATTTCAGTTCCATTCATGATTCCTGTGAAAATACCAGAGGCAAAGACTAACGCGACAACTGCGAGGACATTTCCGGCATGGGCGGCAATACGTTCTTTTTGCTGTACCAGGTTTGGGTAATTAATCATCGCGGCAATCGCAAAGCCTAACATGAAGAGAACAGGGAGCGGCAGCAATCCGGCGATTAAGGCAATCAGAAGGCCTATTGTCAGTCCTGCGTTTACCCAAATCAGCTTTGGACGCTGCAGATCCGTAAGCGATTCTCTGCTGACAGCAGCAGCTATCTGTTCCTCTGCAGCCTGCAGCTCCCTGATAGCTGAATCATCCATTTGGCGGATTCCAATCCGTTTCCGTTCCTTAATGCCAAAGTACCAGGCAGCAAGGAAGGCGAAAAGAATTCCGGCTGCCATTACAGGAATCAGCGGAAGGAATACTTCCTCAGTTGTAAGCTGCAGAGAGCTGATGACTCTGGCTGTCGGTCCGCCCCAGGGTGTCATGTTCATAACGCCGATGGAGAGTAGGGCTAGCGTTGCCAGCATGTATAAATTCATATTCAGCTTTTTGTATAAAGGCAGCATGGCTGTGACAGTAATGATGAACGTTGTAGTTCCATCTCCGTCCAGAGCGACCAGCGACGCGAGAGCAACAGTTCCGAGGGCAATCTTTAGCGGGTCACCCTTAACAATCCGCAAAATCGTATTCACAATTGGTTCAAACAAGCCGGCATCAATCATAATGCCGAAATAGAGGATAGCAAACACAAGCATCACGCCTGTAGGGGCAACCTGCTTAATTCCTTCAAGCATCATATCTCCAATCCCTGTATAGAACCCTCCAATTAAAGCAAATATTATCGGTACAATAATTAATGCCAATAGGGCAGACATCCGTTTCGTCATAATTAAAGCCATAAAAACAGCAACCATACAATATCCAAGCAATGCGAGCATAAAACCCCTCCTTATTATTTGTAAGCGCTTCCTTTTGACTCACTTTAACAGGGCAGCTCCTGAAAGACTAGATTAGTTGTTTAATTTACATAAAACATAATAATTTCATAATTTTCATATTTTTTATGAAAAGTGGAAATGAAGACAAACTGGGATATGTCTGGTTCTCAGGTGTGGAAAGATGGGGGTAATAGGGCGAGTGGAAATCTCTTTGCCCATGCAGGAGTTCTGCTTTCCGAAAAAAAGCAAGCCCCTTTATGAGAGGGCTTGCTAGAGCTGTTTGTATCGGCGTTCGGGACGGCCCACACTGCCATAGACAATATCCACTTCCACAAGGTCAATAGAAACCAGGTACTCTAAATAGCGCCTTGCCGTGGAGTGGCTTGCGCCGATTTGCATTCCTACTTCTTCAGCATTCAGGCTTGTGGATGCAGCTTCCATTGCTTGTGTAACTTTTCGAAGTGTATGTTTGTCGATGCCTTTTGGCAAAGCCTCAGCCTCATGCTTTGTCTCCACAGCAGGGGAACTTTTTTGAAAGAGCCGCTGTATTTGATCTTGTTTAATATGAGCATTGGTTTGCCAGGCGTGCCTTGTTTGGCTGTACTCTTCAAAAGTTGAAAAAAAGCTTTCAACCATTACAGGCTTCAGCAGATAGCTATATGCTCCCCCGCGCATGGCATCTCTTACGGTTTTAGCATCATTTGAAGCTGTTATCATGATGATATCGATATGGCGGTGTTCGTGCTTGATCTGAAACAGCAAATCAATGCCATTGGCGTCCGGCAGGTGAACATCGAGCAAGATCAAGTCAGGTGTAATCACGTTTAGCAATTGAATGGTTTCTGAAGCTGTTTGTGCTTTTCCAATGACAGTGAACTCCGGTCTGTTTTGGATAAGCTGTTCATATACAGACGAAGCCACAGGGTCATCCTCAACGATAAGGACCCCAATTGATGGGTTATTCATGATTTTCTCTCTCCTCCGCGGTCGTGTATTCAGGATTGTTTTTTGGAATGGCGATGGTCATGCATGTTCCTTCTGCCCGGTCTGTACGGTACCATTCCCCGCCAAGTTGGCTCAATGCATGCTGCATGATTGTCAGGCCCAGGCCGTGCTGCGGGTGGTTTTTGGTTGTGGCTCCTTCAGTGAAAAAGTAGGCTTCTTCTTCGGAGGTCATGCCTTTGCCATTGTCTTCAATATCCATAACCAGTTCGTCTCCATAGTCTGTAAAGGATAAGTGGACAGCGGCGTTCTTTCCTTTCCATTCAGAAGATGCTTCAAGAGCATTATCAATCAAATTGCCAATTACAGTAACGACATGTTCGCTTTGAATGGTATCAGGAAAGTCCAGCCATTGGCTGTTTTCATCAAAGGTGATCAAGACTTTCATTTCTTTGGCCCGGTTCACTTTCCCAAGAAGAACGGCAACAATTAAAGGATCTTTAATGGCGGACATTAAAAAGGTGACAGTCTGCTGCAGTTCCTGCACCTCCATCCTCATAAAAGCCTTTGCCTCTTCGTAGCGCTCCAATAGCAGGAGCCCGTTTAATGTGTTTAATTTATTTAAGTATTCATGGGTCTGTGCCCGAATATGGTTCGCGTGCTGCCGGATCTCAATAAGTTCATTCGCCAGATCTTCTACTTCAGAGAAGGGGCGGATAGTCAGCACTATACCTGATATTGCCGTTTCTTCAGCTAAGATGGGCGAGATGTCTACAATATATATTGAGTTGCAGATGAGCGCTTGTTCCTGGATTAATCGGTTCGGATTCTGGAATGCAGTTCTGATAAGCGCTTTCAAATGGGGCTCTGTCAGCGTACCTTTTGCATGCTCACCCAGAATGTCACGCGCTTTTTTATTGGCTGATAAAATATGGAGCGCAGGGCTGATGGCAAGAGTGGCGTCCCCAATCGACTCCAGAATAGCCTGTTTTTCAGAAAAGGCATGTGAAATCTCCTCCGGCTCTAAATTAAATATCAGCCTTTTGACTCGGCGGGCAATATAAAATGCCCCTGGTATGCCAATAAGAAGGGCAAGTCCGCCGAAAGCAGCTACCCGCAGCTGATAAACAAAGATTTTACTTTCTACTTCATTTGTTAAGAATCCAACGGAAGAAACACCGATAATGGTACCAGCCTCATCATAAATGGGTGTTTTCGCTTTAACTGCTTCTCCTAAGACGCCATTTCCTATGAAAATAACAGAATCTCCTGCGAGGGGGGCCTTGTTGCTTGTTTCTGTCTCTTTGCCAATTTGGTTTGGGTAGGGATGGGAATAACGGATACCATCCTCGTTCGCTATTACAATATAAGCTGCACCTGTCCGCTTTCTAAGCTTCTCGGCAATCGGCTGTATAAGCTGTTCCGGATGTTCTGTGTCAAACGCATCAATAATAGATTCGTTTTCAGCAACCAATTCCGCAACGGTCAGTGCCTGCTGTCCAGTTGTTCTCTCAATCATTTGATCAATAATGGAGGAAAAAGAAATGATGATTAACAGTATGCAAAGTATGAGTACAGTAAGAACGAGCAGAACCATTTGCCCGAAAAGCCCCGGCCGCTTTAAATTAAAAGGTTTCGACACTTTGGCCACCTCTGGCAATTTTATTTACTACTAGATTAAAGGAGGCAATTCCATTCGGCAAGGTAAAGTTTAGTCACAGGATGTGCCATTCAGCATCTGGGGTATGCCCGCCTGTACTCTATTTTCAGAATTATGTAATTTTTGTAAAAATATGTTAAACTATATTTAGAGCTAGGTAACTGAAAAAGGAGGAGAACGTCATTCGGACAAAATATTTTATTGTTTTGCTTATGACTTTTCTGGCTGAAGCGGCTGTAACGCTTTTCGCTGCTTCCACATTCTCGGTAAGGTTCGTTGAGGTCATGTTTTTTACTGGAATGGCTTTTGCGAGCCTTAGCTTTTACTTTTCAAGCAGATTTCAGTTCCTCACGGGCAAGCAAACAGGCATCATCCAAAAACGGGAAGTGTTTGTGTTTAGGAGAGGGCCTGTCTTCACTTCCTCCATCATTTTTTTCTCCATTGGATTAGTGCTGTTTATTCTGCTTATTTCAGGGGTTATTCCACCTGCTGGTTAAGGAGTTGAGATTTTGAGTAATGAAAACCATTCAAAATTGTACAAATGGCGTGCGAAATATGGGGCAATTGTTGTTGCGGTTAGTTGTTTATTAAGTTTAACCAGCAGCTGGGGTAAGAATTGGATTCTTACAGGTGTTTTTGGCTTAGGTGTTTTGCTTTGTGGAGCTATTGGATTTTTTGATATAACGCGTGCCAGGGCGGATTTTACAAAGAAATAGCAAGGAGAGAAATGAATGAATCTGGGTGCTCCCATCGCATTAGGAAATACGGCAAAAATATATCTCTATCGGAACAGGATTTATAAAGTATTTAATGATTACTTTACCGAAAGGGAATCTATTAATGAATATAAAAAGCAAAATTATGCTTATTCAAGCGGGCTTCCTGTTCCAAAAATAATAGATGTTACAAAAATGAATGGTAAACAAGTTCTTATTATGGAGTATATCAAGGGCAGATCAATAGGCGATATTCTTTCCGAAAACATGGGACAAGCTGAATACTACATGAATCTTTCTGTTGACATTCAGCAGAGTATTCATAAGGTGGAGGCTGATTCCATCGAACACATGACTGAAAAGTTAAGCAGGCAGATTACCTTAGCTAATCATTTAGATAACAGGCAAAAATCCGACTTAATCAAAAGATTGAATAAGATGACGTTTAAAAGCAGGCTGTGTCATGGAGATTATCATTTCTTTAATTTAATTGTTTCAGATAACAAGGTGACTATACTGGATTGGGTGGATGCGAGTAAAGGCGATATCCGTGCTGACGTATATCGTACTTATCTATTATATTCCCAGTTTTCAAATGAATTAGCTGAGATGTATTTGAAGCTTTATTGTATGAAAAGTGGCTTGGCAGAAGATGAGGTACTGCAATGGGCACCAATTATAGCAGCGGCAAGGCTGTCGGAAATAGTACCGTCGGAAAACCCGAAACGTCTTTTGGACATAATCGGCCAATCCTGTCCATTATAAACAAATGTGCTGCCGAACGTGACTGTTTTTCATAAACGGGAAAGGCAGCCAGAAGTTCAATATTTACGATGATTAAGGTCAGTTGCTCATCACAGTTTATTATTACATTTAAAGAAAATATTTTAGAATTTGGGAGATGAAAAAAATGGGCGAGAAATTATTAAGGGTAGGTACAACTTATATACCAGTAACAAATGTAGAACTTTCCTCTGAGTGGTATGTAAGTAAATTAGGAGCAGAGTTAAGCTATAAAGATCAGGACAAAGCAATTTTAAACTTTGCCAATCAGAGTATTTTTCTTGTAAAGTCTAATGAGAACCAAAGCTCTAATTTCTTTGATATTTACGGCAATGAGCGTTTTTCGCTTACATTTGAAGTTAATGGATTAAGTGCCTTAGAAGCCATACACAAAGACTTTAAGCAAAATGGAATTAGAGTTGGAGAGATCGAAGACAGAGGACACTCTGGAAGGAATTTTGTCTTTTATGATTTAGACGGTAACAAATTTGATGTGTGGAGTGAACTAAGTCCAACCTTCAAAGAGAAGTATCTTATTTCCAAATGAATATATTAAAAGAAGGGTTAGCAAATAAAACTATTCAATACCCAACTTAACCCAACGGGAGATCATGTTCAAAATCAGCTGTTATTCAGGCTGGTTTTTTCTTTTAAGGGGCGGGTGATTCATAAAACAATTTAAATGAAACTTATTCCCCAACTATC
This sequence comes from Cytobacillus sp. FSL H8-0458, assembly GCF_038002165.1. Taxonomy (NCBI): domain Bacteria; kingdom Bacillati; phylum Bacillota; class Bacilli; order Caryophanales; family Bacillaceae; genus Cytobacillus; species Cytobacillus sp. FSL H8-0458. Next base: position 3,527,924 of record NZ_JBBOBR010000001.1, on the reverse strand, counting down.
CGTAATATCAAAAGAGAAATGAAACTTAGTCAAAAATGAGATAGGAAAAACAATGGATATCCTTCATGGGGTGGCAATTGTAGTGGCTTTAATCGGGTTACCTCTATTATTGTTCACTTGGTCATTAGTAAGATTGGTTGATGTGATAAAGAAGCGATAAGAGATAGTGAATATTATGAAGCAGAGGTTAAAGAACGTATTCTTAAGGTTAGCTGATAACCGCCTCAAAAGAGCTGCTTTGAGGAAATATTACGACTGGTTTACTCCGTATAAATTAGGGCTATCAAACAAACGGTGTCTGCCAGGATATAAATGGAGAGGTTGGAAAACCTATAATGAAAGGCTTTTAAATGGAGGGATTTTAATGAAAGACAAAGATCAGGAAACAAGTGAAGGACTGAATCAGATATTTGAAATCATTAATGCTAAAGGCGATATTGGTGAAATTAATGATATCCTTAAAAATGGAAGTACGGAAGATGAAACGGGAAATTCCGCTGTTGATTCCTAAATTGGTATTTGACATATTATTGTTTTAAGCATTAACAAATTTAGGTTTATAAGGCGCCTGCCCCCAGTTGGTGACTGGGAGACAGGCGCTTCTTTATTAAAGTGGATTGTATACTTACTATTTATTTAATTCAACCGTCTCATTAACATCTGCCGATTCAGAGCTTTGCCCAGTCATGCGTTTATAAAGAAAGGCAATTTTCTTTGTGTAATTACCGGTTTCCCAATATTCAGCTGCTTCCGCCTTGATCTTGATTAAGACAACATTGGGATCATCATAAGAGGTTTGCATGATTTTATCATAAGCTTTGCTCCACAGTTCCTTTTTCTTGTTTAGATCCTCAACGATTTCTGCTCTTCCGCGGACGGAAACATAGGATTTGCCTGCATAAGCCACATTAACGTCTTGATCATGAAGAATTTCCTCATACTTAGCAGTCTCTTTTTTCGTGAAAAACCATAAGTCACCATCAAATTCTACTTCTTGGGTTTTCATGGGGCGGGACACAAGCCCTTCCTCCGTTACCGTGGTCAGCATGGCCGTGTCTATGTCTTTGATTAACTCTCGTAATGTTTCTATTTCTTCTTGATTTATTATGTTAGACATTTCCATCACCTCGTAAAAGTTTTATAGAGTTATATTACCCTTTAAACAAGCTTTTATTCAGGTATATCCCAATCAAACTTTTTAAGTAGGGGACAGAATTGATCTGAGAACAGCCGATTAATTTTTTCTTTTTAACCTATTGAGGAAGGTTAATCGAGCAAGGAAGTCAAATGACTAGTAGTACATACTTAAAAGTCTGGAGGAGTTACAGGTGGTTTTCGGTTCCTTATTATTTTCTATCCTTCTTTGGGTTATTGGACTATTTATTCTGTATATCGTCATTTCTGCAGCAGTCAGGGATGGCATTAACAAGTCTGTAGCTGGTCAGTTTCTTGAAAATAAGTATGGGATTAAAAAGGATAAGGATTCCTTTCTTGATCGTGACTTAGACAATGACAAATAAGTCTTTAGTTCCCTCTATGGAATGAACGTGATATATAATTTAAAGAAACTATCCAGAATAGAAGGAGAAAAAAATGCACGCTTTACTAATAGGAGCAACGGGAGCAACAGGCAAGGACTTGCTGGATTTGCTGCTGGAAGACGAGTACTTTCATCAGGTAGATGTTTTTGTCAGGCGGGATCTTTCTATCCAGCATGAAAAACTAAGGGTGCATGTGATTGACTTTGATCACTCCAAACAGTGGAAGCATTTAGTAAAAGGCGATGTCTTGTTTTCTTGTTTGGGAACGACCTTAAAAGCTGCGGGAAGTAAAGAAGCGCAATGGAAAATCGATTACGACTGCCAATACCAGTTTGCCAAGATAGCCAGAGAAAACCATGTCAGTCATTATGTTTTGGTATCTTCAGGGGGCTCGTCGCCTAATTCCCCCTTATTTTATCCAAGGATGAAGGGGCAGCTGGAAGAATCGGTAAAAGATTTAGGGTTTCCTGGCGTGACAATCTTTAAGCCGCCTGTGCTGGTACGAAAAAATAGTGATAGAACCATGGAGGTTGCCGGAATGAGAGCCGTACAGTTTTTTAATAAATTCGGGCTGCTTCGATCTCAGGAACCGCTGCCGACAGAAATATTGGCTCAAGCCATGATTCAATCCGTGAAACCGCCAAGAAGCGGCATTTTTACGTATGAAGGTGAAGCTATTCGGAAATGTGCCGGGAAGTTTGAGTAAGAACCTGATAACTTTGATCCAAGAGGTCAAGGTTATTTTTTTTATGCTGTTGAACAGGTGATTTATGTTAAAATAAAGGTGATATTTAGAAAATAAATACAACTTTAATTTCCGATAAGGCGGGATCTTCCGGTTTCTCGGCTTCATCTCCAAAGGGGAGAACTTTGCCAGATACGATGGCCGCGTCCTCGTCAAAACTGGCAACGGAGATGATATAGAAGTTCCGTTAACTTCAAAAGTAAAAGGCAGATGGTGCATTATCTGCAAAATAGACAATACGGATGCAGCAGATCCCAAGGTTCTGAATATCAACAGGGTACAGTCCAATAAGCCGGATATTAGAGATTTGTGAAGAATAGGTTTATAGCAAAGAATTCAATTTTGGGATTTTACAATGTGCCGATATTGAAGTTGACGGTTCGTTGTATTAAAGATCAGGGGATTTGCCTCTGAAACAGGAGGAAATAGTTATGCTGTTTATGCTGATTGTCAAAGCCTCAAAGAATTCCGAATCCGGAAAGCTTCCAAGCCCTGAGCTCATGGAAGCCATGACGAAGTACAATGAAGAATTAGTTAAGGCGGGCGTTCGGGTGATGGCTAAAGGACTTCATCCAAGTTCAAATGGAATACGCATTTCCTTTCCGAGACCAGGGGAAAAGCCTGTGGTTACGGAAGGCCCATTTACTGAATCGAAAGAGCTGACTGCCGGGTTCATCCTGATTGAGGTGAATTCGAAGAAAGAAGCGATCGAGTGGGCCATGCGGATGCCGGACCCGCAAGGATATGGGGAAGGCCAGATTGAATTGCGTCAAGTGTTTTAGGGCCGGATTTGCCCAAAAATCCGGATGTGCTCTTCTACTAGAAGAAAAAGGTGAATGCGCACATCTGCTGCAGATTCACCTTTTGGTTATTCCACGATATTTTTTTCAATGACAAGTGACAGGCTTTCAGCCATCTCCTGATAAGTGGCATCATTCGGATGGAAGAGGTCACTGGAAAGATCGCGTTTGGCATCTGTGACCAGATTGAAGGTATCCACTACATGAACACGGTATTTCAAGCCTAATGTCCGGGCAGATTCATTCCATTTTTGGATGACGGAATCAAATGAATCCCCATTGGGCGATTGGTTGAAAGGATTATAAAGGCCCATGTAGACGATAACGGCATTCGGATTGGTTTCGCGAATGCTTTTGAAGGTCTTCTCCAGATTCGAAATTTCGGTGTTCACGATGCCCAGTGCGGTTTCCTCTGAATATTTCTCCAGGATTTCCCCGCTATTAAAAAGATTATTGCCACCAATGGTGATGGAGATTATTTTGGCTTCTTTAAGAGATCTCTGGACCTCCTTTTGTTCCAGCTGTGTCAGCAAATCCTCAATTCTGGCGCCGCGCACCCCAAGGTTTTGAAAGCGATCAACCATCTTCTTTTCTTTCAGTTCATTTCCAGCCAAGGAGACAAAACCTTCGCCTTTCGACGAGCCGACACCCCTTGTTAAGGAATCTCCAAGAGCGACATAGGCATCGCCGGGAGTGGCAGGACTTTCTTCTGTTTTCTCCAAAATTTTCCCTCGGGGCGGGCTGGTAACGTCCATGTAGGCACTGGCAAGTCCATATCCAAAAAAAACTGTCAGGGCAAGGGATAGGGTTAAAAATAACGGCCACATCCATTTTTTCATGTTTTGACCTCTCCTTCTAATTTGATTGTATCAATTTTTTCCAAAATGGAGTATTCAAAAGAGTTATTGCTCGAAAATTTAGTTAGAATAGAACAGGGGTGATGCTATGAGCGTAAAGCCAACAGTACAATTAGAAAATGTAACGAAAATCATTGGAAAGAAAACAATTATTAATAATATATCATTTGACATTTATCCAGGCGAAGTCTTTGGATTCCTCGGTCCGAATGGCGCCGGGAAAACCACTACTATCCGGATGCTTGTCGGGCTCATTAAGCCAACGTCCGGAAAGATTCACGTTTGCGGTTTTGATGTGAGAAAACAATTCGTTCAGGCGATGCAGCACCTTGGTTCCATCGTCGAAAATCCGGAGCTGTATAAATATTTAAGCGGACGCGAAAATCTGCAGATGTTTGCCCGGATGCTGTTGGATGTGGATGAAGGACGGATACAGGAAGTCATTGATCTGGTGGATCTGACGGCCCGAATCGATGACCAGGTGCGTACCTATTCTTTAGGGATGCGGCAGCGTCTTGGAATCGCCCAGGCATTGCTGGGCCGGCCGGATGTGCTGATACTGGACGAACCAACGAATGGACTGGACCCGATGGGAATCAAGGATCTTCGCCTATTTATCAGAAAGCTGGTCGATGAAACGGGTCTTTCGGTTCTCGTATCCAGTCATATTTTAAGTGAAATCGAATTGCTGGCAGATCGCGTGGCTATTATGAGCCATGGGAAAATCGTAAAGGTCGGCAGTGTGAGTGATCTGGTTGGTGCACTGTCTGCCGGTGTGGACTGGAGAGTCAGTGATTCTTTCCGCGCGCTGGCTATTTTACAGGAATCCCCGCATGTCCAGGCGGCAGAACTGTACGATGACCATACGATACATACGCTGATGGATGAAAGCAAAACCTCAATCCTGAATGAAGCCCTAATGAAAGATGGCATTGAGGTATGGACGATTGAAAGGAAAGTGCAGACCTTGGAGGATCTATTTATCAGTTTGACAGGAGGCGATCATATTGTCTAATCCGAATATGGTTGGCCTGATTCGCAATGAAGTGATGAAGATCGCTTCCAAAAAACGCCTCGCGGTTGTCGGCGTTATATTAGTCATTCTGGTGTCAATGTTTACCTACGCCCAATACCGGGAGATACAGGACAAAATCGAAAAGCAGGGCACTCTGGATTGGCGGGTGGAGCTTCAGCAGGAAATTGTCGACCGGCAGAATCGGCTCGCATCGAGCGGAATCCAGGACGAATTCCGACAGTTTCTTGAATTTGATCTGAAGCAAAAGCAGTATTATCTGGACAACGATATCAATCCTAACTATCCGGGGGCGCCTACGTTTATCCGCATCTTTTTATCGCAGGGAGTCACACTTGTCCTGCCGTTATTCATTATCATTATCATGGCAGACATTGTGAGCGGGGAATACAATGATGGCACGATCAAAACATTGCTGTCCCGGCCGGTTAAGCGGTGGCGGATCCTGATGGCAAAATGGCTGACGGTGCCGCTGTATACCTCCATGCTGATGGCGCTTACGGTGATCGTCTGTTATGGGGTTTCAGGGATCGTCCTCGGATATGACGGCTGGACCGCCCCTATTTTAACAGGATTTCAAGCTTCTGCTTCCGGCGAGTTTTCAACGGAGTACATTCATACCCTGCCGATGTGGGAATATCTGCTGATGTCAGCCGGGCTTGCATGGGTGGTAACAGCGGTCGTTGGAACGATAAGCCTGATGATCTCCGTCCTGGTGAAAAATACAGCGACGGGAATCGGGGCCATGATGGCTGTGTTAATCGCTGGCACCCTGCTGTCTTCCATCGGCTCAAGCTGGACCAGCTCCAAATACCTAGTGAACTTGAACTTTGATCTGATTAACTACCTGGAAGGCCAGGCTCCGCCGATTGAAGGAATGTCCCTGCCGTTTTCACTGACCGTGCTTGGGGTTTGGACGGCAGGCTGCCTGGCTGTGGCGTTTTGGAATTTTACTCAGAAGGATATGTATTGAGATCCTTGTGGACAAGTCATCAGGAACGATTATTGTTGGAGTTCCAATGCAATGATTGTTTGGCTATACGGAATGTTTCACTGATTATGAATTAACAAGAGGCGATTATTTAGCCATCGCCTCTTTCTTTTTTTTACAACCGGGGCAGGTTAGTTATTTTAGAAGATGGGGAGAGGTATTCATTGAGTGATAAACTTTGTAATCTTATAAAAGTAATTTGTTTAGCTGTAATTGCCTTATCCAGTGTAATGATAGCATTGGAACTTATGAACATTAGACAGATCCTGCATTCTATTGGGCATTAAGAGCCAATCTTATTTTACTAACGGATGCATTGCTTTAACAATCAGGTACCCAATGGCGGTTTTTCCTTACTTAACGAACGGGGCAGTTATGTTGAAGAACAAGATATAACAAAATCAACAAGGAGGAGAACTTTTTTGTTAAAAGTAAAACCTTTAGAAGATAAAGACTATGAATTGATAAAGGAAGCAGAAAAAGTCATTGAAAAGAATTACAGGTATGGACGGCATCACATTGGTTCAGCAGTCAGAACAACATCTGATATTGTATTTTCAGCAGTTCACGTTGAAGCAAATGTTGGGAGAATAACTGTATGTGGTGAAGCGATGGCTATTGGCAAGTCTATATCAGAAGGTGAACACGAATTTGAAACGATAGTAGCAGTGGCCCATCCTCATCCACACGAGGATATAGAGAAATGCTGGGTTGTTGCTCCCTGTGGCATGTGTCGAGAGTTAATTAGTGATTACGGCAAAGAAACTGATGTAATCATTTCTTATAATAGTGAATTGGTAAAGTGTAATGTGATGGAGTTATTACCTGAAAAATATACAAGCGATATAGACTGAAATTAGATTGAACAACCGGGCAGGATTGGTTTAAGAAGATGTTAATATCATAGATATAAGGAGGAGAAAAAAGTGATTCCGGCATTAGAGACAAAAAGATTGTTATTAAGAGAAATCACAAAAGATGATGCTGACAGTATATTCTCTTGCTTTTCCAATGAAGATGTGACTCGATATTATGGACAAGAACCATTGAATAATATTAAGCAAGCTGAAGATTTTATTGAATTTTTTGCAAATAGTTATAAGGAGAAAAGAGGAGTACGGTGGGGAATAGAATTAAAGGGTTATAAAGGGATTATTGGGACTATGGGCTTTAATGCCTGGTCTCCTAAAAACAAACGGGCAGAAATAGGATATGAAATACATCCTGAACATTGGAGAAAGGGGTATACCTTTGAAGCTCTATCTAAAGTAATCCAATATGGTTTTAGTGAATTTGGTCTTACTCGTATAGGGGCAGTTGTGTTTATGGAAAATGAAGCATCTATCAAATTGCTCACTAGAGCCGGATTCGAAAAAGAAGGTATTCTAAGGGATTATATGTATCAAAATGGAGAGGCATACGATACATATGTTTATTCAATCATTAAAGATAATAGATAGGACTGGCAGGTTGAAAGCCTGTGAAACTTTGTAATCAAACAAACGAGGCAGGTTAGTTGAATAAGAGAACTATTGGGGCTCTTCATAAGAGGTAACTGCGGTGAAACAGCGGATAAATTAATGTGTGCATTAAACAGGAAATTATATTGTATACCCGAAAATCTGTAATATAATGGATATAGGCATCCGAGGAGGTATATTTTACTATGTGGAAAGTGATAGTTAAATTCTTTATTGAAAAATTTGGCCAGAGATTCTAAAGTTACTAGTTAAATATGGGAGAGAATTGGCTGAACTTATTTTTTCCAAAGCCTTTGGATTTATAAAAATTGGTTTAGTAACTTAGGAAAAGAAAAGCAAGCAGAAGAGGCTTACAGCAAGGCAGAAAGTTCTAGTGATCCAGATGAGAAAAAAAAGTATGCGCAAGAGGCAGAATTCTATAAAAGAGAAGCTGAGTCTTATGCTTGTAAAATGGAGAATTTAGAGCGACAGTTTAATGAGTTTAAACAGTCTGTTCAAAAGGATGTAGAGAACAAGACTAAGGACTTGAAAGCTGAAGATCTATTTAAAACTAATAAGGAAGACTTTTCGTTAAACTCGTCTAATAATATTTTACGTTTAGAGGATAGTTCGAAAAAGTAAAATGGCTATAGCAATGTTTACACTTCATCAATATGTCGAAAAATTCAACTTCGAAACTATAAGTATATTAATATGAAGCGAGGGTATACTGAAGAGTAAGACCAGGTAGAGATGAGGAATCTGAATGAGTGAACAAGAGAAAAGGTTGCTATACAAAACTTCAATCATTTTAAATAAAGATACTAGTCAGATGAGATTAAACGATATTATTGAAGAGCTAGTCTATGTGATTGAACAAAAAAATATGAACAAAACAGCAGAACAGATTGCTAGGTCTTAAAAACAAAGTGGACTGAAAATTGGCATCCTTCACAGATGGTTGCTTTTTTTTATTAAAGTTAAGGACTTTGTATGCTCTTTATTAAACAATAGGGGCAGTTTAGTTGAAGAAGAAAAGGGATTTGTTTTATTTACCACGAAAGTAAATAAGGAGGATAAACAAGCACTATCCCTTAAGTTAGATATTCCGGAATGAGGAGTGATTAGAATGATTCACATAAAAGATATTCTATCTGACCAGTTCTTAGCTAATGCCAATGAAGCGAGTTGGTACAGACCATTTTCAGAATCCGTGGAGGATTTAACAGAAGAACAAGCACTGTGGAAGCCAAATGAAAATTGTCCGAGTATAGCCGAAATCGTACAACATTTAATATATTGGAATCAATGCTGGCAGACTCGATACATAAAATCACGCATAGATGCTACCCCTTCAATTAGAGATAATAAAGTGAGCTTTAAAATCCCTGAAAACACCAACTTTAATGATTTAAAGGAAACATTGCTTGATGTACTGTTAAAGTGGGATGGGTTATTATCCATTGAGAAAATAGAGAGTGAGGTTATCGGATTTCAAGAAAAGGCTAAATGGTGGCAGATCCTTGGGAATTCTACTACCCATAACGCATATCATATTGGTCAAATTATATTTATTAGGAAACTACAAAACAGTTGGAAATCAGATAAGTAAGAAGTTCACTGGCGTTGATTCAGAACGAATTGACGTATATTTTATTGAATTAATTCAACTAACAGGGCAGGTTAGTTAAAGAAGGAATACTATCTGTTCTTGTGTAAATATTATCCTTAGAAGGTTTTAAGAAATAGGGGAAACTGGTGAATTTGGTTGTAACATTTGTAAGCATCAAAGAAAATTAGACTTTAATAAAATACTGAGGAGTAAATATGGCGGAAATATGGATTGTAGAAGAACCAGTTTCAAACGAGTTTCTCGATGATTTGGGACATTATATGAGCCTGGACGGAAAATTGGATTCTGCCTATTTTGTTAGTGCTGATGGGGAAGATTATGTGGATGAAAATAAAAACTTTTTACTGGAATTTTTAATTCACCAAAATAGGTATCCATTATTTATTACCTTTATTGTTTATGAGGAACAAACTGAAGAGTATATCACTTTTTTAAAACAGAATAATTTCGATTTTAGGCTAAATATACTTGAAGAAAAGCGAACTTATTATGATTTCTCTGGGAAACACCAATATCAACTGCCTTGCTTTACTGCTAAGATTTATGATTCGGATTCTTTAGCTCAATTAATAAATGAAACATATTGGCTTCCAACTCAAAATGAGTTTTATTCAATTTCCTTTTCCGATAATTTAAGGTTCAAAGCTGAGGAAGTTATTGAGTGGTTAAGAAAAAGGAAACGGTCCATTCCAACCTTTGAAATAGAAACAGAAACTAGCTTTATTACTGTTTTTCACGATGGAGCTGGCTTTTATTTATTTTCAAACGAGGAAAAATATTTTCCGCTTGATCAATTTATTGCGAACTTACCAAAAGGAACTGTCATAACGCAAATAAACGATACATTGGTTGATGGTGATGACATGAAGAAGAATAATGCTTATTAAGCTAACTGTTTCATATATTTAGAACAGCTGCCAAACTAGGCGGCTTTTTTTATTTAACAAAAGGGGCAGGTTTGTTTAAGGAGGGAAAAATTTAAATTTTGCAGATTTGGTGCAATGATGATACCTTCTATTGTCTTAATCGTCTAATTAATCGTAAGGAGTAAATTATTGTTAAATTGTTTATAAGTGGCTTTTTTACATTACTTATTATGTTTACCATAGGTAAGATCCCTATAAAGTGTAAAGAATTCAGAAGCGAGAAGGGGATAGGAAGGCCTTACTATAAAGAAATTATATGGTAGGTTATGGCAGAAGGGTTTTGCCTGGGCAGCAGCAACTGTAAAATGGGGAAATAATCGTATCAACTTTAACTATTAAGAAGTACAATTCGAAATGGATACTACGATATTTCATAAAAATTTCTAAATATTGTAATTTATATTATCAGAAATGTATCATGGAGATATTACATCTTTTCTTAAAGGGGGATTTTAAATGAAAGTAATATTGCCTTTTGCAATAGCCATGCTTGCACTTACAGGATGTTCTGCATTAGCTAGTGATGAATCTACTGAAACGAAATGGTTTGAAACCAAAGAAGAAACAATTGATTATGGCATTAAAGAAGAAAAGATAAAAGAAGAAGACATTATTGGGGAAGTTAGTGAAAACGGAGAAACATTTATTATTTATAAGAAACAATTAGAGGAAGGCTTAGGCGTAGGTGTATCAAGCATAAGTGAAAAAGAAGGGCAATATGCCTGGTATGATCCTGATCAAGATGTACTTGTTAAGAATGATGAGGTCAAACAATATTCTTCTCAAATAAATTGGGGAACAGAAACACAGTCAGGAAAAACTTTTACAATTTATACCGGAGTAAGTGAAGAAGAAGCTCCTGTCGTTAAAACAAAAACTGGCGAAGTAAGTCCCACAATTGACAACAAAACAGGAATTTATTTTTATATCCAACCAACTAAATAGGTCCAAGGACCCTTTACCGAATTTTCAAAAAATTGGATAATTTAGGTAATTCTGGTAAAGGAGGAAAATTATGGTAATTAATATTAAAAAGGTTTTTGCTGTCTTAAGTTTGAGTGTTGTTTTTTTAGGGGGATTTGGAGGATCTACATTCGCTGCAGGGTCGAAGGATGCTAATAAACCTGTAAAAATCGAGAAGAAAAATGCCATTTATGTTGAATCTCTAGGAAAGTATGTAACACCTCTTAAGGAAGTAGATGGACAATTAGTTCCAGTTTCAAAAGAAGAATATGCAAATGAGGTTGAAAATTCTGAGGAAGTTGACACTGAGGGTATGTTTACTGATGATGATGCTGCTGGTGATGGTGATGTATCAATCTTAAGAGATTATTACGAATACTACAGATACACTCCTTCTTCAACTACCAATGTGACTGGTGGTACTAAAAAGGTAACAGCAGACATCGGTTGTACTACATCAACTTGTAGAATTGATAAAGCAGTTAGTGTGACAGTATCGGCTACGTATAGTGTTTCTCTTACAGCAGAAAAAGATGCGATTAAGGCTAATGCAGGCTTTTCATGGACTAGTAGCGCTTCTGACTCTAGTACATATTCTTTCACACTTTCAAAAGGCGACTCTGGCTATATTGGATTCAAGCCATACTTGAAGAAAACCTCTGGAACATTAAAAAGATATTCAAATTGGGATGGTTTACTATCTAGCAAATCAGCTTATGCTTATTCTCCGAGAAAAACCTCATCTGGTGAAGCAGACGGTTATTACTACTTTGTACATTATTAATAGCTGAACAAAAGGGTGTCTTGAAAAGGACACCTTTTTGTGTTTGAATAATTAGAAAAAACAGATAGTTCCGATAGAGGATGTTATACAAAACGTAAAGGCAGGCATTACTTTAACATCAAGCTGCACAATGGTGGCCAATTCTTACTTAACTAACGGGGCAGGTTAGTTGAAGTGGTTTGTTGAATTTATAAGGTAACGAATAAAAAAGTTAATTGAAAAAGGAGGTATAAATTGGGTTACGGTGAAGGATTTGAAATAAAAATTGCAACTAATCACGATAGCAGTGTAATTATTAAAATGTTAAAGCAAATAGCTCAATGGATGAAAGATAATGATATAAACCAATGGAGGTTTCTGCTAGATGGTGGTGAGGATGAAGAGATTAAACAAGCCATAATTAATCAAGAAACATACATTGTTTTAAAAGATAAGAATATTGTGGCTACGTTCACACTATTATCTAAACAAAGTGAATGGGATAGGCATATTTGGGGAAGTGATATTTCTTCAAAATCGCTATATTTACATAGACTTGCAATAACACCAACTTATATGAAGAAAGGTATAGGTAAAAGTATATTAGCTTCGATACAAGACAATGCAAGTGAAAAAGAATATCTTAAGTTAGATTGTGTTACAGATAATACTAAATTAAATAACTTTTATAAGTGCAATGACTTTGAACTTATTGGTGTAACCGATGGACATAGTAAATATCAAAAAAGTATAAAAAAGAATTAGAAGTTGCAAGAATTAAAGATGAGGATCGCTGTAGCGATCTCTTTTCTTGTTTAACAAACTGGGCAGGTTTATTCAAGTGTTATATTTTAATTACCGAGGAGAAAAAATGGAAAATAAAATATTGATTGAAGATTATAATTCAAATTGGGCAAAAGAATTTGAAGAGGAAAAAGGTAAATTAAATGAAATTTTGAATGACAACGTAATACTATTGAACACATAGGAAGCACATCTATTATGGGTTTAGGAGCTAAGCCATTTATAGATATTGCAATCGGAGTAATGGATTTAGAGACAGTTATGAAAATGAGCACCTCTTACATCGGGGGAGAAAATGCGGTTAGGAGGTACGCTATGAAACCATTATAAAAACATTGAAAGAATCCATACGAGGCCTTTTTAGGTGAAGGGTTAGTAAAAGTAAACGCTCCGAATTTTGCCGTGAACTTTGAAAGGCTCGTATAAATTCGGAAGTTTACTTCAGAGGCTAGTACTGCACGAGAGTTATAACAAATTAAATAGGACACTAGTAACCTATGTTTTATATTAACATTCTCCTCCTGGCAGCTTTTTTGATTAAAAAATGGTCGGTACCATTCCTCCATCCATACGGATTGGTGAGCCTTTAAATGCAGATGCATAGGGACTGCATAAGAATGCAGCTAGTCTTCCTATTTCAAACGGTCTGATAAATCGCTGTATTTCAGATTGTGGCAGATTATTCAACATGAATTGTTTTTCTTTTTCTGAGAAGGTTATGTTTTCATTTCTGTAAATACCCTCAATTATATCCTGGACATTTTCAGAAAGTGTTGGTCCCGGCATAATCGTATTGACGGTAACTTCTGTTACTTTTGTTAGTATAGACAAGCTTTTTGCCAATGATAGAAGCATTGACTTTGTCATACAATACTGAGGCATTTGTCCAGAAGGCATTACTGCTTCTTCACTTGCAATAAAGATGATGCGGCCATCATTATTGTCCAGCATTTTTGGCAGATAATGTTTACATAATCCATTTGCGGCTAATACGTTAGTTTCGAAGTATTTTTGCCATAGTTCATCCGTAACATCCTCGTATGGCATGATTTCGTAAATACCCATATTGTTAACTAAAATGTCTACATTCGGGAATTTTTTAAATAATTCCTCTCTTTGATGAACATCCACAATATCGGCTGCAGCATTTTGAGGAGAAGTTAGCGGGAATTCTGATTTGATTTCCTGTACAGTTCGATCTACCTCCTCATAATTGCGTCCATTTATGAGAATATTAACTCCTTCTTTAGCCAATTCTTTCGCTATTGCTTTACCTATGCCTTTTGTTGAACCTGTAACTAAAGCAGTTTTTTTCAATAATTCCATTTCCAAGATACATTTCTCCTTTGTGCTGGTTATCAACTTAGTTCGTTTATAAGTGCATGTTCAGCACGCCAATTTAAAGGTGTCATAGCTTCCCAGCTACGGAAGGCTCGATAAAACGAGCTCTGATCTTTATATCCAACAAGAAATGCCACTTCTTTAATATCTAGATTAGGATTAGCCAAGTACTGTCTTGACTGTTCATGACGGGCTTCCTTTAGCAGCTCCTTAAAGCTGGTCTCTTCGTTAGCAAGCTGGCGCTGTAAGGTTCGTTCGCTCATGCAGAGCTCACTTGCTACATCTTGTATGTCGAGTCGTTCTCCTGTTAAATTGCGTTTCAATATCCACTTAACTACCTCCGTTATGGAGTGACTGTGGCGCTGTTCCTCTAATGTTTGCTAAGATCTCCAGTAAGTCAGCGTTGTAGGAAGTAAAGGGGCGATTAAGGTCATCTCTATGCAATGTCAGACTATTACGTTCTGCTCCAATGTGGATAGGGCAGCCAAAGTATTCTTCAAGCGCCTGTACTTGACCAAATGAATGTGTAAATTCTGCTGATTTAGCTTTTATAGAATAACCGGTGCCCCGCCGTCCGAGTTCCAATAAAAACGCGAGAGTGGTCCCAACAAGTAGGGGTGGTCCCGCATGCTCCGTATCAAGCCATTCCAGTTCAATTACACAATTTGTGTCTTCCTCCATAATGCGTATTTTTTCAGGAGGACACATTTCTTTGTACCGAGCCATTCTTTCAAGAGCATCCCGATAATCACGGGCATGGTAAGCTGCCAGTACAGGCGGGGGATACTGCGTTGTTTCAAATACTGTCGGAAGTTGCAATATTCCAACTTCCATGTCACCGATGATATCGGAATATGCTTGCCATAATGCGTAATATTGGTCAATAGTGACAACTTGTTCAGTAATTACAGTAAGCGGCATTTTTGTTTTCCGAACCAAATCATGAGCATTAATTCCAAGTTTTTTTAGCACCGTCCAAAATCCATCCGGTATTCTAACACGAGTATTTATAGTCATTCCTATTACACCTCTCTATCTATCAGCACATTACAGCTAACTCTGTTAACGGGATAGTTATTTTATTTTACTTATATATTGTCTTTCTGTAATTAGCAGGGAACGACAATCCATTTGCCAAAGACGCCAAGAATGAGAAATTCTATTGTAATTATAACAACTTTATTTATTGCTTAAAGCTACTCACTGAAGATATAGATGTAATTTCACTTAATGGGACACCATTAGAGGTTATACAAAATTTAATGGAATACAAAAAAGCGAAACCATTAGAATCTGTGCATACCTGAGTGGACATTTGAGACGTGAGATATATTAGAAATTCTGCTGATGCAGCATTTTTTATTGAATTAATGGGGCAGGTTTGTTCAATAACAGTTGCATAAATAAGTTTAAAATCCTTACTTGATGCAGGAAGTAAGGTTTTTTTGTTGAATAAATAAATTAGAATATTTTGGTATTTTGAAAGGAGACAAAAAATGGTCGAGAAATTATTAAGGGTAGGCACAATATATATTCCAGTGACTAATGTAGACCTTTCCTCTGATTGGTATGTAAATAAATTAGGAGCAGAATTAAGCTACAAAGATCAAGACAAAGCTATTTTAAACTTTGCAAATCAAAGTATTTTTCTTGTGAAATCTAATGAAAATCAAAGTTCAAATTTCTTTGATATTTACGGTAATGAACGTTTTTCGTTAACATTTGAAGTTAATGGATTAAATGCCTTAGAATCAATACATACAGACTTTAGGCAAAATGAAATTAGAGTTGGAGAGATTGAAAACAGAGGGCACACGGGAAGAAACTTTGTTTTTTATGATTTAGATGGAAATAAATTCGATGTATGGAGTGAACTTAGTCCAATCTTCAGAGAAAAATATCTAATTTCCAAATAGATAAATAACATTGCTCGTTCATTCTTCAATAACGGGAAAGGGTAAGAGTTGTAGATCCACCAGGGATCGGCAGCTCTTTTTTTAAAGTGGAATGTTAGTTACATAAATTAACCAATAAACACTTGACCTTAAACTTACTTTAACCTTTAGAATGAAATTGGTAGAACTTACAGAATTAGAAAGTAGGGATGGGACAGATGAAATTTCGTTGGGATGGCGGTTTTATTATGGTGTCATGGGATAAATTTGAAGAGGGAGTGGAATGGTATACCAAGCATATGGGGTGGGCTTGTTTGGACCAGGTAATTACTCCAGTGGGAAAAAAGGCTTTTCTTAAAATGCCAAGATTAGGTGTTATCACTTTGAAATCATTTGAGTCTGATATGGAGCATTTTAAAGCTGATAGTTTCTTTGAAGGCAATATGAGAATGGGTTTCGAGATAACGAACCTTGGCGAAACATTAAACTATTTTGATAGGGAGGGAATTAAAGTTACAGAATTGAAAACATTACCTGATGGGCAAGTTAGTTTTGATATTACTGGCTTTGAAAACGCCAGGCTGACCGCTGTTTATAATAATAGTATTGAAGGTGAATTTCTTACATCAAGAATAACAGGATTCAGTGATGTAAATGTAAGAATAGGTGTGAGTGATATCGATAAAGCAATTAGATGGTATAAGGAATATCTTGGCGTGAAATTAGTAAAGCAATACAATGATGAGTTTGCTCACCTGCATATTGAAGATGCTTATGATTGGATGCAGCTTTCTGAAGTGTTCTACGATAATATTTGGCTGGAAAAACTTAAAGATGCAGATTTTAGAAAGGGTAACCCTGCTGTGAGAAATTATTTTGATATCCGGCCAGGAGTATTTAATGATACCTACAATCAATTAAAGCTAAAAGGGTTGGAATTATCTGAAGTTGCAGGTGATCCACAAAAAGGGTGGGCAGGATTTCATTTTTTTGATTTAGACGGAAACCGTATAAATGTTTGGTCATATCCTGCCTAAGATAAAGGAGGGTTAAGGTTTGGAAATGACGATTAATAAATTTTCAGAACGAACAGGCCTATCACCAAGTACTCTTCGATTTTATGACCAAAAAAAATTGTTAGAACCGATGAAGAGATTAGAGAATGGATATAGAATATATTCTGATGATCAAGTTGAACAGGCCTTAATTATCCATTCCCTCCGGTTAGCTGATATTAAGGTTGAGGATATCTATCAATTTTTACATGCAGGAGTAGGAGAGAAGCAGCAATTAATCACTGCTTGGAGACAAGAAGTTGAAGCAAAGTTGTCTTCATTAAATATTGCTAAAGAATACTTAAATGGTTTGAATTATAGTGAGCAGCATATGCACTTGGTTAAATGGTCTTCTCCAACCACTTTTATCTGGTTTAGACATGCGGTACCAAGGGCAATGAACCCTTTTCAATCTGTTATGAAAGCTGATATAGAAATAGTAAAAAAATTAGGATTAAATGTGCGGCCTGGAATATTTATAAGAACACTAGATGCGAAAGGTGCTTCAATGACGGGAGAGGTAGGTTTTATCTTAAATGAAGAGATTTCCTCCGATTCATTAAAAAGTCATAGTAATATCTATATAGATCGGCTGGAGCCTACATTGTTTGCCACAATGAATTTTAATGTCTGTGACCAATTTATGTGCTTTCATTTTTTAAAGTTAGTTCATCGATTTGGATTTAACACGAAAGGAATTAAGTTAGAAAAATATGAATCACCGAATGCACAATCGTTTAGTTACATGATTCCTCTTTTAATACAAAGTTAGTTTTAAAGCGGAAATCGTTGTTAGGCTAAGGAGTGCTGATGAAGACCCTGCAACTGATAAGTTTGAGATTGCAAATTAAACGTTGTTTTACAAAAACTAGCTGCTTATTTAAGGAAATAAACGGTGTGTTCGACAACTGGAATGGTCCTTTGGTTGGACAGCTTTTATGTTTTCTTGATTTTAAAAAAATCAGGCTGCCGTAAAAGTTACACAGCCTGATTAAGGTTATGAGAAGATGTTCCTGTTTTTCATAAGATGAATCTTCTTCTTTATGATTATGAGTTCGTCCTATTCGTTCAGCGGTTATAACCTGCCTTTATAATCTAATTCCTGTAATTCGTGAGAATCAAATGCTCCGTCTAATATTTTTCGAACATCATTTAATGTATCTTTAATATTAACTGCTTCACCTTTTTTTCGTGTAAATGGTTCTGCTACATAAAAAGGCTGGGTCAGGTATGCCTCTAAACGTTCTCCTCTTCGATATGTTTCTAATTCAGATGATGGAACTGCATCCAATCCTTTAACGTTTACGAGAGAGCGCAACTCTCGATATCGACGTAAAAGTTTTTGTCCTCTTTGTTGAATATACAAATGACTTTGGTCTAGATGGCCACCTTCCAATACTGAAGATGTCGAATAGATGGGATTAACGGCGGGAAATCGGTGTCTTGCTGTGAGGTCTGCATCAAATTGCCATACTGTTTCTAGTGGGCCATATGGAAGGTCATCATCAACTGCTTCACCCTTTAAATCCAGAAGGAAAGTAGTTACATTTTGAATATTTCCATCCTGCAGATTTTCTTGAAGTTTATATATATCACCAGATAATACATTGGAGCGGTCAGCACAAAAAATTATTTCTTTATTCTTCCCGGATTTAACTATTTGATCAAGAGCTTTTTCGATTGATTCAACAACTACATCGACATAATCGATGATGTCATTTATTTCTGGATGAGGAGCTTCTGGCTTAAGTAATATAGTGGAATATCCGTCGTTTTTCAGCCTGAAAAATACCTCTCCAAGAACAACAAGCTGCCCCATTCCAGGACGTGCTACAAGTCCCACTGTTCCACCTTTAGCAATTGGTGCAAATAAATCTAACGTCTTTATTTTTGTTTCAATCATATCAACCGTTTCCCCCTTTAAAATTAATTCATCAACACTGCATTGTGCTAAGGTTGCAAGAGCAACTAGAGTTCTGACTTCAGAACGCCCCAAGGGGATTTTTCCTGTACATAAATTAGAAACTGTTGCTGGGCGTAAGCCGACTGATTTAGCAGCACTTGTAAGATTTGGTACTTTTCTTCGCAGAAGAGAAACATTTAATTTCAAATCATCCATTTTTTCATCCTCCTTACTTTATAAGGTAATACATATTACTATTGAAACAAACAATAATTTACTCTGAAAAGTAATTTTTATTTTCGGATTAACTGAAAAGGTTGTAAATTAGAGTTGCCGGTCTTTCCAATTAAGTAACGAATACTTATGCTCAAGCTCAGTCTTAGTAATACAGTAGCCTTTTTTTTTCATTAGGGTAGGTTAACCAAAGAACGAGGGTTCCTAAAAATGTATTTTGTTGTTAAATTTAGAAAGTAGAGTCATTTTTAGGCGGTGTGAATTTATGAATAATAGTCCCATTGTGAAACAATATTCTAATGAGTATCAAGCTCAAGTCGTAGATTTAATTCTTGATATCCAGCAACAAGAATATAACATTCCGATAACTAGGAAGGACCAACCTGATTTGTTTACCATAGAAGATTTTTACCAGACTGGTAGTGGAAACTTTTGGATAGCTGTTTATAACGAGAAAGTAGTTGGTACAATCAGTCTATTAGATATAGGAAATAATCAAGTTGCATTAAGAAAGATGTTTGTAGATAAAGAATTCCGAGGCGCAAAATTTAAAACTGCAAGTCTCTTATTAAACAATGCAATTAAATGGGCGAAGGAAAACTCAATAAAAACAGTGTATCTTGGAACCACACCCCAATTTTTAGCCGCTCATAGATTTTACGAAAAAAATGGATTTTTAAGTATAGGTCTTAAAGAGTTGCCCAAGAATTTTCCAGTATTACAGGTTGATAAAAGGTTCTATCGGTATTCTGTTTAATAGATTAAACGAAAGTTAGTTATTCAAATAAAGAGGCAGGTTTGTTTAAGAAGGATATTAAAATCCTATTATTTATGAGGAGGGATGACATTGAAAGAAACTACTGATAGTAATGAGTTTGACAATACGATAGATGCTGTTAATCATCTTACAGAAGCTGATGCTAAAACATTGCTGAGATTAATATATGGATTTATAAATACTGCTATGACGGGAAATGGCGGAGATGCAGTGAAGTTAGAGGTTGTAGATAAAGTATCGGATATTTATAAACATATTCCAGAATTAAATAAGTTAAGAAATAAATAAAATAGTAGATTAATTCAATGGTTGGATTATATGTACTTGTAAGAGGGGAAGCGGTGATACGATGAAAGCTATCATCATAGGTGCAGGCATCGGAGGGCTTAGCGCAGCCATTGCCCTTCGCAAAATCGGGATGGAAGTGAAGGTTTTTGAAAGCAAGCATGAAGTGCGTTTCGCAGGTGCCGGGCTAGGAATCGGCGCAAATGCTGTCCGTGCTTTGCAGCAGCTTGGTGTGGGCGATCAGGCTGTTCAGGAAGGAAAGGCATTGGATGAACTTCGCATCGTAACACCTGCAGGGAAAATCCTGCAGCGGACGGACACAGCTTTAATCAGCAGCAAGTATGGACTTGATAACGTTGCGATTGAGCGAGGAAAGCTCCTGGAGCTGCTAATGAGCGCTTTAGGTCAGGAGCAAATTGTCCATACTGGAAAGACTTGCAGGCGTTTTGAACAAAATGCCTCCGGAGTGAGAGTATGGTTTGACGATGGTTCAACAGAGAAAGGGGATTTGCTGATCGCTGCGGATGGCATTCACTCCACCATTCGTGAAACACTGATGCCGAGTGCAAAACCCCGGTATTCCGGATACACCTGTTGGAGGGCGGTTGTGCAGGCTGGACCGAACTTGAGGGATTATGATCCAAAAATATTTATAGAAACCTGGGGCCGCGGGGGACGCTTCGGTATCGTACCTTTGCCGGACAACCGAATCTATTGGTTTGCCTGCGTTAATGCCAAAGAAAAGGATTCTCAATTCAGAGCCTTTACTGTATCGAACTTGACCAGGATATTTGAAGGCTACCACGAGCCAATCCCCGGCATACTGGCACAAACGTCTGATCACCAATTGCTTCACCATGATATTTATGATCTTCCTCCAATCAGCCGCTTTGAATTTGGGAACATTGTTTTGCTCGGTGATTCAGCTCATGCCATGACGCCCAATCTGGGGCAAGGGGCCGGACAGTCTATTGAAGATGCAATCATTCTCGCAGGTCATTTAAAAAGGAGACCCACAATTAAAGAAGCATTGGAAAGATATGAACACGAACGAACGGGGCGGACCAGTGAAATTGCCAAAATGTCAAACAGGATTGGAAGGGTGGCCCAGCTGAATGACCGTGTTTCTGTAACTCTTAGAGATGCACTATTCCCTTATATTCCAGCGAGGATTCTTGAAAAACAGTTGAAATACCTGTATGAAGTGAGGTTTGATGGGTTGTAGTAAATGATTTAAATAAAGTTTTTACGGAGAAAAGAGAGCAAATGCCTTGTCTGGCAGCTCCCTTTTGCTTTTTTGCGTCATTTGAGTTGCCATAATCACTTTTATTTCTGTGGATTATTTAAAAAAAGAGGACATTTCAATTTCTCTTTACTTATAGGATTATGGCTGGCAGCATAAGTTGCCTTCGCCCTTTTCCAGAGCGGACTTTAAACTATCCAGTACACCTGCCCAAGCCATTTCGTGCCATTTAATAGCTTCAGCCCATTCATCATGATCTTTAAATCCACTGTGTTTCACCATCACGTTGGTTGCAGTTTCATCGATTGGCTTGAAGCTCACACTTACAATGGTTAAGTCGTCTTCATTGTTCATGATGGACTCGAACTGGTCCGGGCCTTTCCAGGTAAAGAGAAGCTCTTCTTCGTTCTTCAACTTTGTGACTTTACAGCCCCTGGTATTCATGCCCGTTTTATTTCCAGGTGCGAAGTAAAGTTCATATTTCCCGCCTTCCCTGGCTTCAATGGCTGCTTCAGGTGCAAACCACTCAGACACTCTTTCGGAAATTGTCCAGGCATACCAAACGAATTCCAATGGTGAGTAAATGGTAGCTTCTTTGATAATCGTTTTACCATTAGTGGTGATAGACAAATGAATCCACTCCTTATGTAAAATTATTACATTTTTATTGTATCATTGTTAAGAAATTTATGAAATGTAAAAACAGTCAAAGGAGATAAAGGCAGAGAATCATAGAAACACGCTCCATGACGATTCTGCTTACCGTGTGCTGCATTCCTTCAAAATCGATGTGACGATGTGCCTGGAATCCCACTCGCCGCGTGAAAATTTCACGATCGGGTATTTTTTCGGGAACAGCCTCTGGCAGATCGCGTCAGCGGGATGCCCTTCTTTATACAGTGAGAATACTTCATCCTGGATGGACAGCAAATAGTCCTGTTTTCGCTGCAGGGATGCGCGTCCATTTTCTACAAAGCCCGCGTGGCTGCAGAATACATCTTCAAAGTCAAGGGTTAGAACGCGTCCAAGGGAGCGGATAATCTCCGGAATGCTTTCTTCTGCTAAAACCACCTTGGTCTTCTCTCTGACAAATAAATCACCTGTAAACAGCTGGCCGGTTTTCCGGTTTAAAAAAGCTTTATGATCGAAAGCATGGCCGGGAGTGTCGATAACATCCCAGTGCGCTTTTCGGGAGGAAAAGGAATCCGGCATCGCATGGGCGTGAAATGGCTTCATTTTGCCCCAAAAAAGCTGTCGATATAAGGGGTAATCAGCCCTTTTTTCACAGGAAGGAATGGATGTTTCGTTAAGAAAATGGGCAATTTCTTCGTTTGTGCTGCATATGCCGCACAGCCGGAATGGCCTTCATGAAAATGGGTGATCATGATCTGATCATAGTCTGCTTCATCAATGAACGGTTCGAAAAATTTATGGAGAGACTGAGCCCCTGTGTCGATTAAGACTCCATCTGTTAAATAGCTCTACACATTTAAGGAAACACCCTGAAACTTAATTTGGCCATTCAGATAGGAAACGCCGTTTTTCTTTCCCTCAGATGCTTTCTTTTTAACCAGCAAACTGATCAGCTCCTTTTTTCCGCACCATCTATTTCCCCTTAATACAATCTGTTTTTATAACTTTCCTGAAGATCCTTCGACACTTGTTCAGCGGTTTGATTCGGCAGGTTTGTATGGGCTGCCAGCATGGCAGGGGCATAAGGAAGGGATTCTCTCGCAGGCCATGACTCCCCGTTCCATAATCCCGATCGGATCAATGCTTTTGCACAATGGATAAAGCATTCCTCTGCTTCTACTAAAATTCCAAATAACGGAGTGCGTCCATTGGCTATACTCCTTTCTAAGAGCTCCGGGTCACGGCATATGTACGCTTTACCATTAATTCTTAGCGATTCCCCAAGCCCAGGTATGAGAAAAATAATACCAATATTGGAGTTTTCGATAAGATTATGAGCGGTATCCATTCTTCGATTGCCCGGCCGTTCCGGAATAAATAAATGCTGCGCATCAAGAACTGTCACAAACCCGGGGGCATCTCCTCTTGGCGAAACATCACATTTTCCGGCGGCATTTGAAGTGGACATCGTTAAAAAAGGCGACTTGGAAATAAAGTCAATGCAGTGCTCATCGATGAAGGAGATGACTTTGCCGGCGGCACGCGCACTCGGCTGGCCGATTTCTTCCCGAAAAGACGCGAATTCATCTTTTGTGACTATGATATTTTTAAATGTATTCATGTGTGTATCTCCTTTTCATCTAAGTTATTTTTCTATCTCCGCTGATGTCTTTACAAGCCGGAACACAACATAATAGATTCCGCTAAGGCCGGCTATCCCCAGCACAGTAAGGAAAGGCATTTTTCCGGCAAATAGGATTCCAATCACAAATAGCGCAAGGCAAATGAGGATGGCAAATAGGCTTAAAAATATTCGTTTATTCTTACTCAACATTTTCACCGCTTTCCTTTTAAAATAGGGCAAATACTTAACTGCGAATGTGTTCTGGCTGTTTTTTGTTATTCTATGTTTGCTATTATTGTTTTTATACGGCACGAACATATCATAAAACTGAATCATGAGATTCTGGATCGGCTTAGGGAACCTAAGTAATATGTTAACATAAATATCCAATTACAGGGTGTTTTGGTAAAAGGAATCTGCAGAGGTAGGGGATTCTGCAAATAGAAAGAGAGGATTTGCAAATAGAACGCTGATCCTGCAAATAGAAGAGCTTTTTTTGCAAACAGAATATCAATCTGCAAATAGATGGAGTGGACCTGCAAATAGAAAGGCTGATTCTGCAAATAGAATCTTAAAACTTGCAAATAGACCAGCCCATCTACTGCTGTCTGGTTAATGCCTTTTTAGCAGTGCCCTTAATGGGCCAAAGAACCTGATCCTCTGTCCTGATTAAATTTCATATTCTGTTAAAATATGAAATTTTTTTACAGCATTTTTCGGGAAAGATAGATCTAATTTCCTGTTCTAAAAGTTGGTAATCAGGTCTTTTGATCCTTATATGAAAAATTTGGTTTTGGTACCTTTATAGTGTATTAAAAAAATTCTGAATAATATAACTAGGAGGTAGGGGATGAGGATTAAAAGATCAGCAGTGGCCTTATTAATGTTCATGCTAATCTTCTCCAGTTCGGTATCTGCAGCCGTTGTGCCTGGTAAAACACCGAGCAGCAAGGGAGAAGAAAACCGCAAGACCATCCAGGAAATAAAGAAAAGTGAGCTGGACAAGCAGTACAGCAAAACTGATATTGTCAGGGTCATCGTGGAGATGAAGACAGAGCCATCTGTCCTTTATGCCCAAAAGCAAAAGAAGAAGTATAAAGAACTTCCAGATGCAACAAAGCAGAAGCTAAAAAATGAAAAGCTGTCTGAGCAGCAGAAAGTTAAAGATCGCGCTAAAAAGAATAAAGTGAAAATGATTGAGCGCGAAAGCTTTACTACAATTGTAAATGGCTTTAGTGCTGAGATGATGTATGGCGACATTGAGCTTGTAGAAGAAATGCCGGAAGTGGCCGAAGTACAAGTAGTGAACGAGTACGAAAAGCCGCAGGAAAAGCCGGATATGCTTTACAGCAAAGAGCTCGTACAAGCTCAGGAAGCTTGGCGTGATTATGGCTTTAAAGGTGAGGGCATGGTAGTCGGTGTCATTGATACCGGTATGGATCCTTCTCACCGTGACATGGTTTTAGCCGATGAATCAGAAAAGGAGTTAACGAAGGCGGAAATCTCCAAGTTTAAAAAAGATAATGGCCTTCTTGGAAAATATTATTCTGAAAAAGTACCATATGGATACAACTATATGGATGAAAATGACACAATCCGTGATATCGGCCCGGATGCTTCCATGCATGGAATGCACGTTGCCGGAACTGTCGGAGCGAATGGCGATGAGGAAAACGGCGGCATTAAAGGGGTAGCACCTGAAGCCCAGATCCTTGCGCTTAAAGTATTCGGAAATGATCCGAATATGCCTTCTACATACAGTGATATTTATGTAAAGGCAATTGATGATGCGATTGTACTTGGTGCAGACGTACTGAACATGAGCCTTGGTTCAACGGCCGGGTTCGTCAGCCCTGAGTCAGCTGAACAAAAAGCGATTGCCAGAGCAGTAGAAAACGGCATTTTAATGTCTATCTCTGCGGGGAACTCTGCTCACTTTGGAAATGGATTTGCAAATCCAAGCAGTGAAAACCCGGATATCGGTGTTAGCGGATCACCTGGTGTATCCTATGATTCCCTGCAGGTAGCATCCATTGAAAATAGCTTCATGGATCTTGATGCAGTGAACTATCAGATTGGTGAAGAGTCCGGAAAAGCTGCGTTTTTATCAGCTGGAAATGTTCATCCGAACGATGTTGAACAGAAAACCTTTGAGGTGGCATACGGCGGACTGGGCAAGCCTGAAGAGCTTTCCGGTGTTGCTGGAAAATACGCATTAATCAAGCGCGGAGAATTGGCATTTGTTGATAAAGCGATGAATGCTCAGGCAGCCGGAGCTGTTGGCGTCATTATCTACAATAATGCTGACGGTTATGTCAACATGGCAAGCGATCCGTCCATTACCATCCCGCAGCTGTTCATGCTGAAGACAGATGGAGACAAGCTGGCAGCAGCCATACAGGATGGCCAGACAGTCAATCTTTCTTTTAACGGAGAAAAAACAAAGTCAGCAAACCCTGAAGCAGGCAAAATGAGCGCCTTCACTTCATGGGGATTAACGCCTAACCTGGACTTCAAGCCTGAAATTACAGCTCCAGGCGGACAAATCTACTCTACTCTTGAGAATAACCAGTACGGAATGATGAGCGGTACTTCCATGGCAGCTCCTCACGTTTCCGGAGGTGCAGCACTTGTTCTTGAGCGTGTGGATACAGAATTCGGTGTAACTGGCTTTGACCGTGTTAACGTTGCGAAGAATCTGATGATGAATACAGCGGCGCCGGTCATTGATAAAGGAACCGTCAACAGTGCATTTGAATGGAATATTCCCTATTCTCCACGCCGACAAGGTTCGGGCATCATGCAGCTTCATTCGGCGTTATCATCTCCAGTTATCGTAACGGAGGCTTCAACGAATGAAGGGAAAGTGGCATTGAAAGAGGTTGGCAATACATTTGAATTCACATTAAAAGCACAAAACTTCAGTGATGAAGATGTGGCTTACGATGTAGCAGCGAATCTGCAGACTGATTTTGCAGCCTATGGAGAGATGGGCTGGGCAGCAGATGAGCTTGAAGCTCAGAAGATTTTGGATGCTTCTGTAAAAGTGAAAGGCCAGGATTCAGCAGCGATAACCGTTCCTGCGAATGGATCTGTAAGCTTTAAAGTAAGTGTGGATGTCAGCAATGCAAAAGTGGTAGATCCTTCGAAAACAGGAAACTGGGAAACTCCTCTGGACATCAACGAGGTATTCCCGAATGGATACTTTGTCGAAGGGTATGTCACTTTGACAGATTCAGCTGATGTGAACCCGCAGTTAACGGTTCCATATGTAGGCTTCAAGGGTGATTGGGATAAAGCGCCAATCCTTGACGGCATGAAGTATGATGACAGTTCATTCTACGGAATGGCAGGAGCAGTTTCTGAGACAGCCGAGGGCTATTCTTACTTAGGATATGATCCGGTAAACGATGCATTCAGCGGTGAATCAATCGCGATTTCTCCGAACGGGGATAAAGTTCAGGATCAATTGATCCCGGTTCTTTCATTCCTGAGAAATGCGAAACAAGTAGAATTCTCTGTAACAGATGAAGATGGAAAAACACTAAGAAAGCTTCGCACGGAAAACAGCGTTCGCAAGCATTATTACGATGGAGGCCTTGGTGCGAATTATACGCTTAACCCGAATTGGGACTGGGATGGAAAGATCAGCAACCAGCTTGCGGAGGATGGACAGTACTATTTTGAGATTAAGTCTGTCATCGATTATGCAGGGGCAGAATGGCAATCCGTTAAAATCCCTGTAAAAGTAGATACGGCTACGCCAAGCGTTCAGGCTGAGCTTATCGAAGGCAACACAGCATTAAAGCTGGAAGCTGCTGATAACCCTGAAGGCTCCGGCATTTCGTATATTGATATTTTCGTAGATGAAGAGTCTATTCTGGATGAAGCACTAAGCGGGGATACAGAAGAATTTGACCTTCCGGAAGAATTGGAAGTTGGCACCAATGTTAAGGTTGTAGCTTATGACTTTGCCGGCAACTCTTCTGAAGCAACTGTGGAAGTGGGCGAAGTGAGCAATGACAAGACTGTTCCATACGTGTACCTTGAAGAGCCTGAAGCACTTGAAGTATACAACACAAATGAACTGACTGTCAGCGGCACGATTAAAGAAGAATCTGGCATGAAGGAATTTACCATAGCCGGAACACCTATTGAGACTACGTACAATGAAGAAAAAGCGCAATATGAATTTGAAACAAAGATGACGTTTGAAGATGGTGTTCACAGCCTGGAAGTGAAAGCGGTGGATACTGCAAATAATGCGATCTCTTTTAAGCGCACGATCATCGTCGATGCTACTGGCCCGACGGTTGAAATTGATGGACTGCCTTCAAGCAAATACATTAAGCATAACAAGAAAGACCCTGTCATCGACATCACAGTGACAGATAACTTTGACCAGCTTCGCTTCTCCCAGGACGGCAGCGAGCTATTCTACCAGGAATTCCAGGAACCATATGCTATGAGACCTATTGAAAAAGAGTTCAAGAAAATTAAGCTCTCATTGAAGGAAGGCTTAAACGTGTTCACGTTTGAAGCAGAGGACCTGGCCGGAAACAAAACAACTAAGACAGTCGAACTGTATAAGCTTAAAAAAGGCGAACAGCCTCCGCAAAATCATGAAACCCCTGATGGCCCGGTGAAGCCTGGTAAAGGGAATGGAAAGAAAGATAAGTAATAGTGTGGGGAAACCCGGCTTCCTTGGTGGAGCCGGATTTTCTTTTTAGGAGACTGCGAGTAGGAGGGGGATTAGATGGGGGAATCAGCAAATAGAACGCTGAATCTGCAAACAGATGGATACACTCTGCAATAAAAAAGCTTTTTTGCAAAAAAATATTAATCTGCAAATAGATAGTTAGACCTGCAAATAGAAAGGCCGAATCTGCAAATAGAACGTTTAATCTGCAAATAGAATCTTAAATCTTGCAAATAGATCAACCCATTTGCTGCGGGCTGGTCATTTTTATTGCTGAAGGTGGATGTAGGGATGGTTATAGGAAGGCAATCGAACCATCCTTTCTCAATCATTATTTTGGCAGCACTCTCAACAAAATGTGAGTTTTTCATAGGACAGCCTCCAACAGCTGTTGATAGAGATTAATGACCTTAATAGCTGGTGTTTTGCAGATAGGGAAGTCTTTCTTTTATGAATGGGCTTTTTTTCTATTGGAGACAAAAAATTGCCATCGTTTAAATCGACTATCAGATCAGGAAGCCTTTTCTAAAGTGACACTGCTAATAAATCGTAATGATTCATATTTACAAATCGTAATCATTACGATAAAATGTTCCCTAAAGTAAAGGGGGAGTAAAAATGTTTAGAAAATATGCAGGATTGCTTAGTTTAATTTTTGTCATCTTTACGCTGGCTGCTTGCGGAGGGAGAACTGTAAACAGCAGTGAAAGTGAAAAGGAGCCAAGTGGATCCAGCAAGGAGTTAAAGATTTATACAACTGTATATCCTCTTCAGTTTTTTGCTGAACAAATTGCAGGAGATCAAGCTTCCGTAGCGTCTATTCTGCCATCAGGATCAGACTCGCATACATATGAACCAACCACCAGCGATATGATGAAAATATCTGAGTCTGATGCTTTTATATATAATGGGGCAGGCTTAGAAGCATATGCACACAAAATCTCGGATACGATTCAATCTGATGACGTTAAGATACTTGAAGCATCAAAAGGAATTAACTTGGAAAAGCATGTACATACCCATGAAGGGGAGGATGGCGGCCATGAGCGTGAAGAGGAGGGCGGTCATGGAGATGAACATGATCATGGGGACCAGGATCCTCACGTTTGGCTGGATCCTATTCGTTCTATTCAGCTGGCAGAGCATATAAAGGATTTATTAGTTGAATTGAAACCTGAGCAAGAAGAGATCTTTAATCAAAACTTTGAGGAGCTGACAAGAAAACTCGAAAACTTAGACCAGGAATTCCGCACACAACTTGTAAATTTACCTGAAAATAAAATTATTGTATCTCATGCTGCTTATGGCTATTGGGAGAAAAGCTATGGGATCGAGCAAATCGCCGTATCCGGCTTGAGCCCTGCTAACGAGCCCTCACATAAAGAGGTGCAAAACATCATTAAGACTGCTGAAAAGCATGGCTTAAAGCATGTATTTTTTGAACAGAATATAACTCCTAAGGTGGCAGACATAGTTAGGAAGGAAA
This sequence comes from Cytobacillus sp. FSL H8-0458, assembly GCF_038002165.1. NCBI lineage: Bacteria > Bacillati > Bacillota > Bacilli > Caryophanales > Bacillaceae > Cytobacillus > Cytobacillus sp. FSL H8-0458. The sequence continues at coordinate 3,498,232 of NZ_JBBOBR010000001.1, read as the reverse complement.
TTGATGCAGAGGCTTTACGTATACACAATTTATCGGTTTTAACAGAAGAAGATATCAAGGATAATGAGGACTACTTTACTCTCATGCAGCACAACTTAAAGGAACTGACAAAAGCATTATCGGAACCTTCATCAGAAGAAGATTTTGAGACAAATGAGCGTGAACATGATCACGGCCATACACATTCAGATAATGAAGAAACAGCAAAAATTTATGAAGGGTATTTTGAAGACAGTCAAGTGAAGGATCGATCCTTATCGGACTGGGAAGGTGACTGGCAATCTGTATACCCATATCTTCAAGATGGTACCCTTGACGAAGTATTTGCTCATAAAGCAGAGCATGAAGGAGAAATGACAGTTAAAGAATATAAGGAATATTATGATGAAGGCTACCAAACAAATGTTGGGCGAATTCAGATACAGGGGAACAAGGTAACGTTTTACAAGAACGGAGAAGAACATTCTGGTGATTATATCTACGATGGGTATGAAATCCTCACATATGATGCTGGTAATAGAGGGGTTAGATATGTATTTAAACTGGAAAAAGAAACTGATGGTCTTCCTCAATATATTCAGTTTAGTGATCATAGCATCTATCCGACAGAGGCTGGCCACTATCACCTGTATTGGGGTGATGACAGGGAAAAGTTACTGGATGAAGTTACCCATTGGCCTACTTACTATCCATCAGATATGGATGGCCAGGATATCGCTCATGAAATGATGGAGCATTAAACAATCTTTTAAGGCGGACATCGGATGTCTTTTTAATTTGGATAAGTGTATAGAAAATGAACTTAAACCAACGGATCTGAACTGTTTTATTTGAATTAGAAAACCGCTCAATCAACTGTGTTGAGCGGTTTTTATATAGAAGATAATTTTTGTTATCAAGCCGCGTAAAAGTTAGGGAGCTCAGTTTTATAGAAGAGAGTTCATACAATCTTTCAACCGGCTGGGTTAGGTTTGCTGTGTTAAAAAATTCCCTTGATTTCCTTCCTCTATGGTTGTATCAACTATTTACATACATACTGTTTGTATGTTAATGTTATGGTATTAACTGGTAAGGGGGAAGTGAACTATGAAAACAACAAGTTTCTACCCGGTCATTATGACGGAACAGGTGGTAGGTACCGCGGATTTTTATCGGACTCTGTTCGGATTCGAAGCGACATTTGAATCTGATTGGTACGTAAGTTTGCGGTTGGTCAAGGAGGATCAGACCGCACTCGAGTTGGCGATCCTGGAGTCGGGACATCCCACCATACCGGAAGCTTATCGTCATTCGGTGAAGGGACTTATCCTTAACTTCGAAGTAGAAGACGTCGATGCGGAATACGAAAGGCTAATCGTTGGCAAGAAGCTCCCCTTAAGGCTTGAGCTCCGCGACGAAGCCTTCGGACAGCGGCATTTCATTACGAACGATCCAAATGGGGTCTTGATCGATATCATCAAGATCATTCCTCCTTCCTCGGAATACAGCGATCAATACAAATGAGAAGTAATGGATCGATGAAATGATGACTCACAGCTCTAAAACACATTACGGGAATCGAGCTTGCCCACCGGCTCTCTGGATCGATCGCACCTCATTTACCGCCGGCCAAGGGTTAAGAGCACTAGTCGCTTCAGGTGAGGAAAGCCTTATAACTCGAGGTACTTCTAAGGCAAAACACATATAGGAGAATAAGTCGAGATGAAAAGAAACAAGGAAGAGACATATGAAACGATTGCTTCGCTGATCAAGGTGGCCCGAAGACATTTTACTGAGAAAGGCTACGCGGCATCGTCAATGGAGGACATCGTCGCCGAAGCGAACCTGACACGCGGCGCTCTATACCATCACTTTGGAAATAAGCGCGGATTGTTCCAGGCTGTACTTGAGGCGGTTCAGAAGGAAATCGGAGACAGGGTTGAAGCTGAAGCGTCCCAGAGCGAGAATCCCTGGGAACAACTGACCCTGGGCTGCCGTGCATTCGTCGCGTCGGCCGTTGAACTGCGAACAAGACGCATTCTGCTCATCGACGGACCGGCCGTACTGGGGTGGGAAGTCTGGCGCAGCATGGACGAACAGCACTCAATGCGGCATCTGCGCGATCAACTCCAGATTATGCAGGAACAGGGAAATTTAAAGCCGGTCCCCCTGAACGCTTTAACACATTTTCTCTCCGGCGCTCTGAACGAATCGGCATTGTGGATCGCAGAAAGCCCGGATGAACGCTCGATTGAAGAAACGATGTCCGTGATTTCCCATTGCCTCAGCGGATTCATTAACTGGTAAACAGGAGCTTTTGTGTTCAACCGTAGGGCCATTTAAGTGAATAAAACTACACAAACAGTTGCTTTCCCTTGCGTAAGGAAAGCGGCTTTTTAGTTTGATTTTCCCCTGGTTCTCAAGCTTTTTGCTTAAAGTTCCTTTGACTATGCTGAAATGGTTGTTGACTATTCAGTTGAACTGTATTATTCTGTTATTAAGTTGAACTATATAGCTGAACTGAATAGAGGATGAGATTATGAAACATAAATTATTACCGTTGTCTGAAACCATGCATTATATTTTATTAGCTCTGCGTGAGCCGCTCCATGGCTATGCCGTCATGCAGAAGATAGAAGAGATAAGTAACGGCACTGTTATTTTAGCGGCAGGTACGTTATACGGTGCAATTGAAAATTTGAATAAGCATGCCTGGATCGAACCTGTTGGAGAGTCAGGCCGGAGAAAAGTTTATATGATTACCGCGGAAGGAAGCGAAATTTTGAAAATCGAACAAAACAGGCTGCTGCATATTTTATCCCTGTACGAAGGAAGTGAATCGAATGAAGAAATTTAAGATGTTTTTTGATATTGAAAAAGAGGAGCACTGGCTGAACGAGCAATTGCAAAAAGGCTATCGCTGTACAAATATTAGCGGATTGGGAATATACACTTTCGAAAAAACAGACAAGAGATATGTGATGCTGCTCGATTATCAAGATTATTTTTCAAAGAAAAAGTTCGAAGATTACAAAGGGTTATATGAAGATTTCGGCTGGGCTTATATAAATGGGCCGTGGCTTGGCGGAATTCGATATTGGCAAAAAGAGGATGATGGTCAAATTCAAATCTTTTCAGATCGCCAATCAGAAAGTAATTATTATAAAAGGCTGATGGGTTATTCATCTGGTTTAGGGTTACTGTTATTGTATTTTTCTTATATGCTTTATAAGGATTCAGGCTTATATTTAGCCGAGGGTCTTTGGAGTATGGAAGGTGCATTATTTTGGAAAGCCTTTTTATTTGAGACTCCATTTGTCCTTTTAAGGCTGCTTCCAGTCTTTATGGCTGTGTTCTTCTGCAGCAGTTTCTATAAAGCTTATCGTAAATATTCAATGTTGAGAGAGAAATAGTGCAAGTGGGACAACGGGACAGGTCAACTGTCCCAGAGGGATGGGGGAAAATGAACCTGTCCCTTTTTATGGCTGAACATGAAACTTTCTCTCCTGTAAAATCGTAAACTACTAAAAAGGGGGAGCTGGTTTTGAAAGAAAATAGCAGCAGGTTTGATTTTTACTCGGCCATTATCATTTCAGTCATAGCAATATTATTAATGATCAGGAACATGTTAACGGACATAGATTTCTTTTCCGTGACCAATGCCTTGGCTGTATTTGCTCTAGTAGTATCCCTTAGGCAGCTATATACCTTAAGCATGTCATCACGGAAAGGGGATCCATCATGAATTCGTTCACATTTGCTCTAGCCGGATTGAATGCCGGGGATATTTTATTTCAGCTCTTGGCTTTCTCCTTTTTATTGACCATTCCTGGGATTCTCGTCATTTTCTTTTTTATTTTCAAGAGAAGAAACGACAGGTTAAAGCGCATGGAAGAAAAGCTCGATCAGATCCTTTTTAGAATGGAAAGCAAGAATAAATAGTGAATCGTTTAGTGTAAGGCAGGGAGCTGGTGTGCAGAATGAATCTGTGCACTTTTTTTGATGCTTTTTAACTTAAACCACAGGAACTGGAGGATCTCGGACACAAAAAGCGAAAATCCGAGGGGCAGAGTCCGAACCTAGGTTTAACTTCGGACAGAAAAAGCAGGTAATCGTGAATTAGAGTCCGAACCTGGTGCAACTTCAGACACAAAAGACAGGTAATCGCGAGTCAGAGTCCGAACCTGGTGCAACTTCAGACACAAAAGACAGGTAATCGTGAATTAGAGTCCGAATCCGCTGCAACTTCAGATACAAAAAGCAGGAAGCGCGAGTTAGAGTCCAAACCCGGTGTTAACCTGAAAATTCAGGAACTCTACACCACCCCTCCGCGCAAAAACGTGTAAATCACCACAAAAAAACCTGCTGTTAAGAAATTTGTAATAACTGCATAATGTTTTGGTTAGAATCTTTGTTTATACTTCTTTCAAGACTATCAAGCTGGGTTCAACCCGGCTATTATGATACAAAACCGGGGTGACTGTATGTCCATAAAAAAACGATTGATTTTATCGAATATAGGGATGGTGCTGCTTCCTGTTGTTTTATTTTTGCTTTTGGAAATGGTCATTGGGTATGTATTGTTTTATCCTGTGAAAGGTTCAGTGGATCAGGAGGATCTCGAATTTTTCCGGTCGATTCGGATTTATCTGCTGGTCGGGGTGCTGGTTTTGACCAATGGAATCCTGACTTTCCTTGTTTCGAAAAGCATCATTGCTCCGCTTCTCCGGCTGAAGCAGTCGGCGAATGATATCAGCAGAGGAAATCTGGATACAAAAATAGTGGTTTCAGGGAAAAAGGATGAGCTGAACGAACTAGCCATGGCGTTTGAAAGCATGAGAAGCCGATTGAAGGAAGCCGCAGCGATGCAAAAGCTGTATGAAGAAAATCAGAAGGAATTGATTGCAAGCATTTCCCATGATTTAAAAACCCCTTTAACGAGCATTAAGGGCTATATCCGAGGCCTGGCAGATGGTGTGGCGAATACGCCGGAAAAGATGGAACGATATTTGGGCACAATTGAAAAAAAGGCGGATGATATGGAAGCTTTGATCTCAGAGCTTTTATTGTATTCCAAGCTTGATTTGCCGAATGTTCCTTATGATTTGAGGGAGCTGGATTTAGCGTCCTACTTTGATGATTACCTTGAGGAGCTTCGGTTTAATCTGGCGGGACAGCCTGTCAGTCTCCGTCTTGAGTGCGAGCCGAATCAATCGTATCGGGTACAGGCTGACAGGGAGAAATTAAATCGCGTAGTTGGCAATATTGTGCAGAATAGCTTGAAATACATGAAGGAAGAAAAGAAAGAATTAGTCGTCAGGCTGTCATCAAAAGCGGAGGATGTCGCGGTTGAAATTCAGGACAATGGTGCTGGCGTTTCACACGACGAGCTTCCTCATTTATTTGACCGCTTTTACCGTACGGATGTCTCCCGGAATTCTGCCACAGGCGGCAGCGGGCTGGGTCTGGCCATTGTAAAAAAAATTATTGAAGGCCACGGGGGGACCGTTTGGGCAAAGGGCGGAGCCGGACAGGGGCTTAGTATCTTTTTTACGTTAAAAAAGGGGGGAAGATGATTGGAGAGAATCTTGATCATTGAAGATGAGCCCAGTATTGCTGAGCTCGAACGGGATTACCTGGAATTGAACCAGTATGAGGCAGATATTGCGGCAACGGGTCAGGAAGGGCTGGAACGCTTAAAAACAAACGCCTATCGGCTGGTTCTGCTGGATCTGATGCTTCCGGATATGGACGGATATGAAGTCTGCAGGAAAATCAGGGAGGTTACAGAGATACCCATTATTATGGTGACGGCAAAAAATGAGGACATTGATATGATCAGGGGATTGGGCCGGGGAGCGGATGATTATATTGCCAAGCCTTTTAATCCCAATCAATTGATCGCCAGGGTGAAGGCGCATATAGCCAGATATGACAGGCTGGTTTCCAGCGGTCCAGGCAAGGATGAAGATATCAGGGTTGGGGATTTGCTGATTCAGCCGGGTACAAGGAAAGTATTTGCAGGCAATCAAGAAAAAATCCTTACGGCCAAGGAGTTTGACCTGCTGCTGTTTATGGCTTCCTCCCCGAACCAGGTGTTCAGTAAAGAGCATCTGCTCGAGCAGGTGTGGGGATTTGATTTCTATGGGGATGTCACAACCGTGACAGTTCATATCAGAAGGCTAAGGGAGAAAATTGAAAAAGACCCATCCGAACCGGATTATATCGAAACGGTTTGGGGTGTGGGCTATCGATTTAAACGGTAAGAGCGTATAGATTTTCTATGCGTTCTTTTTTTATTTCCGGATTTAATATTTCTGTAAGAATTTGATAAGAGTGCTGTTAGAACCTCTGCTTAGAATGGTTTTGTAAATGAACAGGAGAGGAGATGAAAGGAAATGCCAAAAAGAACAATGGCTGAAAATAGTTATATAGGATTGGGCTTGGTATATCTGGGCTGCCTGTTGATTCAGTTTTTGCTGGCGGGGATGTCGATCTTTGGGGATCCGTCCAAGTGGGCCGCCCATAAAAGGTTTGTGCATTTGTTTGGCTATGCCATTCCGGTGCTGTTGATGCTGAGTGCGCTGGCAGGAGGATTTTTTAAAAGGATTTATAAGGAAATGATAGCCGTTTTTCAGCTGCTGTTTGCCATGTATTTCACTGCCAATATGGGCTGGAAAATCAGCTGGCTTGGAGCGTTCCACCCGGTTGCGGGAGTACTGTTTCTTGGGGCAGGCGCGGCTGCGGTCCGAAAGGTATGGAAGCCGCAGGAGCCTGTTCGCTCTAAAGAAAAAAACAGAGGGCTTCTGGTTTGGGTATTGGCTGGTGCAGCCGGCGGATTAACAGCAGGAGTTATTTTATCCAATCTAATTGGAATCATTAGTTTCTATGTATTCGATCAGCGAGTGGGGATTAAATTTCTGCCGTTTTATCTGGCTGCCTTATCCGCAGTAATGGTACCTGCCTGGCAGTATAAGAAGAAACAAAACATGAAGGAGGAAAAGGAATGAAGCAAAAACTGACGTATTTCTTTATGGTTTCATATTTATGGATCACCTTTATTATGCTGGGGGCTTTTGTACTGGAGGTATTCATGGTGTATCCGAATATTTTTCATAACGTGCCGGAATCGTTTAAGGTTTCGATGGACTTTATGGAGGTTGCGAGTCCTCATACGTTTTTCCCGCCGCTTGGGTTAGCGAGCTGGATCACTGGGGCTGGGGCGCTGATTCTGGTGTGGAAAATAAAATCTGCCCGAAGCTGGGTTCTGGGAAGTATCCTTGTTATGATTCTCCTGGGGCTCATCTCCATGCTATTTGAATGGCCGCGGAATGAAATAATGTTTATTGAGGGGCAGAGTGTTCATTCAGTGGAATTTCTGAAACAGACGGCAAGGGAGTTTCTGATGATCAATTGGATCAGGATCGCCTGCAACACAGCAGGAGCGGTTATGGTGTTTGTGGGATTTTTAAAGTTTTATAAGAACCAATTGCATTCAAAAGAGTAGGCAAATGAAAAGGGACAGGCGGGCCTGTCCCTTTTTTAATCGTTTATTTTCCTGCACCAGGGCCAACACGGCGTGTAATAGTATCCGTTTTGGCAGAATCAGTTTCAGAGGTGCTTGTAAATGTAAGGTTTGTCGGTACAGGCTTGGTTTTTGGAATTTTCACGTAAACTGGAACTTCCACTGTTTCACCGGCTTGCACCTCAATCACATTATGCTCAAGCATGAGTTCCCAGCCGGCTTCCGTCTTGGCATTAAGGCGGAAAAGATCCGTATCATTGCCCGTATTGGTTACCTTGAAGTAATAGGCTGCCACCTTGCCGGGAGCAGCAAATTGGACTTTGCTGTTTTCAGCAGAGACTCCTCTCGCAGCCGGGCCGGATTCATCCATATGACGGACGGCAACTCGATAGGAGAGTGCTCCTTCATTATCCAGCTTTTTATTTAGAATGTAGAAGTGAAGACGGTTATGCTCGTCTTTATATTCGCTGACAACTCCCTCAGCAGTACCTGCCTTGAAGAGAGAATCGGAAAGCTGTCTGTAATCCCCTTTGGAATACATAGCTTCCGTTCCGTCAGGGCGTTTAAAGTCAACCTTGTGAATATCTTCTGCATGAGAGTCAATGACCCAGATGTTTGGTGCTGCTTCTGTATTTTTGGTTTTAGCCAGTAGAACCCCTGAGTCTGGAGTGAACGAGTCGAATCCTACACGGTCCACCACTTCCACTGTATAGTTGTTGTACCATTTTTCCCCGCGCTGCATGTCAGCACGCCAGTCGTCCTCAAGTGAATTCTTTGGCGTCAGATCTTCCATAGTGATGTTGATGCCGTGAAGGGCGTTGCGGCCAAACTCAACACCCGCCGGTACCGCACGTGCCAGGATATCAGTAAACACAGGCCCGGATTCAGCCAATTCCTCCCGGCTGATGTTCAAGTACTGGTCTTCAGATAAGAAGCCTTGCTTGATTTTGTTCCGGAGCATGTGATGTGCCGGTGCCGATCCGCCCAGAGTAGGGAGCACCATCCAGCGTGTATGAGGCCCTGCAGGACCATTAAAGCTTCCACGGCTCATTAATTCCCAAGGTCCGGAATAGGAGCGGGAAACAGGCTTTCCATATGGATTATTGTAGTTATCCCCCAAATTCATAATATGGCCAAATTCATGAGCGAAGGTTCCCATTCCATCGTTTTCACCCTGGATGGAAACACCCCGGCTTGCACTGGACCAGATGCTTTTCGCAGCAAGCCACGAAGTCCAAGGGACATAGCGGGTATTGGCGGAATTCGGGAATCCTTCAAAAGGCGGGCCAAATTCCTTCGCCACATCTTCTGCCGTCTGGAACATCATTTCCCCAAACTCCTGCCAGACACCTGACTCATCATATCCGGCATGCAGGATGAAGGTGAAATCGTAATTTTTGCCTGAAGCGGCAATATCCGCTTGCGCCTTTTCCATTGCTTCAGATCTTAAATTTTTTGCCTGATACTCTCCCGGCATATTGGATTGCTGTCCGAATTCGTTCAGTCCATACTGGAATTCATTGTGGTCCATACGATAGGTTCCAAATGAATCCAGTTCAACAGCCCATTTGCCATACGAATTTTCTCTCCAATATTCATTAATCGTCCGATGATTATTCAGCGGCTGCGGCTTGTTCAGGAAATCCACCCAGAACTGTCCGATTTCATCCCGCGGGATATTGCCGGTGCCGATAGGGTTGCCTGCCACTTCAGATCCTTCCGGCTGACTTAAAATAAACTCCCTGTCAGGAAAATCGACAATGACAAGCGCTCCCCTTAAAACTCTTTCAGGCTCAATATCAGCTGTGCGCCAGTCAATTCCCGGCACCGGCCGGTAATCTTCCCAGGTCATATCCTCAGGAAGCTCCCAGGACTGCACATCTGCAGGATCCGGGAAGTCTTCAAGACCCGGTTTTTCTGCATAAGCCGCAGAAGAAATGGTCATTAAAAGCAATGTTACAAAGAAGATAAAAGACTTTTTCAATTGCCTCAACTTATTTCGCCTCCCTTAATTCTAGTATTCTGGTAAATTATACAATTTTGTTTCGGTATTAAAAATATAAAATATTTAAAATATTCAAAATGATAGAGAAGACCTAAGACTGGATGCCTGTAATAACGAAATGCAGAGGGCAGTGGTAGTATAAAACTGCTATATTTAAAGGAGAGGAGCTTTCTAAGCGGGAGGGACATATGAAATTAAATATCTTTTATTCAATTCCAGTGGATGACATCTTAAAAGGAATCATGCAACTTCATAGGAACATATTCGGCGATTCTGAAGACTTAGTCAGTAAGATGAAAAGCAAACCTCAGTTGCTCGTGCTGACAGCTATGGATGGAGAAAAGGTGATCGGATATAAAATGGGATATGCCCTTGGAGAGGATACCTTTTATAGCTGGTTAGGCGGAGTAGACCCTGAATACAGGGAAAACGGGATTGCTTCCATGCTAATGGAAAAGCAGCATGAATATTTAATAGAATTGGGATATAAGATAGTCCGGACAAAGACGATGAACAAATGGAGAGGCATGCTGATTTTGAATATTAGGCATGGATTTGATGTTATTGAAACTTACAAGGATGAAAAAGGACTGCATAAGATCGTGCTGGAGAAACGATTGCATAGCTAAGGCTGCTGAAAATTGCAGCTTTTATTTTTTATTAACGAAAGGTTCATGATTACAGAAAACACCATATTTTTTTAGCGTATAATTATATGTCAAACTGAATAATCCCTCTTAGAATGTAAAACCGAAAGAGAGCGGCCCACATTTATTGGATAGCGCAGTTCAATTTTTCTGGGAGAAGTGGGGAACAGAAGAAAACTTCACTTTTTACCAGGATTGCATGATTCACTCCGGGAAAACAGAGGACGGCATCCCAAGGTTTTATGCAGCTATCCTGGATGAGCGATTCATTGGAACATATGCATTAATCCGCAATGATCTAAATAGCCGGCAGGATTTGCATCCGTGGCTGGCATGTCTGTACGTTGACCTGGACAGCAGAGGGAAGAAGCTTGGCGCCCGGCTTCTTGATCACGCTATTGAAGAAACGGCAAAGCTTGCATTAAAAAAACTCTATCTCCAGACGGATTTGGAAGGGTATTATGAAAAATACGGCTGGGCGCATCGAGGAGAGGTGTACGGGGCGGGCGGCGTCTCCCTTCAGTTTTATCAAAAGAGGACAGGCGCATAAAACAAAACGCTCAGGAAAAACCCTGAGCGTTTAGCTGTATGCTTATGATCTTTTTCCAAAAAACGTACCGGTCACTTCCTGTTCCTGAAGGGATAGAAGCTGGGAGACAGTAATGAATTCGTAGCCCGCTTTTTTCAGATAAGTCAGCAGGTCCGGCAGTGCTTGAGCAGTTGGCATATGGATGTCGTGCATTAAGACGATTGAGCCTGGCACGGCATTGGCCTTCACAATTTTTTGAATCGATGAAGCGTTTAGTGTTTTCCAGTCAAGTGAGTCGACAGACCACAGAATAAGCGGTGTATGGGCCATTCCGGCAATTTTTTTCACATCTTCATTCATGGCCCCATAAGGCGGGCGGACGGTTGCGGGAAGCTGTCCGCTTGCTTCTTTAATTTTGGCGCTGGCTTCTTCCATTTCTTTTCGGATTTCTTTTTCACCGAGGGAAGAAAGGTCCGCATGGCTGTCACTATGATTTCCGATTTCATGGCCTTCTTCAGCCACCTGGCTTGCGAGGGCAGGATAGAATTGCGCCTGACTGCCAAGCATATAAAAGGTAGCCTTTGCGTTATGCTTTTTTAAAATATCCAGTATAAGCGGTGTGACTTTCGGGTGCGGCCCATCATCAAAGGTAAGGGCAATATACTTGCCGTTTGGATCCAGCGGAGCGGTTTCGGGTTCGCTGGCTTCCGGTTCAGGAAGTTGAATGTCAGGGAGCTTCAAGTGCTGGACAATTTCATCCTTTAAGAGGGAACGAATTTGTTCGACTGGAATTTTTACTTTGACCGCTCCGGCTGCACCGGCCGCAATTTCATATTCGTTAAAATAAAGCGTGAAATTCTTGCCGCTCAGTGACCATTTCCAGCTCGACGGATTTTCCAGCGCTTCGTCAAGCATGTCATCGAACAGATAGTCCTGAAGTTCTTCCTTCTGGCCAATTTGGTTTTTTATCATCGTCCTGAGTGTTGTCAGGGACTCCTCATCCATATAGAAAACATCGGCAAGCTGCACCATTTTCTGATTCGCAAGGTCAATCGTGAACGTTTTGACCGCGGCCTGCCCATTTGCGCCGCCGGTGTACTGGTAGGCTTCAAATACCAGGGTGTACATGGTATCGGAAACTTTTTTCGGCTCCGCCTTGATATTTAGGTGAGCACGGAAATCTTCGCTGTCCAGCACCTGCCGGTTTGCCTGCACAAGTTCCAGGAATTCCATTTCCTGAGTCTGAATCCACTCTTTCATGGGTTTGTTTAAATTCTCAATTTTAGTTATAGGAGTACTGATTGCAAGGGTATAAGATTTCGTTTCCTTTGTCCGGGTTTCTAGGTTTAATCCGGGGAAAGCTGCCGGGGAAGTTGTTTCTGTTCTGGAAAAGGCCTGCAGGCTGGTGTCAGCTCCAGAGCTGATGAAAAAATAGATGCCCATAATGAAGAGGATGAATACTGCCCACGAAGGCCATTTTAACCGCTTAAACAATGATATCTTTCCTTTCCTGTCTGTAAAATTATGACTCTCCAAAGATATAATTATATCAGGAAATCTTCGGGCTGGAGAAAAATTCACCATTTACTTTTAAAAAAATATAGTATAAAATAACACTTTAATCCGACTAAAAAGATAAGAAAAGGAGTGAATGAGGTTGGCTCAAGTTGAAATGAAAAATAAATCATGGATTTCAGCACCTACAACAGTTGTTTCAAACTTAAATCCGATTCAAAAGCCTTTTGTTGCAGCTGGTGTTCTTGCAGCTCTCATTTTGTTCTTCTCTATAATAAATGCAGCGAACATGACACAGGGAGTTCTATTTATTATTGGAATTGCACTCGGTATGACCTTGCTTCATGCCCGATTCGGCTTTACATCTGCATTCAGGCGCTTTGCAAGCGTAGGAAACGGGCAGGGCTTGCAGGCGCATATGCTGATGCTCGCAGTTGCTTCCACATTATTTGCGATTATACTAAGCACAGGCTTCAGTTTTACAGGAATTGAGCCTAAAGGATATGTGTCTCCTGTAGGAGTCAGCGTCCTGTTTGGTTCCTTTATATTTGGAATCGGGATGCAGCTTGGGAATGGCTGTGCATCCGGTACTTTGTATTCTGTAGGCGGAGGGCAATCCTCCATGATCCTGACGCTGATTTCGTTCATCGCTGGTTCCACGATTGGAGCGTACCACTTCTCATTCTGGATGGAAGAAACACCGGCATTGCCGCCAATCTCCCTGGCTACCTCTACGGGACTCGGATATGGCGGGGCATTGATGGTCCAGCTTGCTTTGTTTGCGTTGATCTATTGGGTGACCCTGCAAATCGCGAAAAAGCGTAAAGCGCCAATGATGAAAGCTTTGCCTACAACAGCCGGCTGGAAAAAGATCCTGCGAGGCTCATGGCCATTGTTCGCAGCAGCGATCGTATTAGCTTTGCTGAATGCCCTGACTCTGACGGTCCGCGGAACGCCTTGGGGCATCACTTCCGCATTCGCGCTATGGGGCGGAAAAGCGCTGATGGCAATGGGCATCGACGTAACATCATGGGGCTACTTTGCATCAGAACCCAATTTAACGGCATTGAAAAATACAGTGCTTGCTGATTCTACAAGTGTTATGAACTTCGGCATCATCCTGGGTGCCTTCATTTCAGCGGCATCACAGGGAACGTTCAAGCCTGGAAAAATTAAGCCGGGTGTAGCTGGTGCTGCGATTGTCGGCGGACTGCTGATGGGATATGGTTCCCGTCTTGCATTTGGATGCAACATCGGTGCCTACTTTGGCGGAATTGCATCCTTCAGCCTGCACGGCTGGGTATGGGCGATCATGGCCATGCTCGGAACAGGTGTGGCGCTGTTCATCCGTCCGCTGTTTGGATTGAAGAACCCGAAATCTACTGATTCGATTTGTTAATGGAAAGCCTGGTGCTCTTGGTGAGTGCCGGGCTTTTTTTTTAGCCAAAACTGGCGTAAGCTCTAAGCTCCTGCTGATTTCCTCACTCTTATTCATCTTCTGATAAACTAGCGAAGCTCACATTTACAATACTTTCCTCCTATTTGGTTTAAAAAACATTTTTTGAAAAATATTGAATTTTAGGAAAAAGTAATCTATTAATATTTCTGTAATCGAAATATAATGAGTGGCAAATAGCAGAGGAGGGATTCTATGAAAAAGAAAAAGCTTATTAGACCTGCAGCTGTGTTAGCTGTCATGTCTATGATTCTATCATCACTTGCCTACACGCCTGCAAATGCAGCTGCGAAAGAGAAACCGGCACAGCCAGCACACATCGAGGAGGTAAAGTCTCAGCCAATTTATTCATATGAAGAGGCGATTCGTGAGACGGTCTATGTCGAATCCACACTTGATTCGGATGAAAACGGAAAAGCAGACAGGATTGCCGTGGATATCATCCGTCCGAAAGAAACAGAAGAAGGCCTGAAAGTTCCCGTGATCATGGATGCGAGTCCATACTATGAGAGTCTTGGGCGGGGAAATGAAAGTGAAGTGAAAGACCGGGACAAGGATGGCGTGAATGAGAAGTTTCCACTATTTTATGATAATTATTTTGTTCCAAGAGGGTATGCAGTAGCATTGCCCGAGATGGTTGGAACGAACAATTCTGATGGCTGCCCTACAACTGGCGGATATGAAGAGATTGAGAGCATCCGGGTTGTGATTGACTGGATGAATGGCAGAGCGAAAGCATGGGATCAAGATAATAACGAAGTCAAAGCAGAATGGACAACCGGGAATGTAGGTATGATCGGAAAGTCCTATGATGGTACACTGGCCAATGGTGTTGCAGCCACAGGGGTAGAAGGCTTAAAGACCATTGTTCCAATTGGCGCCATAAGCAGCTGGTACAATTATTACCGCTATGAGGGACTTACATATTACAACAACGGGCCAGGCGGCCTGGCCAGCAGAGTTGCCAGCAGTTCCCGCAAAGAGGCCTGCAAGCCGGTGTTCGATCGCTTGAACTCAGAAGCGGACGATCCATCTGGAGATTATAATGAGTTTTGGGATGAACGAAATTACGTGAAAGACGTTAAAAACGTAAAGGCAAGTGTGTTTGCGGTCCATGGATTAAACGATTACAATGTGAAAATGAATCACCTTGCAGACTGGTGGACAGCACTTGCGAAAGAAGATGTACCGCGTAAATTATGGCTCACTCAAACCGGCCATGTCGATCCATTTGACTTCCGCAGGGCAGAGTGGGTTGATACCCTTCACCGCTGGTTTGATTACTGGCTGATGGATATGGAGAATGGCATTATGGATGAGCCTGCTGTTGATATTGAAAGAGGCGCGGATCATTGGGAAACTCAAGCTTCCTGGCCGGATCAAAATGCGGCAGATGTCAAGATCCGTCTGGCACCAGGCGAGAATGACCAGACAAATGGCACTTTGACAACAGGACCAGTGAATGGCAATTTTAAACAATCTTTTACAGATAACCCAAAACAAACGGAGCAGCAGATGGTCACGAATGAAACGGCTGTCAAAAGCGACCGCCTGGCATTTTTATCTCCACAGCTTAAAGAAGACGTCCGTTTGAGCGGCATACCTGAAATTTCACTTCGGGCAAAGGTAGATAAAGAAGACTCCAACTTAACAGTTCTCATTGTAGACTATGGAACAGATACCCGCATCAATCATGAGGGCCGTGGAGAGGGAGTACGGACACTTGATACAGAAACCTGCTGGGGAGAAAGCAGTTCAACAGATGATGCCTGCTACAAAGAAACAGAGAAAACCACTCACACAGCACCATATGAAGTTGTGACAAGAGGCTGGTTTGATCCGCAAAACTGGAAAACGATTGAGAAGGACGAACCTTTAAGAGAGGGCAAGAATTATAAGTTTGAATGGGATGTTTTGCCTGAAGACTATGTATTTAAGGAAGGTCACCGTATTGGCATCATTATCGCAGGAAGCGATCGAAGACGTGCCATTCCTTCAACAACAGGGGCAACGTTTGAAGTAAAGCTTGGGCAAAGTTATATCAGCCTTCCTGTTGTGGGCGGAAAAAAAGCAGCTGGATTTTAATAGAATAGAAGAGGCGGGTCTGCAGCAAGTGCAGACTCGTTTTTTATTTAAGGTGGACAATTGTTACATAAATTCCATTTCATAACAGAGTTCTTCCTGCTGTGTATCTTCAAACCACTTCATGCCAGCCGCAGTCATGCCGATTTTTTCGAGCACCTTTCCGGATGCAGGGTTGGCTGGATCCACCGCCGCGGACATTTTCCGCACATTCAGGCCACTATTCCTTAAAGCGGCCACGCATGCAGCCGCAGCTTCAGCAGCATACCCCTTGCCCCAGTAATGCTGATTAAAATGATAGAGGAGCTCGACTTCGTGTTCATTTTCAGCCGGGTTAAACCCGCAAACCCCAATAAGGGCGGAGTTTTCTTTTAGCAAAACAGTATAAACAGAGTAGCCTTTTTCATTCTGCAGCCTCCGGTAAAAGTCAATGGAGTGCTGGATTCGGCTTCTTGTACTGGCGCCGCAGCAGTGTTTCATTACCTCAGGACTGCCCCAAATCTCAGAAATTGCATCCAGGTCATCGGTCTGCATGGTCCGGAGCTGGAGCCGGCCTGTTTCAAAAGTAATAGCCATTCTATCCACCTCACGCGGTTTCGTCTTCTATGAAAATATTATAAGATAGAGTGAGGAAAAAAGTTAGGAGTTTTTGTTATGCACGTACTCTATAAATCTTTGATTTTAGGAATAGCTGCCGGCATCCAGGGAATCGCGATGACCTTTTTCCTGTTTCCGCATTTTATCCCTTCCGGCGGAGCGGCGAGTCTGGCAGTTTTATTCAATTATCTATTGGACACCCCTTACTCGGTGACATTGTGGGTTTTGAATGCGGGCCTGCTGCTGGCAGCGGCCAAATGGCTCGGAAAAAGCAGTGTGTTCTGGACGCTGTTTTGTGTTTCGGTTACTTCGGTTACGATTGATTTTCTGACGCCATACATAACGGAACCGCTGAATCCGGTCTTCCTGGATCTTTTGCTTGGAGCAGCAGTCTTTGGAGTTGGAGTCGGCATCTTATTCCGGATGGGCGCTTCGTCAGGGGGCATGGATATCCTCGCGTTAATCATTTCCAAAGCAAGAGGAAGTGCGCCGGGACGGACGCTGTTTTACATAAATGGCAGTCTGCTTTTGCTTACAGGGGTTGTCGTGGACTGGAAGGTTATTGTTTATGCGGTGATCTGCCAGATGATCGGGACGCGGATGATTGATCTCATTTACAAGCTTGAATTTGATATAAGTAGTAAAAAGGCCGTTAATTGACGGCCTTTTACTGTGCTTTTGATCATTTATATAGATCAATCGGCTGCAGAAAACGGACAGGTTTCGTTATATCGGGCAAAGAGTCAAGGAGAGAGGCCGTATTTTTATTTTATCCGTCACTTTCAAAAGTAAATCGGCAAGAATTACATTTTATCTGCCACTCTGCGTCACGTTGATTTGCGGCAATGGCACATTGCAAAATAATCTAATATAATACTCTCCACAAATAAAAAGTAGCATACGCTTCCCAATTCTCCCAGCGAGCTGAATATTTCAGGATTTCCTCTCTCGCAGGTTTCCTTTCAGATCCTGTGATCACTTTAATCGCATTATGCAGTCCGACATCATCGATAGGAAAAGCGTTCGGGAAGCGCAGGCACCGCATGAGGACATAATGCGCGGTCCAGGGGCCGATGCCGCGTATTCGCGTTAGTTTTCTTTCTGCAGCTTTTACATCGCTTTTAAGCAGGTCCTCTTTCGACAGCTCGCCGTTTGCAATTAAGCGGGCTGTGTCAATCAGATATTCGCATTTTTTAACGGTCATTTTTAAGTCGGCCAGATCTTCGATGGTTAACCCGGCAATCGTTTCCGCTGCAGGGAAGAGCCAATATTTACTTCCTCCGGACTCCAGCGGCTTCCCATATTTTTCAACGAGCCTCCGCTTCAGTGTATACGCATATGTAAGGTTAATCTGCTGCCCGAGGATTCCCCAGGCCAGAGCCTCGAATAAATCGGGAATTCCCATAACTCTCAGTCCCAAAAATTGTTCAGCAGGCTTTTGCAGCAAGGGATCTGTTTTTGCCATCTCATAAAATGGGGTCAGGCTGGCTCCCAGGTCGAACCAATCATGAATATATGCCGCAATCTCCGCTTTCATTTGATGCGTGACAGGCTTATGAATCCTGACGGATAGGAACTGATCTGACTCACCGCTTATTTCTAGCAGCAGCTTTTCATCTCTGATGGAAATGGCGCGTCTAATCGTCTCGCCGGAAAACTCATAAAGGCATTCATTTGCCGAACGTGACAAGTATCGCAGGTTTTCGGAAAAGCTGAATTCAGACGGAGTGAAAAGGACCAGGCCATTTTCAGTATCTTTCCAGTTAACAAATTGAAAGCTCATTTTAATTCCCCCTTTTCTTTATTGTAAGTCCTCAGGATTACGTTATCTTGCGTTTATATATAGTAAATAGCTGATAATGAGTATTTTTTGTGTATACTTTTTAGCAGAGGTGAGCGCACTTGGCTTATGAACAGATTCCTGAAGAATACTGGACCGCAATAAAGGATTGCGACAAATCCTATGATGATCTCTTTCTTTATGGCGTTAAAACGACAGGGATATTCTGCAGGCCGTCATGCCGGTCGAGAGTCCCGAATATCGGCAATGTCTCTATTTTTAAAAATGCTGCTCAAGCACTGGCGGAAAATTTCAGGCCGTGCAAGCGCTGCAAACCGGAAGGCCTCAGCCTGCCTGCAGAAGAATGGATTAAGCAGATAACCGGGTGGATCGATCAGCATTATAAAGACCCGCTTACATTGCATCAATTGGGGGATCTGTTTCATGGAAGTCCTTATCATTTGCAGCGGGTGTTCAAAAGGGTCACCGGGAAGTCGCCTACAGAGTATTTTCAGGATATCCGGCTCGAAAAAGCTGTCCATCTGCTGGAGGCCGGCGAACAATCGGTAGCCGATGTCGGTGCATCAGCAGGATTCCCCAGCACCCCTTATTTTATCTCTTTATTTAAAAAGAAGCTGGGCACAACGCCTGCGGCATATAGAAACAAAACTAGAGAGGAGCGGAAGAATGAACATTGAATGGGCAAACCTGCAGGAAGGGGAATGGAGCCTTTATCTTGCGAAAACAGAAAAGGGTCTCTGCTATATTGGATCTGACCCGGAGTTTGAGGATTTTGAAAGATCGCTGAAAAAATATATTCCAGCTGCAGTGCTTATGGAAAATAAAGAAGCATTGCAGCCATACATGATGGAAATACTGGAATTTCTGCTGGGAAAAAGACAAGTTTTTTCAATGGACCTAGATGTAAAGGGCACTTCGTTTCAAGAAGAAGTCTGGGAGGCATTAGCACAGATTCCCTACGGAAAAACAGTCTCTTATTCGGACATTGCAGAGAAAATAAACAGGCCGCAGGCAGTCCGGGCAGCAGGGAAAGCAATCGGTGCCAATCCGCTGTTAATCGCGGTCCCATGCCATCGTGTCATCGGCAAAAATGGTGCGATAACCGGTTATCGGGGGGGCGTTGAAATGAAGCGGACTCTGCTTGAATTGGAGAAACAAGGCTGAAGAGATGCCTCTTCGGCTTTTATTTTTTCTGCAGCTGGAACATCCAAAGGTTAAAGGGAACTTTTTCCTCCCGCGTTCGTAGAAATAGACAAGAAAACACGGTGTTCGTATAAAGGCGGAGGAGGGAAGGGTATGTATGACATTGATCCAATGATCTGGCCAAAGTTATTACTCTTAGTAGCGATTGTCGGAGCATCTATGTATTTCTTCGAATTGGGTTTAAGAAAATGGCTGAAGGTTGAGAAAAAGAAATTTTTTTCATATAACCATATCAATGATAAACATAAAAAGATGGATTGGACCATTCGAATAGGGTTTTTATTGGCCATCCTGGGGGGAGGCACTTTTAACATGACGAGGGATCCGATGGAGTGGCTATGGTTTTTAGAACCATGGTTCCTGCTCTTTGTTTTTATCGGTGTTTCAGAAAGCGCCAGGGCTTTTATGGAGTGGAAATATGCCGAAAACCGCAGGGCTTATATGGTGACCATTATTCATCTAGTCTTTGTTTTAATTTTGTTATTGACAGTTATTAAAACCTGGATGCTTTAAACTTAGAATGGGGTCATCGAATAATTTTCACAGATGAAATCCAATTAATCTAGTATTATATATAGTAAAAAAACAAAAAGGGGAAATACACAGTGGATATACAGAAAATCATTACAACACGCCGCAACATAAAAAAATTTAAATCTGATAAAGTGGAGCATAGTTTAATCACATCCTGGCTGGAGGCTGCAAGCATGGCACCCAACCATAAAATGACAGAGCCATGGGAAGTATTATTTGCTGGTCCGGAAACAAGAGCCAAGCTGAATCATAAAACCGATTTCGGCGGTGCCCCTGTTGTGCTGGCGATTCTGTCCAAACATGGAGCAACAGCTCTGGAGCGAACAGAGAATATGGCTGCCGTATCCTGCTTTATCCAGAACTTCATGCTGATGGCTTGGGAATCAGGAGTGGGGACATTCTGGTCTTCTCTGGGGACTTCAGCTAAAGCCAGATTAACTTTAAATGTCTCTGATGATTACGATGTAGTCGGTATTCTGGGAGTAGGATTCCCTGAGGAAGTGCCAGAAGCGAAGGAACGTACACCGATTGACAGGAAAATAAAGCATTTATCATAAGTATTTTAATAGGGCGCCTATCCCATTGGATGGTGCTCTTTTTTTCACGTTCTCCCTATGGCATAATTCTCTAAGACAAAGGAGTGAGAGGATGCAGAAAGTATTCATTATTGAGGATGACCCGAAAATTGCGGAGCATCTGCAATCCTATATAGTGAAATATGGTTACGAGGCAGTCATGGCGGAACAGTTCGATGATGTAATGGAAGAGTTTCATAAGCAGAAACCGGATCTTGTGCTCCTGGATATTAATCTTCCGAGCTTTGATGGCTACTACTGGTGCAGGCAAATCCGCAAGGAGTCGATTTGTCCTGTTATTTTCATTTCCGCGAGGGTAGGGGAGATGGACCAGGTAATGGCGCTTGAAAATGGCGGCGATGATTTTATCACGAAGCCGTTTCACCCGGAAATTGTGATGGCGAAAATCCGCAGCCAGATGCGACGGGCTTACGGGGAATATGCCTTACAGGCAAAGGAACGGATTATTGAAACACAGGGATTAAAGCTGTTTCCGGAAAGACTGGAACTCACATTTCATGATAAAACGGTCCAGCTGTCTAAAAAAGAAGCGGATATAATCGAAAGTCTCCTGGAGCGGCACCCGCGTGTGGCCGGGCGTGAGGATCTTCTTGAAAAGCTGTGGGATGAGCAGGTTTATGTGGATGAAAATACACTGAATGTAAATATTGCAAGGGTAAGAAAAAAATTGGAGGCAATTGGGCTTTCAGGAGCGGTCGAAACCGTGAGAGGGGCAGGCTATCGTTTGATTGTTACCTGGTGAAAGGCTGGAGAGACATGAAATTATTTTTTAAAGAGCACGCGCTATTAATTGCTATACAGATTGTTCAATTTTTTGTGGTTCTGGCTATTTACTGGCTTGATGGCTATCAGCGTCTATTGCCGGCTCTCTATGGCATATTTCTCGGACTATTCTTTCTTACTGCTTACCTTGCCTACCACTATTTTAGCCGCCGCAAGTTTTATAAGAGGCTGACAAATGAGCTTTCTTCTCTTGACGATTCCTTTCAAACAACAGAAAACTCCCCCATCTCCATGGCGCTTGATGAACTGCTGAAGGCCCAGTATAAACACTATCAAACGAGAATTAAAGCGCTGGAATCCAGGCAGGATGAGCACCTGAAGTTCATGGATCAATGGGTCCATCAGATGAAAACACCGCTTTCTGTCATTGAGCTGATTGCACAAAACCTGGATGAACCGGATTCATCAAGCATCCGGGAAGAAACAGACAGGATGAAAACGGGCTTGAACACCATCCTCTATATGGCGAGACTCCGGACAATCGAACAGGATTTTCATATCAAACCTGTACACTTGTCGAAAATCATTCATGAAGTAAATGGTGAAAACAAGCGATTTTATATCCGAAACGGGGTATATCCGAATCTTTTGCAGGAAAAAGAAAACATAATCGTAGAGACAGATGAGAAATGGCTGTTCTTTATACTTTCTCAGCTGATCCATAATGCGGTCAAGTATTCCAGGGGAAAGACCAGCAGGGTTGATATTTCCGTCTATGAAAAAGACGGGGAAGCCGTCTTAGAAGTGAAGGATTTTGGCGCCGGCATCCCAGAGGCGGACAAGCGCCGTGTGTTTGAACCTTTTTATACCGGTGAAAATGGGCGGAAATTCAGAGAGTCCACAGGTATGGGTCTTTACTTGACGAAGGAGGCGGCCGATTACCTTGGCCATCGGATTGAACTGGAATCCACATTTGGAGAAGGGTCTCTTTTCCGGCTGATTTTCGGAAAGACACAGAACCTTACAACCTTGTAAGGTAAGTGAAAGAAAAATCGATTTTTGGAACTGGGATTAGACGGTATACTGATCACAAGTCACCAGAATGTGAAAGGAGAACTTGTGATGCTAAAAGTAAAACAGGTAAGCAAGATATATGAAGGAAAAATTGCCTATCGTGCGTTAACGGATATTAACTTAACCATTGAAGAAGGTGAATTTGTGGGAATTATGGGTCCTTCGGGAAGCGGGAAAACGACGCTGCTGAACATGATTGCCACCATTGATGAACCGACAACAGGGGAAATCCTGATTAATGAAAGAAATCCCCATGTCTTAAAAAAAGACGAGCTGGCTCAATTCCGGCGCCGTGAACTGGGATTTGTATTCCAGGACTTCAACCTGCTTCATACCTTGACGGTTGAAGAAAATATGGTCCTTCCGCTGACATTGGACGGAAAAAAAGTGAAGGAAATGAAGGAAAAAGCGCATCAAATTGCTGAAAAACTGGGGATTACCGGCATTATGAATAAACGGACGTATGAAATTTCCGGGGGACAGGCACAAAGAGCTGCTGTGGCAAGAGCGATGATTCATACTCCAAAGCTGCTATTGGCAGATGAACCGACAGGTAATCTGGATTCCAAGTCTTCCAAGGATGTAATGGAAATGCTTGAATCGATTAATAAAACGGAGAAGACCACCATGATGCTTGTCAC
This sequence comes from Cytobacillus sp. FSL H8-0458, assembly GCF_038002165.1. Taxonomy (NCBI): domain Bacteria; kingdom Bacillati; phylum Bacillota; class Bacilli; order Caryophanales; family Bacillaceae; genus Cytobacillus; species Cytobacillus sp. FSL H8-0458. Next base: position 3,475,325 of record NZ_JBBOBR010000001.1, on the reverse strand, counting down.
ACATGATGCCCAGGCGGCAAGCTATTGCAACCGGGTCATTTTCATCCGGGACGGAAAATTCTATTCGGAGATACACCGCGGCGATAACCGCCAGGCCTTTTTCCAAAAGATTATCGATACACTTTCACTGCTGGGAGGGGATGCACATGACCTTTCGTCAGTTCGCGTTTAATAACGTCATCCGCAACAAACGGCTGTATGCAGCCTATTTTCTCAGCAGTTTATTTACGGTCATGGTCTTCTTTACCTTCTCAATTTTTGCGAATCATCCTGCATTAAGCGGGGAAGCGATGAACTCAACCGTCACAAAGGGAATGAATGCAGCTGCCGGAATTATCTATGTGTTTTCGTTCTTTTTTGTTTTGTATTCGATGAGCTCATTTTTGCAGTCCAGGAAAAGAGAATTCGGCTTATTGATGATTCAGGGCATGAGCATGAAACAAATCCGCCTTATGGTCTTTTTGGAAAATATGCTGATTGGCTTATTGGCAACCGTGGGCGGTATTCTCCTGGGCCTTGTGTTTGCAAAAGGGATTTTGCTGCTGGCTGAGAATGTGCTGATTATTGAACGTACGCTTTCTTTTTATTTTCCGGTGAAAGCCATTCTGGTTACCTTTATATCTTTCATCATTTTATTTTTCTTTATTTCCTTGTTTGTCACGTATGTTCTGCGCAGCAAAAAGCTGATTGAATTAATTAAAGGAAATAAGATGTCAAAGGGTGAGCCGAAAGCGAATCTTTTCTTAACGTTGCTGGCTGTTCTTTTATTAGGAGCGGGGTATGCAGTCGCTTTACTCGCAAAAGGTGTGATGGTAGTAGCGGCCATGGTGCCGGTAATCATCGTTGTCAGCATTGGGACCTACCTGCTATTTACGCAATTAAGCGTGTTTATCATTAGGAGATTAAAGAAGAATGAGAGTGTTTTCTGGTTTAAGACCAATATGCTGCTGTTTTCCGATTTAGCCTTCCGCATGAAGGATAATGCGCGGACTTTTTTTATGGTGGCAATGGTTTCTACAGTTGCCTTCAGTGCAATCGGCACACTGTTTGGATTTCAGACCGTTTTGACCTCCAGCATAAAAAATCAAAATGCCACAACGTTTTCTTATAAAACGAGTGAAGATCAAGAAGAGAAGAATGTTGCGGCTATCAACCGAATATTAAAGGAAGAAAACATTGAAACTGAATCGGCGCATACTGTTTTAAAGAGTTTTGAAGTGGGCGGAAGTTCCACTCAGATTGCCAGCCAATCCGATTTTAACCGTTTTGCCTCCCTTATTGGCGAAGATCCCGTTTCTTTAAAAGAAGGACAAGTTGTGGTAGTGGAGTATGAAGGCACCAACTTTGGGCAATCGAAGGACCTCCTGAATGAAACCATTACACTGACGTCCGGCACAGTTTTGAAACCGAAAGAAGCTATTCAATCGAAAGCCCTGCCGGCAATAGATTCCTATTTTATCATGTCTGATGAAGACTTTAAAAACCTTCCTGAACCGACTTGGAAAGAAAGCTATTACGCCTGGCAGGCAACAGATGGGGAAGAAAGGGTTATGTCTGCCTCTGAAAAGCTGTACAAGGAACTGCCTAGATATGAGATCACATCAGTGGAGTATGAAATATATGAGATTATGAAAGGCTACGGCCCTATTTTATTTATCGGCCTGTTTATCGGAATTGTCTTTTTCGTCTCTGCCGGCAGCTTCCTGTACTTCCGTCTTTACATGGATCTGGATGAAGACAAACAAAAATTCAGATCGATATCCAAAATGGGGCTGACCGGGAAAGAGCTGAAAAAGGTCTTAAACAGACAGACCATGATTCTGTTTTTCGCACCGATCCTCGTCGCTCTTATCCATGGTGCTGTAGCCCTGACTGCCTTATCAAACCTGTTCTACTTTAACCTGTTTACAGAATCAGTCGCTGTTCTGAGTGTTTTCTTGGCCATCCAGGTTGTTTATTTCTTCATTGTGCGATTTTTCTATACGAAGCAAATACAGGGGTCGATTTAAAAGGATCAAGGGTTAGATTGAATCTTGCCCTTTGTTTTTTTGAGAATTTTGTTGAAGTCTGGGCTACTTCAGACAGAAAAGGGAAAATCCCGTCGGCAGAGTCCGAACTAACCTGGGTCAACTTAGGACAGAATAGGCGGGAGAGCGCCAGTTAGAGTCCGAACCCGGAGCCAGTTCGGACACAGAAAGCGGGAACCGAGGATTTAGAGTCCGAACCCGGGTCGACTTCAGACAGAGAAAGCAGGGAACCTTGATTTTGAGTCCGAATTCGGATCAACATCGGACACAGAAAGCGGAAACCGAGGATTTTGAGTCCGAACCCAAACCTGCGACACTCCAGGGGGGAGTGCCTGAATCCAGTGTTCTAAATTGAATAAATTATTGTGTTCCTTGCATATAATTCTGAAAAGTGTTATGCTTATTAAGAATTATTTTTGTTCGGTGTAAAGGATAGTTTGAGTAAAAACTTTACGTCTTGATGATCACTGAGAGCAAGGATAGTAACACAATGTGTGGTTTACACACGAGGAGGCAACAAACATGGAAAACGGTAAAGTAAAATGGTTTAACAGTGAAAAAGGCTTCGGATTCATCGAGCGTGAAGGTGGAGAAGACGTATTCGTTCATTTCTCAGCTATCCAAGGCGAAGGCTACAAATCTCTAGAAGAAGGTCAAGAAGTGACTTTCGACGTTGAGCAAGGCCAGCGTGGAGCTCAAGCAGCTAACGTTCGCAAAGCTTAATCTTAAACCAAACTCAGGGCAGGCTCATTATGAGCCTGTTTTTTTGTTGAACATGTGGAACCCCGCTCACCAATGAGCAGGGCACATTAAAGATTGGCAAATCCTATTCCCGGTCAACCTCCATCATAATTTTCGTAACATAATGCTCCTTATCATTCCGGACAACAGTATCATAAATGTACTCTTCAAATACATGCTCTCCGAGGGTTAAACCGAGCCGTTCCATCTCTGAAAAAAGCCGCTTATAGGTATCACCGATCGTTTTTTCGCTCCCAATATGATAGCCGATGAGGAAGTCCCCCTTTACAGCCCGAAAATAGGGGTGGCCTTCCTTTGGATTGGGCTGCTCGATATACAAATAGCTGTAATTGGCGTATTCCCCCTTCAGCACCTGCTCACGCTTCGTTATGGACCCGATCGGATAGCCTGAATCAAGCTGCGAGATCTGCAATTCATTAATAAAATCCGAGATGACCTCTAAAAATTCTTCGTCCGATATATTTTGAATGTTTCTGCTTAAATAAAGGGTTGCTTCCGGCAAACGCTGAAGCGTAATCCGGTTAAAATCAAGGTGGGAGGCTTCTTCCATTATGGCTATTTTGGCTTCAATCATTTTCTCCTTCATTTCGATTTCCTGACGCTTCTTTACAATCTCTTCTTTTTTCCGGTACATGATGGATAAAAAGCTTTCGGGCGATTTATTTTGCATGTATTGCTGTATATCGTTAAGCGACATGCCAAGATCCTTCAATAAATCAATCACAAAAAATAACTCTAATTGATGAATGGAATAATAGCGGTATCCTTTTTCATTTTTCATGACCGGTGACAAAATTCCGATCTGGTCGTAATAAAAAATGGTCTGCTTGTTAACCTTGCAAAGCTTTGCAAATTCACCTGTCGTTAAATATTTGCCGTCTTTTTTACTCATTTTTTACATCACTGCCCTTGACTATATAGTTACTATATACACTAGGATAGATCGTATATATAAATCAAGTTTGACTGTTTTGTAAGGAGCATGATATAGATGAAAATCACATTAGGATTATTATTGACGAATTTATTCATTGCCTTTTTGGGAATCGGCCTGGTCATTCCTGTCCTGCCTACGCTGATGAATGAATTAGGCATAACAGGCACAACGATCGGCTATTTGACAGCCGCATTTGCCTTAGCCCAGCTGATTGTTTCCCCGTTTGCAGGGAGAGCAGCCGATAAATGGGGCAGGAAAATCATGATTGTCACCGGCCTGTTTATTTTCGGCCTATCAGAATTCTTATTCGGGATCGGCAAAGAAATCGAGGTTCTGTTCGTTTCGCGGATTTTAGGCGGGATTAGTGCGGCCTTTATTATGCCGGCCGTTACAGCTTTTATTGCGGACATTACCACGACTGAAACCCGCCCGAAGGCACTCGGGTATATGTCAGCGGCCATCAGCACCGGTTTTATCATCGGTCCAGGCATTGGCGGATTTTTAGCAGAGTTTGGAACGCGGGTGCCATTTTTCTTTGCAGGGGGACTTGGTGCGCTTGCAGCTGTGCTTTCCCTGATTTTATTAACAGAGCCTGAGCGCAATGAGGAAAATAATGAAGGAGCCGAAGCAGGAAAGAGCGGCTTCAGACGGGTGATGGAGCCAAAGTACCTCCTTGCCTTTATTCTGATTTTTATTGCCTCATTCGGACTTGCTGCTTTTGAATCCTTCTTTAGCTTATTTGTCGATCACAAGTTTGCCTTTAAACCAGCGGATATTGCTATTGTCATAACGGGCGGAGCCATTTTTGGCGCTGTATCACAAATCCTGCTATTTGACCGCCTCACCCGAATATGGGGTGAAATCAAACTGATCCGCTACAGCTTATTATTATCCGGCCTGCTTGTGTTTTTAATGACCGTTGTTCATTCCTATTTTGCGATACTGCTCGTAACCTTCATTGTGTTTGTAGGATTCGATTTATTCCGTCCGGCCATCACTTCCTATCTTTCCAATATCGCCGGCAATGAACAGGGCTTTGTGGGCGGAATGAATTCGATGTTTACAAGCCTCGCGAATATCAGCGGACCTATTATAGGAGGGATGCTGTTTGATATCGATATTAACTACCCTTACTATTTCGCAGCTATCGTCACTGCCTTGGGGATCGGTTTAACCCTTGTGTGGAAAAAGCCTGCAGAGAAGGCATCCAAAATGGTGAAGGCAATATAAAAGAGTGAATTAACGTTTAATTCACTCTTGCCCATCATTACTGTTTAGCTCCATTTTCCGGGTAGGGCTGGCCGTACCCTTCCACATTCCCCGCACGTTCTTTTTCATATTCTGATCCTGAACCCTGACGGTTTACTGCTGCGGAATTTGTTTGCTGTTTCTCTGATTTATTGTTTTGACGCGGCAAATCCTTCACCTCCCATACACAATTAGAGTGCTTAAAATTTGGGAAAGTATTCAGAGTGGGTTCGGTCTTCCTGTTCAGACAGTACAAGGGGAAATCGGTTCAGGCGAGTCTGAAGCCGGGCTGCCTTCTGACAGGAGAAGCGGGCAAGCCGTGAGAAGAGTCTGAACCAGGCTCAACTTCGGACCTAAGAAGCGCGACCACAAGAGAACAAGTCCAAACCGAACGTTCCTGCAAAAGCAGGAGCGTTTTTTCTTGCAGAGATGAACAGATAGTCTGATTTAAAAAGGAAAAATAATACAAAAGAGAGAAGTAATAAGATGGCTAAGGAAGTAGGTAAATATCATTCAAATTTAAAAGGAGAGATTTTAATGGGCAAGCCGCTGCTGACAGGCGTTGAAGGAATCTTTATACCGGTCAAAAACCCGGAGCTATCAGCAAGATGGTATGGAGAAATACTGGGATTTCAGCTGGTTTACATGGAAAAAGAGGCAGCTGTCATGCGGATTGGAGAACATGCGCAAACTGTCGTCTGCCTTGTCAGAACCAATCCTCATCAGCCGATGAAATTTCCAGAAAATGATTTTGGCGTGGGAAAATATTATAATTTCATTCCTGAAGATATTGAAGAAACTCATAAGCTTTTACTTGAGAAGGGTGTAAACGTAAATCCAATCGGCGGGGAAGGGACCACGAGATTTTTTACATTCTTTGATCCTGATGGGAATCCGCTCGGGGTTTGCCAATAATCGCGTAAGTTAGCTGGCTTTTCAGGTATCAATATGCTATGTTGTAAATATATAGTAGACCTTTCTTTTATAAATGGGAAAGGTCTGCTTTTTATATATTCAAAAAAGGATGGTGCATGGAAAATGACAGTAAAATTGAAGTTTTGCAGGGTGTTTGATCCGAGCAGGGGGGTTATCTATTATGAACCATAGTCTTGAGGCTCTCTCTGAGAAAGAATTCTTTGTTAGACAGCTGACGTATATTGATGAAAATCATCAGGACTTGAATGGACTTTACCTTTCTTCTACTCCGCTAAAGGAGCGAAGAAAGGATTTTCTCAGTATTTATGTAAGGGAAGTAGAGCAATACATTGATCTTTGTAATCAAGCGCCGGCGGAACAACCTTTGCGGAAAGTATTGATTGGAACAAAGGTAACCGTTTTATTTGACGGGGAGGACGATCGGGAAGTTTATCATATTTGCCTCCCGGAAGAGTCGGACCCTGATAATGGCTGTATCTCGTTCCTGTCTCCGGTAGGCAGGCAGCTTTTGTTAAGAAATCTGGGAGAAAAAACATCACTTATGATCCCAAGCGGCCAGCTGGACGTGGTCATCGAAAATATATCCTGGGACCAGGGGGCAGGCTGAACGCCAAGGAAGAGAAGCAGAGGGAGGGACAAGGGACTTGTCCCTCTGTTCTTTTTGGAACGCTGCGATTCAAATAATTGACTTCCTAAACTGTAACATATAACATTACAGTATCGTTTTGCAGTCAGTTTATTTTGTGTAAAAAATATACAAACTAGGGTTGAACGAAATAGAGGAGTGATTTATATGAATCCAAGCTATAAACCGTTATTAGAATCTCTTCAGTTAAAAAATAATGTCGAGTTAAAAAACAGGCTGGTCCTGGCGCCGATGACGAATTTCGCTTCCCATCCGGATGGAACGGTGTCAGATGCCGAGATCGATTATTATGTACGACGCTCCAAAGGGGCTGGAATGGTGATTACAGCCTGTACAAATGTGACAGCCAGCGGAAAGGGATTCCATGGTGAATTCGGCGGCGACCATGACGGGATGATTCCAAGTCTTTCAAGGCTGGCAACAAGCATAAAAGAGCAGGGTGCCAAAGCCGTTCTTCAGATCTTTCATGGCGGGAGGGAATGTCCTCCAGAGCTTGTACCAAATGGCGAAACAGTCAGTGCCAGTGCGGTTGCATCTGAAGGTAGCGGCAACACGCCAAGAGAACTGACGGAAAAGGAAGTGGAGGATATCATTGCCGCTTTCGGAGAGACTGCCCGCCGGGCTATCCAGGCAGGCTATGATGGCGTTGAAATCCATGGTGCCAATGGCTATTTAATTCAGCAGTTCTTTTCTCCGCATTCAAATCGCCGTGAGGACCGATTCGGAGGCAGCCTTGAGAATCGTATGACGTTCCCTCTTGCTGTAGTAGATGCAGTGCAAAAAGCGGTAAAAGAACATGCAAAAGAGCCATTCATTGTCGGATACCGTTTTTCTCCGGAAGAGCCAACTGAGCCAGGGATCACTATGGACGATACTCTTCAACTGGTGGATGTGCTATCAGATAAAGGGCTGGACTACCTTCATGTCTCTCTGATGGACTTCTGGTCCAAACCAAGACGCGGTGCTGATGAGGCTAAGCCAAGAATTCAGCATTTATTAGAAAAGATCAATAACCGCGTACCGCTAATCGGAGTCGGATCGATTCATACCCCTGAAGAAGCCGCCAAGGCACTGGAAGCAGGAGTGGCTATGATCGCCCTTGGCCGGGAGCTGATTATGGAGCCGGATTGGGTGCAGAAGGTGCAGGAAGGAAAAGAATCTGAAATTGCTGTCACATTATCTAAAAAGGATCAGGAAAAACTGGTTATTCCGGATCCGCTCTGGCAGGCAATTGTGAACACTCCAGGGTGGTTTCCGGTTGTGGACTAAGTAATTCGAATTTCGCGAGAGAAATAAAAAGGGGGACTGCCGTTTGCATAGGGCAGTCCTTTTTGTTATACAGGAAAATGGAAGAGTGCTGTTGACTGCGGGGATTTTGCAGATAAAAAAGGAATCCAGCACAGTTTTCAGGAATATGTAAGGTGGGACAAGAGGACAGGTTTATTGGCCTATCAATGGAACAGAGGGGGCTAAGGAAAGTGGAATACTATAAATATCTCAGACAGTATGTAGGGCATAGACCCATTATTCTTCCGGGTTCAGTTGTGATTATTTTGAATGAGCGAAATGAAGTGTTATTGCAAAAAAGGCATGATGGCAGCTGGGGGCTGCCTGGCGGGCTGATGGATTTGGGGGAAAGCTTTGAGGAAACAGCCAAAAGAGAAGTTTTTGAAGAGACAGGATTGGCAGTGGAGAACCTAAAGCTGCTGAATGTATTTTCAGGTTCCGAGTACTACTTAAAAGTTCAAAATGGTGACGAGCTTTATTCCGTAACAGCCCTTTATTTTACAAAAGAGGTAAGTGGAGAACTTAAGGCAGATAATAGTGAGTCGGTAGATTTGCGTTATTTTGCACTGACTAACTTGCCCGATGGATTAACAGGTGAATACAGGGGCTTCATTGAGGAATATACTGAATATAAGAAAGGCTAACAGAATCGCTCTGAATAATCATAAAAGTAGATAAGTTTTCTATCATTAGATATCATTCCATGGTAAAATCTATTTTTAGAGATGTAAAGAAAGGGGAATCGATTTTACACATGTGGAATAACTTGAAATGATTCATTAATTGGATAGAGACAGGCGGCGGTCCTTGATTTGTAAGGATGCGTTTATTTGTCTATCTGAAAATCATTCAAGGGATACATGGTGTGGACAATTAAATTCCCATTGCCAAGCAGATGCCTTTCGCAGCTCTGCTTTTATTTTTGGGTAAAAATACATCTCTATTGACACAGATACTGGGTCCCTATATTATTGGGGGAATTTTAATGAAGAATCAAAACGAAGAGCTGCTGACAGGAGGGAATGTCTCTCGCGTCTATCGTTCCGGAGATACTATCCGGCGTGAACTGAAGCCGGACAGTCCCAGAATTCACCGTTTACTAAAGCATTTGGAAAGCAAAGGTTTCAGCTATGCGCCAAAGTTTCTGGGAATGGACGACAAAGGCAGAGAAATCTTATCATTTATTGAAGGTAAAGCGGGTAATTACCCTTTAAAAGAATACATGTGGTCCAATGATGTTTTAAAAGAAATAGCGAAGATGCTCCGGCACTATCATGATGCGGTGAGTGATTTTCCTATATCGAGTGAATGGAAGCCATTAGACAATACTCCAGCTAACCAGGAGGTTGTCTGTCACAATGATTTTGCCATTTACAATATTATTTTCAGTCATAAAAAGCCTGCAGGCATTATCGATTTTGACCTTGCGGCTCCGGGTCCAAGACTGTGGGAAATAGCGTATGCTCTTTATACCTGCGTTCCATTAAGCAGGCATTATCATACCGAAGCAGGCGAAGCCGTTCATTATAATCCATTCCTTGATGCCAGCCGAATAAGACAAAGAGTTAGTTTGTTTTTTGAATCCTACGGTATGGAGGAAATAGAAGAAGACTATGTGGAGATGGTAATGCTCCGGTTAGAAGGATTATGTCAGTACATGAAAAGGAAAGCCGGTGAAGGTGACGCTGCTTTTCAAAAAATGCTGGATGAAGGCCACTATGAACACTATCAAAAAGATATTGAATTCATTCGTCAGCACGGGAAAGAGTGGATTTAAGGGGGGGGGGCAGTTTCACTGGCCCACTAAAGATTATGATTGGAACAGAGGGATCTGTCCCTCCCTTCCGAAAGATTCGGAAGTGGTTTTGAAATAGAAAAAAGGTGTCTTTCCCTTAAGGAGAGGCACCTTTTTTAGGACCATAAATGTTCGCTTTATTCGTACAATCCGCCTGTATACATCCTCGTCAGGTTCACAATCACTTCATCCATCTGATACTTCTCCTTGTTCATCACCAGCTCCCACATGAACATTTCATTCGAATAGAACCAGCCTCTCGCGGTGAGAGCCGGGTCAAGGTTCTCTTTGGCAAGCTTTTGTGACTGGGCGTAGCGGATGTCGACTGAAATCCGTTCGATGAAGCGTTCACGGATTCCATACCATTTTTCCTCTATCTCAGGAGAAATGCCGATTGCCTCTTTTACGACCTTCATCATTTCCCGCTCATCCAAAGCCAGCTGCAGAAACAGTCTGACCTGCTTCTTAATATTTTCGTAGGCCTCTTCTTTGGCCTGCGGCTTAAAGGGCATCTCTGCCACTTGGTAAAATTGGTTCATGAGATCTTCCATTAAGGTAATGAAAAGCTCGTCTTTATTTTTAAAATAGACGTACGCCGTGCCATAGCCTGTTTGTGCTTTTTTGATCACTTGTGAGATGGTCGCTTTTTGAAAGCCATTTTCGAGAAAAACTTCTTTACCGGCTTGGAGAAGCTTTTGGCGTGTTTTCAGGGCCTGCTGCTGCCTCGCCGGCAATTGATCTATGGAATTTTTCATCTAGTTCATTCCTTTTTATATTTTCTAATATTACTGACATTATATCATTGACATAGTGTCAATCAAACAATATAATTTTCGTAAATAATAAATATTCTGAAAGGTTGGAAATATATGGATATTACAAAAGAGTATGCAATCAGACTTGATGAACAAAATGACCTGTCCTGCCGGGAAGAGTTTTATATAAAAGAAGATGGAATTTATCTGGATGGCAATTCACTTGGCCTGCTTTCGAAGAGGGCGGAAAAATCGCTGCTCGATCTGCTGGATTCCTGGAAGCATCATGCCATTGACGGCTGGACAGAAGGGGACAATCCCTGGTTCTATCTATCTGAAGAACTGGGTAAAGAGCTGGCGCCAATCGTTGGGGCAAATCCGGAGGAAGTGGTTGTAAGCGGTTCCACAACTGTTAACCTTCACCAGCTTGTATCGACTTTTTATAAGCCGGAAGGTAAAAGAACAAAGATTTTAGCGGATGAACTCAATTTTCCAAGTGATATTTATGCGCTGCAAAGCCAGGTGAAGCTGAAGGGCTATGATCCTGATGAGCATCTTGTCCGGGTGAAAAGCGCGGATGGCCATACATTGAGAGAAGAGGACATTGTCGCGGCTATGACGGATGAAATCGCGCTGATTGTCCTGCCGGGCGTTCTTTATCGAAGCGGCCAGGTGCTGGATATGGAGTATTTGACTGATGAGGCGCATAAGCGCGGGATTGAGATCGGCTTTGATCTATGCCATTCGGTTGGATCTGTCCCCCATTCCCTGAGTGATTGGGATGTCGATTTCGCGTTCTGGTGCAACTATAAGCATCTGAATGGCGGTCCAGGCTCAACGGGCGGGCTGTTTGTGAACAAGCGCCACTTTGGAAAGGTTCCGGGACTTTCCGGCTGGTTCAGTTCCCGCAAGGATAAGCAGTTTGATATGGAACATGTGCTGACTGCGGCTGAGGATGCAGGCGCCTACCAGATCGGTACGCCGAATATTTTCAGCATGGCGCCGATTATTGGCTCATTAAGCATGTTTAATGAAGTCGGCATGGAACGAATCCGTGAAAAATCTCTTCAGCTGACAGGCTATATGATCGAGCTGATTCAGCAAGAGCTTGAAGGACATGGCCTTGTCCTGCGCAATCCGCTTGATGAAAAGAAGCGGGGCGGCCATATTTATCTGGAACACCCGGAAGCAGCAAGGATCTGCAAGGCGCTGAAAGCAGAAGGAGTCATCCCGGATTTCCGGGCGCCAAATGGAATCCGCCTGGCGCCGGTTGCACTATACAACACGTTTGAAGATGTGTGGAAAACCGTGCAAATTTTAAAAGGCATCATGGAAGAGGAAAAATATAAACAATTCGAAAATAAGCGGGGAGTCGTAGCATGACGAAAAAGGGGTGGATCGATATATCTCAGCCGCTGACTAACGGCATTGCCCACTGGCCCGGCGATACCCCGTTCAGCTATGAAACGGCTTTTACAAAAGAACAAACCGGCTCAGTCAATATCGGACGGATTACGACCAGCCTGCATACCGGCACCCATATTGATGCGCCGTTCCATTTTAATGATGAAGGCGAAAAGATTCTGGATCTGGACATTGAGCTATATATCGGACCAGCGAGGGTGATCGATGTATCTGGGTATGAAAAGGTGGATTCGGAGGTTCTGAAAGTATTTGATCTCGAAGGCGCAGAACGCGTGCTGCTCAGGACCTCGGTTCCGAATGATTCGGAAGTGTTTCCGAATCGGATTCCTGAATTGACGGAGGATATGGCAGACTACCTTGGCAGCAAAGGAGTGCGCCTGCTCGGAGTGGATGTGCCATCTGTCGATCAGCTCAACAGCAAAGAGATGGAAACGCACCATGCCTTATATCGGAATGGCATTCATATACTGGAAAATATCATGCTTGATGAGGTAGAAGAAGGAAGTTATGAACTAATTGCTTTGCCGCTCCCGATCAAAGACGGAGACGGCAGCCCGGTACGGGCGGTTATTCGCCGGATTTAGGCGGGGGGACGGCCGAAATTATCGGCCAATTTCCAGATACTTCGGTCAGTCGCTGATATACCTGATCTCAGAATCAGGCCGAATCGAGAACGAAAAGAACCAATTCCAAGGAGGAACCCACATGATCAACGAAAAACACCAGGACGTAAACGCAACAACCTCTGAAAAGAGCATTCATACAGACTTTACCAATAACATGACTTACGGAGAATACCTTCAGCTTGATAAAATCTTATCCGCGCAAAACAGGCTTTCCGGCCATCATGATGAGATGCTGTTCATCGTCATCCACCAGGTGAGCGAGCTGTGGATGAAGCTGATTCTTCATGAAATGGGCGCAGCCATCGAATCAATTGAAAACAATGATTTATCCACAGCACAGAAAAGATTGTCACGCGTTTCGAAGACGCAATCGCAGATTATCCAGGCATGGGATGTGCTGTCCACTATGACACCTTCCGAATATATGGAGTTCCGTGATTCACTTGGCCAGGCATCTGGCTTCCAATCCTACCAGTATCGTATGGTAGAATTTGCGTTAGGCTACAAAACGGAGCATGTTCTGAAAATCTATCAAAAAGATCCCGAGCTGCATGCAAGATTAACAGAAGCATTCGAAAGACCTGGCCTTTACGATGTAGCCATCCGTGCGCTTCACAAAGCCGGATTGCCAATTGATGAAGACATTCTGAACAGAGATGTAACCAGAACCTACAAAGAAAATGATTCTGTCCGTTCAGCCTGGATGACTGTGTATAAAAATCCTGAAAAGTATTGGGAGTTATACGAGCTTGCGGAAAAACTTGTGGATATCGAAGACTGGCTCCAGCAGTGGCGCTTCCGCCATATGAAAACGGTCGAAAGAATCATCGGCTTCAAGATGGGCACAGGCGGTTCATCCGGTGTCGGCTATCTGAAAAAAGTGCTGGACCAGCGCTTCTTCCCTGAACTTTGGGATATCCGTACAGAGCTGTAATCTCTCGGGGTAACTTCGGACAGAAGCGGTGAAAAGCCGTTGGCTGAGTCTGAACCCGGATCAACTTCGGACACAACCAGCTGAAAACCCTGAGGCAGAGTTCGAACCCGGATCAACTTCAGACACAATCAGCGAAAAAACCGCAATGAGAGTCGGAACCCGGTTCAACTTCGGACGCAACCAGCGGAAAAACCGGAGTCAGAGTCCGAACCCGGACCAACTTCAGACACAATCAGCGAAAAAACCGCAATGAGAGTCGGAACCCGGTTAAACTTTAGACTCAACCAGCGGAAAAACAGAAGTCAGAGTCTGAATCCGGATCAACTTCGGACACAACCAGCAAGAAAACAGCTGCCAGAGTCCGAACCACCTATAAAAATAAAAAAAACTGCACAACAGGGGGGAAACTATGAGTACAAATCGAGAGCAATGGTCATCTAAATTCGGCTTTATTATGTCCTCGGCCGGTGCGGCGATTGGCCTGGGGGCCATCTGGAAGTTCCCGTACGTAGCCGGAACAAGCGGCGGTGGCGCCTTTTTGCTGATGTTTATCGCATTTACGATCCTGGTGGGTATGCCGATGCTCATTTCAGAATTTATAATCGGGCGGGGCGCACAGAAGGAAGCCGTGTCTGCCTATTATAAACTGGCGCCAAACAGCCTGTGGACGATTACCGGGAAGCTTGGGGTGATTGGCTGCTTCCTGCTGCTGAGCTTTTACTCGGTTGTTGGGGGCTGGGTGCTGATTTACACAGTTCTGTCGATCGGCGGACAAATAATCAAGCCGGGTGCAGCCTATCCGGAACTATTTGGCATGATCACTTCGACACCAAGCTGGACGCTAATGGGACTTGCTGTGTTCCTTCTTATTAATATTGTCGTCATTACATTCGGAATCCAAAACGGGATTGAAGCTGCAAGCAAATACATGATGCCGCTATTATTCATCTTTTTTATTGTGCTTGTCATACGCGCTTTGACGCTGGATGGAGCAATGGAAGGGGTCAAGTTCTTCCTGAACCCGGACTTTAGTAAAATCACAGGCGAATCTGCACTCTATGCATTGGGACAATCATTCTTTGCATTAGCAGTCGGCTTTTCCTGTATGGTCACGTACAGCTCATACCTGGATAAGAAAGTCAGCATTCCAACGTCTGCCGGATCTGTTGTCATCATGAACATCATCATCTCAGTCCTGGCAGGATTGGCGATTTTCCCGGTTGTATTTGCATTCGGATTTGAACCGGCGGAAGGCCCGGGGCTGCTGTTCATGGTCCTGCCGGCTGTCTTTTCACAGATCCCATTAGGAGAAGTGTTCCTGGCGATCTTCCTGCTGCTTTTCTTATTTGCAACCCTGACCTCATCGTTCAGCATGCTGGAAATCATCGTCTCAGCCTTCATCGAGAACGGAAAGCATTCACGGAAAAAAATCTCCTGGATCTCCGGCATAGTCATGTTTGCCGCCGGGATTCCTGCTGCGTTGTCATTCAGCCTGCTTGGAGACTTCACGATTTTCGGGAAAAATATTTTTGATGCAACCGACTACTTGGTCAGCAACATCCTGCTTCCGCTGGGCTGCCTGCTGATTGCCTTGTTTGTTTCTTTAAGAATGGACAAAGGGCTTGTAAAAGAAGAATTTCTGCTTGGCAGCGACATTTCGCCAGCCATGTACACCGCGTGGAGCATCCTGATGAAAGTGGTTGTTCCGGTTACGATTGTAGTTGTGTTTATGAGCACATTAGGAGTTATTTAAAGAGGCGCCTCTCCGGCGCTTTTTTTACTATTTCATAAAAAAATTAAATTTATGGTTTATGGGCAAAATAAAAAGGGTATAAACATTTAGAACTCTGTCATAAAAAAAGTGATCTTCAAAATCAAATTCAAGAGAAGGATTTTCTTCGCCTTAAACGAATTGTATATATATAACAAGGGGGCGTATGTTTAAAATGGAAGCAACCTACAAAGAAACAAGCGATATTGCAGGATTTATTGTTGCGAATCGTGAGAACTTTCAGCAAAAATTATTGTCAGAGGCTGTGAATGTAGCCTCTAAAATCAATGAAATTCTGCAAAGAGGGAATATTGATCTTTTAAAAAATGCCGAAAGACTGGCTTTATATGTAGCTGAAAATAGAGATGAAGAGCTGATTGCTTTTGCCAGACAGGAAGGTGTGGCCTGGGCTGAGCATTCCCTGACGCTTTCTTTTAAACTGGAATGGGTACAGGCGATCCGGCGGACTTTATGGCACTTCCTGTTCCAGTATGACAGAATTAAAGGGCAGGACAAAGTGGCTGAGGATTTCTATAGTATGGAAAAAGAAGTCAATGATCTTGTGGACCAATTTTTAAATAACTTCTTTATCAGCTATTCTGATTATAAGGATGAAATGCTTAAATCGCAGCGCAAACTGGTGGAGCATTTGTCCGTGCCGATTATTCCGGTCAGCACGTCTGTCGCAGTATTGCCGCTGATTGGCATGATTGATTCTTACCGGATTCAGACGATTGAAGAAAAAGTTCTGATGGATATCGCCTCTATTAAAATCCAGACATTAATCATGGACCTTTCCGGAATTGCCGATATGGAAGTTGATGTCATCGTCCACTTCAAAAAGATTTTGAGCGGTATCAGAATGATGGGCTGTGATGCAGTCATTACCGGTCTGCGGGCTGAGCTTGTCCGCAAAATGATTCATGCTGGAGTATCATTCCAGAGCCAGGCAGAAACAAAGGGAACTCTGCAGCAGACCTTAGGGGAATATTTAGTGATTGAACCTAAAAATTAGAACATATACAACTGCCTGTTGCTGTCCTCATTGGTACGCGGCAGGCATTTTTTAAAAGGAGCCCGCTATGAAAGATTTTGATGAATGGCTGAATATCCATACACACGGCGACCAAAAAGGCTACCACAAATCCTTTCACTACCATCGCTACGAACCTACTCCTTACGAGGGTCTGGAAAAACTGTTCAGTGAATACACGCTGAAAAGCAGTGACCGCCTCGTGGACTTCGGCTGCGGCAAGGGACGGCTGCCGTTTTATATACACCATACCTTTCGGGCTTCCGCTGAAGGTGTGGAAATGAGTGATGACTTTTACCGTGAGGCACTGAAAAATCTCCGGACATACAAAGGGGAAAAAGCAGGAATCAGCTTTAATTGCATACTGGCTCAGGAGTATGAAATCACTCCGCAGGACACTCATTTTTACTTTTTCAATCCATTTTCAGTGCAGATTTTTATGAAAGTCGTCAACAATATACTCCGATCAGCTGAAGGGACTCCGCGCAAGATGGACATTATTTTATACTACCCTTCAGAAGATTATCTATTTTATCTGGAAAACAGCACTCCATTTGAACTGGTCAATGAGGTGGCACTAAAGGGTGACGAAAACGAGCGTTTCCTGGTCTATCGCTTCAATCAAACGTTTGATTGAAATATCCCCCTTGCCAAAAGGCTGAGGGGAATATCATTTTATCTTACTGGCCTTGATTCAGGTTCTCTGTCATATTCGCGGCTTGGTTTAAAGAGGAGACCGAGATTGATCAAACCGGCAATTCCCACTAGCCCATAGACTATTCTTGATAGAACTGCATCCTGCCCTCCAAATAAGCTGGCAACTAAATCAAATTGGAAAAATCCAATCAGTCCCCAATTAATGGCTCCTATAATCGTTAGTACAAGTGCAATACGCTGGAAACCGTTCATGTTCTTGTCCTCCTCAAAATGAGTAATCATACAGCGTGCCGGCATCGGTATAAACCGTCACAGCCTTACTCCGATGCTCTTTCTGCTATATATTAGGTAGTTACCCTTTTATTGGAGGAGCAAACAATTTTTAGAGAGTTGGAGAAATAAAAAGGATGCCTGCTAAATGTGAAATTTGGGAAACGAACACTTAATTGGAGGAAAAAATTCACAAAAATGAGGAAAAGCTATCCCGCAAAAGGATAGCTTTGTTCTTTATGATATAGAAATTTCCGGTTAAAGCACTTTGCGCTTTTTTACTTACTTCGCACTCAATCGTCTAATACGCTCATCCAAATCCGGATGGGTTGAGAACAGGGAAGCTTTGCTTCTGTTATTAATCTTCAAAGTGGAAATGGCTGTCTGCTCTTCACCCTTGATGCGGCTGGAGTAGGCCTTCAGCATCTGCAGGGCATGTGTCATTTTGTCTTTGCCGGCCAGGTCAGCACCCCCGCGGTCCGCATGGAACTCACGATGGCGGGAATAGGCGAAGACGACAAGACTTCCAAGGATTGAGAAGGCGATTTGGAACACAATTACAGCGATGAAATGCACAATTGGCGCCATTTCTTCTTTGACAAAACGGGATGCCACCCACGCCGCGATTCTGGCAAGGAAGACAACGAATGTGTTGACAACCCCCTGGAGAAGAGTCATGGTGACCATGTCTCCGTTCGCAATGTGTGCCACCTCATGAGCGATGACACCTTCAATGGCATCGTCGTCCATTTCCTGCAGCAATCCAGTTGAAACTGCCACAAGCGAGCGTTTTTTCGAAGGACCAGTCGCAAATGCGTTCACTTCAGGAGAGTGGTAGATTCCAACTTCCGGCATATGCGTTAAGCCTGCCGCTCTTGAAAGGCGGTGAACCTTCTCCACGATGTCCCGTTCAGCTCCTGAAAGGGCACCATTCGGATCCAGCACCTGGACATTCATCATTTTTTTGGCCATCCAGCGGGACATCCACAGAGAAATGAAGGAGCCGGAGAAGCCAATGACCGCACTGAATACCAGCAATGCGCCAAAATCAATGCCGCCCTGGGCATTAATGTAGTTACCTCCGCCAATCAGCGAGAAAATAATGCTGATTGTCAATAGAACAAGCACGTTCGTCAATAAAAAGTAAAAAATACGTTTACCCATTTCCTCACCCTTTTTATCTATTTTGAGTTCATATGAACTTGTCATCTGACTATATAATATATTTTTTCTGTGAAAATGGCAAGCCATAACCAGGGCAAAACGGAAATAGACATTGACTGTTATCATTGAAACGATTAGGATGAAAGCATTGAATAGAGAACGCAGGGGCTGATTACCTTGGAATTATTCCAGCTATCAAGGAAAAGCATGGCTGATTTCCTGCTGTCGCTGAAGGGAGAAGGGGAGCTTTCGCCCAAACAAATCCTCCAGCAGGCATGGGCAGCCGCTCATGCAAAAAAAGGAATTTCAATGGAAGCTTTTCTCGATACGAAAATGCCGGCTATTTTTGAAAAATTGCTTCGGGCAGATTTGCAGAAAATCGGCTTTTCCATAAATGAAATTGTTGCACTGGGGAACCAGATTGAATTCACCCATTTATCTTCGAGTGCCGTTCAAAACTGGGTGAAGCGGGATGTGAAGAACCTGATTGGCAGTCCGCAGCTCGGCAAGAAATATTCAGTCGACCAGGCTGCCATGCTTTTTATCGTGGAGGATCTGAAAGCGACGCTCGATTTTGATTCTATCCGGAAAATTCTGGCTCTCCTTTTTAATGATCTCGATGACAGATCAGACGATTTGATTGAGCCGATCCCATTTTATTCTGCTTACGCGGCTATTTTTGAAAAAGCCCATCATCATAATATATTAGGCGAAAACATGCATGATGGCATTGAGAGATGCATCAAACAGGAAGCCTTGCAGACATTGGAAAGCTTTCAGGATTTTACGGATCAGCAGAAAGACATCGTCTCGAATATTCTTGTAACGGCCTCCCTCACCGTTTTATCGGCCTATTACAAGTCGCTGACAAAGAAATATGTAACGGCTACCTTGTTTTTAAATGGGTAAGCCGGGAAAGCATCGCCAGCAGAAGGCTGTGTTTTTCCTTGTCTTAATGGAGGATACAGCAGACCATCATACTGGAGGAGAGACTCAGATTATTGGGTAAAAAAAGGATGCCTGCCAGCATCCTTTTTTTGACATAAATTCACTAAACTGCAGATTTCACCCAATTAAACTTCCCGTCTCATTGCCTTCAGCACATCCACCTGTGTCGCGCGCTTGGCCGGACGCCAGCCGGAGAAGATGGTGACTGTCAGGCAAATCGCCACACTGATCAGAGTAAGGGACCAAGGAATATAAGAAAGCATGAGTCCCTCAGGCGGGGCTTCCTCAAATACTCTTTCCAGCACGAGCGGAAGGGCCAGGTTGACCGCATAGCTGATACCATAAGCGGCAATTGTGCCAAACAGGGCGCCAAGCAAGCCGATATAGCTGCTTTCAAGGACAAAGATCCGCTTAATCGTTTTCGGATGGGCGCCGATCGCTTTCATGATGCCGATATCGGGGGCCCGCTCTGTAACGGCCATCGTCATTGTATTATAAATGCCGATGGAAGCAATGATTAAAGCGATGGTTCCGATGAAGAGAAGGCCGATTTTTAGAATCGTAAAAACCATATTAATCTGCTTCATCTCGTTCACAATGGAATAAACCATATAATTGCCGTTTTTTAATTTGTCATTGATACCTGTGACAGCCTCGACATCTTTTGCGTAAAGGCTGACTCTATCGTATATTCGGCTGGTATCCCCGGAAGCCCCTTCCCCTTGCTCCGGGCTGCCGCCTGGTGTGCCGGTGAAAGCTTCGACTTCTTTAAAAATGTCTTCAGAAATGAAGACCGTGCGGATCTGCAGCCATTCTTTAGAAGGCTTCTTCGTGACCCCGGTTATGGTTAGCGGTATGGACTTTTTGACTTCTTTGCCATCCTCCATTTTGATAACTTCCATTTCAATCGTCTTTCCGACTAACTCACCCTTGTAGGCGTATTCTTCTTTTATAGAGCCATCCTCATTAAAGGAGTTTTCTCCTTCTTTCGGCTTCAGAGACAGACCATCAGCAAAGGAGGAGCCAACCACGACTTCATTTTCTTTTTCCGGGAGTCTTCCTTCAGAAAGCTCAAATCCCGCTTTCACTTCTTCCGGAAAATATGCCGAAACGGCCTCTGATTGAGCGGTATAATCATCTGTTTTAAAGATCGGGCTTTGCTGCAGAGATTGCCTGCGGGTGACTGCTTTTACCCCGGTGATTTCTTGAAAATGTTTGATATCCTCATCTTTTATGCCCTGAAAATTTCCTTCGCCCGCTTCCTTGCCGTGAACCTGGATTTCCGTAACGAGGCTGTCTTCCATTACATCCTGGATGATCGATTTATGCAGCCCGAATCCGACCGATGCCAGCACAATCAGGAAGGTACATCCAATTGCTGTGGCTAAAATCGTCATAAACAGTCTTGTTTTATTCTTTTTCATATTTTGCCTTACAAATCTGAATTGATCTTTTACATTCATGCCAACACACCCTCCATAACCCTTCCATCTGTAATTTCAATTGTCTTATGGCCGATGGATGCCACTTTTTCGTCGTGCGTAATAATCAGAAACGTAATGCCCAGATCACGGTTCAGCTCGTGAATGAACTGCAGCAGCTCGTTTTCTGTTTCACTGTCCAGGCTGCCTGTCGGTTCATCCGCCAGAATGAGGGGAGGATTCACGACAAGCGCCCGGGCGATGCTGACACGCTGCTGCTGTCCGCCGGAAAGCTCACTTGGATAATGATCCTTATATTCGATGAGTCCTACACGCTTCAACGTCTCTTCCGTCTTCTGCTGTCTTTCCTTTTCAGGCATTCCCTTGAGAATGAGAGGGAGCTCGACATTCTGGTAAGCCGTCATGCTCGGAATCAGCTGAAAGCTTTGGAAAATGAACCCGAGATTCGCCAGGCGGAAGTCAGCGAATTTGCCTTCGTTATAGTCACTGACCTTCTCGCCATGAATCCAGACTTCACCATGCTTCGGCTTAATAAAACCGCTGATGATATTCAAAAGCGTCGACTTACCTGATCCGCTCCTGCCCACAATTGTGACAATCTCGCCTTTTTCCACTGAAAAAGAAACATCCTCCAATACAGGAATAACCGTCTTCTTTTCTTTCTTCCCAATTTCAAATGCATGGCTTAATTCTCTAACTTCTATCATGCAATAACCTTCCTTCTAAAAAAGTGTCTGCCTTCTAGACGTACGAAAGGGCACATTCGGCTTCAAAAAAGTGAAAAGAAATTTTGGGTGACAGGCACCACCCGAATTTTGTCGAAACTGCTTCAGGTGATTTGAATATTTTGAATTTTAAAAGAAATAACGCTACTATAGTTAGTAGAAATTGTAAAAGGGGAGGAAACTTTATTGGAGCACTCACTTATTAAAGCCGATGATTATGTAACACTTTGGGGAATTATTGTGGTGTGGGCTTCGGCAAGCATCTATCTGGAGCAGCGATACGCTTTAGCTGCGAAAATTTCAGGGGCGATTGTTGCCCTGATTGGCGCTATCATTCTTTCTAATACGGGCATTATTCCGACAACATCGCCGGTTTACGATGCAGTCTGGACTTTTATCATCCCGCTCGCAATCCCATTGCTTCTTTTTCATGTGAATATTAAAAGAATCTGGCAGGAAAGCGGCCGGCTGCTGATTATCTTTCTGATCAGCTCCATTGGAACAGTGGCAGGTGTGATCATCAGCTTTTTCTTGCTGAAAGATCATATTCCTGTTCTCGATAAACTGGGAGCGATGCTCAGTGCATCCTATATTGGCGGCGGGGTTAACTTCGCTGCCATGGCGGCAAAATTTGAAACGCCTGGAGAAATGGTTTCAGCCGCAGTTGTTGCTGATAATTTAATGATGGCAATATATTTTGTTGTTCTGATGATGGTTCCAGCCATTGGATTTTTCCGGAGCCGGTTTAAAACGCCGCATGTAGATCAGGTGGAAAGCGGCATTATAGGAGAAGAAGGGAAGACACTTGCGGAAAGCTTTTGGAAGCGAAAGGACATTTCATTAAAGGATATCGCTTTATCCGCTGGAACGGCTTTTTTACTGGTGATTATAGCTTTTAAGATTGCTGAATTCCTGGATAAAGCCATTCCTTCCGGGGACGATGTCTCTTTCTTTATTAATCTTGTAAATGGGCTGTTTGGAGACAAGTATCTGATGCTTACTACTCTGACATTCCTGGCTCTGGCCATGTTCCCGAGATACTTTGAGTCTATTAACGGGAGCCAGGAAATCGGCACATTCCTGATATACCTGTTCTTTGTTGTGATCGGCATCCCTGCATCGATCCCGCTGATTATCGAGAATGCCCCGCTGCTGCTGGTGTTTGTGTTCATCATCGTAGCAGTGAACCTGGCCGTATCTTTAACTGCAGGCAAACTATTAAAATATGACCTCGAAGAAATCCTCCTGGCCAGCAATGCCAATGTCGGCGGCCCGACCACTGCTGCTGCCATGGCCATTGCCAAGGGCTGGAAGGACCTGATTGGGCCGATTCTCGTTGTCGGAACACTGGGCTATATCATCGGCAACTATGTCGGCACTGCGCTTGGACTATGGTTTTCCGGACTTATGTAAAAATGGAGCAGAGCCCGCAATGGATTTTGCGGGCTTTTCCTATTCGCCGCCGCATTCTGCAATTTCCACTCTTTTTCAAGATAAACCCAAAGAAATTTCTCGAAATTTGTACTATAATAATAGCTAGTTATTTTAGAGAAACGAAATAATAGAAAGAAGTGTTGGCATCTTGGATAAACGGTTTGGTACCGTGACGATATTTTCTTCTGTTCAATGGCTATTTTTTATTTTTGCAAATACCGTGATGGTCCCGATTTCAGTAGGAACCGTCTTCGGGCTTCCGGGTGAAACGATTGCGATGATGCTGAGAGCCTCGCTTATCTTTACGGGGCTGGCTACCATTTTTCAGGGCTGGAAAGGGCATCGCTATCCGCTTATGGAAGGTCATTCCGGCTTGCTGTGGGGAGTCATCCTGAACCTTGGCCTGTCGGCATCCTCCCTTGGAATGAGTTTTCCAGAAATCGGAGGCGGAATTGCGACAGGGGTGATGCTCGCTTCGGGTGTCACGCTGATCCTCGCAGCATTCAACGGCATTTCACTTCTGAAAGCAATCTTCAGCCCGATGGTGATGTCCGTTTATTTGTTTCTATTAACCTTCCAGCTGATTTTCATCTTTTTTAAAGGCATGATGAAGGTCGGCGAGCAGGGCACCATTGATGTGCCGATTACGCTTTATTCCTTCGTCCTCGTCATTTTTGTGAGTTTATTAAAATTAAAAGGGAACGCCCTCATCAGTAATTTTTCCATATTAATAGGATTGCTGGCAGGGTGGATCGGCTATGATCTCCTGTTTGCCGGTGAAGCAGTGCAGGGAACGGCATCCGAAGGTGTGAGCTTTACACTCTTTCCGCTGGGCCAGCCTAACCTGGAAATCGGAATTGTGGCAGTAGCCTTCTTTGCGTGTCTGATGAACCTGAGCAACACAGTCGCTTCAATCAGTTCCGGTGACCGCCTATTTAAAAAGGAATCCGGGAAGCGCGAGTACCGCGGCTCGATCTTTATCACCTCGGTATTCACCGTAATTGGAAGCGGCTTTGGCCTTGTGCCGTATACGCCATTCACTTCATCGATTGGGTTCCTGCAGAGTACGCGCGTATTGATGAGAACACCCTTCTTCATTGGGGGAGCGCTCTTAACTGTAATTGGCCTGGTCCCGCACTTGGGCTCATGGCTCGCCGGCATGCCGGTAACAGTCGGGAACGCCGTGCTGTTTGTCGCGTATCTGCAGCTGTTCGGGACTGCTTTCAACAGCTTAAGCGGAAAAGTGTTCAACTCAGACACCATCTTCCGTTTAGCGGCACCCGTCCTGATTGGAATCAGCCTTATGAATACACCGTCTGCCGTGTTCGCAGAATTCCCTGTATTAATTCAGCCATTCATCTCAAACGGGCTGCTTATGGGCGTCCTGATCTCCATTCTTTTGGAAAAAATGGTGAACTGGTCTGCGTTCGAACAGCTCGAGTTAAAGAACAACTAGAAAAATCCCCTGAGCGAAGGGGATTTTTTAATAGATGGATTGGGCGTCTGCAGGCAGGCTGCTGACATGCTTTATGAATCCGGTCACACGCTTATCATCTTCAAATGGGTACTCAAAGCCAAGTTTCTCCGCGACCTCAACAGCTGTATTTCTGAAAAGGGAGCACATGGTAAAAAGGGCATCCCAGATGTGTTCAAATTCGGCGTCTGAGTATGTAGCCTGAAAATGTTCCCATTCCCCGGCGGAAAGATATTCGGGCAGATACTTGCCGGCTTTGCCTGCGCTCTTTCTAAAATCGGCTGCGATGCCGGCCTTCCATTCCAACATGGTTATGATCACATTGCGATTGATCTGCTCATGCATAAACATCGCGTAAGTAAGTTCCCGGCGCCAAAGCCCTTTGCTGATATTCATCGTAATCCACCAAAACTCATTGCACAAATCGGCAAACTCTTTCGCATCCGGCTTCTTAATGTGGTAATCTTGGTCACTGGCTGGCGGCAGGGACCCAATCAGCCCATCCTTATCAAGAAGCAGCACACTCAGGCTGTCAGGCTCCAGCAGATCATCCATCCTTTCAGCCGGAATCAAAGTCAGATCGATCCGGTTCCCGTCCATAAACTGCATGAGATAAGGGAAGCGGCCGTTCCCATCGGCAAGTGAGTGCACCTTCTCCTCAGGCATCTGCATCATCACCCGCTCTCCAAACACATCCACCCAGCTATGATCACAGGTGAAAGATTCCATTTCCCTAACGATGTACACAATATCAAAATCCTGAAAAATATCCTTCTTCACATTTGGATTCGCGCGAGATCCATTCAAAATAACCGTGCGGACCCGCTCATCTTCCTTGGCGGTTCCTAAAATCAGATTCATCATCTCGGTTTCAGTTCTTGACTTCATGTGGCCTCCTGTTTGTTTGGTTATACTTTTAAGATACCATCAAAACATTAAGCCTCCTACTAGTTAATTCCATTTTACAACATCTCTATGAATGCGCATTTAAGAACGTATGTTCTTGAACCGTGCATAAATCCGCCGCTACCTAAATAAGATGAAGTATC
The DNA here is from genome assembly GCF_038002165.1 of Cytobacillus sp. FSL H8-0458. NCBI lineage: Bacteria > Bacillati > Bacillota > Bacilli > Caryophanales > Bacillaceae > Cytobacillus > Cytobacillus sp. FSL H8-0458. Next base: position 3,449,980 of record NZ_JBBOBR010000001.1, on the reverse strand, counting down.
ATCCAAGAAAAGAGGCGATCGAACCATGATAACAAAAGAGATGCTGGTCCGTTTTGATGAGCTGAACCGCAGGAAAAAGGATCTGGAAGCAGAACTGGATAAATTGAAAGACCTGTTCCACCAGTATTTTGATACAGCAGTGGGACAGAATGAAAAAGGGGAAGTCAAAATTGATAGCTACAAATTGCAGAGGCAGATTAGAAGGACGGAAAAGTTTGATCCAGTTCCAACTGTCAGCAAACTGGAGCAGCTGAATCTTATCGATCTAATTCAAAAGCGTCCGGATGAAGGTAAAATAAAATCAGCCATGGACCTTGGATTGATTAAGGAAGCTGACCTGGAAGGATGCAGAATCTCCAGGACCACCGCCGCTCTCCTGATAAAAAAACTGAATTAATTTTTTTATAAAAAATGTTTGACCTTCACGCTGCGTAAAGGTGTATCGTTATTAACAGAAAGTACTTTCTATAACTTTTCATTCTCTAGCTGCAGCGCCTAGCCCCTCGGGGTCATAAGTAAATCACTCCAGAAATCAGGACAAGGAACGCTTCGTCAGCGATACATCGCCCGACCAAAGCTTGCTTTAGGAGATTTCCTGCGTGATTCGTCTTATGCCTGTCGGGCTTGCACAGGATGTGCTGACTTCAACGTTCGCCACATGACTCGGCGGTTTATAGTTTAAGTTCATCTGGAGGCGCTTACGCTTTTCTTGAAAGGAGGACTATCGCATGGAATACACAGTGCATAAGCTCGCGCAGCTGGCCGGGGTCAGCTCGAGGACCCTCAGGTATTACGATGAAATCGGGATTCTTAAGCCGGCAAGAACCAATTCGTCGGGATACCGGATTTATAGCCAGCAGGAAGTTGACAGGCTGCAGCAGATTCTGTTTTACAGAGAACTTGGCGTCAGCCTCGATCAGATCAAAGATATCATTACAGCACCGGTTTTCGATGCTGCGGATGCGCTGAAGGAGCACCGCGAGAAACTCCTTGAGAAAAGAAAGCAGCTTGATCTGCTTATTACAAATGTAGAAAAAACGATAGCTTCAGCAGAAGGGAGAACAACCATGTCAGATAAAGAAAAGTTTGAAGGATTCAAAAAGAAAATGATTGAAGATAACGAGAAGCAATACGGAAAAGAAATCCGCGAAAAATATGGTGAGGAGACAGTAGATAATTCGAATGCCAAACTCATGAACATGACCCGGGAGGAACATGAGGCTGTAACCAAACTTGCTGAAGAGGTGAACAGTACCTTAGCCCAGGCCATGGAAACAGGCGATCCGGCGGGCGGGCTTGCTCAAAAAGCAGCCGGCCTGCATAAGCAATGGATCACATTCTATTGGAGCGAATACAGCAAAGAGGCCCACGCAGGCCTGGCGGAAATGTATGTGGCAGATGAAAGGTTTAAAGCTTATTATGATAAAATTCAGACTGGTGCCGCTGAGTTTTTAAGGGATGCAATCAAGATTTATACTGGACAGCAATAGGAATGAAAGCGGCTGGCTCTGCCCGGCCGCTTTTTTATGGCTGAATACGCCGCTAAGAGGATAATTGCGCTATCTGCCAATAGTTCACTAAAACCATCTGCTTACTGTATGTAACTTCTTCCAAAGGGGAAAATGAGTAACAAGATACAAACTCAAAATGGCAGGTGACGAGATGAGCCGCATTCCTTCCTATAAAGATGAGCAAACCCTAAGGGGAAAATTAAGGGATGTTTCTCTTGACCATTGGCTGAATGAGGATTTGTTCAGCTTTAATTGGTGGCTGCTGCTGGCTGCGAGCATTTTGCCATTTTTTATTTGGTGGAAGCTGGTGGATAAGAGCAGGTTATTTGAAATTATGACTTTTGGCTTAATCTGTGCGATCTTTGCCTGTTTTCTGGATGTTGTGGGAGTGAGCTTTCTTTTGTGGGGATATCCCGATAAGCTGTTTCATTTTATTCCGCCATTAGTGCCAGCAGATTTTGTGGTCATTCCGGTGTCAGGGATGCTGATTTACCAGTACTTCAGCTCCTGGAAAAGCTATGCTGCTGCAGCAGCGGGCCTGGGAATCCTGTTTGCTTATATCTTTGAACCATTATTTAGCTTCTTAAATATGTTTGTGCTCATACATTGGAAGCATACTTATTCGTTCATAGGCTTTATCCTCTTTTTTCTGGGTATTCGCCTTTTGATGATGGGTTTGAAGAGCGCCGCAAAAAAATAAAGCAAGCGGTCAGCAATGCTGGCCGCTGTTTTACCGGATTAATAGTGGGAGCTGTGGGAACATTTTTTACAGCAGCTGTAATGCCGCTCAAATGAGCATTTTTTGCAGGTGCAATGATGAATTTCAGGTTTGCATTTTTTACAGGAACAGCTTTTATGTTCAGATGAACATTTTTTGCAGGGACAATGGTGTTTAAAATCGCTTGTGCATTTCTTGCAGCCGTGATGTTCAGGCTTTTCTTTCTTTTTGCAGCAAACCTTTTTCTTATAATAAAATTCTTCTTCCACACAATAATGGCACATGGGTTTCACTCCTTTCTCCTTCTAATATATGAAGGGGAAACCAGAAGGAAAGAGCCCTTGTCCATATTGCTTAAAAAATCCGCAAATGCCCCCTCATTTTTGAGGGGGCTGTTCACAGTTAATTAACGGTATCGGGAATCACTTTAACTTTTTTCTGCTTTTTCTTTAACCAGCCAAAACGGAGACTGGACACAGAGAACAAGCGGTAAACCGCCGGAATCAGGAGAAGCGTAATAAAGGTAGCAAACAGCAGTCCGGAAATAATGAGGTTGCCGGCAAATAATAAAACCGCCGACTCCAACCTATAACCCTTCCAAAATGACAATCCAAAACGGTATGTTATACTGAAGAAGCCATAAAACTCCCAAAATTGGAGGAGAGTACATGTACACTGTTTTTTCAACATTCGACGTTCCCGATGAAAAGTCGGAAGAAGTCATTCGTATATATAAGAATCGCTCGCGGTCAGTCGATCAGGCAGAGGGGTTTGTCGATTTTCTGCTGCTGCAGAATGATAAGCGCGCAGGTGAACTGACTGTGCAGCTCATTTTTAATACAAAAGAAAACTATTTAAGCTGGGTCCGGAGCGAAGATTTTAAGAGGATTCATGATCTGGAGAAAAAGTATCCGGATCAGGAGCTCGCTGCCGTGGTTCCGAAGGTTTCTCAATATAAGGTGGTGGCTAAGTGAATCATGATAAGATCGTAAATAGTGTTACCGAAAAAATTTATGAGCGTGAGCCTTCCCTTATGGAACGGTTCGGCGAACAGGGAAAAGAGAAGTGCCGGGAAGACAATCATCATCATATGAAGCATCTTGAGACAGCTTATGAGATGGATCAGTCTGCTTTTTTCAATGATTATGCAGTCTGGCTTAATGGCATTTTAACCAGGCATGGGATGAAAAGCCGGCATCTGATCGAGAACTTCGAAATCATTCAGGCTGTACTGGCTGAAGAGAAAGAGTCTGCGGAGAAGGCAGAACGGTTCCATCTTTACCTGGCGGAAGCCATTGCTTTCTTGAAAGGTGAACCATCGAAAGGGGGCGCGTAGTATGCAGCAGGCAGAAACACTTGCTTCCTTATTACTTGAGGGTAATTCCGGAAAAGTTTGGGAAAATATCCGAAAACACCCGGAGCTATCGCGTATCGAGGTTTATCAAAATCTGATTACACCTGCGATGCAGCACATCGGCCACCTGTGGGAGACGAATCAAATCACAGTGGCAGATGAGCATCTGGCAACAGCTACATGTGATTTTGTACTGTCAAAACTCGCTTACCAAAGTGAAAAAAGACAATCACGCCAAAAAGCCATGTTTCTCTGCCTGGATGGGGAACAGCATTATATTGGTTTGAAGATGGTTAACAGCCTTTTTGAAGAGCATGGCTGGGAGACGAAGTATTTTGGTCCAAGTCTCCCTTTGGAATATGCGCTGAAAACGGCAAAAGACTGGAAGCCCAGTGTAATCGGCCTGTCAGTGACCATCGTCTATCACCTGCCGAAGCTGACGGAATATGCCGAGGCATTTGCCAAGCTGCCGCATAAGCCGGCTGTTATCCTTGGCGGGCGGTTAGCAGGGAAGTATGACCTGCTTCCGTATTGTTCCGATCGTACGGTTATCCTTAAGGATTTGCCGGAAACAAAGAAATGGCTTCAGAATTATGAAGCGGGAGGACAGCAAAATGCAATATTTTAATCATGCGCTTCCGCTTGCGTTTTTAAAAGCTGACAGAAACGGAAAAATAGTAAGCTACTCCACTATCGCACGGGAAAGATTTGACCTGAGCGGGGGACATCTAAAAGGAATCATCGATGAAGAAAGCATCGAAAAGCTGATTCAATACAGCTGGGAGCCCGGTGTGGATCCTGTAAAGCTGGAGCTGAATATGAAAACCCGGGAATTGCCTCTTTGTTTATTTGAGGTTCATATCCAATGGGACAGCGAGGATCATGCCAATATGCTGTTTCTGCCCAAAGACAGCTCAAACGAGGGACTGATGGATAAACTGATGCAGCTGCAGCATCGCCTGACCTCCACCGACTTTGAACTTTTGGAGAAAAAGGAAGAGCTGGAGCAGGTGCTGACCCGCCTGAATCAATTGTCCGGGCCGTTTATACCGCTGTCTGAAACGCTTTGTCTGATCCCTTTATTTGGCGATATAACCGCGGATAAAATCAACGTTATTTCCGAAAGCTGCCTTAAGGCTGTCTTTGCGGGCGAATATGACGAAATTCTTTTTGATCTGACAGCTGTTGGAGAAATTGAAGGAAAAGGCATAGAGAAATTCACCCAGCTGATTAAAACATTGAACTTCATGACAGGCAGCATTATCAAATTGATCGGCATAAAGCCAAATTTGGCAGAAGTGCTGAATAACTATAAGCTTGATGAGTGGGTGCAGATTGATCAGTCTCTGAAGCAGGTTTTAAATGTTTATTTTAACCGGAATGAACTGGGGGCCTCTTAGGGGGTCTTTTTTTTGCAGAAAAACGCATGATTTTAACATTTGAAGGGAGGATAGTAATAACTTTAATAATGGGGGAAAATACATGCTTGAAAGACCACCGATTACGTCTAATGAACTGGCTACACTTTGGATGACTTACCAGCAAAAAACCATGTTCTTCAGAATGCTTGATCATTTTATTGAAAAGTCAAATGACGAAGAAGCGAAAAATATCATGTCCGATTTACAGGAAGAAATAGCTGCTTTTATCCAAAGAGTTGCTGGGATCATGAAAGAGGAAGGGGCGGCCATTCCTGTCGGATTTACCGAACAGGACGTGATAGCTGATGCACCGGCATTATTCGCCAACGGATTTGATATCATGTTTGTACGCCTGATGAAATCAATCAGCATGGGGCTGCACACTCTGCATCTAAGCATGTCTTACCGGGAAGATATTATCTTATTGTATAGAGATCTTACCACAATGACCCAGGAATATTCCAGAAAATGCACCCAATATCTGCTGGGAAAAGGTCTGCTGATCCGTGCGCCTTTTGTGACTATGCCTGAAAAGACTGAATTTGTAAAGGATACAAATTATTTAAAGGGTACAAACCTGCTGGGAAGTAAACGGACAATCAACACGGTTGAGCTCAGCCAGCTGTATTTTACGATTGAAGCCAACATGACGGGCATGCAGATGATTACGGGCTTTGCCCAATGTGCCCAGGAAAAAGAAGTACGGAAGTATTTTTCCGAAGGCGTGGAACTGGCAAAGGGGATTATTAGCGAATTTACGGACATGCTGCTCGAAGATGGAATCCAAACCCCAATTGGTCCAGGCGGCCAAGCCACCCGTTCTACTGCTGCTCCCTTCTCCGATAAGCTTATGATGTACTGTATTAGTCTGTTTTGCAGCTTTTCGATCGGGAAAAATGCCATCGGAACAGCCTTCAGCCTGCGAAACGATATCCCGGCCAAAGCGGCTATCTTTACAAAAGACATTTTCGAATACGCCCACCGCGGAGCCAAGGTCATGATCCAAAACGGCTGGATGGAAGAACCGCCGCAAATGGAAGAGCGCCGGAATCTCATAAAGTGACAGGTACCACCCGAAATTTGTCGATAATAGAGAAATATCCTTCGAGGGTATTTCTTTTTTTTGTTTCTAAATGCGAAATAGTTTGACAATTCACTTGTTTAAAATCATGATAGTAAGTAAAATAATCGGAAGTCGGGGGCAGGATAAATGGGTTTGCCGAAGGAGAGGTATAGCGGTTACAGTCAAAAAGTACAGAATGGTTCACTACTAAGGGACCTGACAGCGGAAAATATTTCATCTGGAATCATTGCAAGCACGCTGGTTATGACCGGGCCGGCACTGATCATCCTGCAGGCGGCATCAGCAGGGGGATTCACGGATCAGCAGACGATTAACTGGATGTTTGCGGTTTATTTTTTCGGCGGTGTTTACAGCATTCTCATGCCGCTTCTATATCGCATTCCCATTACAGGGGGGCATTCGATTACAGGTGCTGCATTTTTGGCGACGGTGACTGCGCAATACTCGTATCCTGATCTGATTGGCGGGTATGTGATATCCGGGCTGCTGATTTTTCTGGTCGGAATTTCCGGCCTGTTTACAAAAATCATTGGCTGGGTGCCTAAAGAGGTCATCGCCTCCATGCTTGGCGGGCTTGTTGCCGGCTATGTCGTCAAACTCGTGCCTGCCATACAGGAACTGCCTGTTGTCGGTGGAGCAGCGTTAGTCAGTTTTCTGCTTTTTACGAGATATGTGAAAAAGTTCCCGCCTGTGCTCGCGGCTGTTGCAGTTGCCTTTTCTGCATTGTTTTTAACAGCTGATTTAAAACCTGCTAAAGAAATTGCTTATTTTCTGCCTTCTATCCAATTGCCTGAATTTAGCTGGATGGGGCTCGTAACAATTGCCCTCCCGCTCGCAATGCTGATTCTGAGCAATGATGCAGCACCAGGAATCGGGGCATTGGAAAGCGAGGATTTCAAGCCCCCTATTCGCAAAATTGTCTCATCAAGCGGTATTTTCTCGGTAATCACCAGCTTCTTTGGCGGACAATGTGCCAATATCGCGGGCATGATGAGCGCCATCTGTGCAGGACCGGATTCAGGGCCGAGGGAGAAAAGGTATATGGGAGCAGTTGTGTCAGGCGCGATTACGATTGTTTTCGGCATATTTGCCTGGAAAATCGTGCCCTTTATCCAGTCGCTTCCCCAAGCTTTTGTTTCATTGCTGGCAGGGTTCGCCCTGATTGGCGTCCTCCATTCCAGCCTGCAAACGGGCTTTACCGGAAACCGGTACAGGCTAAGTGCCCTCGCAGCCTTTATAGTCACTTTATCAGGCATGAGCTTTCTTCATATCAGCGCTCCTGTTTGGGGACTTGTTGCGGGGGCGGTATTGGCGCGGACGGTGGAGAGGTAGTGAAATGAAAAGGATAGTTTGTCAGAAAAATAGATAGGTTGAACAATAATAGACTGTAATGACATTCACTAACCTATTAGAAAGGAGAACAGCCATGACCATGATGCAGAATAAAATCTCAAGTCTCCTGGAAATTAATCGCAGTCTAACCCAGTCTCTTGAACTGGAGGAGATACTAAAGAGACTGGTACAAGCAGCCTTTGATTTAGTAGATCATGCTGATACCACCATTCTTTACACATTAAAGGAAGATGGATTATTACATTTTTCCAGTGGGGTTGGGGTTGATAGTGACTTTATGAGCCAGGTGAAGTTTGAGCCTGGAGAATCCCTGACTGGACAGGTTTTTCTGACTAAGAAAGGCGTAATTGCTTCAGGGAGTGAGTTCAGGGAGCATATGAGCCGGATGAATGAGATAAATTATATTCACTTTTTTAATGGCGTCTTCCAGAGAGATGTGAAAAGCGGAATCGTCGTCCCGTTGGTTTATAAAGAAGATTGCATCGGTGTTCTTGTGGTGGATAACTTCGACAGGGATGTACAATTTACTGAAGCGGACTTTCAAGTGCTGGAGGTGGTGGCAGACCAGGCAGCTATTGCCATCATGAACTCGAAGCTTTACGAAGAAGTCAGGCGGAAAAATGAGGAACTTAGCCAATCCCTTGATATCCACCGGCAATTCACGAAGATTCTGCTGGAGGGAAGGGGGACTTCGTATATCCTGGATACGATCAGTCATATCTTGAGTACCCCGGTAATTTTTGCAGAGTTGCCAGTTGAGCCATCCCATTCATTTCCGATCATAAATTCCAACGAACTTTTCGGATATTTCCTTTTGAATGAGCCTATTGAGCGTTTGACCAATATCCAGAAGGCAGCTCTTGAACATGCTTCAACGGCTTTGTCACTGGAGTTTGTCAGGCAGAATACGCTTTTTGAAAAAGAGATGCATCTTAGAGAAGAGGCATTTCATGATTTGATTAATGGCGGACGTCTGAATGCAAGAATTCTGGAAAAATTTCGCCTGAACGAGAAAAGCAGCATCGCCTGTATGATGGTGGACTGCAAGTCTGGTTTTCTATGGGACGCAGCCTCCATCTTACAAAAAGAAAAGCTTATCCGATTGATTGAGCAGATCATCATGAAATACTGTGAAACCTCAGTCGTTTTTACGAAATCAAACCAAATCATAGCACTACTGGTGAATGGACGGAAAAAGTATGACCATTCTCTTGCTGATGCTATTCAGAAAAAAGTGAACAGAGCTGTCATAGGTTTGGGCAGGGAGGTTGCTTTGACAGATATGACAGATACTTATCAGGAAGCTGCCAAAGCTTTATCATTTGCTAAAAACCATTATCACAAAACCTTTATCACTTATTCTGAGCTTGGTGCTGAAAGACTGTGGCTCAACACCGACCGGAGCTTGCTGAATAAATTTGTCTCCGATAAAATAGGCCCTCTTTTAAAAATGGAGCCTGAATACTTAAAAACGATGCAAGCCTTTCTGGCAAATAATCAAAGCCATAAACAAACAGCAGAAGAGATGCATATCCACCCCAATACCCTGGCATACCGGCTGAAAAAAATCGAGAGCGAGCTGCAGCTTGATTTTTCCCGGAAAGAAGATTGGATTACAGTTGTCCTGGCCTTCCAGGTTTTCGATTTTTTAAACCCTTAATTGGGGATTGCCACAAAGAAGGGGAGGAATATTTGTCTATCGGCACGTGTACATGTAATTTTCTAAATATTATAATAATATCAATTTAATAGGATAAGGGGAGATTGGATGAGTACAGAGGTCAATAGCCAGAAAACAGTGGCCGTCAATGCGGGGGCAGAAACTTTTTACAATTATATTGGCGGGGAATGGGTTCCTTCTGCGACAGGTGAAACGTATCCGAGTGTGAATCCGGCAAATACAGATGAGGTACTGGGTTATTTTCAGAAATCGAATGAGATTGATGTGCAGAAAGCAATTGAGAGTGCAAAGAGAGCTTTTCTCGAATGGAAAAATACATCTCCAATCAGCCGGGGGGACATCCTTTTTAAACTGATCTTTCTCATTCAGCAGGAAAAAGAGGAATTAGCTGAAATCATTACGAAGGAAGTCGGCAAAACAATCGAGGCCGCCCGAAAGGAAGTGGATGCAACGGTTCAGGCTCTGAAGCACTTCAGCGGTGAGGCTAACCGGATTTTAGGTGAAACCGTGCCTGCAATTGATCCGAAAACCTTTGCCTGCACGATTCAGGAGCCGCTGGGAGTGGTGGCTGTCGTTACGCCATTTAATTTTCCGCTCGGAATCGCCATCTATAAAATTGCACCTTCCATGCTGGCAGGAAATACGATCATCTATAAGGCCGCAAGTGACACGTCTTTAATCGCAGTGAAGGTAGTCGAGCTGTTTGAAAAAGCGGGAATGCCAGAAGGTGTGCTGAATATGATCACAGGACCTGGTTCTGTCGTGGGAGAAGAGCTTGGAAACAATCCGGAAATTAAGGCAGTCTCGTTTACAGGCTCCTCAGATGTGGGGATCCATCTTGGCAAGCTTGTGACAGCCCATGGCGGAAAAATGCAGGCAGAAATGGGCGGGAAGAATGCGACGATCATTCTGGAGGATGCCAATTTGGAAGAGGCTGTCCAGAGTGTGGTCATCAGCGGATTTTACAATAACGGCCAAAGCTGTACGGGAACCAGCCGCGTTATTGTGCCCCGGTCCATTTCGCGAAAGGTCATTGATTTATTAGTTGAAAAAGCGAAGCAAGTAAAAGTCGGCAATGGGGTGCGGGAAGGATTTGACAACGGTGCAGTTGCGAATAAGCATCAACTTAATACGTATCTCCATTATGTGAATAGCGCCATCGAAGAAGGCGCGGTACTCGAATATGGCGGAAAACAGCTGAAGGATGGCGATATGGCGAAAGGCTATTTCGTCGCTCCGACTGTTTTCAGTAAAGTGACGAAGGATTTTACAATCGCTCAGGAAGAGATTTTTGGGCCGGTTGTGGCCGTGATGGAAGTGGATTCTTACGAAGAGGCGATTGAGCTAGCAAATGATACGGACTTTGGCTTGTCGTCTGCCATTTTTACGAATGACCTTCAGAAAGCATTCGATTTTGTCCGGAAAATTGAAACAGGGGTCACGCACGTGAATATACCATCCAACCATTATGAAAACCAGCTCCCGTTTGGCGGCAAAAAAACATCCAGCATCGGGCCGCGTGAACAGGGCAGCACGGCTTTGGATTTTTGGCTGGATACAAAGACTGTTTATATTAAACCTTAAGGAGGGAGAGGATGAAAAACTTAGGTGTAATTGGCTGCGGGGCCATGGGAAAGGGCATTGTGAAAAATTTAGTCAAAAACGGGTATAAGGTGAATGCTTATGATCCAAGTCAGGATGCACTGGCGAAATGCGAGGAGCTGGGGGCTATTCCCCGGTCTTCTCCATACGAGGCAGCAAGACAAGCGGATCTAGTAATTTCTTCATTGCCTGGACCAAGTATTGTCAAGGATGTTATGATGGGTGGAAGCGGGGTCTTTTCCGCTTTAAAGCCTCACAGTTTCGTGCTGGATATGAGCACCATAGATCCAAAAACAGCCCAGGAGTTGAATCAGGCTGCAAAGGAGCAAGACATCCATTTTTATGACTGTCCGTTAAGCGGGGGACCAAAGGGTGCTGATGCCGGCACGCTGACCATTATGGTTGGGGGAGACGATAAATTCTTGCCGGACATTCGCCCGGTTCTGGAGAGCGTTGGAAAAGATATTTTTCTGCTCGGTCCTTCGGGATCAGGACAGGTGGCAAAGTTGTGCCACAATATGCTGGTTGCTTTAACGACTGCAGGCCTGGGGGAGGTCCTTGCAGTTGGGGAGAAAGCCGGTGTCAGCCGGACTCAGCTGGCGGAAGTCATTCAAAGCGGGTCTGCACATAATCGCGTCCTGACCGTATTCGGTGAGAATATCCTTCAGCATACATACGGGAATGTGCTGTTCAGCCTGGAGCACATGAATAAGGATATTCACTTATACAAAGAGACAGCCGAATTTTACAGAGAAGATTCACCTTTGGGTCAGCTGGTTTGCGATATCTATGGGAAGGCGATGGAGCAAGGAAAGGGCAAGCTTGATTCTTCCGCTGTGTGCGGATCTATCTAGTAATCTTTTAATCCAGGGGGGAAAACATGAAAAACGAAAAGACAGAAATTTTAAAAGATTGGCGCTTGCATGCCGTTGTGCTGGTGCTGGTTATGGCTACTGAAGCGATTGGACAGATCAGCTTTAAAGTTGGCGCAGGGGTTATTCTGCTTCTGCCAATGCTTTATGCGTTTTTCCTGGGGCTGGGCCTTTACTTCACTCCGCTTATTAAGGAAAAACAGGCTAAAAATGCAGAGCCCCTCATCGTGCTTGGGGTTACTCTTTTAATTGCCAAAATAGGAGTAACAATCGGGCCGCAAATCGAGGCAATCATTGCGGCGGGGCCATCATTATTGCTGCAGGAACTTGGTAACCTGGGAACAATCTTATTTGCACTGCCAGTGGCCATTTTTCTTGGCTTTAAAAGAGAAGCCATTGGCATGACCCACTCGATTGGCCGAGAGCCGAACGTCGGACTGATTATGAATAAATACGGATTTGATTCGCCAGAAGGCAGAGGAGTAATGGCTATTTATATTTTCGGTACTGTGTTTGGTGCTGCCTTCCTCGGGTTGATTTCCGGATTCCTGGCCACCATTACCCCGCTCCATCCACTGTCGTTCGCGATGGCATCGGGTGTGGGAAGCGGCAGCATGATGGCGGCAGCAAGCGGATCGCTCGTCGCTGCCTTCCCTGAAATGGAGGCGCAGATTGTTGCCTTCGCAGGCGCCAGTAACCTGCTTTCACTTTCTACAGGGCTGTATGCCAGTATTTTCATTGGATTGCCTCTTACTGAAAAGCTGTACAGCATCATGATGAAACGCAAAGAGAAAAAGGCTGCGGACAAAGGGGGAGATATCCATGCTTAAAAATATAACAGAGTGGTTCCTGATCTTAGGTATATTCGGTCTTTCAGCGCTGATCGGAAATTGGGTAGGCTACGATATCCTGCCGTCTGCAGCCATTCCTGGCATGATTGTATTAATTGTCATCAGTGTCCTGGGCCTGATTCTTGAAAAAGTGCTGCCAGGAAATATCCCGAGCGTTGGATATATCGGGATTATCGGAATCATCATTTCCATTCCCGGAGTACCGGGGTCTGAATATGTTGTTGAATGGACAACTCAGGTGAATATCCTCGCTCTTGCTACCCCAATTCTGGCTTATGCAGGCATCTCAATCGGAAAGAATTGGGCTGACTTTTCCAAGCTGGGCTGGAGAAGCATTATTGTCGCAGTCTTCGTGTTCTTCGGAACCTTTATCGGATCTGCAGTAATTGCCGAGATTATTTTACGAATGCAGGGGATTATCTAATGATTTGCGGCCTGGCAGGTGGACATCTGCCGGGCTTTCTGCTCTGCATTAGTCATTTTTTAGGATATATCAGTCTCTTTCACAGGTTTATCGGTCAGAATTAAAATATATCTGTTGCTTTTTTGATATATCGGTCAAAATTCCATTTTATCAGTCACTCTTCCAATATATCGGTCAAGCTTCTATTTTATCGGTCAGTTTTCCGATATTATCGGTCACTTCCTGGCGAATCAACATTCCAGTAATCTCACAGTGTTAACAGTATCCAAAAAATAAGAAAGAGTGAAACCTATGAACCTTTATGAACAGTTATTAAAAGATTATGACCAAGAACTTACTCATTCGGGTGTAAACGGCGAAAGATTGGCCTTAAGACTTGATGAGCTTTCAAGGATAGGCCTCATGGACAGCGGCGGGCTGACCCGCCCCGGTTATTCTGCCGAAGAGAAAAAAGCGAAAGAGCTAGTAATCCAGTGGATGAAAAACGCTGATCTTACTGTGACTGAAGATGGAGCAGGGAATGTATTCGGCAGATTGGAAGGTAAAACAGCAGGGTCCTCAATCGCTTCAGGTTCCCATGTTGACAGTGTTCCAAATGGAGGGCACTTTGATGGGCCGTTAGGGGTTCTTTCAGCATTGGAAGTTGCAGAGTCATGGAAAGAAACAGGATACATACCGGAGAAACCGTATGAGATTGTGATTTTTTCAGATGAAGAGGGTTCGAGATTCAAGAGCAGCTTAACAGGCAGCCGGGCATTTATGGGTCAGCTGAAGAAGGAGGAAATGGATAGCCTGCGGGATGAAAATGGCAAGTCGTTTCGGGAAGTATTGACCGAATATGGCAGCAGTGCGGAAGAGTGCTTAGATGCAGGAAAAAACAGGCGTGAAATCGAAACCTTTGTGGAAGTCCATATCGAGCAGGGGAAGGTACTGGAAAGAGAGAACCAGCCAGTTGGAGTGGTAAAAGGAATTGCAGGCCCAGCCTCGCTGGAGGTTACTTTTACAGGAGAAGCTGGACATGCAGGAAATACGCCGATGGCCGGTCGCAGAGATCCATTAGTGGCTGCCTCATTGTTTGTAGCGGCCATCGAGAACTTCCCGAAGCAGGTCAGTGATACAGCTGTTGCCACTGTCGGCAAGCTGAACGTGCATCCAAATGGCTTTAATGTCATCGCACAGGAAGTAATATTAACAGTGGATATCCGGGATATTTTTGAAGAAACCCGTGATCAGCTGCTTGAACACATTAAGATCGAAGCCCGAAAAATAGCAGACGAACGAAGTATTGACGTGAAAATGAAACTGAATGCCAAAATTAAACCATTGCCAATTGAAGAAAGGCTTCAGGCGGGTATAGCAGAATCTCTTGCCAAGTTCAAAATTAAACCCGTTTACATCCCAAGCGGTGCCGGCCATGACACCATGATAGTCGGAACTGAAGTGCCAGCCGCCATGCTGTTCGTCCGCAGCAGGGATGGCATCAGCCATAATCCGCGGGAATGGACGACATTAAATGACTGTGTATATGGTGTGCATGTTTTGAAAGATTTTGTTGAAGGACTTATGAAAAAATAGAAAAAGGAGCAGTCTTCATGATTATCCGCCACATTACCCCAACAGACGCCCAGTCCCTGGCAAATCTAATTACCCAAGTAGAAAACGAATCAGACTACATGCTATTTGAGCCAGGTGAAAGGCAGACGTCAGCTGAGGCGCAGCGTAAAAGAATCGAGACCGTCCAAAAAGAAAATCATTCAACCATAATTGTAGCGGAACAGAATAATAGATTGATCGGCTTCTTAATGGTGATTGGCGGTGCAGCAAAGAGAAACCGGCACTCAGCCTATCTCGTTGCAGGCATTCTCAGGGAACACAGAGGACGGGGCATCGGCACTATGCTGTTTGAGGAACTGGACCGCTGGGCGCGTGAACACAATATCCACAGGCTGGAGCTTACAACAGTTATCCATAATCAGGCCGGTGTCACCCTCTACAAAAAGGCTGGATTCCAGATCGAAGGCACCAAAAAACACTCGCTTATGATAAACGGCCAATTTGTGGATGAATACTATATGGGCAAGCTGCTATAACAGAAAGGTCATTCCCTTTAAAACAAGGGGAATGGCCTTTTTTTAGAGGGAGCAGTCTAAACCCTGATGGCACTTCAGACAGAGTAGAAGAAATCGGGGCGTTTGAGTCCGAACCCGGCCCAACTTCGGACAGAAAAAGTCGAACCCGGGCACCTAGAGTCCGAACCCGGCCCAACTTCGGACAGAGAAAGCCGAAATCGAGCACCCAGAGTCCGAACCCGGCCCAACTTCGGACAGGGAAAGCCGAACCCGGGCACCCAGAGTCCGAACCCCATCACGCTTTAAATAAAGAAAGCGCCAGCCCCCCAGCCCAGTCTAATTTAAATAGAATAACCTTTTAAATCCCCACAAGGTAAATTTTCCTATTTTCAATTCAGAAACCCCTGTATTCTCAAGGAATCTAGCATACAATTCCACAAAACAAAAAGAAAAATCAGAATTTTAATTGAATTCAAAACATGTAATCTTGTATACTTGTAATACAAGTTTGGAAAAAGCGCTTACATAATTACTTGGAAAGGGAGGATTTTATGATTCAAAAGAAGTGGAAGATTATCATATCGGTCCTGGCACTTGTCTTTATTGCCATTGTGGGCGTGAGGACAGCGGCCGAGAATGAGGATAAAAAATTCGTCTCCGTTGCGACCGCTTCAACCGGAGGTACATATTACCCGATAGGAGTTGGAATGGCTAACATCTGGAGCAGTCATTTAAAGGGTGAAAAAATCCAGGCAAGCGGACAGTCCTCTGCCGGATCTATTGAAAATATTGAACTTCTGCGTGAAGGGGAAGCACAGCTTGCAATTCTTCAGGGATTAATATCTTCTCAGGCTTATGCCGGAGACGACTCCTTTGAAGGGAAGCGATACGAGGATCTCCGCACGATTTCCATGCTCTGGCCAAATGTGGAGCATTTCGTGCTGATGAACAGTGACATCAAAAGCGGGACGATTGACGATATAAAAGGAACCCGCTTTTCAGTAGGGCCGCAGGCAAGCGGCACGGAGCAATCCACAGTCGTGATGATGGATGGCCTTGGTCTTACGAAAAAAGATATTTCTCCTGAGTATCTGGGTTACAGTGACACGGTTTCAGCAATGCGTGACGGGAGATTGGACGGAGGATCGCTTCCGGCAGGAATCCCGATTTCCGCTGTAACAGATATGTATGCAAGTAATGTGAAAGCCTCGATTTTGGAAGTAACCGATGAGCAGCTGGATGCCATTAATGTAATATCTGACAGCTGGTACCGCTATGTGATTCCTGGAGGCACTTATCCTCGAATTGACGAAGATATCAACACCATTGCCCAGCCGAACCTTTTATCCACAACGAAACAAATGGATGAAGAAACAATCTATATTTTAACTAAAACGCTTTATGAGAATCTTGATGAAATGTATGAGGTTCATAGCTCTGCCAAGGAAATGACTCTGGAAACGGCCCTTGATGGTGTATCTGTGCCATTGCATGCAGGAGCCTACAGATATTTCAAAGAAGCTGGTCTGGATATACCTGAAAATCTAATTCCACCGGAAGCAAAATAAAGGAGGGAACATGATGACAAAATCAAGCGAACCCATTGTACAGCCCATTGATTTGGATAAAGAAGCAGGCGGAGGTATGCGCCTGCTTGAGGGGCCATACAAAAAAACTGCTGCCGCCATTGCTGTACTGTTTTCTGCTTTTGCCATTTATTCCAATGGATTATCCAATATTCAAGAGATCTACAGAAACCTGATCTTCTTGGGCATCCTGCTGGTGATGACTTTTTTGTACTATCCCGCCGGCAAATCGTCCAATCAAAAGAGGTTTACTTTACCTGACTACTTATTTGCGGCCCTTGCCCTTGCAGGCCTTGGCTACCTGCTTCTGAATTACACAACAATACATGTGGACCGGAGCTCCCAGCCGATTATGATTGATTATATCTTTGGAGCTATAACGATCATCGTTCTGCTCGAAGCTTCAAGACGCGCAGTTGGTATCTTTATTCCGATCCTGTGCGGAGGCGCTATTGTATATGCCCTTTTTGGCACATACTTCCCGTGGATATTCGGACATGCCGGCTTTTCACTGGAACGCCTTCTGTACCGTCTTTATATGACAACTGAGGGTGTACTGGGATTAACGCTTTCAACGGCTTCCACGTTTATCGTCATGTTCGTCCTGTTTGGGGCATTCCTGTCTGTCAGCGGCGCTACCCAGCTATTCAATGATCTTGCCCTTGCCATTGCAGGAAGAAAGCGCGGAGGCCCGGCTCAGGTTGCGGTCATCTCCAGTGCACTGACAGGATCGTTGAGCGGAAGTGCAGTGGCTAACGTTGCCACAACAGGAGCGTTTACAATTCCCTTAATGAAATCCATTGGTCTTAAGCCTAAGTTTGCCGGTGCCGTAGAAGCAGCTGCTTCAACTGGCGGTATGATAATGCCGCCGATTATGGGTGCTGCGGCCTTCATCATGGCCGGATTCCTTGGAATCTCTTATACTACTGTTATCCTGGCAGCCATTATACCAAGCTTCTTCTATTATATCGCGCTGATTTTTGCCATCGACATCGAGGCGAAAAAGCTTGGATTAAAAGGCATCAGCAAAGAGAATATTCCGGATGTAGTCCAAATCCTGAAGGAACGCGGGGTTCTCCTTATCCCGATTATCGTCGTTATCACAACACTTTTAATGGGAAAAACAGCCCTTTTTGCCGGATTTGCCGGAATCGGCGCAGTCATCATTGCGAGCTGGCTGGCAAAGGATAAATCATCAAGAATCACTATTTCTAAAACAATTGAGGCATTTATCGAAGGCGGAAGAGGGACGATTCAAGTCGGGATTGCCTGCGCCGCCATTGGAATCATCATTTGCGTTGTTACTATGACGGGAATTGGATCTACATTAGCTTATAATATTGTCGAATTAACCGGCGGTCAGCTTTGGCTGATTTTAATCGTCGTTATGCTTACTTGCATCGTTTTAAGCATGGGGCTTCCATCCACAGCACTTTACATCGTTGTTGCGGTTACAGCTGCTCCAGCCCTTGTGGAAGCGGGCGTTAACCCGATTGCGGCACACTTCTTTGTGTTCTGGTTTGGTGCATTGTCCAACATTACGCCGCCTGTGGCATTGGCATCTTATACTGCAGCGGGACTGGCCGGAGCCAATGCGATGCAGACATCATGGGAAGCGCTTAGAATCTCACTTCCGGGCTTTATCATCCCATTCATGATAGCCTATAATCCTATCATTCTGCTTCAGGCAGCAGAGGGAGAAACGATATCCATTTTATCAGTCGCGCTTGTGGTCATCACAAGCACGCTGGGCATTTACGCACTGGCAAGTTCACTTGGAAACTACCTGAATGCCAAGCTGACGATTGTTGAAAGAGTCCTAATGTTTGCCGGAGCTTTAATGCTGATTAAGCCAGGCATGATCACGGATATTGCCGGACTCGGTCTTTGCGTGTTCGCGATTCTCTTCCATATCATTAGAGTAAAGAAAAGCAGTTCAGTCGAAATCACCATTTAAGGAGCTGGCATCAATGAAAATCGAACGAAAAAAAATCTCGGCACAAGTATTGGATCAGCTGAAGGAAATGATAAAGGGTGGCAAGTTCCCGGCGAATGAGCCGATGCCATCCGAGAATGAACTGGCCAAGCTGTTTGGCGTCAGCCGTGCGCCTGTTCGAGAAGCATTGAGTGTCTTATCTGCCAGCGGAATTATTGAATCCAGGCAGGGCGGCCGCAGCTTTGTCAAGGAAATAAATATGGCAGACATGCTTGGTTCGTTAGCAATTGAATATATTCCCGTGGAACAGGTTTTTGAGCTTCTGGAAATGCGGATGATTATGGAGACCCAGGCAGCAGCAATTGCTGCCTTGCGTCGTGATGAGGATGACCTGGAAAAAATAAAGGGAGCCCTCGATCAATTTGAAATCACATTGTCTAATCCCGATGCGGTAGGTGATCAGGCAGATGTTAATTTTCATAAACACCTGATTACTGCGACGAAAAATCGTTTCATGATCCAGGTTATGGAAAATATCGATGATCTGTATCGGAAAGCGATTGCCTTTTCCCTCCAGAAAAACGTCGGTCTTCCGGCAAAGCGTGAACAGGTTTTTCGGGAGCATATGACCATTTTTACGGCTATTAAAGAACAGGATGAAGGAAAAGCAGCAAAGGCGATGCAAGTCCATCTTGAAAATGTGACGAAGAAGCTAAAAGTGAATGAAGGGGAAGGAAAGAAGGTGCTATTGTGATCACCGAACAGATTGTTGACCGGCTTAGAAGCATCATGAGATCAGAAAAGCACATTCTGCTTGAGAAAGCGGACCTGGTCTCTTACTCATATGACGGTTCATTTGGAGCCTATATCCCTGAGATCATTCTGCAGCCGGTTTCGACTGAGGAAACAGCAGGCATTGTAAAGCTGGCAAATGAAATGAAAATCCCCGTCTATCCAAGAGGCAGGGGAACGAGTCTGAGCGGAGGCCCGCTTCCGGTCCATGGCGGGATGGTGCTTGATTTTTCCAGGTGGACCCAAAAGCTGATCATCGACCCTGAGGATACCGTTGCAATTGTATCTCCCGGGGTCATTACAGCTGATATTGACCGTGAAGCACAGCGGCATGGGCTGATGTATCCGCCAGATCCAAGCAGCTCCCATGTTTCCACAATCGGAGGGAACCTCGCCGAGAATGCAGGCGGGCCACGCGGTTTAAAGTACGGAGTAACAAAAGATTATGTGCTGGGGCTGGAGGTTGTAACGCCGGAAGGGGAGATTATCCGGACAGGCGGCAGGACGGTAAAGAATGTGACCGGCTATGACCTGACAAAGCTGATTGTCGGATCGGAAGGGACACTTGGCATCATCACAGAGGCCACTCTCCAGCTGATTCCAAGACCGCAGGCAACCCAGACAATGATGGTCATTTTTGATGACATTATTGATGCTGGAAAAGCCATCTCGGCGGTGCTCACATCCGGCATCCTGCCATCCAAAATGGAAATCATGGACCAGGCTTCGATCCAGGCGGTGGAAGAGTTTCAGCCGATCGGTCTTCCAATTGATGTGGATGCCATTATCCTGATTGAGCTTGATGGCCACCCAATCGCTATCAGGGAAGAAAGCGAGCAGGTGAAGAAGGTGTGCCTGGATGTTGGGGCAAGGGAAGCGATCATCGCCAGGGATAAGGAATCTGCTGAAAGCCTATGGAAAGCCAGAAAACTCGTTTCTCCGGCCATCGTCAGGAAAAAGCCGACGAAAATTTCCGAAGATGCCACAATTCCAAGAAGCAAGATTCCTGAAATGTTCAGAAGGCTTCAGGAAATCAAAGCAAAATATGAAATTGATTTAGTGGTATTCGGCCATGCAGGTGATGGGAATTTGCATCCAAATATCATTACAGATAAGCAGGATAAAGAAGAAATGAAGCGGGTGGAAAAAGCGGTCGAAGAAATTTTTACAGCAGCGATTGAATTAGGGGGAACTCTCTCAGGCGAGCATGGAATCGGGACTATGAAGGCACCGTTTATGGAAATGGAGCTTGGTGAAGCAGGGCTGGACATGATGAAACGAATGAAAAAAGCTTGGGATCCAAACAACATAATGAATCCGGGGAAGATTTTTCCCGAGACAAAAGGGCAGAGGCTGGTGTTAGTCCATGACTAGCCAGCTCGCCTATAAAGAAACATTCGATTGTGTCCAGTGCGGCTATTGTCTCCCGGCCTGTCCCACATACGCCACTATGGGGAAGGAAAGGCACTCTCCAAGGGGCCGGATCAATCTTGTGCAAATGGCGGCGGAAGGGAAAATAACCATCAATGAAATCACCGACTCGATGGAGCTCTGTCTTGGCTGCCGCGCCTGTGAGACGGCATGTCCAACCAATGTTCAATATGGAAAAATTCTCGAATCATTTAATGAAGTAAAAGTTGCCGAAGCACCCGCTCCGTTCATGGAAAACATGGCTCTGCAGAAAGCATTGCCGAATAAGAAGCTGCTCGCAGCCATGAGAGCCTCACTTCGGGCATATCAAAAAACGGGCATGGATTCATTTGCACGCAAAAGCAAAGTGCTGGGTATTCTTCCCGAACAGCTGCGCGCTTTTGAAGAAATCACACCCGCTGTGGAAATGCCCAATAAGCAGCTGAGATCTGGAATCGTCATGCCGGAGAGCAAGCCGAAAGCCCGCGTCGCTTTTTTTACAGGATGCATTATGGATGTGTTTTTTGCCAAAATCAATGACCTCAGCATCAAGCTGCTTCAGCATGCCGGCTGCGAGGTCACTGTAATCAAGGAACAGACCTGCTGCGGCGCCCTTCAGAACCATAGCGGAGATACGGGAACATCCAGGAAACTGGCAAAGGAAAATATTGCAGCTTTTGAAAAAGGAAACTATGATTTTGTGGTTAATGCGATTGGCGGCTGCGGTGCAATGCTCGTTGAATATGATCACCTTCTCGCAGAAGACCCGGAATGGGCAGAGCGTGCCAGGGTGTTCGCACAAAAGAATAAGGATGTAAGTGTAATACTGAACAAACTCGGAATCAGTTTCAGCAGGGAACTCTCAGGTGCTGTGACCTATCAGCCATCCTGTCATCTGTTAAATGTGCAGAAGGTGGCCGAAGATCCCGTTCAGCTCCTCGAAAGCATACCAGGCATTAAATATGTTCCGCTTCCGAAAGGGGATATGTGCTGCGGCTCGGCAGGAATCTATAATATTGTTCACTATGAAGAGTCCATGGAAATACTCGACGCCAAAATGGAACATGTCCAAAGCATCTCTCCAGATACCATCGTCACGTCCAACCCTGGCTGTCATCTGCAGATGTGCCTAGGGGTCAAACGCGAGGGGCTTGAAGAGAAGGTGCGTGTGGTACATATCATCGAATTACTGGCAGAAGCCTGCGGGATTGATCATAAATAAGAGAAAGGGTGGAGGATCATGTATGATTACATCATTATTGGCGGGGGGATTGTCGGCCTGTCAACAGGAATGGAGCTGCTGAACCGGTTTCCATCTGCAAAAGTGGCTATCCTGGAAAAAGAAAGCCATGTGGCGGCCCATCAGACAGGCCATAACAGCGGAGTCATCCATTCCGGAATCTATTATAAGCCTGGAAGCTATAAAGCCCGACTTGCCAAAAAAGGCAGCGAATCCATGACGGAATTTTGCCGGAAGCAGGGGCTTGAAGTGGATATCTGCGGGAAAGTCATTGTCGCGAGCGAAGATTTCGAGCTGCCGCTTTTGGACGATTTATTTCAGCGCGGGCTGGATAACGGCCTTGCAATCCGAATGATTGACCAGGTGGAGCTCCATGAAATCGAGCCGCATGTAAATGGAAAAAAGGCCATCCACGTGCCAATGGCCGGCATTGTCAACTATAAGCAGGTTTCAGTAAAAATGGCCGAGATCATTACAGCAAAAGGCGGGGACATCCTTCTGAATCATAAAGTTCTGGCGATTGATGAAAATGCTCAGGAAGTAATCGTCAAGACCAGCCGGGGAGAGGTAAGGGGAGCTTACTATGTAAACTGCGGAGGCCTGCAGTCAGACCGGATTGCGAAGCTTGCCGGATTGAAAACAGATGTCAAAATTGTGCCATTCAGAGGCGAGTATTTCATGCTCAAGCCGGAAAAAAGCAGCCTCGTCAAAAATCTGATTTATCCTGTGCCCAATCCGAACTTCCCGTTCCTTGGAGTCCATTTTACCCGTATGATTAACGGAGCCATTGATGTGGGTCCAAATGCCGTTCTAAGCTTTAAAAGGGAGGGCTATAAAAAGACTGATCTGAATGTGGCAGACCTGATGGAGGTTATGGCTTATAAAGGCTTCTGGAAGCTCGCAAAGAAATATATGAAAGAAGGAGTGGAAGAAATGATCCGCTCAGCATCCAAGGAGCTCTTCATGAAAAATGTTCAGAAGCTAATGCCGGACATTCAGAAGGATGACATTGTTCCCGGACCGGCCGGTGTCAGAGCGCAGGCCCTGAAGGATGATGGCTCATTAGTCGATGACTTTTTCATTGTGCCGGGCAAACGCTCTATCCATGTTTTAAATGCACCATCCCCGGCCGCGACGGCTTCCATAGAAATTGGAAAAGAGATTGTCAGGAAGATGGATGGAATGTTTAAGGTAGAATCAGCTGTTTAAAAAAATGGAGAATAATTCAAATCCCTCTAAACCATAATATGGAATAAGGGGGGGTTATATGAAACCAACTACAGCGATCAGGCTGCTTCATTTGGTCATTCCTTGGCTGACCATATTTTTTCTGCCGAAAAAGTCATTCAATAAATTTTCAACCGTCTCGGTTTTTGCCGGAATTTTAGTGTTCATTATGAGCATTCTGGCCATTCCCTTTAAATGGTGGACAGTGGAGGGTGGACACTTCAAGAAATTGCTCAATGATCTCACCTTCATACTGGGTCCTTTTTTTATCGGGACCCTCTGGATCTTCCATTTCACCTTTGGCAGTTTCAAGAAGTACCTGACAGTAAATGCAATCATGGATCTGCTGTTTGCATACCCGCTAAATTACCTGTACCAAAGGTTTAACTTATACAAACTTGTAAAATTCAAGCCCATCCATATTTTCCTGTTCTTCACCTCTTATTCATGGATAATTTACGGGTACCAGGAATTCTTTCATAGGAATCAAAGGTAAGAAAAAAGCCGTTTCCCTCAAGGAACGGCTTTTCATCTTTTATCAGCATTCTCCATTATGACACTCGACTCCGATCACACGGAAGCCATTTGCATCCAGTTCTTTCTTGATTTTATCCAGGGTTTCTTCTGTCGTATCCTTCGGCAATGTAAAAAGGATACGGCGGATCAGGCTGACGTGGAAGTTGGATGAATCCAATGAGATGACTCCCTGGATATCGCTATACTTACTGATAATACTGCTTATCTTTTTCAATGTTCCCTGTGTGCCATAGCTTCCCACAGTCAGCGTATAGCTTCCGCGGTTCAGTCCCCACGCTTCCTCCAGCAGTTCCAGTACGGCCGCATGTGTCAGCAATCCGACAAACTGCCCATGGTCATTTTTAACCGGCAGATAAGGATATCTCTTCAGTGTGAAAAAGGCTTTCATGAAGGAGTCATTCTCATCAATTATGGTTTGCTGGTCTTTAGCCAGAGCCGTAATCGGTTCATCCAAAGAATGGTTCTCCTTATATTCTAAAATATCAACCTTATAAATATTGCCGGTAAACTTTGTATGTGCGGCATCCAGAATAGGGACACAGCGGTAGCCAGTTTCATTTAAAAACTGCAGCGCCTGTTCCAAATTAAAGGTTTCATCACAAAACCGGACATCTTTTTTATCCACCATCTGATGGCGAATCAGCATACGAGCATCCTCCTTTACCCCTAATCTTCTCTATTTTATGCCGGTGCCTTTTCGGTCATGATTAGAAATTAAGTGAATCCCCCTCCGAAAACTTGTAAAATAAGAAAAAGCCATCATCATGAAAGGTGCTGAAAAAAACGTGGAAAGCATTACAGTTGTATCGCTGCTGGATGTAATTGGAGAGCTGTTTTCCGATGAGATTTCCATAGCGGTTTCCAATACGAGTGAATATATCTATTACCGGCCGAGCAAGCGCATCGATTTGAAAATCAGGTCAGGGGACATGGTAAAGGAAGGGACCATTGCCTATAAGGCTTTAGGGACACAGCAAAGAGTGTCGGAGTTTATTGACCGCGATGTATTTGGTGTTCCGTATCACGGCATGGCCGTGCCATTTTTGCATGAAGGGAAGCTTGAAGGCTGTGTAACCGCCATTTTTCCGGCTCTGACGGACGGCAAATCGGTTGTGACGATGAAAACGAATGATGGCTGGATTCCCATTCCCTTTTCCGAAGTTGTCTGCCTTGAGGCAAAGGATAAGAAGACCTATGTACATGCTGGCGGCCATTCAGGCACTCATAAATACTCGCTTCAGGATTTTGAGTATTCGCTGCCGAAGGACAGTTTCATCCGCTGCCACCGCTCATTCATTGTAAATGTCAATCATATCAAGGAAATCTTTCCTGATACCCATTCCACCTTTCTCCTCGTCATGAAAAATGGGGACCGGGTGCCTGTCAGCCAGTCATATTCCAGTTATTTCAGGAAATTGCTCGGTTTTTAGAAAATTCTTTCTGTTTCAGCTGTGAAATTTGCTGTTTTATCGGAATTTTCCGTAAGATAATCGGAAAATTCCTGGCTCCCTCTTTATCCGGGTAAAATGGTTACATATATCTTGATAGAGGGGATGAACATCATGGAGAAACATTTAGAACGGATTCGCGACAGCCGCCTGCATGACCGGGTAGTTACACCTGAAGAAGCAGCATCCTGGATAAAGGATGGCATGACTCTTGGGTTAAGCGGTTTTACACGTGCAGGTGATGTGAAAGCGGTGCCATTCGCGCTCGCTGACCGTGCCAGACATGAGAGCTTTAAAGTAAATGTCTATACGGGTGCTTCTTTGGGGTCTGATGTGGATAAGCTTTTTGCGGAAGCAGGGATTTTGGGAAAAAGGCTGCCATTTCAGGCCGATCCGACCATGAGGAAAGGGATTAACCAGGGGGATTTCCTGTTTGTCGATCAGCATTTATCCCACACGGCAGAGCTTGTCCGCGCCAATGTTATGGATCCTATTGATTTCGCTATTTTGGAAGCGGTTTCTATCTCGGAAGATGGGCTGATCATTCCGTCTACTTCTATCGGAAACTCGCTGTCTTTCGCGGAAAATGCCAGGCATATCATTATTGAAATCAATTTGGCCCAATCCACACAGCTGGAAGGGCTCCATGATTTATATGAACCTGGCAGGCAGGGGAAGCGGAATCCGATTCCGCTGACGAAAGCCGACGACCGTATCGGCGCTCCAGGAATTAAAGTGGATTTGGATAAGGTGAGGGGAATCGTATTCACGAATCAGCAGGACTCTCCTTCGACGATCGTGCCGCCGGATGAAGAAACCGCCATCATGGCCCAGCATCTGCTGCAATTTCTCCGCGGGGAAATTACAGCAGGGAGGCTGACAAATAGCCTGGCACCGCTGCAGTCGGGTATTGGTTCGGTGGCCAATGCTGTGCTTCATGGAATGCTTGGTTCTGAGTTTGAGAATCTGGAAGTCTATTCAGAAGTGCTGCAGGATGCGGTATTTGATTTGATGGATGCCGGAAAGGTGAACTTTGCGTCCTGCTGTTCTATCACTTTATCAGATGCAAAAATGAAAGAGGTTTTCACGAACTTTGACCGGTACAGGGAGCGCTTAATAATGCGTCCGCAGGAGATTTCCAACCATCCTGAAATCATCCGCCGCCTCGGCTTGATTTCGATCAATACAGCACTGGAGATTGATATTTATGGAAACGTGAACTCCACCCATGTCCTTGGAACGAAAATGATGAATGGCATCGGCGGATCGGGTGATTTTGCCAGAAATGCACGCCTGGCGATCTTCGTGACAAAATCAATTGCCAAAGACGGCAAGATTTCAAGCATCGTCCCATTCGTCTCCCATGTAGACCACACTGAGCATGATGTCGATGTCATTGTGACAGAACAGGGATATGCAGATCTGCGCGGTCTGGCTCCAAGGCAGCGCGTCGAACTGATTATCGAGAATTGCGCACACCCGCTGTACCGCGGCCAGCTTCGCGAATATTACCGGGAAGCCCTCACAAGAGGCGGCCAGACTCCGCACGTACTGGAAAAGGCCCTCTCCTGGCATACAGACTTTGCAAAGAATGGAACCATGCTAAAAGAAACAGCGGCAGCTGCTGCTCCTCAGTGGAGTTTCTGTTAAAACAGATGGTGACAGGCACCTATACCACTTCTATCCAACTGGTATAGGTGCCTGTCACTTTTAATGTTACAATGATAGCTATACTAACAAAATGATTGGGTGAATTTATGAGTAATGCTATCAAATTAATTGCGGCTTCTAAATATAAAAATAGTTTTAGGAATGGCTATCCGCTTGTGACGGAGGAGTCGGTGCAGCGGATTCCGAAGGGCATTGAAGAGGGAGCGGTCATTGAACTGGCTGATGAGAGCGGCCGGTTTATCGGCAAAGGATATTATGGAAAGCAGAATAAAGGCAGAGGCTGGATACTGTCGCGAAATCCTCAGGAAACCTTTGGTGAAGCATTTTTTGCAAAGAAATTCCAAGAAGCGTTAAGAAGACGGGAAGCTCTGTTCCATGATCCCGATACAACCGCTTTTCGGGCTTTTAATGGAGAAGGAGACGGAATCGGAGGCATCACGATTGATTATTATGATGGCTTTTATGTGATCAGCTGGTACAGCGAAGGCATTTATACGTTCAGGGATACGGTGATTCAGGCATTTATGAACAGTGCTGATGTAAAAGGATTGTATGAAAAGAAACGGTTTGCTGTAAAAGGCACTTATATAGAGGACGATGATTTTGCAGCAGGAGAACGGGCATCTTTTCCGCTAATGGTGAAAGAGAATGGAATCAGCTTTCCCATTTATCTGAATGATGGCGCCATGGTAGGTGTATTCCTTGACCAGAGGCATGTCCGGAAGACAATCAGGGACAAGTATGCGGAAGGAAAAACGGTCCTGAATACGTTCTCTTATACGGGCGCTTTTTCAGCGGCGGCCGCATTAGGGGGAGCAGTGAAAACAACCAGTGTCGACCTTGCCAACCGCAGCAAAAGCAAAACCATTGAAATGTTCAGCGTCAACGGCATTGATTTTGAAGCACAGGATATCATTGTGGAAGATGTGTTCAACTACTTCAAATATGCTGTCCGGAAGCAGCTGACATTTGATATGGTAATCCTGGACCCTCCGAGCTTTGCCCGGTCCAAAAAGCATACTTTCAGCGCCAGAAAAGATTACCCGGAGCTGCTCGCTCAGGCTATTCAGATCACAGAAAAGAACGGGATCATTGTGGCCTCATCAAACTGCAGCACATTCAGCATGAAAAAATTCAAAGACTTTATCAAAAAAGCATTCGCCCAAACAGGGGACCGCTACAAAATCCTGGAGGAATTCACCCTTCCGGAAGACTTCCGCACCATTAAGGAATTCAAAGAAGGAGACTACCTTAAAGTAGCATTCATACAGAAGCTGTAAAAAATGGGTGACAGGTACCTATACCACTTCGGCCAACTGGTATAGGACCTGTCACCTTTTCATTCATATTTAGCCCGCAGTTCCTTCATCTCTTCTACCAGATTCTTCCCGATATCCTGTGAGAAGTCCTCATAGACCGGATCCAGCACAGCCTGCCATTCCCTTTTTTCTTCCGGTGTGAGTTCATGAATCTGAATGGAGGAATTCTGTCTGATTTTTTCAAGCAGTTCTTCGTTCATATCAAAAGCCTTCCGGCTGTTCCATTCAGTTGTTTCTTCCATTGCCTCAAGCAGAATCCTTTTTGTTTCCTCACTTTGCTCATTCCAGACCTTCCCGCTCATCATCACCGCATATCCCAGATAGCCATGGTTGCTGATTGTCATATGCTTTTGCAGGTTATAAAATTTCTTTGAGTAGATGTTGGAAATCGTGTTTTCTTCACCATCCACATCGCCTTCCTCCAGCAGCTTGTAAGTGGAATTGAAGGAATCCTGAATAGCCTTTGCCTTCAGGCGGCTGAATTGGGCCGATATCACATCACTTTGCATGATACGGAAGGATTGTCCTTTCAGATCCCCCGGTTTTTGAATAGGACCCTGATTTGAAGTGATCTGCTTAAATCCATTTGGCCAGTGGGCGAGCCCTTTAATGCCGTCCCCCTGAAGAGAATTCAGCAGCTGCCTGCCGATATCCCCATTCAGACCTTCAAGTGCAGCTTCACGCGAAGGAAAGGCAAAAGGCAAATCAAGCACGCCCCATTGGGGGGAAAGCATGCCAAGCTTAGAGGTGGAAGGGGCAATAAAGTGAACCTGCCCTTCCTTAAGCGCATTAATTTCTTCAATATCAGAATAAAGGCTGCCGTTTGGAAACACTTCTATTTTAATATGGCCATCCGATTTTTCGGCCACGAGCTCTGCAAACTTTTGGGCGGCAAGGCCCTTCGGCGTATTTTCAGCCACCACATGGCTGAACTTAAAGACAATTTGATCCTTTAGCCCTTCCTGGTCATCATCGTAGGGAATCTCTTCTCTTGGGAAAAAGCTTTGATAGCCAAAGAAGGCAGCCAGCAGCAAAACCATGCCGGCAAGGAGAATATAGCCTGCGGCGCTTTTCATTTGAATCCTCCTTTTTAAAACTATTAATGTTATCATACTTACAAGAATTCTATCCGTAAAGACAGAAGGGAGGAACCCCTTGTGAATCAGCTGCCCATCCGCTGGAAGATTACCATCCTGTCTTATGCCGTCGTTATTTTTTCTTTATTGATTGGCGGAATGGTCGTGATTGCAAACATCCAGGAGCAGGAAGAAAAAGAACTGAGGATACGCTCGATGAATACAGCCAGAACGGTGGCAGAACTGTCAGATGTGAAAAAGGGAATCCTGCAGCCCCAGGGCTGGAAGACGGTTAATAAAGTCGCAGAGGAAATTCGGATCATTAATGAAACCGATTATATCGTGATCATGAATATGGAACGTATCCGCTATTCCCATCCAGTCAGGGAGCTGATCGGCAGGCCTTCATCAGGCGAGGATGAGAAACCGGCTTTTGCCGAGCATATTTATTTTTCAAAGGCAGAGGGAGACGTCGGCACCTTTATCCGCGCATTCATACCGATAAAGGATGAAAGCCTTAATCAAATCGGTGTGGTCGTTGTCGGCAATAAGATCCCTTCGATTACGGAGATTATCACAGATCTGGCAGACGAAATCAGCATCATTGTGCTTTTGACGCTCATATTTGGGCTGATCGGCTCTTTAATGCTTGCCAATCATATTAAAAAGCAGATGTTTCAGCTGGAGCCCCATGAAATCAAACGGATGCTGGAGGAAAGGACAGCCACTTTCCATTCGATCAATGAAGGCGTAATCGCGATCGACAACCAGGAAAACATCACGATCTTTAATGAAAAGGCAAAGAAAATTTTTAATGTGTCCGGCAAAGTCGCAGGCAAAAAAATTCGAGACGTCCTAAAAGACACTAGGCTCCCTGAGATTGTAGAAAGTAATCGTGCCGTTTATAACGAACAGATCATTGTAAGCGGCAAGGTCATCCTGAGCACCAGAATTCCCATTCGGAAAGACAATGAGAAGATTGGAGCTGTGGCCATTTTCCAGGACCGCACGGAAGTTACAAAGCTGGCCGAAGAGCTGACCGGTGTGAAAAGCTTTGTAGAGGCGCTGAGGGTGCAGAATCATGAACATATGAATAAGCTTCATACTATTGCCGGATTGATCCAGCTCGGGAAAGCAGACAAAGCACTCCAGCTGACATTTGATGCATCTGAAGAGCAGGAGAACCTCTCGAATTTCCTCAGCGATAAAATCAGGAACGATGCCATTGCAGGGCTTTTATTAAGCAAGGTAAGGCGCGGCAAGGAATTGGGCATCACGGTGGTCATCGATCCAAACAGCAATCTGGAGTTGTTTCCGAGCCGCCTGGATCACCATGACTTTGTTTTGCTGCTGGGCAATCTGATTGAGAATGCTTTCGGGGCTTTTGAGCATAGTGAACGTGAAGATAGAAAAATTGACATCAGCATTGAACAGACGGATGAGATTTGTGCGGTGCTGGTGGAAGATAACGGCAGCGGGATAGAGGAAGCAATATTGCCGAAAATATATGAAAAAGGATTTACCGCCAATAAATCTGGCGGGACAGGCTACGGGCTTTACCTTGTCAAACAAATTGCAGAAAAAGGCGGGGGAGCGATCGAGGTTTCAACAAGCAGGGATGAAGGAACCTCTTTTACAATCGTTTTTCCGATGGAAGCGGAGGGAGAATCATATGGCGGTTAAAGAAGAAATCAGTGTGCTGCTGATTGAAGATGACCCAATGGTCCAGGAAGTGAATAAAGAGTTTATTGCAAGTGTGGAAGGATTTAAAATCATTGCGGCAGCCGGAAATGGGGAGGAAGGCATCAGCCTTGCGAAAAAGCTGCAGCCTGATCTGGTGATTTTAGATATTTTTATGCCGAAAAAGGACGGCATTCAAACTCTGCAGGAATTCAGAAAGCAGCACCTCGATTCTGATGTCATCGTCGTTTCCGCTGCAAAGGATAAGGAAACCATCAAGCTGATGCTTCAAAACGGTGCCAGGGATTATATTATCAAGCCCTTTAAGCTGAACAGGATCCAGCAGGCCCTCGAAAAATACCGCCATTACAGAGAGAGCCTGAAGGAATCGGGCACCCTGTCACAGGAGCAGCTTGATGCCCTGATTTATGCCAAGCAGGCAAAGAAAGAAGAAAACGTATTGCCGAAAGGGCTGAATGAATTCACTTTAAATGAAATTACCGCGTTTATGAAACAGCAGACCGAACCCCGCTCAGCCGAAGAAGTCGCGAACGGCATCGGCATTGCCAGAGTCACTGCCCGCCGCTATCTTGATTATCTTGAAAAAAGCGGTGCGATCCGGCTGGATGTGCAGTACGGGGGCGTGGGCAGGCCTGTCAATCGGTATGTCATCGTTTAGCTGCATTCCTTGAGACCAAAATGAACAAAACATCCGTTATGACCATAAACTTCTCCCTTTTATCTGAAAACGCTATCATTTCTAATAGAATGAATAGTTAGAAAAAAGGGAGATGAGATAAAAGTGAAGAAACAGCGGATTTATAAGAATTTAACCTTTCAGGTGTTAACGGCTATTTTTATCGGTGTTATGGTCGGATTAATTTGGCCGGAGGTCGGAAAAGAAATGAAACCGGTCGGCGACACCTTCATCAACGCAGTCAAAATGGTCATCGCCCCGATTATTTTCCTGACCATCGTCCTTGGAATTGCTAAAATGGGCGATATGAAAAAAGTCGGCAAAGTGGGCGGAAAAGCGTTCATATACTTCGAGGTTGTTACTACACTTGCTTTAATGATCGGTCTGATCGTCGTTAATGTCATTAAACCAGGAGCAGGCCTGAACTTTAATGAATTGGAAAAAGGAGATGTTTCACAGTATACAGCCAATGGCGGAGAGGGCATCAATTGGATTGAGTTTGTGACACATATTGTTCCTTCCAACATGGTGGATGCTTTTGCAAAAGGAGATATCCTGCAGGTATTATTCTTTTCTGTTCTATTTGGTGTCGGCTTGGCGGCTCTTGGGGAAAAAGGCAAAGTCGTCATTGAATTTTTGGATAAGCTATCATTAGTCTTCTTTAAAATCATCGGCTATGTCATGAAGGCAGCCCCGCTTGGAGCATTTGGAGCCATGGCCTATACAATCGGACATTTCGGACTGGCATCACTTGTTCCGCTTGGCAAACTGATGATTTCTGTGTATGTGACCATGTTCTTATTTATCTTTGTTGTTTTGAATATCATCTGCAAAATGTACGGATTCAGCTTATGGAATTATCTGAAGTTCATAAAAGATGAAATACTAATTGTATTAGGCACAAGTTCTTCAGAATCAGTGCTTCCGAGAATGATGGATAAAATGGAGCGGATCGGCTGCTCCAAATCGGTTGTGGGTCTGGTCATTCCAACAGGCTACTCCTTTAACCTGGACGGTACATCCATCTACCTGTCCATGGCGGTTGTCTTCCTTGCACAAGTGTTCGGAGTGGATCTGACCATCGGCCAGCAGGTTACCATTCTATTAGTGCTCATGCTGACCTCAAAAGGCGCCGCGGGTGTAACAGGCAGCGGATTTATCGTATTGGCCTCTACGCTTGCAGCCCTTCAGGTTATTCCTCTTGAAGGATTGGCGCTTCTTCTTGGCGTAGACCGCTTCATGAGTGAAGGAAGAGCGATCGTGAACCTGATCGGAAACGGAATCGCAACAATGGTTGTAGCAAAGAGCGAAAATGAGTTTGATGAAAATAAGGCTAAGAAAGCCATCAGTGAAATGAAATTAATGAAGCAGGAACAGCAAAAGCAGGCAGTATAAATGGAAAGGCCATTCTCCGCAAAGGGGAATGGCCTTTCCTCATTAATTGTCGAAACCACCTCTGAGCTGACGACAATTCCTGCAGCTATTTCCCGGGAAAAAATCAGAAATGGAAGTGCTTTCTTGTCATTTCAATCAAACATTTGATTGAAAAGTAAATTGTTGAATAAACGCGAAAGGTAAACAAAATTTAGAAAGTTATAAAAAATATATGGTATGATATTTTTAAAAAAAGTGACAGGCACCTATACCACTTGGCCCAACTGGTATAGGTGCCTGTCACCGGAAAGAAGGTTCACATCGTGAAGCGCTTAAAGATTCATTATGCGTGGATAATTTTAATGCTGACGTTTTTGGCTTTGCTTGCTGCACAGGGTGTACGATTGTCGTTCGGTGCCTTTATGGCGCCCTGGGAGAATGAGTTTTCCGCCAATCGCAGTGTTATTTCCTTTATTGCCTTTGTCAGCTATATTGTTTTTGCCATTTCACAGCCGTATGTCGGCCGGCTGATTGATAAATACGGCATCCGTTATGTTCTGTCCTTCAGTATTTTGGTTATTGGCTTTTCAACACTGCTGACCTTTTTTACCGCCAATCCCGTCCAGCTGATGATTATATACGGTGTGATTGCCTCTGTTGGCTTTGGCGGTGCATCCAATGTAGCAGGAACGATGGCAGTGGCGACCTGGTTTGCCGATAAAAAGGGGATGGCCATGGGACTGATGTCTGCAGGCACAGCCGCAGGACAGCTTATTCTCGTCCCGCTGTCCTTATTCCTAATTGATCAGCTGGGCTGGAAAACAACAGTTCTTGTGCTCGGCTGTTTTTTGATTGTATTCATTTTTCCTCTTCTTCTGCTCTTCATCCGTTCGAACCCGGCCGATCTGCAAATCGATGCTTATGGGGCAAACGTGAGTGACAATCAAAAGGGGAAGCAGGGAAAAAAGGAAACTCCAAAAGGAACGCTATCCATATTCCAGCTCTTAAAGCGGAAAGAATTCCTGTTTCTCATGCTCCCGTTTTTCGTGTGCGGTGTCACAACTACTGGCCTGATGGATACGCATCTGATTCCCTTTGCCCAATATTGCGGATTTACGCCTGGGGTAACGGGAGCCGCTGTCAGCCTGCTGGCCGGCTTTAATATTCTTGGAACTGTCGTTTCAGGATTCCTCGCAGACAAGTGGAATTGCCGAAAAATCCTAGCCTTTCTCTATGGAGTAAGGGCGTTAACCATTGTTCTTCTGCTGATCATCGTAAATGATGCTTCCTTGTTTGGCTTTTTCGTCACTCAGTCCCATCTGCTGATTCTGTTTGCCATCAGCTTTGGAATTGTCAATTTTGCTACTGTCGCACCAACCATGAAACTGGCTGCGGAATATTTCAGGCACCTGTCAGCAGGAGCAGTAATTGGGTGGATTTATTTGAGCCATCAGCTGGGTTCAGCTCTCGGTTCTTTCGTCCCTGGTGTATTATTTGATCTGACAGGCAGCTATGACAGTTCTTTCATTGCATCCATCATTCTTCTGGTATTCGCATCCTCCTTAAGCATAATGCTTCCAAGGCAGGGGGCAGACTATAAGTATGCTAACAGCAGGGAATTGGCTGAAAATAGGTAGGAGCTTAAAAATGACACTTTATTTCTCTTCGGTTAAAATAAAAATATTGAAATAACAGTTCGGTTAGGGGAGACGGGCATGCATCGTAATCATGATCTATATCAATTTTTCCTTGAAAAAACATGGGACTTAACAGAAGAATGGTATAAAAATGTAAACAAAGAAGAGAGCGGCGGGATTTATACCTCGGAAGACCCCGCTGTAATTGAAAAAGTCAAAAAGCAGAATTATGGATTCCACAAGCAGTTCTCCGAAGTCTTCCATAAAGAAGAAGAAGCGTTCTTTAATGATTTGGAAGGCTGGATTGTCAAAGTGGCGCAGGATGATGAACATCTCCGCACACCTCTTGAGATGATACTGAAGGAGTTCTTTAACACCCAGGAACAGTATTTGAATCTGCTTGAGCAGTTCGTTGCAATCAATCAGGGCCATTATAATGAAAAACAAATCACCTTATGGCGCAGAATGATCATCAGAACCATTGGGGAAGTGGTTACCTGGTTCACGGAAGAGTACAATAAACATTCCCAGAAGAGGCTGCAGGCTCAGCAGGCTTTAATCCTTGAACTCAGTTCTCCGGTCATTTCATTGACAGCAGAGATCGCACTTCTGCCGCTTGTCGGGGATATTGATACAGCACGAGCGAAAATTATGCTTGAAAATACACTTCAGCAATGCAATAAATTAGGCGTCAACCAGCTGTTCCTTGACCTTTCAGGCGTAGTCATGATTGATACCATGGTAGCCCATCAGCTATTCCAGCTGATCGAAGCGCTAAGCCTGATCGGCGTAAAGACTACAATCTCCGGCTTAAGACCGGAAATTGCCCAGACAGCAGTACAGCTCGGGCTGTCATTTGAACATGTCAGCGTCAAATCCACGCTATCGAGCGCCATTAAATCAGCGAACATAATAGCAGGCTAATAAAAAACACGATGAAGACAGTCTTCATCGTGTTTTTGCATCTATTCCAATCCTTTAATACTCATTTCCTTCACAGGCAGGAATGCCTCACCTGTATCCAGATAGTTAACTTCGACCTGATCGCCTTCCTGCAGATAAATGGCCATCGGCACGGTTTCGGATGAAACCACATAGCTCTGTCGGTTGTCCAGAAGGATTGATACGACCGTGAAATCGCCTGATTTCTCTTTGTACACCCGCACCACAGTTCCGCTAATCTGTTTTTCCTCCGCTTTCGAACTTCCGTCTACCGTGCCGCCGCCCCGCTGCAGAGCGGTTTTATACAAACGCAATGCTTCATTTGGCGTCGTTCCATAAGCGGATATTTCCGGATTGGCAGCTGATACAATAAAGTAGTTCTGCAGGAATCCATTGGCATCAAGCACAGGTGTCAGCCAGCTCGCTTCCCCGTAGAAGTTATACAGAACAGGCATTTCGCCGCTCCACTTTTTCTCAATGAACTTTTTCTCAATAATCTGGAGGGCACCCTGTGAATCCATATAAGATTCTTCAAGATTGCCCGTAAAGAAGGTGGCTTCGCCTGTCCTTGAATTTGTCAGAGAATAGCCAAGCATTGAATCAACGCCTTCTTTTGGACTCGTAAAATCAGTGAAGTAATACATGTCGCCATTTTCATCAAAAATAGGGCTCACATTGGCTTCCGTTCCTTCATCCGATGGATGCCTTACATCGGACTTTCCGAATTTGCTGTTCCAGAAGCCATGTACATAATTCCCGAAATAGCTGTTCTGCAGACTGACCGTCTCAGGGGAAACTGCTCCATCAATAAAGGCCGGCACATCCGCAAGTTTATAAGACTTCGTCTGTCCGTTCAGCGGGTCAACCATGACCACCCCTTGAACATCAAAGCCATTTCTTGCTGAAATAAATTCCCCATATGAACGGATATAAAACGGCTTTCCGTCGTCATCTACTTCCAGCTGCACATCTCCGTAAAAAATGGCCTGCGGATGCTGCATCCGGATATGACGCTCTAAATTTTTATTAAAATAAGAGGATGGTGTGTACACCATATCGCTTTTCACAAACTTCGGATTTGCTGAGGAATCAGTCGCACTGATTGTAAAATAGCCTGGTGTCTTATCCCCGTTCCACCATTTGAAAAAGCCAGAAAACTCTACAGGCGCAATATAAACATATTCTCCATTGACTTTCTGAATCTGCAGGCTGCCAAGTTCATAATAACTCGTGTTTGGAACCTGCCCGAAAGCCTTCTTCATCTTATTGCGCGCAAACTTAGGCGGCACGCTCGCGGGTGTTTCTTTTTCATCAAACGTTTCGATCTCCGTTTTTTCCTTCATTTTGGCACTTTCGTATTTATCATCCGCATTAAACAAGAAAGCTGTCAGAAAGAAAGCACCTGCAGCTAAACTAAGGACAAACACACCCGTTTTAATCATACGCTCTCGGCCGGTCGCGAAAACTGCCCCGATTACAGAAGCGATAACTGCAAACAGCCACAAACTGGTTAAATTCCGGTCCAGATTGGTGAAATAATACACGGCAAAAACAAATATCACAGATAGGGCAGCTGTCCCGGCCATGAACCCGGTGCCGAGCCTCCTGCCTTCCTTTTCCTTGGCCTTTGCTTTATAGCTGAACGGAATCAGCAGGATCGAAATTGCAAGTCCGGCGATGAGTGAAAAAATAAATATATTTCCCATAATGAATCTCTCCTAATAATAATTTCGTTACTATCTGTTACGGATGAAAATCAAAAAAGATTCATTAAGCAATCCTAAAGTGTTCTTGAGCATCAATACTGCATAATTCTTAAAAGAAGGATTCTTTCGCCCCGAACCAGAATAGGATTAGCATTCCCTTATTAAGGAGATTGTTTATGATCAAATATGAATTGGCCATACCCGGCCAGGATCAGTTATTTCAGTTATATGAAAATGACGGCTGGAATGATTTTTTGAAGCTGCCGAAAGACAAATTGCATAAGGCGATGGAGAAGAGCTGGCTTGTGATCAGTGCCTATGATGGAGAGAGCCTGGTCGGGTCAGGACGCATTATTTCAGACGGAGTGATTAATGCTTATCTTTGCGGATTGATCGTTGATCCAGATTATCGCAGCCGGGGCATCGGCAAGGAAATGGTGCGAAGGCTTGCAGCAGAGTGCTCAAAGGCCCGGCTGCATTTACAGCTGCTGGCCGAGGAAGAAAAAGCGGGCTATTACGAGAAGCTGGGCTTTGAGGTTTTTACATTAGGCTTAAAGTATAAGTTCTCAGTCTAAAGCTGTAGCCGCTTTCAGTCGAAACGGCGATTAAACAAAACGTTTCCAGTATTAAAATGGTTAATATAACCAGTATGAGAAACGGAGGCAATATCTTTGGAAAAATATATATGCAAAACGTGCGGAACGCAATTTCCACCATGCGATCATCAGCCTGAAAGCTGCCCGATCTGCATGGAAGAGCGCCAGTATGTTGGACCCGGCGGCCAGGAATGGACTACTTTACATGAAATGACGGAAAGCCAAAATTATACGAATGAAATACAGCGGGAGGAATCCAATCTTTACAGCTTGAAAACAGCTCCTGAGTTTGCGATCGGCCAGACAGCCTATCTCGTTCAGCATAACGGTTTTAATCTGATGTGGGATTGCATTACCTACCTTGATGAGTATACGATTGAAACCCTAAAAGAACTGGGAGGACTTAGCGCGATCGCACTGTCCCATCCTCACTATTATTAAGCACAAGTTGAATGGGCGGAAGCATTCAATGTGCCGATCTATATCCATGAAGACGACAGGGAGTGGGTGGTGAGGGAAAGTGATCACATCATTTTCTGGAGCGGGGAAAGTCTCAAGCTAAATGATGGCCTGGTCATACACCGCCTTGGCGGCCATTTTAAAGGCGGTGCTGTCCTTCATTGGGAAAAGGGGAATGGGGGCAAAGGCGTCATGCTCACCGGCGACATCATTCAGGTTGTTGCGGACAGGGATTGGGTCAGCTTCATGTACAGCTACCCGAACCTCATTCCGCTTCCTGCTGAAACGGTTGAACGGATGGCCGGCAAAATCAAACCGCTGTCATTTGACCGGATTTACAATGCGTTTCACAGAGTGGTAGAAAAAGAGGCAGACCTTGCTGTGCAGCGGTCAGCCGAACGGTATGTCAAAGCAATCAGGGGCGAGCTTTTTCAGACCTGAAGTTGGCTCTTTAGATGAAAATTCAGTAAAATAAGGTAATAGAATGGGAGGGACCGAGATGTTAACGAAACCTGAATCTGATGAGTATGCGCCGTATTATGAGAAATATGTCAGCTCTATACCGGAAGGGGACCTTCTGCAGATCCTCGATGAACAAATGAAGGAGACAATGAATCTGGTAAAAGATCTGAATGAAGACCAGGCACATTTCCGCTATGCTCCGGAAAAATGGACGATTAAGGAAGTAATCGGCCATATTACAGATACCGAACGTATCATGAGCTACCGCCTGCTTTGCATCGGCAGAGGTGAGAAGGCTGAGCTTCCGGGATATGATGATAACCAGTATGTAAAGAATGGCAAATTCAACCGCTTCAGTATTGGGGAGCTTTCCGCCCAGCTGTCCCAGGTTCGCCAAAATACGATTGCTTTACTGAAAAGTCTGGAGGATGAGGCACTGATAAGGCAAGGGAATGCCAACGGGACCGGGGTAACCGCCAGGGCCATTGCCTATATTATTGCCGGACATGAACTTCATCACCGCACCTTAATCCAAGAAAGGTATATGGGTGCAGAAAGATTTGGTGGGGCACATGAATAAGCATGAAATAGCGAGCTGGCTGAAATCCCTTCTGATAGCCTTTGGACTCGCACTGGTCATCAGGGTCTTTCTTTTTTCACCATACTATGTGGAAGGAGCCTCCATGGATCCGACCCTTCATGACGAGGAAAAAATCTTTGTAAATAAATTTGAAGAACTGAACAGAGGCGATATTGTCATCATCAGGGGCGATGAAAAGAACTATGTAAAGAGATTAATAGGTTTCCCAGGTGATGAACTGGAAATGAAGAATGACCAGCTGTATATTAACGGCCAGCAATGGGATGAAGATTACCTTGCTGAAAATCGCGAAGCAGCAGAAGGTATTGTCAGCAAACTGACGGGTGACTTCGGCCCTCTCACGGTCCCGAGTGATCACTATTACGTTATGGGAGACAACCGCCTTGTCAGCCTGGACAGCCGGAATGGGCTCGGTTTTATTGAGAAAGAGCGGATAGTTGGAGTCAGCGAATTTGTCTGGTATCCTTTTACAAGCATGAGGAAAGTAGATTAGCTGCAGGAGCGGCAAGTACCGCTGTTTTTAATTAGATGAGGGAACGCCAATTTTATTAGTAACAATCAAGTCAAAAAAAGGACGTGTTTACTAATGACAAAAATCGGATTGATCAGACACGGGATTACAGCCTGGAATAAGGAGGGACGGGCACAGGGAAGCTCGGATATTCCTCTCCATGAAGAAGGATTGGCTGAGGCCAAACGCCTGGCCGAACGGGTTAGCGGTGAAAATTGGGATGTGATTTACTCCAGTAATCTCCTTAGGGCAAAGCAGACGGCAGAAGCGATTCAGGAGAAAATCGGTTCCATTCCTCTTCACCTTGATCCCCGATTAAGGGAAGTCGGCGGCGGGATGATTGAAGGTACCACCGAAGCAGAGCGTCTTGAGAAATGGGGCAAGAATTGGCGTGAAATGGACCTTGGATTCGAGCCGAAAGAAAGTATTATGAAAAGAGGGCTTGGCTTCCTGCAGGAGATTACAGAAAAGCATCCGTTCCAAAACGTTTTAATCGTAAGCCACGGTTCCTTCATTCGCCACCTGTTAAAAGAACTGGTTCCGCAGACAGACCTATCCACTCCGCCGAAAAACACCTCCATCACGGAACTGTTAATAAAAGAAAGCAAGTGGAACTGTGAGCTGTATAACTGCACGAAGCATTTGGAAGCGGAGCAGATAGAATCATGATAAGCTATAAAAAAACAGCAGGGGCCCCTGCTGTTTTTTGTTAATCCTTATGTATTTCCGACTTATAATTCGGAAAAGTAAAGCTGAAAACAGTTCCCTTATCGACTTCGCTTTTGACCCTGACATTGCCATCCATGGCCCTTATAATACTGAATACGACCATCATTCCAAGGCCGGTCCCTTTGGTGCCTTTAGTAGAATAATAGGGTTCTCCCAGGCGCTGAAGCTGTTCGGGAGTCATGCCGACGCCGGTGTCCTTAATTTCGATGGTGATCTGGCTGCTGCTGTAGTGTGTTTCTATGTATAATTGCCCTCCGCGCGGCATAGCTTCGATTGAATTTTTAATTACATTCAAGAAACATTGGTGGAATTTTTGCCGATCCCCCTTAATAGATCCGAGGAGGGAAAAGTGGGCATTGATTTCGACGGAATTCTGGTTGGCAGTCGGCTTTAATATATTCATTACCTGCATGAGCTCTTTTTTTACATTGATTTCCTCAATCTTATCTAAGGATGGCTTGGAAAAGGTTAAATAGTTCTGGATGACCTGCTCTGCTGATTCCAGCTCAGCCTTCACAATACTCAGATACTCCACCCTTTTTCGCGGGGGCAGCCGCTGCTCCTGCAAAAGCTGTACAAATCCGATGGCGGCTGTCAGGGGATTGCGGATTTCATGGGAGATGGCTGCACCCATTTGCTCGACAGCTTCAAGCTTTTCAGCCCGGACGAGATTCTCACGCATATCCAAATTTCTTTTAGCGAACTCAAATACGTATGTAATCATAAAGACACCCAATGGCGGAATCATCAAATAGGCAAACCAGGCATCGAACCGGTTTTGTGGCGGGGCGCTTATTTCCATTACCATGACCGTCAGTACACTTAAAATCAGGGTAATGATAACCGAAAAGCGAATCCTTTTTCGGGGCACCTGCATCCAAAACCAGGGATAGAGCTTCCAAAGAATAATCCCCAGGGGCAAATATAAAAGAATATTAGAATAAAACCCAGGCTCTATTCCATAAAAACTTCTCATCAAAATCACAGACCCGGCCAAAGCGAGGCCGATCCCCGCATATAAACCGCCGATGATGACAGGTATCAAACGTAAATCAAAAAAATAATGGGGGCTTGGCTGAAAGGAAAACTGAAAGCATATCCAGATCATAAACAAAAGCCATACAAAAGAGCGGACTTTGGAAAACCGGAATTTAGAGCTTTTTTCCGCCAATACAAGCACAACAAACAAGATAACGATCAAGAGCGATAGATTAAAGAAAAAATGCTTTGTAATTTCCACCGTTTCACCTGCCTCTATGTGAGGTTATATGAAAATTCTATATTGTTTTACTATTATTGACAATACTCATTTACTTTTTTTATATATTATTGTCAGAAAAAACAAAATTCTAAAATGCTTCAGAACCAATTTCTGTAAAGCTATGCTGATATTCCTTCTAATTTATTCGTAATGGTCCCGCTTCTTTCTTTTTTTGCTGTTTACCTTCTTGAATGTAGGGTACTTCAATAATAGATACATACACCGTAATCCAGAAGCATTTGCTTCTTAAATATAAGGAGGAATGAACATTTGAAACAGGATCCGCAAAACAAAGGTGTAAATGAGCATAGTAAAGACAGGCAGCTCGAGGAATTCCGCGTGGATAACTCGGGCCAGAAGCTGACGACGAATCAGGGTGTAAAGGTTTCGGAGGATGAGCATTCGCTGAAAGCCGGTTCCCGCGGACCGACCTTGATGGAGGACTTTCACTTTCGGGAAAAAATGACGCACTTTGATCATGAACGCATCCCTGAACGGGTTGTTCATGCCCGCGGTTTTGGCGCACATGGCTTCTTCCAGGTGTATGAACCCATGGCAGAATATACCCGTGCAAAGTTTCTGCAGAACCCATCCGTCAAAACCCCGGTCTTTGTCCGGTTCTCGACAGTTGCCGGCTCCCGCGGCTCGGCAGACTCTGTACGTGATGCCCGCGGCTTTGCCACCAAGTTTTATACGGAAGAGGGCAATTATGATTTAGTCGGCAATAATATTCCCGTGTTTTTCATTCAGGATGCCATCAAATTCCCGGATCTTGTCCACTCATTCAAGCCGGAGCCGCATAACGAAATGCCGCAGGCTTCAACTGCCCATGACACGTTCTGGGATTTTGCCGCCAACAATACGGAAACTGCCCATATGATCATGTGGACGATGTCAGACCGTGCGATCCCGCGCAGCTATCGCATGATGGAAGGCTTCGGTGTTCACACATTCCGGTTTGTGAACGAGCAGGGCAGGGCGCGTTTTGTGAAATTCCACTGGAAGCCGGTTCTGGGCACTCATTCACTTGTTTTTGACGAAGCCCAAAAGCTTGCCGGAAAGGATCCGGATTTCCACCGCCGTGATCTTTGGGAAGCGATCGAAATGGGAGATTACCCTGAATTTGAGCTGGGTGTCCAGATGATTGATGAAGAAGATGAATTCTCCTTTGATTTTGATATTCTGGATGCGACGAAGCTGTGGCCGGAGGAAATGGTCCCGGTTAAGATCATTGGAAAAATGACACTGAACCGCAACCAGGATAACGTATTTGCTGAAACGGAACAAGTCGCGTTCCACCCTGGGCATGTGGTGCCGGGCATTGATTTTTCAAATGATCCATTGCTGCAGGGCCGCCTGTTTTCCTATACAGACACCCAGCTGATCCGCCTTGGCGGTCCAAACTTCCATGAAATCCCGATCAACCGTCCGGTATGTCCCTTCCATAATAATCAGTATGACGGCTATCATCGCATGACGATCAACAAAGGGCCGGTTGCTTATCATAAAAACTCGATGCAGAAAAATGATCCAAGCCCTGCCACAGCAGAAGAAGGCGGTTATGTTCATTATCAGGAAAAGGTTGAAGGACGAAAGGTACGCCAGCGCAGCGACAGCTTCAAAGACCACTACAGCCAGGCAAAATTGTTCTGGAACAGCATGTCAGAAGTGGAAAAGGAGCATATTATCGAAGCCTTCCGTTTTGAAGTTGGCAAGGTGCAGAACAAGGATATAAAGCAGCAGGTAGTAGATATGTTCAGTAATGTTGACCTTTACCTGGCCGAACAAATTGCCCTTGGAGTCGGCGTGAAGGTGCCGGATGCGGCGGCAGAATCCAAAGTCACGCTTTCTTCTCCTGCATTAAGCCAAATGAATACAGCCAGATCAGCTATGACCCGGAAAGTCGCCATTCTTGCTGATAATGGGTTCAACTATACCGAAGTCAGCAGCGTAATGGAAGCCTTGAAAGCGGCTGGGATCATGCCGGAGATTGTCAGCAAAAACCTGGGCATGATTAAAGGTGACGGCGGAGAGCTGGAAGTCATGAAAACCTTTCTGACCTCCCATTCCGTTATGTATGATACCATCTATATCGC
Organism: Cytobacillus sp. FSL H8-0458; assembly: GCF_038002165.1. Taxonomy (NCBI): domain Bacteria; kingdom Bacillati; phylum Bacillota; class Bacilli; order Caryophanales; family Bacillaceae; genus Cytobacillus; species Cytobacillus sp. FSL H8-0458. The sequence goes on along the minus strand of NZ_JBBOBR010000001.1, from coordinate 3,406,047 downwards.
CGGCGGGAAAGAAAGTGCAGAAGCGCTGAAAAAGGTGCCGCAGGCCAAGGAATTCGTCAGTGAAGCCTACAAGCATTTTAAAACGATTGCGTTTGGCGGCGAGGGAGCGGAATTGCTGCCGTCAGAAGCCTTAAACATGCTGGGGCAATCACAAACACTCTCTGATATGGGTATCGTAGAAATCAAAAGCGGCGATCCATCCTCCAGTGAAAATTTAATCAATACCATAGCCATGCACCGTCATTGGGGACGTGCCATATAAAATCACTTGAAGCCAGCCGCCTGTTAACGGGCGCTGGCTTTTTCCTGATTCCTAGATATATTAAAGTTCTGGCCATAAAGCTGATGAGGTGACCGATAAACGGAATATTGACAGTTCGGCCGATGAATATTAAGTATGCCCGTTAAACCACCTCTATTTATGGCCGATAAAATCGGAAAATTAGCCGTTATAATCCTCCTGGCAGGCTCTCTATATCCCATTTGGCCGATAAATGATCCAGATTGGCCGGTATTTTCTTAAATTTGGCCCGTAATACGGCATAATTGGCCGGTAAAACCTCCGTTTCGGCCGGTATTATCCAGGGCTTACCCCATGCCCGACAGCAAACCGCATCAAAAATTCCCCATTCAGCAGGTATTCTCAGCTTAAAATAAGAATTCTTTAATATACGCCTGCCAAAACAAAGCAAAAAATGACAGGCAGCCAAAAAAAGATAAAGATAGGATTATACATAAGGGAGTGATCAGTAATGTCATGGATTGAATCGCTGCAGCAGGCCATTGATTATATCGAGGAGCATTTGCTGGATGAGGATTTTTCAATTCAGAGAGCAGCGGAGGCGGCGAACTCCTCCGTATCTCATTTTCAGCGCACGTTTGCCATTTTGACAGATATGCCGGTGGGCGAATATATCCGGGGAAGAAGGTTAACGCTGGCCGCACAGAACCTGGTTTGTACAGGTCTGAAAGTGATTGATCTCGCCTATAAATATGGCTATGACACTCCCGAAGCTTTTACTAAGGCTTTCCGCAGGCAGCATGGCATTACCCCGACGGAAGCCAGAAATATTTCCGGAAAGCTGAAATCATATAACCGCCTGGTGATCCAGGTGAGTCTGGAAGGGGCAGAACCAATGCAATATGCAATTGTCGAAAAAGAAGCTTTTCAAGTAGCCGGTATCAGGAAAGAATTCAGTTTAATTAATGAAGAAAATCTGGCCGGCATCCCGAAAATGTGGGATGAAGTAAACAGTAACGGAACCTCCGATAAGCTATTCAAGCTGAATAATGGGGATATCAAAGGAATTCTAGGCGTGTGTGTTGATAACCGCAGCCAGAAGTCTGACAGCATGGATTACTGGATTGCCGCAAGCTTTGAAGGCGACAAACCGGACAGCTTCGAGTGCCTGCAAGTCCCGGCCTCCAAATGGGCGGTGTTCGAAGTACATGGCGCCATGCCGCATGCCATGCAAAACACCTGGAAAAAAATCTTCTCGGAATGGTTTCCATCAAGCGGCTATGAACATGCTGCTGCACCCGAACTGGAAGTCTATACAGCAGGTGATGCGTCCAGTCCCGATTATTTTTCAGAGATCTGGATTCCGGTAAAATAACCTATCAAAAAACCTGCAGATGCCAAATCTGCAGGTTTCTGCATTTACACTTTCTTCTTCGGAATCCTCCCAATCCCAAGCTCCTTGGCTTCTTTCTGAAGGGCCTTGATCAGACTGAAGGTCATTAAAGCCATGATAACGGAAAAAGGAAGAGCTGCTGCAATCATCGTATTCTGCAGAGCTTGAAGCCCGCCGGAATACAGCAGGACCAATGATATGGCAGCAAGCAATACTCCCCACACCAATTTAATCTTGTTGCCGGGATGATGCGAACCATTTGTCGTCATCATTCCTAATACATAGGTGCCGGAGTCGGCCGAAGTAATAAAGAACGTGCAAATGAGCAAAATGGCGATGATCGACAGGACTGTACCCATCGGAAGGTTGGAGAATACGCCAAAAAGTGCTTCTTCAGTAGCCAATTCCGAGATTTTAGCTGTGCCCTGGTGCTCTTGCATAATGGCGGTTCCCCCGAATGTAGAAAACCAAATAAATCCAATTAGCGACGGGATTAGCAGAACCCCAAAGACAAATTCCCGGATGGTCCTTCCTTTGGAAACACGGGCAATGAAAATGCCAACGAACGGCGCCCAGGCAATCCACCAGGCCCAGTAAAAAATCGTCCAGCCATTAATCCATTCCCTGACCTCCGGATTCAGAGGGGCAATCCTGAGGCTCATGCCCGGCAAATATTGAAGGTAGCTTCCAAGCGTATTGGTGAACAGGTTAAGAATAAATAATGATGGTCCGAGAAAAAACGTTAAAAGAAATAAAGCAGCTGCCAAAAGCATATTGGCATTGCTCAAAATCTTGATGCCCTTTCCAAGACCGGACAGGGCCGAGAGAATAAACAGGACTGTAACAATCGCGACAATCACAAACTGTACGGTGAAATTAACAGGAAGGCCATATAGATATGACAACCCTCCGTTAATCTGCACAGCTCCAAACCCAAGTGTCGTTGCTACACCTATAACAGTCGCTACCACTGAAAGAATATCAATTACTTTTCCTGTAACCCCCTGTGTACGATCCCCCAATATGGGCTTTAGGGTGGCACTGATTAAACCGGGCTCCCCATGGCGGAAATTAAAATAAGCCAGCACAAGCGCGACAATGCCATAAATCGCCCAGGCATGGATTCCCCAATGGAAGTACGTATATCTCATCGCATTCTTAATCGCCTCATCCGTCCCTACTGCTCCGCCGGTAGGAGACCCCACTGCATAGTGATAAATCGGTTCTGCTGAACCCCAGAAAACCAGCCCGATTCCCATCCCCGCGCTGAACAGCATCGCAAACCAGGTAGGGCGGGAAAATTCCGGTTTATCATCCTGCTTCCCAAGCTTGATTCTTCCTAAAGGGCTGATTAAAAAATATAAACAGACAATGACAATAAACGAAACAAGAATCAAATAATACCACCCGAATTTATCGGTGATGAAGGTCTGTACATTTGCTGTCACACTCTCCAGTGAATCCGGGACAAAAACACCGAATAAAACAAGCAATAATAAAATGCCGACCGATATATAGAAAACCATTAAGCTTTTCTTCACATGCAATCCCCTTTCTTCTCATGCTGCTTCCTTTAGGATTAAATATATAGCCAGTAATTATGCGGCTGAAACATAAAAATGCAGGAAATTCCCATATGCTGACGAAATTCATAGGTATCTGGACAAGGAGGTAAGTGGATTTGCTGACATTATTCCGCTATAACTGGCAAGTGCGTGATGAGTGGTTTGAATGGTGCCGTCAGCTTTCAGCCGAAGAGCTGAAAGCCAGCCGGACTGGAGGAGTTGGAGGCATACTGGAAACCCTTTTTCATATCGCAGATGTAGAATACAGCTGGATTTGTGTGATACAGGGCAAGGAAGTGAAAGATCCCCTGTTTTCCGACTATGCTGAATTGGATAAAGTAATGGCACTTTCTGAGGAATACCGAAGGGGATTAGTACACTTTTTTCAGGAGGAATGGCCAGTTCCATACAATGAGTTTGTTACACCTCCATGGATGGAAAAGCAATATAAAAAGGGTGACATCTTAAACCATGTGATTGCCCATGAAATTCATCATATTGGACAGCTGTCAGTCTGGGCAAGGGACCTGAATCTCGCGCCTGTATCAGCCAATTTGATTGGAAGGAGATTAATTGAATATGATCAGACAACTAACTGAACAAGATCATGAAATGTGCTTCAGCCTTTTAAAACAGCAGCCGGCTGAGAATTTGTTCATTCTTGGAGATATTGAAGCCTACGGCTATGAACAGGATTTTCAAAAGGTGTGGGGTGACTTTGGGGAAGACGGAAAATTAAAGGCTGTTTTATTAAAATATGAAGAAAATTTCATCCCATATGCAGCAGGAGACTTTGACGCCAAGGGATTTGCGGAGATAATGCTTGATGACCCGAACTTTGGAATGATGTCCGGCCTGAAAGCTGTAACGGCGAAAATTGAACCTTATGTATCACACCGCATAAAAAGAAAGCGGGAAACCTATTATGCAAAATGCACAAAGTTAAATGCAGAAGGTGTTGAAGTATCAGCAGTGTGCCAGGCTGTTCCTGAAGATGCAGAACAGCTTGTTGAGCTTCTGAACAGCATTCCGGAATTCAGTGATTCCGCTATTACCGTTGAACGAAAGCGCAGGGTGCTAAAGGATGGCTCATCTCGTTCCTTTTTTATCAAAGAGGATGGGAAGATGGTCAGCACTGCTTCAACGACAGCTGAAAATTCCCTTTCAGCCATGGTTGTAGGTGTAGCAACAGACAGTGAATTCAAAAAGAAGGGGTATGCCACTCAGTGCATGGTTAAGCTCTGCCGCCAGCTTCTTTCGGAAAATAAAGAGCTGTGCCTGTTTTATGATAACCCGGCAGCAGGCACCATCTATAAACGCATAGGATTTGAAGATATAGGTTTTTGGATGATGTACACGATAGAGAAGAAAATGTCCTGATAATCCAGGGCTTTTTTTTGTGGAAAAATTTTAAAAAAATTTATCAAATAGGACATATATCACCGAATTTAATTTTGAGCTTACTTAAAATAAGGGCTGGGGGATTTTTGAAAACGTTATGGGAGGGGTAGAAATGTATCAGCTTATCGCCATGTATGCGACTGTTTTCTTTGTTTTCCTGCTGGCGCTGGCTTTCGCGTTTGTTTACGGTGAATCTAAGCGCAGCGGTGAATATAGTGCCATTCAGGAAAAAGGATATAAAATAAGGAAATTCTATTTTCTCGGACTTATTGCCATTATGGCTTTTGCCACAATTATGACGCTTGGCAGGCTGCCGTATGACCGGAATCAGGCAGAAGCGGAAGGGTTTAGTGAACCGAAGGTAGTGAAGGTAACCGGAATCCAATATGCGTGGGAGATGAGCGAGGAAAGGTTCGAAGTTGGGGACAAAGTTCAATTTGATGTGACAGCTTCGGATGTTACCCATGGTTTCGGCTTATATAATGAAAAAATGGAGCTTGTCGCACAGACTCAGGCCATGCCTGAATATACAAATACCGTTTATTATACGTTTGAAGAGCCTGGAACTTATCAAATATTATGTCTTGAATACTGTTCAACAGGCCATCATGTGATGGTCAAAGAAATTGTTGTTGAACCGGAAGGGGGAAGCTCTGATGAATGATGCGATTCACCCTTTAGCCAAAAAAGCAGTGATATGGCACCTGGCTTTGACTGCACTTGTTTTAATTCTTATGATGATCTTTGGGGTTATTATGCTAATGAATCAGGGGGAAATGATTAGCATCACACCGCAATGGTTTTATAAAATCATGACTGCACACGGTACAGGCATGGTTGGCATCGCGGCATTGGGAGGAACGGCTATTCTATGGTACTTCCTGTCTAAATACGTGAAGCTTAACCCTGCCATTCTCATTGTAAACTTAGTCCTTTTTTTAACCGGAGTCACGATGGTCCTCATCGCCATTTTTGTCTTTGACTTTTCAGATGGATGGACGTTCTTATATCCGCTTCCTGCCCAGTCAGCTAAAATGTACGGGGCAGCAGGGGCAGTTTTCTTCTTAGCAGGCATGCTGATTCTTGGCATTGGCTTTTTGCTTCTGTACATGTATCTGGCTGCAAGGCTGACAGCAGTTTATGGGAGCCTCGGAAAGGCACTCGGATGGGATATCATTTTCAGGGGGAAGAAAGGATACGGGCCGCCTGCTGCTGTCGTGGCAACAGCCATGGTTATCATCACCAACTCGACTGCACTGCTGGCAGGTGCCACGGTGCTGGCCGCATCATTGGTGAATATTATCAATCCGGCCATTACCATAGATCCGCTGCTTGCCAAGCATCTTACCTATGCGTTCGGCCATATCTTTGCCAACTGCACCATCTATATGGCTGTTATTGCTGTCTATGAGGTTCTGTCAGAATATACAAAACGGCCGTGGAAAGCTAACAAAGTCTTTTTAATTGCTTGGAACTGCTCCACACTTTTTACCTTAATGATTTATACGCACCATTTACTGATGGACTTTGCAGTGCCAAAATGGATGCTTATCATCGGGCAGGTGTTTTCCTATGCTAACGGCTTGCCTGTTATGGTCGTTACTGCCTACGGTGCACTTATGATTGTCTACCGCTCGCGGATGAAATGGGACTTTGCCTCAAGCCTGTTTTTCCTTTCCATGTTCGGATGGGTGGCAGGGGCCATTCCTGCCATCATTGATGCCACCATTGTTGTCAATCATGTGATGCATAACACGAAATGGGTTCCAGGCCATTTCCATACATATATGGGAATGGGGGTAGTCGCTATGATTATCGGATTTATGTATTATTTCAATAAAACAGAAGGCAATCAGCAGCACAGGGGAATCGATACATTCACCATTACGCTCTATTTTGCGTTTTTTACGGGTCTGGTGGGCTCATTCCTTTACGCCGGCGGAATCAGTGCTCCTAGAAGATGGGCAGAGCACCTGCCGCAATGGGTACTGTCCGACCAGGTTGGCGCAGTCAGCGGAATCTTTATCGTTCTGGCTGCGATCATCTTCACCGCAAGGTTTTTTGCCGGGTTAAGAAGTGTTGGCACGAAAGTTCCTTACAACAAAAACTCAGCTGCTGGCTGATGGTTAAAGACTCTGGAGAATATTCTCCGGAGTTTTCTTGGTATAGTAATAACCAGAAAATCACAATAATAGATTGAAAATTATTCCTGCTTCATTGCCAGCCTGGCATGCTTTACCTATGAACTCTCTATATGTCTGCTGGCAGCGGTAAAGTCAGGGAAGCAGCAGTATTTTTCAGAAAACAACTTCCGCATAAAAGGAAACGCCGATCCTAAAAGACCGGCGCTCGCACTAATTACGCATTATGATATAAATCAAATAAATAATGTAAGAGGCTGCGAGAAAACCCCCTTCATACTTTCCAATGGCATAATGGCTTCTTGAAAAGATAAGGAGCACGAATGTAATTAAAATTAAGAGTGTAATATCGATAACCATTTTAGGGTCTACCGGAAGCGGAGATATGGAAGCCGATGCCCCTAGGACGAAAAGGATGTTAAAGATATTGCTTCCTACGATATTTCCTAAAGCAATTTCACTCTCTTTTTTTATGGCAGCGGCGACAGATGTCACCAGTTCCGGCAGAGAAGTCCCGATAGCTACAATCGTTAAGCCGACCAATGTTTCACTCATTCCTAATGATAAAGCAATTTCCGTACTGCTTTTAACAACCAGGTCACCGCCAAAAATAATGGCAGCCAATCCGGCAATCGTTAAAAGACTTTGCTTTGTCCATTGGGAAGTACTTGTTTTGACAGGAGCAGATTCTATGCTGCTTCGGCTCTCCCGGGCCACTTCAAACAAATAATACATAAATACAGCAAATATCAGCAGCAGCACAAGACCATCACTCCGGGCAACCACATTGCTGCTGATAGAGTCAAGATATGTATCACTTATGAAAATCATAAGAGCGGCCGTGGCAAGCAATGTGAAGGGAATCTCCTTGCGAATGGTTGCACTTTCGACTTTTAAAGGGAAAATCATGGCAGTCACACCGACCACCAGCGTGATATTAAAGATATTACTGCCGACAACATTTCCTATAGCCACATCGGCATTTCCATCCAGCGCAGCCAGTATGCTGACAGTGGCTTCAGGTGAACTCGTTCCAAATGCAACAATTGTCAGCCCGACCAGCAGCGGGGAAATCTTTAGAAACCCCGCAATTTTTGAAGCACCATCTACAAAAAAGTTTGCCCCTGCAATCAATAAAGAAAATCCAATAACTAAAAGTAAATATGACACCTTTACGAGTCACCTCCTGTTTTTACTATGATTACCCAATTATGGATTCCATTAAAAGCCGGGATTATGCTTTGCGGCTTCATTTGATATCCGCTTCTTCTTTCATTGTCTTATACCAGCTCTCAGTTTCTGCGGAATCTTTGCTGTTCACAAAGATCTGCTCATCTTTAAGTTCAATGTACAGGATCGGCGTATGGCCTTTCTGGATGAATAATAAGCTGCTGCCGTAGCCAGTCACTTTAAAATGCCCCTGTGAAAGGGCAGGGAGGCCGATTCCATTCTGTTTCCAGGTTACCTCAGGCATATCCTCCAACAATTGAACAGACTGAATATCCCGATAATTCCATTCGTCTCCGTACATTCCAAAGATTTCAAATGAATCCTCTGCTAATGCCATTTCATAGCCTTTATGGCTGGAGACAGTCAGGTAAATGAGGGGGCCAAGTGTCACAATAAAAAGAATGAGAGCAATGATGTAACTTCGTTTTCTTTTGGCCGGCACTTCATATCTCGATAAATAGATGAATCCCCCAAGCAAAACAATCATCATAAAGCCGAATTGCACTTCCATTGCAAATCTGAATCCCGTAAATGATAAAGGCAGAAGAACCAGCATCCCGACAGCTGTGCCAATGAGCAGGCTGCCGGTTTTTTGCGGATAACCGCTGTTAATCAATTGTTCTTTTTCGATCTCAGGCCGCGAGGCGAAACCGGAAATGAGCCAGTAAGCTTTTTTGACTCGTACAGCCCATCCCAGAACCAGGAAGAGCAGGATCACAGAAATCTGTGTAATGACAAGTCCAATCATGGCAAAAACCTCCTTGCTATTCTTACGGATAAGTCCGACGTTTTGTTTCGTTTTTGGTATAATAATAATAAAAGAGTTTCTTAATAATGTATTGAAATAAAAGGAGGCACATCCTTGAAAATCAAAAATATTTTATTTTATATATTAGTGGCGCTATTAATCATTACCGTTGTCAGCATTGTCCTGGGCTACCACAACTTCGGCTTTGGAGTAGGCTTCCTGTTCGCATTTCTGTCTCTTTCAACAGGATATTTCTATTCCATGAAAAACCGTGAATACATGCACCAGAATTATCATGCGGATTATGTGGACCGCTTGAAAAACGATAAAAAGATCTAAGAGCGGTTCCGCTGGCTTTCAGTACTCCTCTAATATATGCTTAATTTAAAATCAATAGAGGAGGCTGGCCATGAAAAACCAGGAAAAAATGGGATTGCTGCTGGATGTGGAGACGACGGGGCTTGGACCAAATTCCGATGAAATCATCGAACTGGCATTAAAGCTATTTTCATATCGTGCCGACACAGGAGAGATTCTTGATATTAAGGATAAATCCGCATTCCTGCGGGAACCTGTCAGTAAATCGGCCAAAAATAATTACAGCCGTGCATTCAGAGTCCATGGGATTCCATATGAAGCTGTCAGCGGAAAAAGCTTTGATGATATCAAAATAAAAAAATATTTCTTTCACGCTGATTCGGTTTTCGCTCACAATGCATCCTTTGACCGCAGCTTTTTATACCGGATGTATCCTGAAGATATTACCGAATTAAAATGGTACTGCACGATGAGAAGTGTTCCGTGGAAAGAATACGGCTTTACAGACAGCAAGCTGCTGACGCTTATTCAATCCCACCGGATTGCAGACAGCCAGACACACCGCGCCATGGATGATATTACATACCTCTTGGAACTGCTGAAAAAAACAAATCCGGCCGGTGACTTCTATATGCGTGATGTTTTGGCAAAAGGCCCGATGAGAAAATATCAGCCAGCAGCCCACGGCAGGCTTGGCTAAAAATTTATACAGAAAAAGAGTGCACTCAGGCACTCTTTTTCTTAATCATTCTTCAGCAAAGGCAGTATGATGTTCACTGTCGTCCCCTTGCCGATTTCGCTATCATACTCAATCGTTCCCTGCATTTCACGGATGATTTTGTTCGTAACCATGCTCCCCAGGCCTGTTCCCTTTGTTTTCGTTGTGTAAAAAGGCAGACCGATATTTTGTAATTGCTCGGATGTCATACCCCGCCCATTATCCACAATCGTTAATTTAACCGTATTAAGAAAATAATCTGCAGAAGTATTGATAGAGATTCTTCCTTTTTCCTGAACCGATTCAATGCCATTCTTGATCACATTCATGATGGCCTGTTTTAGGTGGTCTTCATCACCCCTCACATAAAATGGCCCTTTATTCCCGTACTCAATCACTACATTTGAATAAGAGGCAAGCGGCCTCATGAGCAGGACGCAATCCTGAATCACCTCATGCAGGGGGACATTAGCCAGATGGAACTGTTCAGGCTTTGAAACTTTAAGATAGTTGGTAATGATGCTGTTTGTGCGATCCAGTTCTTCAATTATGAGAGGGGAGAACTTTTTAAAGTTCTCATCTGCCGTATCCTGGCTCAAATATTGAATGAAGCCCCTCACAGTGGATAAAGGATTTCTAATTTCATGGGCAATCGAAGCTGCCAGCTGGCCGACCATTGTCAGCTTATCCATATATACCATTTCACTGATCTGTTTATTCGTTCTGAAAAGACTCTCGATTATAAAAATAAGAGCAATAAATGTCAGATAAAACGCGGCGAAATAGGTCAGATAAAAAGAGGTGTCAAGAAACATGACGGCTGTCGCAAGAATGGCTATATACAAGTAAAAATAAAAAAAGAGAATAAATGAACCTGTTATCAGCCGGTGTTTAGAATTAAGAAACACTCTTCTTAAGGAAAATGTAATCACAAAAGATAAAATAGAAACCAAAATTCCAATATAAATAAACTGGCCGCCTATTACATAGCGGGTAATGACGGTACTCAGCATTACGATGGATCCCGGCAGCCACCCTGCATACAGTGTCACAATCATGATCGCGACCATGCGCAAATCAAAATGGGTTTCCCCCAGTGTTTCAATGGGGTAAAACATACACAGAAGTGCCCCGAATGAGCCAAGCAGGCCATATATCAATTTTTGCTGAAAGGTAAGAGGGGCCTTTGTCTGATAGGGAAAAAACAAATTTCCGTTAAACGTGAATGAGAATAGTATCGTAATATTTACCAGTAAAGGTTTAATCAGTGTAACCAATAGTCTCCTCCGTGAGTTATCAAATTAAAAGGCCGCTCCTTATGGGCGCAGGATTTGTTTTACCCGGCCAACCTGACCATCTTCAAGCCTTACTTTAATACCATGCGGATGGGAAGGGGACTTCGTTAAAATGTCTTTCACGATTCCTTCTGTCAGCACACCTGTCCGCTGATCCTTTTTAAGTACAATCTTCACTTTTAATCCTGGCGCTATGGCAGCGCGATTCTGGCCTTCCATTACACACCCGTCCGTTTCCGCTGATTATTGGTCTTCTTAGTCTGCTGGCTTTTCAGTGCTTTCGTGGATTTAACAGGGGTATTATTAAAAGCTCCGCCTGACTGACCCTGCTTTTTATTCATAAGCTGCTGTTTCATTGCTTCTTTAAGGCTGATTTTTTTGGGGGCATTATCTTCTATATTAGTCATGTTAGAGTCTCCTTTATTTACATATCCCTCTATTATAAATCATTAACCTATTAAAGGAAATTTCTCAGTGAAATAATCTTTTCACCTGTAACTTTTTTGAAAAATAAGTCTTTAGTATCACGAACTTCTATATGAAACCATGCTTTATTCCTATTTAGAATATACTGAATATTTTATAATATTTAGATTACAGAAATAGATTATAGGGAGTGAGTATATTGTTAAAAGTTCTATCAACTTCAGCTTTATCGCTTGCTTTAGCAGGAAGTGCCGTTTTTGCAGGAGCCGGGCCGGCAGATACTCAAGCTAAGCAGGAAAGCAAGTATCAAATCAGTCTTGCACATCATGTCGGTGCGTCACCGGAGCTTGCTGCAAAAGCAAAAGAACTTGGCATCGATCTGTCAAAGGCAGATCCAGCTGAGAAAGCAGCCAAGGCAGGAGCGAAATTCCAGCAGCCTGGCGACAATCATGTTGCATATAAAGAAGCAACAGGGGATATACCGGTTCTAGTCCTTCTCGCAAAATATCCGGATGGTGATGAGCCGGTCGGTGATATGCCCGGACAAGTCCCGGCTAAATATTATGAGGATTTAATTTTTGGCACTGAGTATAACCCGTATGAGCTTCCTCAGTTCGAGAAATACGACGGTCCGGATGTTCCAAAGGACCGCACAATGCAAAACGCTTATAAGGAATCCAGCTATGGAAAAACGAACCTGGTCCGAAAAGAGAACACCGAATTTGTCTGGGTGGAGATGCCAAAAGGGGCTTCATATTACTTGGACCAGGAAGGAAAGTTTGCTGAAAACGGCACATATGTAAATGGGAACGTGAATGGTGATGCCCATACAGGTGAATTCATCCGTGACTTGCTGAAAGCAGCAGACGATCAGGTTAATTTCTCTAAATATGCCGAGAATGGGGAAGTGCCTAACATTTTCGTCATTCATGAAGGAACAGGGGCTGAATTCAGCCGTGACCCGGCACAATTCTGGTCTCATAAGTGGAATATCCTCAGCGCCCTTTACTACGGCAAATACTATGAAACTGGCCAGCCGGCACCAGTAAAAGAAGGAATGACAGAAGCAGAATGGATTGGCAAAACTGTTAAAGAAGATATGACCTATGATGGCGTACTCGTTAACAATTACAACATCCAGCCGGGAATTGGCGGAAACGTTGCCGGATTTGATGCTGCAACAAACACTTATAAAGAAGAAGCAAAAACAGGTCCATTCCCTGCACAAACTGGGGTTTATGCCCATGAATTTGGACATGCACTGGGATTGCCTGACTTCTATGATACGGTCTATAGCTCTGAGGGGGTAGGGAACTACTCGTTGATGGCAGGCGGATCATGGCTGCGCTATCCGAATAAACCTGAATTTGGCGGAAACTCTCCAGCGCACTTTGATCCATTCTCTAAGATTTTCTTAGGATGGGTAAATCCAATTGAAGTGAAACCGGAGGATGAGCCGCAAACTATTACACTGCCGCCAATCAGCAAAGCGGAAGCTGACAACGGCATCGTTAAAATGGAAGTGCCAGGCTCAAATGGAACTGAATACTTCCTTTTTGAAAATGTTCAGCAGGACGGCTTTAACAAAGGGTTTATCCGTCAGGGTGAAGACGCTAAAGGCTTAGTGGCATGGCATGTAGATGAGAACATCATCAACTTGTACCAGACAGCCGGCTTCCGTCCAAATAATGTGGAAAACTGGATGAACAAACGCTTCCAGTACAACCAATCTCAAACAGCAAGTGACGGTACAGTCGTCACGCACTATGGGTTATCTGTCCTTCAGGCAGACGGCAAGTATGACCTGGAGAAAAACGCAAACCGCGGTGATGCAGGTGACTTCTTCAAAACAGGAAGCAAAATCACACCTGTATCCGGAAATGTACACACGGGCTCTTACTATTTCTGGAAAGGCAACAGTTCAACACCGGCTGACTCCGGAATCCATGTAACAGACATTAAAGAAAATGCGGATGGATCCATCACAGCGAAATTCTTCTATAATTCGAACAGCAGTACAAAATAATAGACTAAAAAAATCCGAGCGGGGTGACCTGCTCGGATTTTTGGTTTTAAAGATTATTTTTCTCATAAACTTTTAAATTAGCATAAATTGCTGCCAGAACAGGAGCATGTAAATCCAGCAGCTCTGCCTTTTCCAGCAAATAACCAAAGAAATGGTCCGCTTCAATAGCCTGCTGCTTTTCCATATCCCGCTGCAGGGAAGATTTCATTTCATAGCCTATTTCACGTATTTTTTTCACCTGAGCTTCTTCAATCCCGTCAGCTAGCGGAGCACCCAGGCCTCTCGTTATGGCAGATGCCTCTTTTAGAACCTCTTTAATCGAATTCAATCCGAAAGCCTGCTCGCGGATCGGACCGATAGGGGAGCGGAACAGGGAGGTGACGCCGGAAAGCGTAGAGATAAACAGGTACTTATGCCACATCCCCTGTTCGATATTTTCAGAGAGGCGGAAGTTTGCTTTTGTACCTGAAAAAGCCTCTTGAAGCTTCAGAATCCGCCCCGTTTTTTCACCAGAACGCTCCCCGAAAACCAAATCATGGACTGGGCTGGTATGAATCACCTTGCCATTTTCGCCCAGAGTGGTTTCAATAAAGCAAAGGCCGCCCAGAACGTTCTCTTCTCCAAAAACAGCTGTAAGCTGATCCATATGGGCAATTCCATTTAATAGAGGAAGAATCAAAGTTTTGTTGCCTGTGTATGGACGGATATCCCTGATGGCTCCCTCAAGATGATAAGCTTTGGTAGAGAGAAGGATGATATCGAATGCTTCTGCCATTTCTCCAGCCTGAATCGTTTTCGGCTCAGGAAATGCCATATTCCCATGTACACTTTCCACGAGCAGCCCATATTTCTCAAGCTGCTGCTTTCTTTTTTTCCTTACCAAAAACGTAACATCCACTCCTTTTTCCATAAGCCTTCCGCCAAAATAGCCTCCAATGGCTCCGGCTCCGACAACCAATATTCTCATACAATAATGCCCCCTTTGGTTAAATGGAAAAGTGCACGCATGTACGTGCACCTTTGCCAGATTGCTAAGTTAAATAGAAGAAGATGCCTGTTCCTGATAACATAACTGCTGCTAAAATCAATTTGGCAGAAAGAGAGAGTGAATCCTCGCCTTTCGCGTTTATTCTCTTCTCTTCCTCATTTACCGTTTCCCGATATTTGGGATTACAGCAGCCCATTAAGCAGATCTTTTCCAGCCGGAAATATCCTCTTCAAGCGGCAGATTATTCGCCCGAGCTTTTTTAGCCGCGGAGAAGAACAGGGCTACAAGAGCAACTGTGCCGAATGCACCGCCAATCCAGGCAGTATTCCAGGATAATCCGAAACCGATTGGTGCGTTTAAGATATACGTTAAGACCATCAGCAGCATGAACGTGCCAGGAATAAGCGAAATCCAGTAATTTTTCTTTGCGATATACAAGTACATGGCACCGACAAACAGTGCGATAACTGCTGTTGATTGGTTAGCCCAGCTGAAGTATCTCCATAAAATGTTAAAGTCGATTTGCGTTAGTGCCAGTGAAACCGCGAACAAAGGAATAGCAATCCACAAACGGCTTGAGAATTTCTTCTGAGCAAAATTAATATAATCAGCAATAATCATCCGTGCACTCCGGAAAGCCGTATCTCCTGAAGTGATTGGAAGGACAACAACTCCAAGAACAGCAAGTGTTCCTCCGATCGCACCAAGCATCATGGTCGAAGCTTCACTGACGACTGCTCCCGGACCGCCGTTTGCAAGGAAATCACTTAATCCATTGTAGCCATCAAACAAGCTCATTGCAGCAGCCGCCCAGATCATCGCGATAATTCCTTCTGCAATCATCATGCCATAGAAAATTTTGCGTCCCTGGTTCTCATTCTGAGTTGTACGGGAGATAATCGGTGTCTGTGTCGCATGGAAGCCGGAAAGAGCACCGCAAGTAATCGTGAAAAACAGCAATGGAAAAATAGGTGCATTAGCCGGGTGGAAATTCTGCAGTGAAATTTCGGGAATATTAGCGCCGGTCGCAACTAAACCGATACCAACACCAAGTGCACTGATTAAAAGCAATGCTCCAAAGTATGGGTATAAGCGGCCAATAATTTTATCAACAGGCAGTAAAGTCGCCAAAATGTAATAAATGAAAATTGCAGCAATGATGAGGGTTACAGATACCTTCTGATCCATCACCACATAAAGCAGATCAGCCGGAGTCGTAACAAACACCGTACCAACCAATAACAGAAGAAGAACGGCGAAAGCGTTCACAACATGCTTCATGACTTTCCCGAGGAACTTGCTCGCAAGCTCGGGCAAATGTGCGCCGCGGTTGCGTATGGAAATCATTCCTGTTAAATAGTCATGAACAGCACCGGCAAAAATACAGCCGACCACGATCCAGATAAAAGCTACAGGCCCGTAAAGAGCTCCCATGATTGGACCGAAAATCGGGCCGGTACCAGCAATGTTCAACAGCTGGATTAACGAGTTCTTTGGCGTACTCATGGCGATATAATCCACACCGTCAGCATGTGTATAGGCAGGTGTTGTACGTGCCTCCTTCACACCGAAGACTTTTTCAACAAACTTGCCGTACGTAAAATAACCTACAATTAAAAGTGCAATACAGGCTAAAAAAGTAATCATATTTATCCCCCTTTATGAATGCGTTTACATTAATTATACAAAAGAAGGAGAAAATTTGAACAATTTGTGACCAAGATGTAAAAAATGATGATTAAAAGGCAATGAAGGAGGATTAAGATGCATAGAAAGGCGGGAATGTATTTGAAAATTCACTATGTTATTTTTGAAAAGAAGGTAGGGTGGAGATTTTAGCTCAAACGCAATTAACCTTGAGATCAGTACAAGCCCCAACTCAAAGGGCACTCTCATCCCAGCACCATAAAAAAAGCACCGTCCCCGATGCTTTTTCACAATTCCAATCGCACCCGCAGTGCCTTCACATAGTTCCTGCTCACAGACAAGAGCTCTTCCCGGCCTTCCATCTCAAGCTGATACGCCCCGTTAAACCATGGAGTCAGTCGAGTTACATAATCCAGATTTACCAGGTAACTTTTGTGAATTCTGAAAAAAGAGAAGGGTAAGAGCCGGCTCTCCAAATCCTTCAGCGGGGTTTTGGTTTCATGCTCTCCGGTCCTGGTGATAATCCGGGATACTTTTTCGTCCCGGCCGATATAGAGGATTTCTTTTGGCTCCAGGTATAAAATTTCTCCATCTTCTTCAATAGCCAGTTTGCCCGCCGGCTTGCCGATGTCATTCTCTTTTTTGGCGCCAATCAATTTTTCCACACGCCTGATGGTCTGCTCGAGCTGTTCCTCGTCATAGGGCTTCAATAAATAATCGGTCGCTTCATAGCGGAAGGCTTCAGCAGCAAACTGCGGGTAGGCTGTTGCAAAGATGATAAGCGGGACTTTTTTCAGTTCGTGCAGGGATTTGGCCGCTTCCATACCGTTCATTTTGGGCATCTCCACATCAAGAAAAACAACATCCGGCTGAAGCTGGATGGCTTTCATCACCGCTGTTTCGCCGGATTCAGCCTCACCGACAACCTGAATTGCAGGAAATTCCTCCAGTAAATGTTTTAATTCATCTCTGCTGTAGCGTTCGTCATCAGCGATTAGGGCTCGGATCGTTTTTTCCATCAGCTTTTTTCCTCCGTTTGTGGAATGGCGAATTGGATGTGAGTGCCCATGCCTGGCGTGCTGGAAATTTGCAGCGAAGCTTCCTCACCAAACATAATAGTCAGCCGGCGGTTTACATTGTACAATGCAAGTCCTGATCCCGATTCTGACTGCAGGGTTTCCTTCCCGAGCTGTTCGGCTCTTTCCCGGCTCATTCCCTGTCCATTATCCTTCACCTTTACTATCGTCATTCCGTCCTGTTTCTGAATTTTGATCATAATGATACAGTCTTGTTCCTTGTTCTTAATCCCATGCTTTACCGCGTTTTCCACAATCGGCTGCAGAGTGAGCGGCGGGATTCTCTCCAATAGGGCATCTTCTTCAATGTCGTATATGACTTCGAGCCGATCCACAAACCGGGTTTCTTCAATTGACAAATAGGCCTTTACGTGTCTGAGCTCCTGTTCAAGAGTCGTACAGCTGACTGTCGTGGCCGTCAGGTTCTGGCGAAGAAAATGCGATAGTGATACAAGCAGTTTCCGTGCCTGAGCAGGCTCGATCCGGACAAGGGAGATTATCGTATTTAATGAATTAAATAAAAAATGCGGTGAAATTTGTGCCTGCAGCGCTTTAATTTCCGCTTCTTTTGCCAGCTGGTAGGCTTTATCAGCCTCAGCGATTTCGAGCTGATTGCTGAGTAGTGCACTTAGTCCCGAGATTAACTCCATCACAAGATTTGTCATTTCTTTTTCCGAAGTGAAGTAAAACTTTAGCGTTCCGATGGTTTCACCGCGCAGCTTTAAAGGAGCGACAATGGCAGCGCCAAGAGGACAGTTTTCCTGCCGGCAATGGATGGTCTGGTCATTGGCAGCCGCAATTTCTCCGTGTTGAATGACATCCCGTGTTATCTGGGTCTGAATTGGGCTTCGGGAACGGTGGTGGTCATTTCCAAGGCCGACATGGGCAAGGATTTCAGTGTGATTGGTGATTGCAACTGCTTTCATTTGAAGTTCCTTATGTAAAATCAGGCAGACTGCCAGAGCGGATTTATGATTAATGCCTTCCCGAAGGTGAGCTAGGGTCTGGTCTGCAATCCGAAGGGTTTTCTGTGCGTGAAAAGCACCTGCTTTTTCTTCTTCATTAATGACATTTTTTATGATCAGCAAGAATAAGGCACTGCCAAGCCCATTTGCTATAATCATAGGAATCCCAATCATTTCGACAAGTGCGACCGCTTTTTCCATGGGCCGTGATATTCCAAGAATAATCAGCATCTGTACGGCTTCAGCCGCAGCACCAATGAAGAAGGCTGATGACAGCTTCACATGTTCGTTCTTTCGGCGGAAAAAGCCGGCAAGCAGCCCCGCCACTATGGACGCCAGCCCGCAGGCAATCCCGGTAAAGCCGCCAAGCGTAAATCGATGGAATCCTGCTATAATTCCTGCGCCAATTCCAACTTTAGGGCCGCCAAGCAATCCGGCGAGAACAACCCCGATCACCCTGGAATTAGCAATGGCTTCATCAGAAGCAAGCTCGGATGCCCAGCGGTTAAACTGCAGTGTGTCTGTATTGAAGGCAAGCCCTGAATAGGTTCCAATAATGCCAAAGAAACCGAAAAAAAGAATGGCTTTATACTCCTGCTGCCGTTTTAATCTTTCGCCATAAATCATCTCTCTGAAAAAGCGGAACCTTGTCAGAATCAGCGCAATGGTGACAATGATTCCAAGCCGCTCCAGCATTGTAATCAGCAGTTCAAGCATTCTTAGGGCCCCTTTAACCAAGTTTTATTATCATTATTTTAATAGATTAAAGAATAAATGAAAAATGAACTGTTTGAATTTTTCAGAAAAATATACAGGCTTTTCCTGCCTATTTGTCGAAAAATTAATTGATTAACGGGTCAGGAGGAATTTTGTATGCTTTCTTCTGATAGAAAAATGGAGCTGACAAAATGATCGAATATAAAGTGGATATAGAAGGAATATCATCAGATATGCTGGAAGGTTTTTTTGACGGGTGGCCAAATCCGCCGAGCCCTGAAAAACATCTAATGCTTTTAAAAAACAGCACGAAGATCGTGCTGGCCGTTGACCGAGATAAACATGCAGTGGCTGGATTCACCACAGCAATCAGCGATGGAGTGCTATCTGCCTACATTCCGCTGCTTGAAGTGCTGCCCGAATACCAGCAGCAGGGTATCGGCCAAAAGCTGGTCACCCGTTTACTGGAAGAGCTGGTCGGCATTTACATGATTGATATTATGTGTGACCCTGAATTACAGCCGTTTTATGAAAAATTCGGAATGATCAAATCTTCAGGAATGGTGCAGCGTAATTACCAGAATCAATCAGGAAAACAGTAACAGGGGAAACCGGCAGCCGGGTATCCCTTTAATAAGGAGGAATTTCTATGAAATTTACCACTAATCGGGGTTTATTTCAAGCTGCCACGCATGAATTATTCAAGAGTTATTTAAACAAGGAGGACAATTAATTGGACACAGAAATTCTCAATATTTTTGATGAAAACCGAAAACAAATCGGTGTAGCTTCCCGTGAAGAAGTCCATCAAAAAGGTCACTGGCATGAAACTTTCCACTGCTGGTTCGTCAATAGAGAAGAAGAAAAGGAATACATATATTTTCAATACCGCAGCAATAACAAAAAGGATTACCCCGGACTTCTGGACATAACTTCTGCAGGCCATCTCATGAGTCATGAATCTGTCATGGATGGCATGCGGGAAGTGGAGGAAGAACTGGGGATTCATGTTGATTTTGCGGACTTGGTGCCACTGGGTGTCATTGAATATATTGCAGAGAAAGAAAATTTTATCGACAAAGAACTGGCGAATGTATTTCTTTATCACAGCGTCCATACACTGGAGGAGTTCAAGCCGCAGCTCGAAGAAGTAACGGGAATCTACCGGATTGCTCTGGAAGACTTCTATGAGCTTTGGTTTGAAGGAAGAGAACATATTAAGGCAGAAGGATTTCAGGTTGAAAAAGATGATAGAATCACCACTGTCATTACCGTACGCAAAGAGGACTTTGTTCCGCATGAGGATTACTACTACAGGCGTGTACTGCATTCGATTCGAGAGACGGAGAGGGAACATGCTGATTAAGACAGAAGAAGATATAGTGAAGCTGGTAAAGCAGGACAAATGGATGATGAACATCCTATCGGCCGCAAAGTCATTAAACCTCCCGGACTGGTGGGTCTGTGCCGGCTTTGTGAGGGCAAAAGTCTGGGATACTCTTCATGGATTCAGCAATAGAACTCACTTGCCTGATGTGGATGTCGTTTATTTTAATAAGAGTGACCTTAGTGAAGAAACGGAAAAAGAGCTGGAGTCCAAGCTTAAATCCCTTCTGCCCAAAGTGCCCTGGTCAGTTAAAAATGAGGCAAGAATGCATCTGATTAATGACCTCCCCCCATATACTTCATCAGTGGATGCGATCTCGAAATTTCCTGAAACGGCTACTGCCCTTGGATTAAAGCTTGATGACAAAAACAATATTATATTAACTGCTCCATGGGGGATCGGGGACTTGCTTGCTTATAAAATAAAGCCCACACCTATGTTTGCTGAAGATAGTAAGTTATTTGGAGTTTACCTCCAGCGAATTGAAAAAAAGAACTGGAAATTATTATGGCCAGGGATAGAAGAAATTCAAGGAAGAAACCAATGAAAAAGGTGTTTTTAATACTGATGTTGCTCATGCTGCCAGGCGGTTCGCAGACACTGGCAGTAAAATGGGTGGACCTTAAGCCGGAAGAGGTTGAATCCCGTTCACAAGTTATTGTGCTGGGTACATATAATTTTAAAAGCAAACAAAAATCTAGCAGGGGTATTTTTTATGGAAGACAGTTTCAAGTCGAAAAGGTGTATAAAGGAGAAGCAGCAGAAACCATAACGGCAGGCATTGATGGCAACGATACTGGATGGGCAGAGGAATTTCAGCAGGAGGGCGGCAAGTTCCTGTTATTTTTGGAAAAAACAAAGGAAGCACACTTTCTTGTTCCCGTTGCCGGCCCCAATGGAATGGTTCAAGGGAAGGATGGCAGAATTGTATCAGGTCATGAGGATTATTACGGAAAGATAATGAATGAAGAAGTAAGAAAACCAAGTCCAGCTAAAGAAAATGAAGGTGAAGGACATCTGATTGAAGTCTTACTGTTTTCTTTAACTGGCCTTATCACTTTTCTGTTGATTATTAGGTTTTTAGCAAGAGAAAAGGCGAAATCTTATTAAGCGCGCCACATTTAGATTATAATAGAGGAATAACAACTAAAGAAAAGGCAGGATTCTGTATGATTGTAAAAAGTGAAGAAGAATTAGCAAAACTTAAGGAAATCGGCAAAATTGTCGCGGAGATTCGCGATGCGATGATTGAAAAAACCAAGCCAGGCGTAACAACCAAAGAACTTGATGATTTAGCCGGAGAGCTATTTGAAAAGAATGGAGCGATTTCAGGCCCTAAAGGAGAATACGACTTTCCCGGCTTCACATGCATAAGCGTGAATGAAGAAGTGGCTCATGGCATTCCAGGAAGCCGCATAATAAAAGAAGGCGATCTTGTAAATATTGATGTTTCAGGATCAAAGAATGGCTATTTCGCAGATACAGGCCTATCATTTGTCGTTGGGGAAGACGAGAAGCTGCAAAAGTTATGTGATGCGGCACAGGAAGCATTTGATGAAGGCATGAAAAAATTAAAGCCGGGCGGCAAGCTGAGCCTTGTCGGTAAAACGGTTCATAAAGTGGCAAAAAACAATGGATTCAACGTTATCATGAATCTGACCGGACACGGTGTCGGCCGCTCCCTTCACGAGAAGCCGGACCATATTCTGAACTATTTTGATCCATGGGATAAACAGCTGTTAAGAGAAGGCATGGTTGTCGCCTTCGAACCGTTTATTTCAAGCGGAGATGAAGAAGTAAGGGAAATGAGCGACGGGTGGACGTTCGTCACACCTAACAAAAGCCATGTCGCCCAATGTGAACACACCGTTGTCATAACAAAAGAAGGACCGATTATCTTAACGAAATAAGCATGGACCAGGGGCATTGCATGTTCCTGGTTTATTTTTATCTATTGTTACTCATGAAAAAAACACTTGAACTTTCCAAAACATTCCGCTAAAATAATAAAAATTTAAAATTTTAAAGTAATGACAGAAATAAGTAGCTGTTCTTCTCCCTGTTTTAGAGAGCTGATGCCCGGTGAAAATCAGCACATAGATAACAGTGAATTACCTTCTCGAACTTTTTCTGTGAACAGTAGTAGCAGGGAACGGCACGGACCGTTAATCCGCTGAGCGGAAGAGCAATCTTCAAAAAGGGTGGTACCGCGTTAACCACGTCCCTTTCTTTAGGGGCGTGGTTTTTTATATTCCAAAAACAGAAAGGAAGGGAATACATGGACAATTTTTTTGAAAAATTAACAGCCCAGCAAAAGCTTGAAACAGAGAGGCAGCTTGAGATTTACTGTAATGGCGTCCAGGAGATTCTGCCAAAAGCCGAATTGAAGAATAAAATAGCCAAATCCATTTTTCAAAATCAGCCTTTAAAAATTAAGCTGGGCCTTGATCCTTCTGCACCGGATGTCCATATCGGCCATACGGTCGTGCTGAATAAATTAAAGCAGTTCCAGGACAACGGCCACGTCATCCAGCTGATCATTGGCGATTTTACAGGGAAAATTGGCGACCCGACAGGGAAATCGGCAGCCCGAAATCAGCTCACAGATGAAGAAGTGAAGCATAATGCTAAAACCTACTTCGAGCAATTCAGCAAAGTGCTGGACATGGATAAAGTCGATCTTCACTACAACTCAGCATGGCTTTCTGACCTCCAGCTTGAAGACGTTATCCGCCTGTCTGCAAGCATAACGGTTGCCCGCCTTCTGGAGCGAAATGACTTTTCAGAGCGGCTGGCCACAGGTAAACCAATCTCGCTTCATGAGTTTTTCTACCCGCTGATGCAGGGCTACGACTCGGTTGCTCTTGAAAGCGATATCGAGCTTGGCGGAAACGACCAGCATTTCAATGTTCTGATGGGACGCCATCTGCAGGAGCATTTTCAAAAGGAAAAGCAGGTCGTCATCCTGATGCCGCTCCTTGAGGGCCTGGATGGCAAAGAGAAAATGTCCAAATCGAAAAACAATTACATCGGTGTGGATGAGGATCCTAATAATATGTATGGCAAAATGATGTCCATACCGGATGAGCTGATTGTAAAATACTTCAATCTCGCAACAGATTTGCCGGTGACCGAAAAACAGCAAATCGCGGAAGAGCTGGAAAACAGAACTCTTCATCCGCGTGACGCCAAAATGCTCTTGGGAAGAACAATTGTCCGCATGTACCATGGTGCAGCTGAAGCCGAGAAAGCCGAACAGCATTTCCAAACCATTTTCCAAAAAGGAGCCATGCCGGATGAGATCCCGGAAACCGAATGGAGGGGTGAGGGTGAAATGCTCATTACCGACCTGATTGCCGGCCTTGGCCTGCTTTCATCCAAAACAGAAGCAAGAAAAATGATTGCAGGAGGCGGCATTCGTTTAAACGGAGAAAAAGTCAGCGATGTAAAGCTGCTCGTGAAAATTACAGACGGATTAGTTCTTCAGGCAGGAAAAAGAAAGTTTGTGAAACTGAGGCTGAACTAGGCAAATCGCTTTTTTCCCCAATCCTTTTCAAGATATGATAGAATAGACGAAATTTTTAAAGAAAAGCAGGTGGAGGAAATGAAAGCGGTCATTCATGAAGGTAAAGCCGGTCTTGCCGGGTTATCTTATGGTGAAATTGAAAAGCCTGAGCCGGGTGCCGGCGAAGTCAGGGTGAAATTAAAGACGGCAGGGCTGAACCATCGGGATTTATTTGTCCTGAACCGCCACAAGGCGGAAGATCCTGCGCTTGTCATCGGTTCAGACGGAGCGGGAATTATCGACGCAGTCGGAGATAACGTTGCAGACATGAAGCCAGGCGATGAAGTTATCATCAATCCCGGACTCGGCTGGAAGGAAAAAAGCGAGGCACCCCCAGCCGGCTTTGAAATCGTCGGCTTGCCGTTTCATGGGACATTTGCGGAATACATCATAATTCCGGCTGAAAACGCAGCTCCCAAGCCAGGGTATTTAACCTGGGAGGACGCGGGTGTCCTTTCCCTGGCAGCACTAACCGCCTACAGAGCATTATTCACTAGAGGAAAGCTTCAGGCAGGCATGAAGGTGTTCATTCCCGGAATTGGAGGGGGTGTGGCAACCTTCTTAATGCAATTCGCAAAAGCGGCAGGGGCATCTGTGTATGTGGCTTCACGTTCAGAGGAAAAATGCCGAAAAGCTCTCGAGCTTGGTGCAGATAAAGCCTTAAACAGCAGTGAAGAGTGGCCGGAAGCTCTTGGCGGGGAAAAGGTGGATCTTGTCATTGAATCTGTTGGCCCGGCTACATTTAATAAATCTTTGGAAATCCTTCGCAATGGCGGTACCATCGTAACATTTGGCTCCTCTACTGGGGATGTGCTGGAACTCAATCTCCGCAGTCTCTTTTACGCTCAGCAAAACATGCTTGGTTCAACAATGGGAAGTGCAGAGGAATACCATGAAATGCTCCAGTTTATTGAAAAACATCAAATCAGGCCGGTTTTGGATCAGGCATTTCACCTGGAACAATATGAACAGGCTTTTGAAAAAATCGCAAACGCGGAGCAATGGGGGAAAATTGCTTTCAAAATCAGCGAATAAAAATAGGGGTGAGATCTGCAAAAAGCAGTATCTCACCCCTTTTCTTATACATGTAAAAACTTCACACAAACCGGATCCGGCACTTTCACATCAGATTGAAGCAATGTAAGCTTTCCGGTCGTCTCATCACGAGAATATAAAACAATGCTGCTGGAATTCTGGTTCGAGCCTATTACAAATTTTTCGGTTGGATCGAGCACAAAGTCACGCGGCCAGTTTCCTTCTGTAGAGGTATGCTCCACAAATGCAAGCTCTCCATTATCCTGATTCACGGAGAAAACAGCAATGCTGTCATGCCCGCGGTTGCCGGCATAAACGAAGCGGCCGTCGGAAGAGATATGAATGGCGCTTCCCTGGTTATTTTCCTTAAAACCTTCCGGAAGGGTGGTTATAGCCTGCTTTTGAACGAAGCTTCCATCTTCATGATACTGAAGTAAAAGAACTTCAGAGCTAAACTCGGTCATCACATAGGCATACTTGCCATTTGGATGGAACACAAGGTGTCTGGGTCCGCTCCCAGGTTTAACGGCCAGGGTGCTATTTTCCTTTAGAATGCCTTCATTTACTTCATACGTAATCACCTGGTCTGTTCCCAGGTCAACTGCAGCTAAATACTTTTCGTCCGGAGTAAGTCCAGCATAGTGAGTATGCGGTTTTTCCTGCCTGCTGTCAGGACCTGATCCGCTATGCTTCATAACTGAAACAGCAGGATTTAAAGAGCCGTCCTCATTTGTTAAGTAAGACTCGACTGTCCCTTTATGGTAGTTTGCACTGAAAACATTGCGCACGGAAGAATCCACACTGACATGACATGGAGGGGAGCCGGCAGAAACCTGGCTGTTGATTTTCTCAAGCGAACCGCTGCTGTCAAGACGATACGCAGCCACTCCGCCGGATTCGCCTTCCTTGGCTACCGAGAATAAAAACTGATTATCAAGGCTGATTGTTAGATAGGTGGGATTATCCAACTGCGCTGCAATCCTTACATCGGAAATTCTGCCTGCCTCTGTATCCAGAATAAATGAATAAATCCCTTCACTTTCACTCTTTGTATATGTGCCTATGTATCCTCTGTACTTAGCCATATGAAGCCTCCTCTATATGTATTCTACTGAAAATACTCTATCATAATTTGCCTTCTAAACAAAAGGAAGAGGAATTTTACAATGGAAAAAGAATAGTAAAAAGGTACATATAGGAGAGGATGATGAGGTTGAACGCACCCCATTCAATAATGTCAGTCTGGAGAATCTTTGATCGCTTTCCGATGGAAACTCTGACAAAAGCATGGTTTTACGATAAAGCAGGAACAAAAAAGCAGCGGGATGTTTCTTTAATGAAGGAGCACCGTGCCCAATATGGCATTACCGGAAACTGTTTTGACCTCGCGATTTGGCTTCTGCACGAATTTAAGGAGGCGGGAATTCAGGCCTATCCGGTTGGCCACGAATTAAAAAATACTTCTGCCCATGCTGCAGTGGTGGCGGTGGATGAAGAGGGTCGCCGATTTCTATGTGATCTTGGGGACCAATGGCTGCAGCCCATATTAATTGATTCAATGGCCCGGGATTTTACTCCCGAAAAAATAAGCGGATTTTTCCCGGCAGCAGATGTCCAGGTTTCATCTGAACGCGGACAGCTGGAAATTTCCTATCACCGCCCAAACGGAAAAGTATCGCGGCAGAGTTATGATACGGATCCGGCAGACATGAACATTTTCCTGGAAGCAGCTGAACGATCGCAAAACACGATTTATCCAAAAGCTTTGCTGGAACAGCGGATTTCCTATAAAAACGAAACCGCACACTGGGAATTTTACAACTGGAAAAGTTTCCTCAGTACCACAGAAGGCCTGTACCATGATGCCCCTGCGGAATCAATTGAAGAATGGGCGGTCCGGATTCATGAAAAGACAGGGTATGATCGGGAATTTTTAATAGAGGCACTCAGTATTTATAAAAAGCTTGAAAACAGCAGTCTTTCCCATTAGGGAAATCCTCCTATTTATTTCCCATTCTGTCACTTTAAAGATATAGTAGGATATAATCGAAGCAAGACATAAGAGGGGAGATATATACATAAATGGAGCCTATTCATAAAGTTTCAGCGTATCTTACTCAAAATGCAGAGGTTTTATCTGAAGAACTCGTCAAAGAAATCGTAAAACGATTTGGTTTCGAAATTCCCAAACCGGAATTTGAGGCTGCCGTTTCGATGTATGTGGAGTTTATGAAGTTTCTGGGAACCATGATTGCTAGCAATGATGATATGATTCCTGAAGGATTGGTTGAATGGAGCAAAGGAAATGGCGAACGGGCTGCCTCCAAGGGAGGGAAAATTTCTGATATCGTCATCCGGTATCCGGACACCCGCCTCGTTTTTACTGATAGATTCAACAATATTGGCAAAAAGTTTGAATTAACGGCTGATGAGATTATTTCCATTATTAAAAAAGTGAACTTTATGCTGGATATCAGCGTTAATGAGACCGTATTTGCCTTTGAACGGCACTCCGAGGAACAATTAAAAGAGACACAATCCCAGGTAAACGAGCTGTCTGCAGCTATTGTACCGATCCAGGACAGCATTGCAATCCTTCCATTGATCGGAAGCATAGACTATGACAGAGCTCAAATTATCATTGAGAAGACAGTCCCTCGGGTAAGTCAGCTGGGAATTGAAACCTTAATTATCGATTTTTCCGGCACGGTGAATATAGATGTTGAAATTGCCAATCATATTTTTGATATCCGTAATATTCTCCAGCTAATCGGTGTCAATACCATTGCAACAGGCGTCAGACCGGATTTGGCAAAAAGTGCCGTTGTCCTTGGCATTGACTTGTCATCCCTTGAAGTATACTCGAACGTCCTGCAGGCGATTAGAAGCATTAAATAACTGTAATGAAAGAAGCTGCTCATAGAGCGGCTTTTTTTTATTAAATTAGAAAATGGGAAATTTGAACTGTGATAACTGTCCAGCTTCAGCGTTTGCATGCAGGACGCAACCGCTTTTCTTTTAAAAAAACAATTGTCGAACCACAAGTCACATGATAGTATTTAGATATTTTCCAATATATTAAATTGACAAAATTATAGATACTATTAAAAAGATTCGTATGGGAGGCTTTTTGTATGACTGTTTTTACATCCGCTTATTTTACAATGACTGAACAGGAAGCTATTGAATATGCCAAAACAAGGCTGAATTATTTTGCTCCAGATGCTGAATTGGACTGCAGGGAAATTGGCGATGGCAATTTAAACTATGTTTTCAAGCTGACTGACCATAAACACAAGAAGTCTCTGATTATCAAACAGGCCGGACCGGTTGCCAGAATATCTGATGAATTTAAGCTGTCACCTGACCGCAACCGCATTGAATACGAAATTCTCGATCTGCAAAACAAGCTCGCTCCAGGTTTCGTGCCACAAGTGTTTAGCTACGATCCCATAATGAATTGTACCGCAATGGAGGATTTGTCAGATTACACTATTATGAGGACAGCCTTAATGCAGCATGAAAAATTCCCGCTATTTGCTGACCATATCTCGACTTTTCTGGTAAATACCTTATTGCTTACTTCAGATGTCGTAATGGGTCATAAGGAAAAGAAAGAGCTCGTCAAAAAGTTTATCAACCCGGAATTGTGCGAAATTTCAGAGGATCTCGTCTTTACAGAACCGTTTTACGACTGTGCGAGAAATGAAGTGTTTGAAGGCACCAGGGAATTTGCCAAAAAGGAAATTTGGGAGGATCCAAAGCTTCAGCTTGAAACTGCTAAGCTAAAATTTGAGTTTATGACCAATGCCCAGTCCCTGCTGCACGGTGATCTGCACACAGGCTCAATTTTTGTAAAAGAAGATTCTACTAAAATCATTGATCCTGAGTTCGCCTTTTTTGGCCCGGCCGGATACGATGCCGGCAATGTGATTGCCAACCTGATTTTCGCCTATGTGAACGCGAAATATACCATCTCAGAAGGTGAAGCAAGAACCGATCAGCTTGGGTATCTTGAAAACACAATGGAAGATATTATCGACTTGTTCCAAACGAAATTCCTGCAGGCCTGGGATGAGAAGGCACAAGAACAAACAGCCTGCTATAAAGGCTTTAAGGAATACTACCTGGATACAATCCTTCGTGATACAGCAGCCGTCACAGGACTTGAGCTGTGCAGGAGAATTATCGGGCTGGCATCTGTAAAGGATGTCACATCCATTGAAGATTACAGCAGCAGAGCTGCAGCGGAAAACATTTGTCTGGCAGCCGGAAAAATGTTTATTATGGATAGGGAATCTTTTAAAACAGGAGCAGATTTTGTACGTGTTCTAAAAGACTGTGAAAAAAGATTCTAAAGGAGGCAGCATGATGGGAAAACCAGTTGATGTCATCCAGTCTGTCAGATTGGATGATGAAAACGATACGCTCATTCTATTAGATCAAACAGTTCTGCCGAATGAAAAGAACTTTTTGCATTTGAAAGAATTAAAGGATATTTGGGATGCAATCTATCATTTAAAGGTCCGAGGTGCACCTGCCATTGGAATAGCGGCGGCTTACGGTGTCTATTTGGGCACAAAGCAATCAGCGGCAGCGAGCTATGAGGAACTTTATCAGGATTTTAAAAAGGCGAAGGAATACCTGGCGTCATCACGGCCAACTGCGGTTAATCTTTTTTGGGCACTCGACCGCATGGAAGCCCGTTTCCAGAAGGAAGAAGGCAAAGCAGCAGCTGAAGTAAAGCAAGCCCTAAAAAAGGAAGCAGAAAAAATACGCGCTGAGGATGAAAAGGTGTGCGAGTCGATCGGACAGCACGCACTTTCTGTACTTGAGCGTGGATGGGGTATACTGACACACTGCAATGCCGGTACAATTGCGACCGCTAAATATGGGACAGCTCTAGCTCCAATTTATTTAGGGCAGGAAAAGGGATATGATTTTAAAGTATACGCCGATGAAACCCGCCCGCTTCTGCAGGGGGCACGCCTGACTGCATGGGAGCTCGAAGAAGCAGGTGTCGATATTACACTGATCTGCGATAATATGGCAAGCATCGTCATGAAAGAAGGCAAGATTCAAGCTGTGCTTGTTGGCTGTGACCGTGTTGCAGCCAATGGTGATGCAGCCAATAAGATTGGAACATCCGGCGTTGCGATTCTTGCGAAACATTATAATATACCTTTCTATGTTTGTGCTCCGCTGTCCACAGTCGATCTCGCATGCAAAACAGGGGACGATATCCATATAGAATTAAGAGATTCAGAAGAAATTACTTCTAAATGGTACGAAAAGCCGATGGCGCCAGAAGGTGTAAAAACCTATAATCCCGCATTCGATGTAACAGATAATGAACTGATTACAGGCATAATAACGGAGAATGGCATAGCTTATGCACCGTTCACTGAAAGTCTGTCTAAGATGTTTAAATAGGAAGAATACAGCCTCCAGGCCAAGTGGTCAGGAGGCATTTTCATGCTTGCACTTCTATACTTCATATCTTTAAAGCGTTTAACTAGGAAAATATCCCTGATTACGATAAAAACAGAGTGTAATTTAACTCTTTTTATCAATCGAATGTACTAATTTATTTGGGGTAACCCCTTCATTTTTGGAAAATTTATGAAAAAAACAACAGGTGAATAGTAGAATCTATTTGTAAACCCTCCAAAATGCCTGATACTTTTTGAAAAACTATGTTTCTGTACCTGATTCTAAAGTCTGATAATTAAATAATTTAGCATATTGTTAGAGTTTGAATATTTTAAATATACTTTAAATACAACAAGAAACGACAGAAAAATATAGAGTCGAGAGGAGAAAAAGGATGAAGAAAAAAAGGGCATTAGGAGCAGCACTTCTAAGTATGACAATGGGTTTATCAGTTTTCACAGCGGGGGCATTCGCAAAAGAACCTGAGACCCAAAACGAAACCTACCGGGTATTGATCCAGGGTCCGGCAAATGCTAAAGCCAGTGTGAATTCACAGGTGGACAAGCGCTGGGATTTTGGCAGCGATGGCATGACTGCAGAGGTTAATGCTAAGCAATACCAGGCACTCCTGAAAAATAAGAACTTAAAGATTGAAAAAGTAAGCGAAGTTACTCTTGATACTGCCAGAACTGAGGCGTCCAAGAAAGATTCAGTTTCTATTCAGGCAGCAGGATATCCTAGTGATCAGACACCATGGGGAATTGCTTCCATCTATAATAACAGCAGCATTACGAGTACGTCAGGCGGAAGCGGCATTAAGGTTGCTGTTCTTGATACAGGCGTTTATACAAGCCATATTGACCTGGAAGGCTCTGCGGAGCAGTGTAAGGACTTCACTCAATCCACTCCGATTGTAAATGGTTCATGTACGGATCGCCAGGGCCATGGCACACATGTAGCCGGGACGGTTTTAGCACATGGAGGATATGATGGCCAGGGTATTTATGGAGTGGCTCCACAGGCAAAGCTGTGGGCTTATAAAGTACTTGGAGACAATGGTTCAGGATATTCAGATGATATCGCAGGAGCAATCCGCCACGTAGCTGACGAAGCATCCCGTACTGGTTCTAAAGTGGTCATTAATATGTCCCTTGGTTCAAGCAGCAAGGATTCCCTCATCAGCAGTGCGGTTGATTACGCATACAGCAAAGGTGTTCTTGTTGTTGCCGCAGCAGGAAACTCAGGCTACAGCGCTAATACAATCGGCTATCCTGGAGCTTTAAAGAATGCGGTCGCGGTTGCAGCTCTTGAAAACGTTCAGCAAAACGGTACATACCGTGTAGCCAACTTCTCATCCCGCGGAAATCCTAACACGGACGGTGACTATGTCATTCAGGAAAAAGACGTGGAAGTGTCTGCACCTGGTGCAAGCATCGAGTCTACGTGGTATAACGGAGGCTATAACACGATCAGCGGAACATCCATGGCAACACCTCACGTAGCAGGGCTTGCAGCAAAAATTTGGTCATCCAGCCCATCCATGAGCCATACTCAGCTTCGCACAGAGCTTCAAAATCGTGCCAAGCAATATGACATAAAAGGCGGATACGGAGCAGCAACTGGTGATGACTATGCGTCAGGCTTCGGATACCCTCGCGTAAAATAAACGAACATCATCATACCCCCGAAAACCGTCTGATCTCGGATCAGGCGGTTTTATAATATTTCCGCGGAAATGATCAAATTTTAGCGAAACATGAAAACTAATAGAAAATGCTGAAACAAATTAATTTTGAATATACAATAAGGAGTGGATGTGAATTAGGAAGGGAGCTGACAGCCATGGCTGTTAATAATACATATCTTGATGACCAGGAAGCAAAGGAACTCATCTGCGAAATCGGCAGAAGAATATACAATAAAAACTTCGTTGCTGCAAACGATGGAAACATTTCCATTAAAGTGAATGGCTTTGAACTCTGGACAACACCAACCGGAGTGAGCAAAGGGTTTATGACACCGGATATGATGGTTAAGATGGACCTTTCAGGCAATATACTGGAAGGGAAGATGAAGCCGTCTTCAGAAGTAAAGATGCACCTCAGAGTGTATCAGGAAAACCCTGAAGCAAAGGCTGTTGTCCATGCCCATCCTCCTGTGGCCACATCATTTGCCATAGCCGGAACCAGTCTTGAAAAACCCGTTTCTCCGGAGGCGGTAGTTTTGCTTGGCAAAGTGCCCGTAGCCCCGTATGCCACTCCCGGAACACAGGAAGTGCCGGATTCCATTGCCCCATACTGCAGGAATTACAATGCTGTCCTTTTAGCGAATCATGGCGCACTAACCTGGGGCAGGGATATAACAGAGGCCTATTTCCGGATGGAATCACTGGAACACTATGCACTTATGCTGATGTATTCCGAACACATCATTCAAAAGTCAAACGAACTGAGCACTGGACAAATTGCAGAGCTGATCTCAATCCGGGAGAAAATGGGCATTAAAACAGGAGGAGTACCGGTTCCGAAAAGTGAAAAGAAAATCCGGACGGCTCCCGGCCTGCCAGAAGAAATGATCGAAAATATTGTTCGGAGAGTAACGGAAGAAGTCCTAAAAAACGTTTTAAAATAGCCAAAAAGGGATAGCTATAAGGGTATAGCAATCTTGTATATTTTAACCCTTTTAACGAAACCTATCTTGAATACCTTATTGAAACGTGAGGAGAGATTCCGATGAAACTGCTGGTTATTGGCGGGGTGGCTGCAAGTATGTCAGCCGCATCGAAATTAAGAAGAATGGACGATAAAGCGGAAATTACCGTCTATGAAAAAGGAAAATTTTTATCCTACGGTGCCTGCGGTCTTCCGTATTATATATCCGGCGAAAATGATGATTATCGTAAAATGATCGCAAGAACACAGGAGCAATTTGCTGAGAGGAACATTAAAACGTATCTGCAGCATGAAGTTTTAAAAGTGGATACAAACAAAAAGGAAGTAACGGTTAAAGACCTTGCATCAGGAGAAAAATTTACGGATACATACGATAAGCTGATGATTGGAACTGGCACGTTTCCGATCATGCCCCCATTTCCGGGGGCCGATCTCGAGAATGTTCATGTGCTGAAAACAATGGAAGATGGGATGGTACTAAAAGAAATTTCCCGCAAACCAGGAGTGAAGAATGTCGTCATCGTCGGCGGCGGCTATATTGGCATTGAAGTGGTTGAAGCGATGAAAACCCTTGGCAAAAATGTGCGGGTTATTGAAATGGGTGAGAGAATCTTAGCTCCTTTCGATAAGGAAATAACCGATATCGCTGAAAAAGAAATTCGTGATCACGGTGTAGAACTGAACCTGGGTGAAAAGGTGGAAAGCTTCAGCGGCAATGGGAAAGTGCAAAGTGTCAAAACGGATAAAGGCACTTATAAAGCAGATTTAGTGCTTGTTGCTGTAGGTGTAAAGCCTGCTACGAAGTTTCTGGAAGGATCGGGAATAGAGATGGCCGAAAATGGTGCCATTATCATCGACCGTGAAATGCGGACAAATATTGAAGGTGTTTATGCTGCGGGGGACTGCGCACAGGTTTATCACAAGGTGCTTGAAGAAAATGATTATATCCCGCTTGGAACAAACGCGAACAAGTGCGGCCGTCTGGCTGGGGCCAATATAGCCGGCAGTCATGAAAAATATGTGGGAACCCTGGGAAGTGCCGCGATTAAAATTTTTGATATGGAGCTTGGAAGAACGGGGCTTTCCGAGGAAGATGCCAAAAAGCTTGGTATAAGGTACACAACCGAATTTGTGAAAGCAGCTGATCATCCGGACTACTATCCGAAACAGACTCCTATCTGGATCAAGCTGATCTGTGAGAAAGCAACAAACCGAATTCTCGGAGCCCACGCCATTGGAAATAAAGGAGTGGTCCTTCGAATCGATGTATTTGCCGTTGCCATCCACAATAAAATGGCAGCAGAAGAGCTTGGCATGGTGGATCTCTGTTATGCCCCGCCGTTTGCGGGTGTCTGGGATGCTGTCCATATCGCAAGCAATGCAGCGAGAAAATAATGAAGCCAGCAGAGATGCCGGCTTCATTTTCATTTAATAGGAATCCTTCGCCAGCTTCGGATGACGGTTCATGGCACCAAGCAGAATCAGTCCGCTCAGGATAAGCAGGAAGCTTGTGACTACGAAGACTGCAGAAAAACCCAAATAGCCTGAGATCAAGCCGCCGATGACGGGGCCGATAATATTCCCGAAAAATCGGAGGCTTGTGTTGTAGCCAAGCACTTCACCCTGCATGGCAACGGGCGCTTCCTGGCGAATATAAGCAATCCGAACAGGGATGATGCCCCCGATGGTAACACCAAGCGCAAAGCGGACTAGAACAAGCTGCCACATGTTTGAGACAAATCCGCCCGGCAGATAAAACACGCCAGCGAGGAAGAGGAGAATAACCAATGTTTTTATATAGCCATGCTGGTCCCCGATTTTCCCCCACTGCCGGGCCATCAGAAGATTGCCAAGCCCTGCAGCTGAAAAAGCAATTCCCGCAAAAAACGCCAGATTTTCCGGTCCGTGCAATTCACTGACATATAGGGATAGGATAGGCTGGATGCTGAAGTGTGCGATTTGAACAAGCGTTGATATCAGCATAACTGTCAGAAGGACGGGATTACTGATAATATGCTGAATGACCGCCTTGCTTGAATACCGCGTTTTCTCGCCCTTTTGAGTTTGGATTCTGTGTTCTTTTGTGAAAAAGACAAGAAAAGCGGAAACAAAGATGGCGATGGAGGTCCATTTGAAGGTATCTGAAAATCCGAATAAATCTGCAAGGACTCCGCCGAGAAGAGGGCCCATCAATGAACCTGTGATGCTTCCGGTCTGCAGTGTCCCCATCACCCTGCCGGCAATTTCCTTCGGAGTCTGCGTGGAAATAAACGCCTGTGACATTCCGATGAAGCCTGTAAAAATTCCCGTAAACAGCCTGAGAAAAAACAGCTGCCACACGTTTGTCACATATCCCATCAGGAAGATGGATATCCCCATGCCGATTCCGGACAGAATCAATATTTTCCTGCGCCCAAAAAGGTCCCCGATTCTTCCCCATACAGGTGAAAAAAGAAACGCAGTCACAAATGTAATCGCAAACGTCCACCCTGACCAATGCTGCACATAGGTAGGAGAATGGTCGCCAAAACTTTCTATATATAACGAAATAAAGGGAAGCACCATCGTCATGCTGCCTGCCACAAAAAAATTGGCAAACCACATAATCATTAAATTTCTTTTCGTTTGTTTTACCATATTTGAAACACTTCTTTCCGGTCAACGTTTCGTTTCCCTAAATATATAATAACGAAAATTACAAAAAATAGGAAGGGTTATGCTATCACTCTAATTTTTATATATCCTCTCAAATATGATAAAAACCGCTTTACTCAGGGAATCCAGAAAAATCTATGACATTATTACCACAGTCCGTTAAAAAAACATTGTCTTATAACAGTATTTATTCTATAATTCCTAATAGGAAAAAGATTCAGAATATATTCTAAAAAGGGGGAAGTTGTTTGGAAGCTTTTGTTAATCAGCTAAACGGTATTTTATGGAGTACACCTGTTATCTACATCTGTCTTGCAATAGGGTTGTTCTTCTCAGTCTTAACTCGATTTCTACAGGTCCGCCATATCAAGGATATGGTACTGCTCATGTTTCAAGGGAAAAGTTCCGCAGCGGGCGTTTCGTCTTTCCAGGCCTTATCTATTGCTCTTTCCGGCCGTGTAGGAACTGGTAACATTGCAGGTACTGCCACTGCCATCGCGATGGGTGGTCCTGGTGCTGTATTCTGGATGTGGGCCATTGCTTTTATCGGAGCAGGCAGTGCGTTCGTTGAATCAACGCTGGCTCAGATTTACAAAGTGAAAAAAGACGGGCTATACCGAGGCGGTCCGGCCTATTATATTGAAAAGGGAATCGGAATTAAATGGTTTGCCGTCCTTTTCGCAATTTCTGCTTTGCTTGCTATGGCACTTTTAATGCCTGGCATCCAGTCAAACTCAATTGCGCTTGGAATGGAAAATGCGTTTGGCATAGACAAAACAGTAACAGGCCTTATTATTATCGGTTTACTTGCCTTGATTATTTTCGGCGGTGTTAAGCGTATTGCAACTGTAGCTCAATATACGGTCCCTTTTATGGCAGTGGGATATATTTTAGTCGCTTTAATTATTATTGCCATGAACATTGGTGAGCTGCCTGGCGTTTTTTCGTTAATCTTCAGCAGTGCCTTTGGCGCAGACTCCATGTTTGGGGGAATTATCGGAAGTGCGATCGCATGGGGTGTAAAACGCGGAATTTATTCGAACGAAGCTGGTCAGGGTACAGGCCCGCATGCTGCTGCAGCTGCTGAGGTTTCCCACCCTGCCAAGCAAGGTCTTGTACAGGCATTCTCTGTATATATTGATACGCTATTCGTATGTTCGGCAACAGCTTTCATGATCCTATTCACTGGAATGTTCAATACAGTCGGTGCTGATGGAAAGACTCCAATTGTAGAAAACCTTCCAGGAGTGGAAGCTGGACCTGGTTATACACAGGCAGCTGTTGAATCTGTGCTTCCAGGCTTCGGTGCCGGATTCGTTGCTGTTTCTCTTTTCTTCTTTGCTTTCACAACCATTATGGCCTACTATTATATGGCTGAAACAAATGTAGCTTACCTGATAAGCGGCAAGAACAGCAAGCTGGCGATGTTTATTCTGAAGATTGTCTTACTTGCTGCGACATTCTATGGTGCTGTTAAAACAGCAGGCCTGGCGTGGGCACTTGGAGATGTTGGCTTGGGACTAATGGTTTGGCTGAACTTGATTGCCATCGTTATCTTAAGAAAACCGGCTTTGATTGCACTGAAAGATTACGAGGCCCAGAAGAAGCAAGGTCTTGATCCAGTATTCAATTCCAAGAAGCTTGGCATTAAAAATGCTGAGTATTGGGAAGAGGAATACAAGCCTCAGGAAGAAAAAGTATCTTAATAGAAAGATAATAGATGTCCGGCTGATGCCGGGCATTTTTTTTACAATCTTTATATTACTTTTACAATATTCAGGTTATTTCTTAGCATTATCTTAATATTCGTCTTTTAGTATTGTACTTGGGTTTGGTACATAAATACGATGCAAACATTTTAAAAGAAGAGGTGCTGAGGATGACTGAATTAAATCGCCGCAAGTTCTTAACGTATGTAGGTACAGGTGTGGGAGCATTGACTGTAGCTTCGACAGGTTTGGGGGCAATGGTTCCAAAAGCGGAAGCTAAGGGTGTGGAGGCAGCCTCCCAATTATTCGGATTTCAGAAAAAAATCTCTGGTTTAAATTTTAAGCCGATTGATCCGACAGATACAGATGACCTTGTTTTGCCTCGTGGTTACAAATACGATGTTGTGGCAGCCTATGGAGATGTCATTAATAAAAAAGGCGATACATTCGGCTTTAACAATGACTTTACATTATATTTTCCAATTGATAAGGACAAGCGCGGTCTATTATGGGTGAATCATGAATATTCAAGTGATCTATTTGTTCATGGTGCAAGGCCGGCAAATGGCAAATATACCGCAGCGCAAATTCAGAAAATGCTTTATAACCAGGGTGGATCGATAATCGAGGTATACCGTGATAAAGAAGGTACCTGGAAAATGGATACGGATTCCAAATATGCCCGCCGTATTACAGGCTTGACACCGTTCCAGCTTACAGGTCCTGCCAAAGGTTCAAAAGCAGTGGGCGGTGCAACGAATGTACAGGGGACTTTTGCCAATTGTTCCGGCGGCATGACATTGTGGGGCACGGTTTTATCAGCTGAGGAAAATTTCGAATCTACCTCTAAGGATGCGGGATTAAATGATACACATTATGGCTGGATTGTGGAAATCGATCCGTTTGATCCTAATTTTAAGCCGCGCAAGCACACCGCCCTTGGTCGTTTCAACCATGAAAATGCAGCAGTCGGCCTGAGCAATGACAATCGGGTTGTGGTATATATGGGTGATGATAAAAAAGATGCATGCGTGTATAAGTTCATCAGCAAAAATAAATATGTAAAGTCCCGCGGAAAAGCCAATGCAGACCTTCTTGAAGAAGGGACACTTTATGTGGCTAATATGGGCAGCGGAAAATGGGTGCCATTAACGATTGAAAATGTACAGAAAGCCGCCAAAGGGAACGCAGATCTTTTAAAGAAATTCCAAACGCAGGCTGATGTGGCTGTTCACTG
Source organism: Cytobacillus sp. FSL H8-0458 (assembly GCF_038002165.1). Lineage (NCBI taxonomy): Bacteria > Bacillati > Bacillota > Bacilli > Caryophanales > Bacillaceae > Cytobacillus > Cytobacillus sp. FSL H8-0458. Next base: position 3,367,459 of record NZ_JBBOBR010000001.1, on the reverse strand, counting down.
CCATGAAGCAGCTCTGCTTGTTGGCGGAACGCCGACTGACCGTCCGGAAGATGTGGAAATCAGCCCGTTCGATAAAACGGTATTCATTGCCCACACCAACAATGATAAACATGGCAACTTCCACGGCCATATTACCAGATTTATCGAAGAGGGAGATGATCTGGGGGCACTTACTTTTGATTTTGAAATCTTCGCAGCCGGCGGAAAACAGAGCGGATTCAGTGCACCTGACAATCTGACTTTCGATAGCCTTGGCAATCTCTGGACTGTTACAGATATGTCGTCAAGCAAGCTGAATACAGGAATCTACACGCATTTCGCCAACAATGGCATGTTTGTCATCCCGACGATCGGAAAAAATACAGGTGAAGCCTTTCAGTTTGCTTCAGCTCCCGTTGAAGCAGAACTGACTGGACCATCCTTTACACCAAACGAAACAACCCTGTTCCTGTCCATTCAGCACCCGGGAGAAGAGACGGAAGACCTGAACAATCTGACAAGCAAATGGCCGCATCGCAAGGGAGACACCATGCCGCGTCCGGGGGTTGTAGCGATTACAGGCTTCAAATACTAGGAGGTTACTATGCTATCAAATATCGGGATACCAGGATTGATTATTGTTCTAGTGCTGGCGCTGATCATTTTCGGCCCATCCAAGCTTCCTGAAATCGGGAGAGCATTCGGCACCACCCTGAAGGAATTCAAGAAATCCACACGCGAACTTGTTTCAGACGAACAGCCGGAAGATAAGAAAAAAGAATTGCTGTAAGAATGAATAGGGGAGGGAGAGTTATCTTCCTTCCTTTTATATTGAGGTGATTAATATGAACAATGAGGCAGTAAATGTTCTCCAGCATTTTGAGGAGCTCCGGAAGAGGCTGATGATTATAGCTGCTGTCTTTATAGCGTTCTTGGCACTATCCTTTATTTTTGTCAGCGACATTTACCAGTGGCTGGTTAGGGATCTGGACTTTAAATTGGCTGTTCTCGGCCCCTCTGAGATTTTATGGGTCTATTTCATGCTTGCGTCTGTAGTCGCCATTGCTGCCGCCATCCCGGTAGCTGCCCATCAAATCTGGCTGTTCGTCAGTCCGGCGCTTACCGGAATGGAGAAAAAGGTGGCCTTATCCTATATTCCCGCTTTATTTTTGCTGTTTATTACCGGTATAGCATTTGGATATTTCATCCTTTTGCCGCTGGTTCTGAATTTTTTAGTGACCTTATCCGGAGATATGTTCACCGCCTTTTTTACAACGGAAAAATACTTTCAATTCGTGCTGCATTTAACACTGCCATTTGGCTTTCTGTTCGAGCTTCCGGTTGTGATTATGTTCCTGACCAGTCTTGGCATACTCAATCCCTATTCGCTGCAGAAGATAAGGAAGTATGCCTATTTCGCACTGATTGTGGTGGCCATATTAGTTACACCGCCTGATTTCATCTCAGATATACTGGTTACATTGCCTCTCCTGCTGCTGTATGAGGCTAGCGTGAGCCTGTCCAAAATTATATATGACAGAAAGCAGAAAAAGCAGGCTGTTTTGCAGTAATTATAAATAAATCAGAGCACAAAAAAGCTTGGACCGTAAATGTCCAAGCCTTTCTATTATTCTCTTACTTTACACGAGGGAAGCCAAAGCCTGACGCATAATCGTCTCCAGTGGCAGCTCCTGTTCCGCCAAGAATATCATTTTGCTTGGCCCGGCTTTGAAGCTCGGTGCGAAGCTGTGCATGGGTCATGGATGGATTATGGGCCCAGATCTTAGCAGCCAATCCGGATACATGAGGCGTAGCCATGGATGTGCCGCTGATTGTGCTGTAGCTGCCATCATACCATGTGGATTCAATCGCTCTGCCTGGTGCAGACACCTCAACATCACGCTCCTGAATCACGAAGTCGCCATCAGTTGCAGGATTGCCCCGTGATGAAAAATCTGCAACACGGTAGGATCCATTTTGCTGAACATTTTCAAGAGCCGCCACTGCAACAGCATTCACCAATGCGCCAGGATAGCCAATCGTGTTATCGGCAGGACCATCATTTCCGGCAGCAGCCACTACCAGGACACCTTTGCTGTAGGCGTAATCAACTGCATCTGCAATCAATGTGCTTTTAGAGCTTGAACCTAATGACATGGAAATGACCACTTTAGATCCTGTGCGGACCGCTTCATCGGCCGCATGCTTAATAGCTCCGGCGATGTCATCAGAATACCCTGATCCTCTGTCATTTAACACCTTATATGCCCAGAGATCTGCGTCTGGAGCCACCCCATAAACGCCTTGTCCGTTAGCGCCGCCATGAGCCAGTACAGTACCCGCAACATGTGTGCCGTGTCCGTTCTTGTCTCCGCAGCTTCCGTCAATTAAAGGTGTCTTTCTTTGTGTAAAGTCTTTACACTGTTCAGCTTGTCCAGCAAGGTCAGCATGCGCTGTATTTACCCCTGTGTCCAGCACGGCAACTTTTACCCCATTTCCGCCTGAAGTGCTTTGGATGGAGCTGTCATTATAAATGGCCTCAATTCCCCAAGGTGTACCGTCTGCCGGAGCTGATGCAGCCCCCGATCCAGGTTTTGCAGCTGTCACAGGTGCATTCTTAACTTCATCAACTCTATCAATCTTTAAGTTTTTATTTTTTAAAAGTGCCTGATACTGTTTAGCATTGACTGTTGTAGTAAAACCTTTCTGTCCAAAATCCCACCGTACTCCGTAGTTCGATTTTGCCTTTGCCTTTTCCGCACTTGGTCCCTGAATAACGACCCGGTAGGTTTCATTGCTCTCAACCTGCTGGCCAAATGCCCCTGATGCAAATACAGAAAGCCCCATTGCCACACTTAATACTGCTGACCCAATCATTCTTTTTTTCTTCATTCAAAATCCCCTCTCAAAATATGTATTGACCACAGCCGGAAAAGCTGTGACTCTATTATATTTACAAAATTCAGAATAATTAAACCGGTCTTTCGTACTATTTATTTGGAATTTTAAGAGATTTAACTTTTTAGAAAAAATTTCAATTCATTGAATGGATATAAATGGTGTTAGTTAACCGTGTTGAGGGTATAGCCTACTAAGTCATTTAAGGAGTGTGAAGCATGAGAGCTGTTACTTACCAGGGAGCAAAAGATATTCAAGTGAAAAATGTGGAGGATCCCAGAATTGAAAAACGCGATGATGTTATTATCCGTATCACGTCAACAGCCATTTGCGGATCGGACCTTCACTTATATCAGGGAAACATGCCTTTGCGGCCCGGGTATATTATCGGGCATGAACCGATGGGAATCGTTGAGGAGACAGGACCAGATGTGACGAGGGTAAAAAAAGGCGACAGGGTGGTCATCCCATTTAATGTTTCGTGCGGGCATTGCTTCTACTGCCAGCATGATATGGAAAGCCAATGTGATAATTCTAACCCCCATAACGATTCAGGCGGATATTTTGGCTATACCGAGAAATATGGAAACCATCCGGGCGGCCAGGCAGAGTTTTTAAAGGTGCCATTTGGCAATTTCATGCCCTTTGTCATACCTGAATCATGCGAGCTGGAGGATGAGTCACTGCTTTTTTTATCGGATGTGCTGCCGACAGCTTATTGGAGTGTGGAGCATTCAGGTGTAAAAGCGGGAGATACAGTCGTCGTCCTCGGCTGCGGCCCCATCGGTTTAATGACCCAAAAATTTGCCTGGATGAAAGGGGCTCAACGGGTAATAGCAGTCGACCATCTTGATTATCGTCTGAATCACGCCAAACTCACCAATGATGTGGAGGTATATGACTTCACGAAATATGATGACATGGGTGCTTATCTAAAAGAAATTACCCAGGGCGGAGCTAATGTGGTCATCGATTGTGTGGGCATGGACGGAAAGAAATCCGCAGTGGAAAAAATTGAACAGAAGCTGAAGCTGCAGGGCGGAACGCTTGGCCCGATCCAAATTGCGACGAAAGCCGTACGTAAATTTGGGACCGTCCAGCTGACAGGTGTGTACGGGCTCACATACAATATGTTCCCGCTGGAGGAATTTTTCTCGAGAAATGTTACCATTAAAATGGGGCAAGCCCCTGTGGTGCACTATATGGCTGAGCTGTTCGAAAAAATCACGAAAAAGGAATTTGATCCAAAGTCAATCATTACTCATCAGATTCCGCTCGAAGAAGCAGATCGTGCATATAAGATTTTTAATGACCATGAAGATGACTGCATTAAAGTAATCTTAAAACCCTAGCTGTTATACACAAACCGGCCTGGATATACCAGGGCCGGTTTTTTGAAGTTTAAGAATATAACATAATATACATGTTTCGACACAAACGTATATAATAGTGCTAAAGGCATATTATTAATAGAGTTACCAAGGAGCATGTAAATGAAAGGCTTTAATCAAGATACTTTGATAAAAGAAGAAACAAAAGCAGTTACCCTTTTTATCTGGCTGTTTTATATTATTTTAACACTTTATGACTTATTTTATTATTATCTGCTCCCCCTCAATACAGGCGGCATTATCGGACTGCCAAATGGCGGGCTTGGATGGGTGTATTACCTGGCCATTATCTTGCTCTTGCCCTTAGCGGTGTATCTAATCAGGACAAAACGCCCTTTTCAGGTAAAATACTTATTTTTTGCAGGTTTCTTTCTGATAGATTTTAGTAACAGCATGCTTATCTATTTTGGTGAGTCGAAGGAATTTCAGAGCGGGAGCGCAGTCGAACTTTTATTTATTATATTTGCACCGATTTTTGTGAATAAGCGCTATTTTTGGATTGTAACCGGAGGCATGGTTGCGAAGTACCTTATTGCTGGTTTTATACTGAGCAGCCAGAAGGTAATGGTGCCAATTGTGCTTTTGATCATTTTTTCAAGTGTTTCCTATGTTCTGCTGAACCGCTTTTATTCATATATTCACTCCTTGACACATGTTTTCCAGGAGCTCCGCCAGACGGAAAAGCTGGCTGCTGTCGGACAGATGGCTTCGGCAGTGGGCCACGAGGTGAGAAATCCTTTAGCAGCATTAAGAGGGTTTACTCAGCTGCAGATGGAAAAACACCCTGAAGATAAGGATCGATATAAAATTATGATTGAAGAAATCGACCGCATTAATTTGATTGCAGATGACCTTATGATTCTGAGCAAACCAAGGCTGCCTATGTTTAAAAGGGTTGAACTGAATGCAGTGATTCAATACGTCCTCATGATTATTAAAGAACAGGCAGCCAATCAGAATATCCGTTTTGAAACAGAGAATCTGAAATCCCTTCCTAAAGTTCATTGTGACGAACATATGCTGAAGCAGGCTTTTATTAATCTGATCAAAAATGCGATGGAATCTATGACAGAAGGCGGCACGATCCTGATTTCGGCTAAAATGGCGGAGAATGACTGCGTTCTGATCAGCATTAAAGATGAAGGCTGCGGAATCAGTGCTGAAAATATGGATCGGGTAGCGGATCCATTTTATACAACTAAACCGGATGGAACCGGACTGGGCCTGATGGTTACCAAGCAGATTATGGATGAACACAAGGCGGGAATCATATTTGAAAGTGAAGAGGGAAAAGGGACAATTGTGAACCTTACGATTCCGATAGAGCAGACAGCAGAATAAAAGGATTTTAGGGGATGTACCTTTAATGTACATCCTCTATTTATATTTAGGACTATTAGCCGATATAAGCAGAGAGTTAATAGTTGCTATTTACCTACTTATTATACATAATATATACAAAACATGTACAAAATGGCTAAAGAGCCGGAGGGACACGACTATGCTATTTCAATTAAAAAAGAAGAATCCACCTTCATTATTTCAGCCGGAAATGAACTTTCCAGGATTAGAGGAAACAGTTGAAGTAAAAGATCAGCGTATTTCTGAACGATTGTGGTACATGGGCTTTTCAAAGAAGCATCTTGAAACACTTCAGGATCTGAACCCGGTGATTTCACTCGTGCTGGATGAATTGCTTCAGAAAGTTCTGGATCATCTTTATAAACAGCCTCCATTAAAGAGGATTGCTGAAAATAATACAAGCAGGGAAAGGTTATATGGCGTTTTTGTCCGGTATTTCCAGAGTTTATTAAGCGGTAACCTGGATGATGAATACTTTGCCATGAGAACGAGAATTGGCAATACCCATAACGGAGCCGGTCTCCCAGTCGAGTGGTTTCTGGCGACGTACTCTGCCATTAATACCTTATTGGTGCCTAAGATAGCGGCGGAACTCCACCAGGATCCTGAGAAGCTGACCAATGCACTTCTGGCTCTTACTCATATCATCAATCTAGATTCCCAGCTTGTCGTTGAAAATTATCTGCAGGCCAGAATGAATGAACTCAATGTGTTAAATGATTCGAATGCTCAGCTGCAAAAAGAATTAAACTCGATCAGCCAGGAAGTAGCAGCCTCGGTCCAGCAGACGGAAGCTTCAATCCATGAGACAAGCTTAAAAGCTGATCAAATCCGCAGTGAAACCGAAACAACGCAAAAAAGCAGCAAAAATCTGCTGAACCTGACTAATCTCAACCAAACCCAAATGGACGAGATGGTTCACGCATTCAATAATGTTCTTCAGGATGTGGAGCAGTCTATGAGCGGAATTGAAGCATTGAAAGGAATCTCTGAGCAAATTATCACGATGACAAAAGGGATTGAGGATATTGCCGATCAGACGAATCTGCTGGCACTGAATGCATCGATTGAGGCGGCCCGGGCGGGTGATGAAGGCCGGGGATTTGCCGTAGTGGCAACCGAAGTGAGGAAACTGGCAGAAAACTCTAAGAAAATGAGCAGCCATATCAAGGAACAAATCGAAAAAAGCGACAATCAAATCAGCGTGCTGGTTAATACAATGAACTCCATGAATCTCTCAACAAAAGAATCACAAGCTCAGATTCAGCAGGTTAAAGGCGGGCTTGTTACAGTGAAAATGGAAATGGAACAGTATCTGGATATGTTCGGCCGCAATAAAACAGACCTCGACAGCATTGTTCAGTCCATTCAGGAAATTAATCATACAACCGAAAGCCTGTCCCTTCTTGCAAATGAGCTGAAGGAAAAGGCTGAGGGCGGAGATAGGAATTATTAATCTCTATTATAATAACTATTTAAAATGATGCAGCATCCTTTGAGGGTGCTGTTTTTTAGGTATTTAGAAATTGTTTTTTACATAAAATTATAAATTGCCACACGAATTGCTCCTAATTGCTCATTCTCAAATAAGTCTAAAAATAGATAGAATTATGAATGTTATCATCCTAATCTACTAATATCGAGGAGATGTATCCATTTGAAAAACCCTGCGCGCAAATTAGGTAAAACAATTCTTGCTGCAACTATGTCCCTATCTGTCTTGGCAGCTCCTGTTTCATATGATTCTGTAATGGCAGCAAAGCCTGATCATATAGGGAATCCGGAACATGAATTCAGCCATGAAGTAAGCCTTCGGATACTGGGAACAACAGATATACATACACACCTTTATAACTATGACTACTATAAAGATGCAGAAACCATTGAATTTGGACTGGCTAAAACAGCTACCTTAATCAAACAGGCAAGAAAAGAAGCAAAGAATACATTATTATTCGACAATGGCGACTTAATACAGGGAAATCCGCTTGGCGATTATAAAGCAAAAGTAGATAAGCTTGAGGATGGGGAAATGCACCCTGTTTTCAAAGCTATGGAACTATTAGATTATGATGCCGCTACGGTAGGAAACCATGAATTCAATTATGGGCTCGATTATCTGGATGAGGTCCTGGATGATTCGCCATTTCCTTATGTGAATGCCAATGTCTACAAAGATGACCACGATCAAAATCCGGAAAACGATGAAAATTATTTTAAGCCATATAAAATCATCAAGAAAAAAGTGGTTGATGAAAAAGGCAGAAAACAGGTTATTAAGGTTGGGGTTATCGGTGCTGTGACTCCGCAGATTACACAATGGGACAAAGCCAATCTTGATGGAAAAATCATCACGAAAGACATTGTAAAATCAGTAGAAGCTAATATTCCTAAAATGAAAGAAGAAGGTGCGGACATTATCATTGCGCTTGCACACTCCGGTATGGGGGATGCTGCATATGCGGAAATGGAAGAGAATGCAGCCTACGACTTAACAAAAATAGAAGGTATTGATGCAGTCATTTCCGGACACAACCATAAGAATTTTCCGGGAGATTTCACCGATCTTCCTGGAGTAAATACAGAAAAGGGAACGGTCAACGGGGTGCCGTTCATCATGCCGGGCAGCTGGGGCAACCGGCTTGGCGTTATGGACCTGACCATTGCCAAGGTAAAGGGCAAGTGGCAGGTGAAGGATTCCCAGTCATCTTTAAGGTCTATTTTCAGAAGCTATAAAAATGAATCCGGCGCGACCGTTAAGGAAAGCCTTGCAGATGCAGATCCTGATATTTTGAAAGCTGTAAAGGAAGAGCATGAAGGAACCGTGAATTATGTCCGCCAGCCTGTTGGGGAAACAACAGCGGATATCCACAGCTATTTTGCACTTGTAAAAGATGATCCTTCCATTCAAATTGTAACGAATGCACAAAAGTGGTATATCGAGAAGCAATTAATAGGAACACCGGATGAAAATACACCAGTGCTTTCAGCGGGAGCACCTTTTAAAGCAGGCGGACGCAACGGGGCGAGCTATTACACATATATTCCTGAAGGCACAATCGCCATCAAGAATGTAGCTGATCTATACCTGTATCCGAATACAGTCGCTACGGTAAAAATTAAAGGAGCAGATGTGAAAGAATGGCTTGAAATGTCTGCAGGACAGTTCAATCAGATAAAAGAAAATGAAGCAGGAGAACAGTCACTTATTAATAATGATTTCCCTACTTATAACTATGATGTAATCGATGGTGTGACATATGAGATAGATGTAACAGAACCTGCTAAGTATGATAAGGATGGCAAGCAGGTTAATGCTGATGCAAACAGAATCAAAAATCTTCAGTATAACGGAGCACCTATTGATCCAGATCAGGAATTCATTGTTGTGACAAATAATTATCGGGCCAGCGGCACTTTCCCTGGAGTTAGAAACAACACAGCAGTAGAGCTTTATCCGGATGAAAACCGCCAGGCAATCATTGATTATATCCGTGAAGAACAAACCATCGATCCTTCTGCAGATGCCAATTGGTCATTTGCACCGGTTGCCGGTGAAGTAAATGTAACGTTCGAATCTTCACCGGATGCAAAGAATGCAATTGCTGAAGGCAGCGGAATCGGCTACGCCGGTGAAGCAGGCAATGGCTTTTCGAAGTATTCACTTCAATTTCCGGAGCCAAAGCCTTTTGAAGTCCAGCTTTTGGGCATCAATGATTTCCATGGCCAGCTTGATACATTTAATGCCGGCTTGAATGCGGGTGGAGTCGAATATTTAGCTTCACATTTAAAACAGCGAGAAGCAGTGAACCCCAATACAATCATGCTGCATGCCGGTGATGCAGTCGGGGCGAGCTCCCCTGTTTCTGCCCTTCTTCAGGACGAGCCAACCATTAATATGCTTAATGAGATCGGTTTTGATATAGGTACAGTCGGAAACCATGAATTCGATGAAGGGGTAGATGAAATGCTCCGTCTTATCAATGGCGGTGCCCATCCTAAAACGGTGGAGAAGTATGGTGAGTTTGAAGGAGCAGACTTTCCGTATGTTGCAGCAAATGTAGTCGATGAAACAACAAAGGAACCCATCCTTGATCCATATGTTATTAAAGAAGTAAATGGAGTGCCTATCGGATTTATTGGTATTGCCTATTCCGATACTCCTGGGATCGTAACGCCCAGCGGAACAGCTGGAGTAGAATTCACAGACGAAGCGGAAGCAATCAACAAGTACACGGCAGAGCTAAAGGAGCAAGGCATTAAATCGATTGTGGTCATTACTCACAATCCTGCAGTGTCTGATCTGGATGGGGCTAATCCTCAAGAAGAACTCGCAGAAATTGCAAATGCGGTTGATGATGAAGTGGATGTGATGTTTGGCGGGCATAACCATAAGTACACAAACACTGTAGTAGACGGAAAATTGCTTGTTCAATCCTATTCATATGGTACAGCTTTCTCTGATGTGGATTTAACAATTGATCCGGTTTCCGGAGATGTTGTTGCTAAAAAAGCTGAAATCGTAAACGCCACACGTGATATTGAGCCAGATGCTGAAATCAAGGAAATGCTGGATGCTTATATTGCTGATGCAGCTCCAATTTTAAATGAGGTTATCGGCCATACTTCAACTGGCATTTCGAGGGATGTAAATGCTGACGGAGAGTCTCCGATGGGGAACCTGATTGCAGACTCCATGATTGCACAGACCAATACTGATTTTGCCTTCATGAACTCAGGCGGCGTCCGTGCAGGCATTGATGCGGGAGATATTACGTGGAAAGAAGCTTTTACGGTACAGCCATTCGGAAATGACCTTGTGACATTGACATTGACCGGTGCGCAGATTAAAGAACTTTTTGAACAGCAGTGGGGTTCAAAAGAAAGAATCATGCATGTTTCCGGTTTAAAGGTGACGTATGATTCTTCGAGAGCCGCTGGAGATCGGATCGTTTCTTTAGTGAAGAACGATGGAACAACAATTGCTGCAGAGCAGGAATATTCTGTGACGGTAAACAACTATATGGCTGATGGCGGAGACGGCTATAGCGCCCTTTTAAACGGCAAGAACCGCACTGTGGATATCGTCGACCTTGATGCTTTAATCAGCTACATCAAAGAACAGAAAGAATTAAATCCAGCGGTTGAAGGAAGAATTACCAAATTGAATAAATAACAGGAAGGGAGCATCAGAGCAGTCTGATGCTCTCTGTTTTATATCCTCTAAATAAGCATAAATACCCAATTCTATTTTTCGTGCTGAATAATTCAATCACAATTACCTAATCAAATGTTATCAAATTATTAAAATAACAGTATTGTTAGACTATTAAAAACTTTATGTTAGTTTGATAGAATTAATCTCGCACTTCGAAAATTCAGAAAAACTAAATAGGAGGCTATAAGATGAGTAATAAGAATAAACCTTTTAAGGTTGTATCTTCCATTACAGCCAGCACGATGATGGCAGCTGCACTATTTGCGGGATCTTTTGCCGGGACAACAGCAGCTCCTTCAAAAGCTTCAGCAGAGGAACTTTCTGCACCGATTGATTTAAACATTGTGAATGAAGACCGCCTCGGAAAGGCTTTAAAAGAAAGAGGATTGATTAAAAAGGATGCTTCCTCCATAGAAATAGAAAAGGCAGTAAAGGATTACATAAATGAAAAACAAGGTGAAAAGCAGCCTGGAAGTACAAAAGATAGCCATGACCACAACAATGAATTTGACAAGAAGACTAAGGACTTCTTAACGAAACAAAAAGAAAAGCTGTCAAAGCAGCTGAATAAAGGTCATAAAAACTTCAAAAAGGGCAAACCGGACGGCTATGTAAAAGTAGATCCGGCCAAAGAAGCAAACTACAATGGTGATGTCAGAACAGACAAAGTGCTTGTGCTTTTAACTGAATTTGAAGATTTCAAGCATAACAATGTAACACAGGAAGAGGGCTACATGTACGCTGATGATTTCAGCAAAGAGCACTATGAAAAACTGATGTTTGGCGATACTGAATTTGAATTATTTAATGGAGATAAAGTAAAAACATTTAAGCAATTCTATGAAGAGCAGTCCGGAGGCAGCTACACTGTGGACGGCACTGTGTCTGAATGGCTGACGGTCCCTGGAAAAGCGGCCGATTATGGTGATGATAACCCTAACGGAGGCCATGACAATCTATCTCCCCTTGGACCTCGCGACTTAGTAAAAGAGGCTTTAAAAGCAGCTGTAGACGCTGGAATGGATCTTTCAGAGTACGATGAATTTGATCTATATGATTTAGATGGAGATGGAAACCTTAACGAGCCTGATGGATTGGTTGACCATCTCATGATTATTCACGCTGGTACAGGACAGGAAGCTGGCGGAGGTGCACTCGGTGATGATGCCATCTGGTCTCACCGCTGGACGCTTGGCGGAGTATTTGCTGTTCCGGATACAACTGCCAAGGTAGATTATTGGGGCGGAAAAATGGGCGCATTTGATTATACGATTCAGCCGGAAGACGGAGCTGTCGGGGTGTTTGCCCATGAGTTCGGCCACGATCTAGGATTGCCTGACGAGTATGATACGCAATACACCGGTCAAGGTGAGCCGGTTGCTTCCTGGTCCATCATGAGCGGCGGCAGCTGGAACGGCAAAATAGCTGGTACAGAGCCAACCAGCTTCTCACCGCAAAACAAAGAATTTTTCCAAAAAGGCATGGGTGGAAATTGGGCCAATATTATGGAAGTAAATTATGAAGATATCGATAAAAATGGCTTGGCAACAGTTATTGACCAAAGTGTAACCAAATCTAAAAACCCTGGAATTGTAAAAGTGAATCTTCCTGAAAAAGAAGTGAAGGGAATTGCACCTGCGTTTGGGGAGAAATATTACTACAGCACAAAAGGCGACGATCTTCATACCACTTTGACGACGCCGGAATTTGATTTAACAAGTGCAACAACAGCAACATTTAATGCAAAGGCATATTTTGATATTGAGTTTGATTATGATTATCTGACTGTTACTGCAAAAGCAGCCGATGGGACGAAAACTGAGCTGGATGTAATCGGTGATAATGATACAGATGGCGATGCCCGTGCTGAATCTTCAAAAGGACAATGGATAGATAAGACATATGACTTAAGCGCATTTGCCGGTAAAAAAGTTAGCCTGACATTTGAATATGTAACAGATGGAGGCTTAGCATTGGACGGATTTGCGATGGATGAAATCACGGTAACTGCTGATGGAAATGTGATTTTCACAGACGATGCTGAAGGTGTCTCTCAGATGGCACTTGACGGATTCATTGTTTCCAGCGGAATCAGCTTTGCGAAGAACCATTATTACCTTGAGTGGAGAAATCACGCAGGCTCCGATACGGCTCTTGCCCAATCAAGAGGGGTAAAATACAACACTGGTTTAGTTGTTTGGTATGCCGATGACAGCCACACAGACAACTGGGTTGGCGTTCATCCGGGAGAAGGTTTTCTTGGAGTGGTGGATTCACATCCGGAAGCCATTACCGGTCTGTTAGACGGCAAAGAAACAGTATCTCAAAGCACAAGATATCAGATTGCAGATGCTGCGTTCTCCTTGGACAAAGCACCAGCATGGGAAGTAAGCTCGCCAACCCGCGGTGATTATGACTACCCTGGCCTAAAAGGAATTTCTGTTTTTGATGATTCTAACAAATACATCAACAGTCTGATTCCTGATGCAGGACGAATTGTTCCTGAACATGGCCTGAAATTCCAAGTGGTCGGTGAAGCAAAGGACAACTCTGCCGGAGCCGTGTGGATTCACAAGTAAGATTTAAAGGTGCGAATGCCAGAAGCGGCTTCGCGCCTTTTTCTGTTAAGGGTGGACAACTTCCTGCCTATAAGCTAGTATCATTACCGATACTAGTTTTTTCCGATTTTCGGCTATACTAAATATAATTATCTGATTACACGCAATAAAGTTAAAGGAGTAACATATGACACAATCTTTTATTGAAAATATGAAGCCATTTATCCAGGAGGCATGGAAAAAGTCTGCATTTGCACAGCCGACGACCATTCAGGCAGAGGCGGTTCCTCCGGCATTGGAAGGCAGAGATATTATTGCCGAGTCTCCGACTGGAACAGGCAAGACGCTTGCTTACCTGCTGCCGGTCCTTGAAAAAATCGATCCGGATAAACAGGCGGTTCAGGCTGTCATTTTAGCCTCTTCACAGGAGCTTATTATGCAGATATTAAGCGAGATCCAAAAATGGGCTGAAGGCAGCGGGATAAAAGCCGCTTCTTTTATCGGCGGAGCCAATGTGAAAAGGCAGCTTGAAAAATTGAAGAAGCATCCGCACATCGCTTTAGGAACGCCGGGACGGGTGCTCGAGCTGATTAAACAGAAAAAGCTGAAAATGCATGAAGTCAAAACCGTTGTCCTTGATGAAGGTGATCAGCTTCTCGTTAAGGAACACACTCAGACGGTTCAAAACATTGTTAAATCTACATTAAAAGAACGCCAGGTCCTGCTGTTTTCAGCGACACTGCCGCCGGTTGTTGAGCAGCTTGCGAAAGAACTGACAGCTGATGCTGATGTCATTCGTGTCGAGAAGGATGAAACCATTCAGGCTGCTGGTGTGGACCATATTTATTTTGTGGCAGAAGCACGGGATAAAATCAAAATGCTCGAAAAGATTTCAAGGCTTGAAGACATAAAGGCACTGGTATTTGTCAAGGATATCGGCAACCTCACAGTAATGGCCGAAAAGCTTGATTTTAAAAATATCTCCTCAAGCACTCTGCACGGTGACCTGAGCAAATTTGACAGGCAGAAAGCCATCAAGAACTTCCGCACGGGCAAAACGAATATGCTGATTGCCACAGATGTTGCAGCAAGGGGGCTGGACATTAAAGGAGTTACACATGTCGTACATTTCGACTTCCCGAAGGATATGAATCAATATGTCCACCGCTCTGGAAGAACAGGAAGATTCGGCGCAGGCGGAACCGTTATTTCTCTCGTCACTGAAAGAGAAGAGCGCGAACTTAAACAAATGGCAAAAGAACTGGGCCTCACTGCTGAAAAGAAAGTCATGCGCGGCGGCCAAATCGTATAAAGATCAAACAGCCAGGTACCCACATCAATTGGTGCCTGGCATTTTTTTTATAAAAAGGAATTTCTTCTTTTCTAAGCGAATTAGTAAGTGGAGCTTTATTTCACTAAAGAATAAGGGGAAATCGATGATGGAGAATCCAAGGCTAAAGAGTTTTCATGATGACTTTTTGCTTGAAGCCACGATAGATGAAATGCAGAAAAAAATGCAAAGTGGGGAAATTACATCCAAAGAACTTGTATTAATGTATATGAACCGAATTGGACAGCTGGATAAAAACATTCATTCTGTTTTAGAACTCAATCCGGATGCCCTGCATATTGCAGCTGCTCTTGATGCGGAAAGAGAAAAGAAGGGGCCGCGCAGCCCTCTTCATGGCATTCCCATATTGTTAAAGGATAATATTGATACAGGAGACAAAATGCAGACAACTGCCGGGTCACTTGCTTTAAAGGGTCACTATGCACAAAGTGATTCATTTGTGGCTTCTCAATTAAGAAAAGCGGGAGCCGTCATTATCGGAAAAACGAATATGACAGAATGGGCCAATTTTATGACGGAAGGGATGCCGAGCGGTTACAGCTCACGTGGCGGACAGACCTTAAATCCATATGGGCCGGGGAAATTTGATGTGGGAGGTTCGAGCGCAGGGTCCGGTGCCGCTATTGCCGCTAATTTTGCCGCTGCAGCCATTGGAACGGAGACATCAGGCTCCATATTAAGTCCTGCCAGCCAGAATTCTCTCGTAGGGATAAAGCCGACAGTCGGACTTGTCAGCCGAACCGGGATTATTCCAATTGCCCATAGCCAGGACACTGCCGGGCCAATGGCGAGAACTGTAAAGGATGCCGCATTATTATTAAACGTGCTTGCAGTCTCTGACGAAAATGATCCGGTTACCCTGACAAATCAGGATCTGCAGGGGAAGGATTTTACCGCTTTCCTTGATGAAAACGGACTGCAGGGCGCACGAATCGGCATTGCCAGAGAGACATATTTTGACTACTTAAGTTCAGAGAAGCTCGCGATCATGAATCAAGCAGTAGCCCGGTTAAATGAGCTCGGTGCAGAGGTGGTCGACGAAGTAGTGATTCCTTCCACAAAAACTGAGTGGAGCTACGACGTCCTGACTTATGAATTTAAAGCGGATGTGAATGCCTATCTGCGTACTGTCGCACCCCACCTTCATATTCGCACCCTGTCAGATGTCATTGAATTTAATGAAAAGAATAGCGAAAAGTGCTTAAAATACGGTCAATCCATTCTGATTGAAGCGGAGCAAACAAGTGGAGATTTAACGGAAATGTCCTACATCTCTGCACTTGAGAAGGATATCTATTTTTCAGGAGAGCGGGGTATTGATTATGTGATGCAGGAGCATAATCTGGATGCCATCGTGTTCCCGAATAATTTTGGAGCAGGAATCCCTGCAAAAGCGGGATATCCATCCATCACAGTACCGGCCGGGTATACCCCGGAAGGAGAGCCGGTGGGCATCACATTTACAGGACTTGCCTACAGTGAGCCGCTCCTGATCAAACTTGCTTATGCCTTTGAACAGGCTGCCAGGCATAGAAAAGCACCTGAACTTGAAGTGCTGGCATCAGAATAACTGCTCCATAATTGACTCATACTACTCCTGATAAAACAAAAAAGGAGCAGATGAGAATATGGGCAGAACCAAACTTGGAAATGGCAATGCACAGCGTAATAACAATAAACACAGACCTCAGCGCACAAGCGAAGAGCTTGTTGAATTCACAACCGGAAGCAAAGAAAAGAAAGAGAACAACGTGCAGGACTGATTGAGCCGAATCCTCCTTTTTAAGGGGGATTTTTTCTTGCATCAGACGGTAAGAAAAATAAAAATGAGCTATACGGCAAAAAAACGATTTATCCGAAAATATAAAAGAGCTATATGCAAGAAAAATCCAGCTATCCGATAATAAAAGCGGGCTATCCAGCAGTTCAACATCTATAAGGCCGCCATATTTACAACGCAGGGCTCTATCCGCACATAAATGGGTGGGAACCCGATCAACGTACTGCAAATTCCACAAAAAAGACAGTCTCCCATGGAAAACTGTCTTCTTTTCTTAAAAAATAAGTTATTCTTCCACTTTCTTCAGCGGTTTGGCAGCCGGACCTTCCACGACGGTTCCATCATAGGAAAAGCGGGACCCGTGGCATGGGCAGTCCCATGTACGGTCACCATGGTTCCATTCGCATTCACATCCCATGTGGGTGCAGGTGGTATCCACAAGATGGAGGCTGCCTTCAGGATCCCTGTAAGCACCTGTCCGTTTCCCTTTAATCATCACTACGCCGCCTTCATCATTTGACAGATCTCCTGTTTCTTTTGGCACGAATTCAAGCTTCCCCTTAATCAGCTGTCCGGCTACATCTGTATTGGCCGCAATAAATTTTTTAATGCTTGGGTCAGCCTGGAATCTCGATGGCGTAAACAGCTCTGCATAAGGGTTGTCCCTTTCCATAATCTGATCCTTTATCAGCATGGCAGCTGCTGTCCCGTTTGTCATTCCCCATTTCCGGTAGCCTGTTGCGACAAAGATATTCTTCTGTTTGGATGTAATCGGGCCAATATACGGGACCTTATCAAGTGTGTATAAATCCTGGGCAGACCATCGATAAGGATAGTCGGTTATGCCGAGCACCTCTTCAGCAAAGACTTCGAGGGCATTGTAGTGCTTCATCGTATCCGGCCCATGGCCCGTCTTGTGGCTGTCGCCGCTCACTAAAATAAGCTTTTCTCCGTTATAAGGTGTGTACCTCAGCGAGCGGGTCGGTGAATCGGCACTGTAATACATGCCTCCTGGAAAGTCCTCTTTGATTTTTACGCCAAGTACATAAGATCTTTCCGGAGATAATCTGGAAAAATAAAACCCTTTCATATCTGCAAAAGGGAAGTGGGAAGCAGCAATGACATATTTGCATTTCAGGCGATGGCCATCTCTGGTTACCACATCAGGAAGACTGCCTTCTTCAATATCTGCTGCTGTTGTATTTTCATAAACAATTCCGCCCAAATCCACAAAGTCCCTAAGGAGCTTTTTCAAGTATTTCACCGGATGGAACTGGGCCTGGTCAAACATGGAAAGCACCGCAGTAGTGTTGATGTTAAACGGAATGCTGTCCTTCATTCCGTGTGGGATTCCGAGTTTTTCATAGGCTTGCCGCTCTTTATCGACTTTTTGTGCATACTCCTCTGATACAGCATAGATGATTGCTTCTTCATTACTGAAGTCGCATTCAATTTGTTTTTCCGTTATTGTGTTCCGGACGAAATTCAGTGCATCAGCCGAAGCCTGATAATAGAGCTTGGCTTTTTCCACGCCGAAGTGGCTGATCAATTCATCATATATTAAGCCATGCTGTGCCGTCACTTTGGCTGTGGTATGGCCAGTGGTGCCGTTCAGGATATTGCCGGCTTCAAGAATCGCCACTTTAAAGCCTTCCTTGGCAAGAAGGTACCCTGCCGTAATACCGGTGATGCCTCCGCCGACAATCGCAATGTCCGTTAGAGCATCTTCTCTGAGCTTGTCAAAGGCGGGAAGTTCCTCTTCCCTCCAATATGGCTCCGGATATTGGGGAGTTTTGTGGTTGGATGTCGTCATATCGTTCCTCCTACGTTATATTCATTCATAATTTTTCCTGCAAACCCTATTCCTATACAATTTCTCCTTCTCTAACCATACCCAAATAATTGTTAATTAATCAGGTGGAATGGTAAGTCGGAACCTGGACGGTTTTTTCTTTAATTCTGGATAAAATGTGCAGACCGAGAAAAGATATACAATATCCAATGTTAATGGGGTACAGTCATGATTACATTTAGCTATCTGGCCATTTTTCTGCTCTTGGCTATTTTGAGCACAATATTTGATATGAAAATATTTGATTATACGTTTTGGGAAGCTTTTAGGAATCTGCTGTTTTCAGAGATTGCCACTGGAAGAATGATTATTATTTTTACTGTTTTGATCGGATTGGTCTCAAGTACAGTGGCTGATTTCCGCCTTTTGAAAGCGAGGAAAAAGAAGCGGCCATCATAGAAATGCTTGCTTAATTGAACGTACACATCGTAAAAGGGATTGGTGATGGAATGTTAAAAGAGAATATCTCTCTCAGCCAGCTGCTGACATTGTTGATCAATTTCCTTTTAGGAAGCGCCATTGTTGTCGGAGTAGGCGGAGATGCCAAGAAAGATGCCTGGATTGCCATTGCAGCTTCCATTATATTTGGGTTTGGGATCATGCTATTCTATTACTTCCTGATCAGCAGAGTGCCCGGAAAAAATTTGTATGAGCTCATGGAAATTGGCTTCAAAAGACCGATTGCCATTATTTTTTCCAATATATATACAGTTTATTTTCTGTACCTTGCCAGCCGGGTAGTCCGGGATTTTGGGGAATTGATTGCTTCGGCCATTCTGCCGTCGACGCCAATTGAGATCATTTCGCTGACCATCTGTCTTGCCATGGCCTATATTTTATATCTCGGTCTTGAAGTCCTTGGCAGAACTTCAGAAATTTTTACCCCTTATTTATTCGGATTTTTATTCCTTCTGACCATCCTTTTATTTGCAAGCGGGAATGCCAATTTATATGAAATAAAGCCCGTGCTCGGAGATGGGCTCAAGCCTGTTTTGAAGGCGCTTTTTCCAACTTTGATCGTATTTCCTTTTGGCGAGCTTGTTGCATTTACACTTATCCTCCCGGTAGTAACGAATTTTAAATATTGCCTGCGTGTGTCATTGCTGGGAGTGGCAATTGCGGGTGCACTTTTATTATTTGCGATGTTTTTGATGATTGTGACACTTGGAGCTGATGCTTTGCTGCGTTCCAATTTTCCCATGCTGAGTTCAGCCCGTGAGGTCTCCATCGGCAATTTCATCGAAAGAATTGATGCCCTCGTTGTTTTTATCATGATGCTGGGAATTTTGGTAAAGGGGTCGGTGTTTATGTTTGCAGGATTGAAGGGCCTGGAATACACCTTCAGACTTCCGTACCGGTATTTTTCCATGCCTGCAGCCATGATTGTTTCAGCTTATTCTGTATTGATATCAGTAAATTTCGGTGACCATTGGCAGGAGGGACTTGAGATGGTCCCATACTTCCTGCATTTGCCGATGCAGTTCGGGCTGCCTTCACTTCTTTTAATCGCAGTTTTATGGACGAGGCGAAAGAAAAAGGCTAAACCTGGCACGAAGGGGATGAAGTTTTGAGTATTCTTAAATCACTTTTAAAAATGCGCAAAAAAAAGGAATACCCTGTTCATATTGAGGAAACGGCAGACCCAGGCCCGAATCTTAAAAGTATGAACCTGAAACAGCTGAAAGAAAAAATAAACGCAGAGTTCGGAAGTACGATTGATTTAAGCATGGATGAGCTGAAGACAGAAGGCAAAGATGCGCTGCTTATCTATCTTACAACCATGATTGATACTAAATTACTAAAGGAAACGATCCTGCAATCCATCAGCGGGAAAGAGGCTGGGTTTAAATTAACAACAGAGGATGATTTAAAGTCTTTATGCAAGGAGAAATTCGGAGGAGCAGGCTATCAGCTGGTTGGGTCATTCGATGAAATTATCACCTCTCTGCTTAATGGAAACATCATCATTTTATTTAATGATATGGAAAAGGCGCTTTCCCTTTCCATGGCTATCGGCGAAGACCGGTCCATAACAGAGCCAAGCACTCAGACGGTCATCCGCGGTCCTAAGGATGGGTTCGTGGAGTCAATAACTACAAATGTAAGCCTGCTGAGAAGAAGAATAAAAAACAGAAATCTCCGTTTTGAAAAATTCACCATTGGTTCTGAGACTAACACTTCTGTATACATCGGGTATATGGAAGGGACGGCAAATGAAAAGATTGTTGGGGAGGTACGCAAAAGGCTTGGCCAGATAAAGGCGAACGCCATCTTTGAATCCGGAAATATTGAAGAGCTGATTGCAGATAAATCTGCGACACCTTTTCCGCTGGCTCTGAATAGTGAGAGGCCTGATGCGGTGGCAGCCAATTTGCTTGAAGGGAAGATTGCCATCCTTGTTGATGGTACACCTTTTGTGCTGGTGGTTCCGGCTGTACTGGTCGATTTTTTTTCCATCGCAGAAGATTATTATCAAAACTTCATGATGGGAAGCTTCTTAAGAATAATCCGATATTTATCCTTTATGATTGCCTTGATTACGCCCTCCTTATATGTTGGTATTTTAACCTTTCATCACGAACTTCTGCCCACGCCCCTGCTTCTCGGGATTATTGCCCAGCGGGAAGGGGTGCCGTTTCCAGCAGTCATTGAAGTAATATTGATGGAAGTAACCTTTGAGATCCTGAGGGAAGCCGGTGTTCGGATGCCAAGGGCTGTCGGGCAGACTGTTTCAATTGTAGGGGCTCTCGTGATCGGACAGGCTGCAGCAGAGGCAGGGATTATATCGAATATTATGGTCATCATTGTCGCTATTACAGCCATCGCCAATTTTGTATCACCAACTTATAGTTTTGCTGCAGCAGCAAGGCTGTTAAGGTTTCTCCTGATTATTGTGTCAGCCATATTGGGCTTGTATGGCGTCCTGATTGTACTTGTTTTTATTGTGGCCCATCTGAGCTCTCTCAGATCTTTTGGCATTCCATATCTTTCGCCGGTGGCACCGTTTATCATCGAGCAGCAGAAGGATGTATTTTTTCGATTCCCGATCTGGAGCATGAGGAAGAGGCCGGCTTATTTAAAAACGCAGAATCCTGAAAAATTTCCAAAGACAGGTTCGCCTTCTCCTCCGCCAATGAAAGGAGAGCAGTCCAATTGAAAAAATTTGGTGTGATGTCCGCCATTTTTTTAGCGGCAATACTGCTGGCCGGATGCTGGGATCAAAGAGAACTGGGTGAAATAACCGTTGTCACAGGAATGGCTGTGGATAAGGGAGAAAACGATAAGTATATTCTGACTGTAGAAGGCATTAATGCAACTGAATTGAATAACCGCACCGCCAGCGGCTTTGCTCCATCAATTGTTTACTCTGCGGAAGGGAATTCTCTGGCAGAGCTGACCTATAGAATGAATGAAGGGATGTCCAGGCACCTGATCTATTCTCACATGCGAACACTGATTATCGGAGAGGAGCTTGCGAAAGAGGGGATTATTGACTTCATTGATTTTCTGGAAAGAAACCGGGAAATCCGTGATGATTTTAATATATTGATTGCAAGAGAAGCCAAAGGTTCTGACATTCTAAAAGTGACGTATCAATTCCAGAAATCTACATCTTTAAAGCTGCATACTCAGCTGGACACGATGATGAAGGATTGGGGCGGAGACCCGGGAGTGAGAATGAATGATGTCATTACGGCATGGACCGCTCGTGGCCGTCAGCCTGTAATGGCAGCTGTCAGGATAAAGGGTGATCCGGAGGCTGGCTCAAGTGTGGAAAATATGATGAAGGTCACCCCGGAGGCGCTTGTCGTCCTGGACTCTCTGGCAATATTCAAAGGTGATAAGCTGGAAGGATTTCTGACACTGGAGGATTCAAGAAATTACTTATGGATCCAGGATAAGCTTGATAAAACGTCGATTACTGTAAAATGCAGCGAAAACCGGTATATGGGGATGAGAGTATACGATACAAGTACAAAGATTAAAGGAAAACTCGAGAATGGAAAAGCAGACATTCATATAAAAATTAGAGCAGAGGCATATATTGACGGGACTCATTGCAATGATCAGTTTGATAAAGCGAAGACATACGAAGAAAATGGAGAAATTGCCCAAAAGCAGATCAATGATATGGTTACAAAAACGATTAAGAAGGTCCAGCAGGAGTATGGTACCGATATTTTTGGTTTTGGTGAAGTGGTGCTGAGACAGGATTATCAGAATTTCAAAAAGGTCCAGAATAACTGGGATGAAAAATTTGCTGATGCGGATATACATGTAGACACAACACTAATCATTCGGCGGACGGGCATCAGGACTAAAAGCTTTCTGAAGGAAGTAAAGTAGAATAAAGTAGAGTAGAGACCCTTTCATTCATTGACGCATAAAAGCTGTATTGATATAATTTTTTATAAATTCAGCTAATTTTCATTAAAAGGTCTGGGCATTTCTCCAGACTTATTTCTATTAAAGGGGAAAGGCCAAATGAATTTCGAAACTTCTGTTCTGCATAGAAAAAATAATAGCAATCGCAAAATTAAAAGTAAAGTCACACCAATCTATCAAACCTCCGCTTTTGCTTTCAGCGATCTTGATGAGCTGGAGGGATTTTATCAGGGGAACGGCAATTATCTTTATTCAAGGGTCGGAAATCCGAACACAGATGAGCTTGGTGAATTAATTGCCGGCCTTGAAGGAGCACCGGCCGGGACAGCAGCTTCATCAGGTATATCTGCCATCCTTGCGGGAGTGCTGGCTGTGGTCAAAAGCGGCGACCATATTGTGGCTGCCGATGACCTGTACGGAGGCAGCTTCCATTTAATCAAGGAAGAGCTGACACAGCTCGGTATAGAAGTAACCGTTGTGCCTTTTTCTGATGCTCATCAGGTGGAGGGGGCCATAAGGGAGAATACAAAACTTCTATATTCAGAAAGCATCACAAATCCTTTATTGCGGGTGGAAAACCTTGAAGATGTCGTCCGCCTGGCGAAGAAGCATCATCTAGTTACCCTGATTGATAATACATTTGCCACTCCCTATCATTGCCAACCCTATTTGAAAGGCATTGATCTAGTCGTCCACAGTGCAACCAAATACATAGGCGGACACAGTGATATTACTGCAGGTGTCCTCGCTGGAGATGAAGAGCTGGTTGGAAAAGCGCACGGTAAAATTGTAAACCTCGGGGCAAATTTAAGTCCGTTTGAAGCCTGGCTGACCTGCAGGGGAGCGAAAACGCTGGCTCTCAGAATGAAGCAGCAGTCTGCCAATGCCAGAAAAACGGCAAGGGCATTGGAGCAAAACCAGGAAGTAAAGAAGGTCTATTATCCTTTTCAGCACGGCGAAGAAGGGTTCGGTGCCATTGTCACGATTGAATTATCTGATCGTGCTGATGTGAATAAATTTTTTAAAGAACTTGGATGGATTAAAATTGTGCCGACACTTGCGGGTGTTGAAACGTCTGTATCTCATCCTCTGACAACATCCCACCGGGCACTGCCTCCTGAAGTATGCAAAGAACTCGGCATTACCAAGCAGGTGGTAAGGATATCCATCGGTATTGAACATGCGGATGATATTATTGCACAGCTGAATGAGGCTGCTAATCGGAGCCTGTGATGATTTTAGATGCTCTCAAGCTGGTCAAACAGCAAAAACTTCAATAAAACAAAAAAGATAACAGTTAAGATGAAATTTTTCAGGCTGAATATCAACTTGCCGTCCTTGGGCAAAACAATGCCCATTGAAACCAGATACCAGAACCATTTCTTGTTGGTTAATCTATCAGGATTAGAGAATTCCCCCTGCTTTGTCTTTTTATTTTCATGACGGGCCCAGAGAAGCACAACGATGATATCAAGACAAGAGCCTATGGAAATGGCTGTAATCACAAAAGTATTGGATGGCTGCCATTTTCCTTCATTCTCAGCTGCTTTCTTTTCCTGATTGTGCTTCTGAATGAAAGCAGAAGAAATTTCTGAAGGCTGTTCCTGTTGAAAAGTGGGTGTGAAAGAGACAGCCGCAAAAATTAAACTGCCTAATAATGCAATATAAATGATAAAAAACATTAAAGCCTGATTGCTGGAACGGTTCTTTTGCATATGGAAAAACCTCCCTTAGGAATCATCGTACCATTTCAAACATCAAAATATTGGAAACCATTGTTACGAAACATTGAACAAATGAAAAAATTGATTGTGCAGTTTTTAGGAATGAGATGAATCCTTCCATTAAATACTAAGATAACAGAATTTTAGGAAGGAGCTGACACCATGCCTGAGCTTCCGGAAATGGAAACCTACAGAAGGCTGTTAACGGAGAAACTGGTCCGTAAAGTCATTACTGATGTAGAGGTAAACCGTGAAAAATCAATCAATGTGCAGCCTGCCCAATTAAAAAGTCAGCTGATTAATGTGCAAATAACCGAAATCCAAAGAAGAGCCAAGCACCTTATTTTCAAGTTGAGCTCCGGTAAAAACCTGCTGCTGCACCTTATGCTCGGTGGCTGGATGTATATCGGCAGCGAAGCGGACAATCCTGAGCGAACCAAACAGGTTATTATTTCTTTTGGTGATAAAAAGCTTTATTTTATTGGACTAAGACTTGGCTATCTGCACTTGCTGACAGACGCTGAGGCGGAAAAGAAGCTTTCCGGTCTGGGACCGGAGCCTCTGGATCACACGCTGGGATTTCCGGCCTTTCATGAACTGATCAGAAGCAGAAGGGGAATTCTGAAAACAACATTAGTCAATCAGAAGTTTCTCTCGGGAATCGGCAACTGCTACAGTGATGAAATCTGTTTTGAGGCCGGACTGCTTCCAATGAAAAAAGCAGATGAATTGGATGAGGATGAAATAAAAATCCTGTATCAGTCCATGAAGGGCGTATTAACCCGTGCCATTCAGTTTGGAGGCTATATGGAAGAGTCTTTGTTTAAAGGAGATGCCAAAACCGGGGGGTATAATGAGCAGTGCAGGGTCTATGACAGAGAAGGAGAGCCATGCCTCCGCTGCAGCAGCCCTATAGTGAAAGAAGAAATATCTTCACGGAAAACGTTCTATTGTGCAAATTGTCAAAGCCAGTAAAGAGGCTGCCAATTCCGGCAGCCTCTTTTCACTAGTCTTTCGAATTACTCTGAATCCTGTCAACAGTCGTGGAATCGCGGGAATCCATTGCACCTTTTAGAAAATGGACAAGCATAAATCCGACAAGCCCCAATGAAACAATAAAACCGATTGTAATAGCCCACATTAAAGCCATCCTTTAACCTCCCTTTTCTTTAGCGCAGAGTTTCCTTACTAAAAGATATATGCCTGAAATCTGCAATCTTTCCCTTTTGATTATGAAAATAGGAAGGGAACAGGCTGCTGCATATCGAAGTATTGAAAGATGGCATAAAGAGGTTTACAGCCAAAAGCGCTAAAGGAGGAGATCTCTTTTGGATTTTAAAACGGCAGATTTATGTGATGATCACAGCCAGGAGCTGCGTATTTGCCAGCAGGAGTTTAAATCTTATGGGCAAAAAAGAAAGTTTTCCGGTCCCATTTCTACGGTTAGAGTGTTTGAAGATAACGTGCTGGTAAAAGAGGCACTGGAGTCAATTCCAGAGGGAAGTGTACTGGTGGTGGATGGCGGCGGTTCGAAAAGGTGCGCACTAATGGGTGATCGGCTTGGTGAGATTGCTCAATCAAGAAAGCTTGCCGGTGTGATTATTTATGGATGCGTTCGGGACACAGTGGAGCTTGGAAGCCTCGATACAGGCATCCTGGCACTTGGCTCAAATCCTTTGAAGAGCCGAAAAGAAGGAAAAGGGGACCGCAGCATTCCTGTCACGTTTGGCGGGATTGACTGGAAACCGGGTGAATATGTATATGCAGATGAAGATGGTGTGATTGTCTCTTCTGTTCCACTTTCTTAAAGTTGAACACCCGCTACTGAGCGGGTGTTTTCTATCTTTGGCACTTTCCTGCTTAACACAGAATACCGTATCTAAAAGGGGTGCATAGCATGATTATAATCTTTTTACTTTTATGGGCAGCCGGTATTTATCTTTTGTTCCGCAGCAGGAATGAGGAAGAACAACACTTGGTGCTGAAGCTGATTGGTTATTATCTATTAGGAACATTTACTTTTAGCTTTAATGGCATTGTTTTGCCAGTGGGTTTTTTGATCAGTTTATTTCTAAAGCCCGGGCAGAACAGGAGCGTGAAGCGAGTCTCTGCGATCTTTGGGCTGGTAATAATGCTCCTTGGTCTTTTTATATAGATGCAACTAAATTAGCCCGAATGAATTGAAGGTTATCAATCCTCTTTAACCGCTTCCTTTTCAATGCTGATTTCTTCCGGCAGCATTTTAGTAGCCTTCGGAACCTGGCGTGGCTCATAGTCTATTTCATCAGATGAGTATACTCTGATCACCATCTGGCCGTGCAGGGCCTTTGCCCGTATAAGCAGGGGAAAGCTGTAACGGTTCTTAAAGGTGAAATCAGGGCCATACCAGCTTACCGTTGCATCCCGGCCGGGCGGTACATATGGAACTTTCTTGCTGTGGGAATACCTCTCGAGCACCTTGACGCCTGCCCGGTCAACTGCATTAAACAGAGTGGAGGATACCTGGCAGATCCCGCCCCCGATATCTTCCGACAATTCCCCTCTTACGATAACCGGAGCGCGCCTATAGCCTTTCCCCGCTGTTCTTTTGCCGACAGCACGGTTAAAAGAAAATACTTCATTCGGAAAAACAACAGTGTTATCAAGGGCTTCGGCTGCAAGCTGAATATTATGAGAGCGTGAGGTGTTACTCGGATTAAAGTATGTAACATACTGGCCGATCATTTTAACCCGGATATGGGAAAGAAGGTCCTTATCCACTCTTGGATAAACGGGGAGCATCGGAATCTGAATTCTAGCCGGTCCCTTATTATAAAAATATGTATAGAAAATATCTATGAATGCTTTGCGGTGCAGGATTTTCCCAGGTTTCTCGGCAACGATCCGCCCGCTATCGTCTATGTAAGCGTTCATAGGGGGAATATAGGTCTGACGATCCAATGTCTCAAGGAGACGAATGAACCGTTCACTATCTACCAGAGGAAGCCCGGGAAAAGGTAATTGATAGTTGATTCTGCTGATATTTGAAATGGATTCGCCGTTATTTGCAATGGATAAATCTTCTGGAAGTCCAGCAGTCTGTGTTTGTGCTAATAACATAATACCTAACATCCATGAGAAATACATATCACACTTCACCTCCGCCATTAGTATTGGCAGGAAAGAATTCTTTCATGTGCCGAAAAAACTCTTTTATCAGCTGGTTCCAATCAGCATTGGGCGCTGCAGGCAAGAAACCATTATGAAAAGAAAATAATGCAAAAAGGAAGCTCCGGTGATCGGAGCTTCCTTTTGAATGCACACTATCTTTCTTCATCAACCAGCTGGCAGTCAGCTGAAGAATCATCTTCATTTTTATCAACCCAGAGCTTGTACATGGCCTTCCCGTCACTAAGCGTGCCATCTGCCATATCCATTGGCAGCAGGGCGAAAAAGACGTAATAAAAGGAAAAATAGACAAATTGGTACCACAGCATATTAGCATCCAGAATGCCGATTCGGATCAAGTAATTCACAAGAAAAATACTGGCAATGTTTAAAATGGACCCTCCTAAAAAGATAAGAGATTTGGTCAGTTTATTGCTGTATGTTAAAGAAGTATACTCACACCCTCCATACCAGAAGTAAAACCGCCTAACCTCCAAAAACTTCATTGAGAATAGTATTTTGCCTGTGCCAATAATAACCCGTATCCCTTTTCCGCCAAAAATGGCTGCAAAGAATATATGACCCAATAAATGAATGAGCGTCACTATAGGGAATACCACAAAAAAGGCTTGCATGAACTTCAAAAAATCATCATACCCAAACATGGGAAGACCTCCACTTCAATTGATGTATAAAAACCTGCGCAATGCAGACATCGTTATTTGATTGCATACCCCATGTGTACCCCCTAATCTGCTGTACTAACGTACATTCTTTTTCCAGATTTCCCAGCTAAATTGAAAGAGGCCGACCAACTGCTACGTCTCAGGTCTTATTTGAAAATAAAGCTGAGGCTCGTTATAGCATTTACCTATTACAGGTAAGATGAAATCAAGAAAGGAGGAAATGAAAAATGAAAAAACTTGGATTATTGATAGTAGGTGGAATTGCGGCGATGGTGCTGATTTCAAATCTTGGCCCGATCGTGGGTCTGGCAGTAAGCGCGGGAATTCTATACTTTGTGTTTAAACAATTTTTAAAAGCAGAAAGCACGATGGCAAAAATCGGCTATGGAATCATCGGGTTCATCGCTTTGATGGCCACCGCTTCCAACTTCCCGGCAATCTTAGGGCTTGCAGCTGCATACGTTTTATATCTGGTCTATAAAAAGTGGAACGATTCAAGCTCAAGTGTAATGGAAGAAGCCAATGACCCTTTTGCCAGCTTTGAAAAGCAGTGGGCAGAATTAAACAGAAACTAAAAAAAGGAGAGATCGATATGGCAAACCTATTAACAAGAATCAAAGATACAGTAATGGCAGATCTTCATGAAGCATTGGATAAAAAGGAAAAAAGGAATCCAATTGCACTTTTAAACCAACACCTTCGTGATTGTGAGCGGGAAACTGAGAAGGTCCGCAAGCTGTTGGAACGTCAATATACATTAAAGGAAGAATTCACCCGGGAATACGAGCAGGCGAAAAATCTTGCAGACAAACGCAAGCGCCAGGCAGAGGTTGCTTTACAGGCAGGTGAAGAGGAACTCCATCAGTTTGCCTCACAGGAGCAAATGCAGTATGAAGAGCGTGCCGGCCGGTTGCAGGATCTATTGAACCAGGCGGTAAATCAAATGGGTGATCTTGAAAGAAAATACGAGGAAATGAAGCATAAACTGAAGGATATGCATATCCGCCGCATGGAGCTGATGGGCCGCGAAAACATTACACGCGCCAACCACCGGATGGATAAGGTGCTGGACCAAAACAATGATAAATCCTTTACAAAATTCCAGGAAATCGAATCCTATCTTGACCGTCTTGAGCATCAGGTGAAAAGCTCCTATCACCGCAGCACAATCGATGCACGCATTGCGCAGCTGGAAAAAGAGATGGAGAAGAAGCCAGTATTGTAGTGTTATCTCTTACGCAGCAACCCAAATTAACGAGAGAGTAAAATAAACCCTGTCTGTATGCTCTTTTTCCCAAAAAAGATAAAAACTCTTTCTACTTAATGAACAAAAAATGGTATTCTAAAAAGGCGTGGAAATACTGCGCCTTTTAATCAATCATTCCATTACACAAAAGGGGGATGCCTCATGAACACGAACAACAAAAGCGATTATATGAGCTGGATCATCATATTGGGCATTGTCTTTCTCTTTGTGGAAATAGCCTTTTTTAACAGCGGCGTGGTATTCTCTCTTCTTGTGCCAATTGGAATGGTATATATCGGAAGAAAGTGGATGCCTAAGAGCTCCGGTAAATGGCTTTTCTGGCTTGGATTAATTTTTCTGCTCATCAATATTTTCAGCATGATGACGCTCAAATTTTTCCTGCTGGCGATTCTGGTTCATCTGCTGATTCAGTTTGGGCAGTCCAAAAAGGCACCTAAACGGATTCAGCCGGAGTTAAAGGAATCGGCAGTAAATCTTCAGAAAGAAACAGTCATAAAAAAGAATCCTCTTTTTTCCAATATATTTGTCGGCCAGCAAAAAACGCCTGAGCAGGTGTACGAGTGGAATGATATTAATATCCAGACCGGCATAGGTGATACGGTCATTGATTTAAGCTATACAGTTATTCCTAAGGGAGAAACCGTCATTTTCATCCGGAACTTCATCGGAAATGTGCAGGTGCTTGTTCCCTATGACGTGGAGGTTAGTGTCAGTCATTCAGCCATAGCCGGAAAGGCCCGAATATTCGAGTACGAAGAATCCAAGATGTTTAATCAGCACCTTCACCTTCAGACGCCTGGCTATGATCAATCAGGCCAGCGCGTTAAAATTTTCACTTCTTTTGCAGTCGGGGATATCGAGGTGAAGCGCGTATGAATATCATTCAGCGGCAAATTGCATGGGGAGCGGGCATGTCCCTCCTCATTCTTGCTGTCCTGACAGCCTCTTTTTTTACAATGTTTCCCATTCCCGGCTGGCGGGATCTTTGGGAAACGGAAATACTCGATATTCCATTTATCTTATTTGTGCCGAGCATAAGCCTGGCCATAGGCCTGATCTTCGGTTTGCTGTCAGGAATTTACTGGCGCCGGCAGCTTTTTGCAGTAGACACTATGCTCCACCAGGTCGAAGAAGGCAGGCAATTGGATGTGCCGGAAACAGGTAAAGAACTGCAGTCCATAGCAGTCAGGGCCGAGAAGATTCAAAAGAATATGGCAGAACAGGCGAAAATCTCTCAAAAGCTGGCAAATGAAAAAGCGGAAGATATCGAGAGCAGGATGCAGGAGATCGTTTCCCAGGAACGGAACAGGCTTGCCCGTGAGCTTCACGACTCTGTCAGCCAGCAGCTGTTTGCAGCGTCCATGATGATGTCCGCCATTACTGAAACCCAGCAGGATCCGGAAGACAGACAGGCAAAACAGCTGAAAATGGTGGAGGAAATGATCCATCAGTCACAGCTCGAAATGCGTGCCCTGCTTCTGCACCTTCGTCCTGCGGCACTTAAGGGCAAAAGCCTTCAGGAAGGAATTGAAGAGCTTTTGGTCGAATTGCTTCAAAAAGTTTCCATGGAGATTGAATGGAAGGTAGAGAGTTTTCCGCTTGATAAAGGCGTGGAAGACCACTTATTCCGCATCCTTCAGGAGGCTGTGTCCAACACACTCCGCCATTCCAAATCGCAAAATCTTGAAGTGCTCCTGATTCAAAGGGATGATTTTGCGATCCTCCGGGTGGCTGATGATGGAGTCGGGTTTGATGTAGAGGAAACAAAGGCTGGCTCCTATGGTCTGCAGAATATGTATGAACGGGCAGCAGAAGTTGGCGGCAGCATGAAAATCATCAGTGTAAAAAATAAAGGAACCCGACTTGAAGTAAAGGTTCCGATTATGTAAATAATGTCTGCTTAGGCAAGACTAAATTCTGAGGGTGAGGCCAATGATTAAAGTTTTATTTGTGGATGATCATGAAATGGTTCGGATTGGAGTGTCTTCCTATTTGACGGCACAGCCGGATATTGAAGTAATAGGAGAAGCGGATAACGGAAAAACAGCTATTGATCTGGCACTTGAATTGCGGCCTGATATCATTCTGATGGATCTCGTCATGAAAGAAATGGATGGAATCGAGGCGACCAGAAGAATCATCGAGCAATGGCCTGAAGCTAAGATCATCATTGTCACAAGCTTCCTGGATGATGAAAAAGTGTATCCGGCACTGGAAGCCGGGGCGACAAGCTATATGCTGAAAACCTCCAAAGCCAGTGAAATTGCTGAGGCAGTCCGCTCGACCTATCATGGACAGTCGGTGCTTGAACCGGAAGTAACCGGTAAAATGATGGTGAAAATGAGGCAGAAAAACCAGGTGCTGCCCCATGAAGAGCTGACAAGCCGCGAGATGGAAATCCTCCTGTTGATGACAGAAGGCAAAACGAACCAGGAAATCGCCGACGAGCTTTTCATTGCCTTAAAAACAGTCAAAACACATGTGAGCAATATACTAAGCAAACTGCAGGTGCAGGACAGGACCCAGGCTGTCATATATGCCTTTAAGCACTCGCTTGTTAAATAATGTTTTTGGAGAGCTAATCAGGATATTAGCTCTTTTTTTTTTGCCTTTGGTTTATGAGGAAAAAATGATTCAGAATCGGCTCATGAGGGTAACAATAAACCAAATAAAAATATTTGGCGGTGATGAAATGTCTGTGATTGCTTTATTGAAAAAAGGAAACAAATCATCGGGAATGGCAGCAATCGGAAATACGGCTCTGGCAATTGCTAAAGGCCTGGCAGCTTTTGCAAGCGGGAGCGGGGCCATGCTTGCCACGACCCTTCATTCTCTTGCAGATGCACTGAATCAGGGGTTTGTGTTCTTCGGCAGTGCGCTTGCGGAAAAGGCGCCGACCAAAAGATTCCCAACAGGATTTGGCCGGGTGATCAACCTTTTCGTCTTAATTGCTGTTATTGTCATTTCCATCATGGCCTATGAAACGATACATAAAGGCTGGGAATTGATTCAGCATCCAAAGGAATCAACCGACCTCTGGCTCAATGTGGGAGTAATGATCCTTGCCGTAGCTGTCGATGGATTTATTTTATTAAAAGCCATGAAGGAAATCGGCCATGAAACGAGGAATCCAGCCAAAGGATTTGGCATTGTGCCTGTTGCCTTTAAAAATGTCAGGCTTGCATCTCCTCCAACACGCCTGGTTTTTTATGAAGATATTATCGCGACATTTGGTGCGCTGCTTGCCCTTGCTTCGATTCTGATCGCTCATTTTACAGGCCTTTACTTCCTGGATGGGGTGGGCACGATTTTAATTGGGCTGCTTCTGGTGGGGATAGCAGTGAAAATCGGATTTGAAAATACGCTTGGCCTGATTGGAGTGGCTGCACCAAAAGACATAGAAGACCGTATTGCCCAAATTATTCTTGGTGACCCCCAGGTTGTGGATATTAAACAGCTGCGGCTGATCCAGGAGGGAAGAAGATATCATGTGGAAGGGTATATTGAACTGGTCGAAGGCCTCACCCTTGCCGATGCGGATGATATAAAAATTGGTGTAAGGAATCAGTTGCTTGATGACCCTGATATTAGTGACGTAACGCTTGGAATACTTGAGACAGACCAAATCCAGACGTGGAAATGATGAAAAAAGGAAGCCTTGCGATGAGGCTTCCTTTTTTTGCTGACTTAAGTTTTTTTTCTGGTCAGGAGAATGCCTGCGGCTGTAAAAAAGGCAGCGAAGTAAGCGGCATAAGCCACATTTGGGTCATTTTCCATATTTCTGACTCCAATGCCGATAAATGCCCATACAAATATAAGCGGATAAAGCCAGTCATTATTCTTAATGCGGAATACAAGAGCCAGGCCGGTGGCCACTGCGAGCATGATGTATGTCCACACACTGTCTTTAAGACCCAATCCATCCCAGCCAATATAGGTAAGATAAAAGCTGATATTTGCAATCGCCGCTACAGAAATCCACCCTAAGTAAACCGAAAATGAAGCAAAA
The DNA here is from genome assembly GCF_038002165.1 of Cytobacillus sp. FSL H8-0458. Taxonomy (NCBI): domain Bacteria; kingdom Bacillati; phylum Bacillota; class Bacilli; order Caryophanales; family Bacillaceae; genus Cytobacillus; species Cytobacillus sp. FSL H8-0458. Next base: position 3,333,851 of record NZ_JBBOBR010000001.1, on the reverse strand, counting down.
TCCAGAAAATCAGGATCAAATTCCTTAGCATTTTTGTATAAAAGGATTAGAGTAAACAGTAGTGCAATCATAATGATTACAGATAAAAGAAAATACTCGTAGTGCCAGGCGAAAATCCAAAGACTGTTTAACATACAGCTCACAATAAACAGTAGACTGTTCTGTCTGTAAATGGGAAGATTCCTTCGCTTCTTAGGAATTTGCCTTGCCAGCCAGACACCCAGCAGCAAATAGATGAATCCCCAAATGCTGAATACATACCCTGCCGGCGTGAAAAGAACCTCCAGCTTATTGGATATCTCACCTGTTGTCTGCCCATTCAAAGGCAGAATGTTTGCCAGCGCATTTACTGTAATCATGACCAAATAGGCCGCAATTTCAAACAATAGAATCAAAAATACCTCTCCTTCCCCTTATAAGAGTATATATTCCACTTTTAATGCAGCTATAATCTTTAAAAGTTTTTATTTTATTTTTGGCTATTTTCGCAAGGTTTGTTGCTTTTTGTATCTTATTTACTGAGTTGATTGCAGCGGAAGGTGCGAGGCTCACCGCCTGCCCCGCGGTTCGCTGAGTATCCTGGAGCGGAAATCAACGGACAACATTGATAGGTGAAAACAACAATTAATACGAGAAAATACTTATTTTTATACTGAAATACGAATTTTTATTAATTTTTCCCCTATGTATCTTTTCATTTTCACCAAAATGATGTATAGTCTTATACAAATCTGAATAATTATTTAAATTTGAATAATTTAAGGAAAAATCTCTTGAAACACAACAATTTTTAGAAATATTATGATTCAATAATGAATAATCTGCGGGAGGAACTGGATGAACAGCTTTTTCATGGACTGGAATAATGACAGAGAAGTCATATCTTCAATGGAAGAAGACATTATGGTCACCAATGCAGACGGCATAATTATAAAGGTCAGTAAAGGCAGCGGGGGCCATTATGGCATCGAACCGGATACGCTTCTTGGTGAGTCTGTATATGAACTGGAAAGAAGAGGAGTGTTTAAGCCTGCGATCACTCCTGAAGTACTAAGGAAAAAGAAAAAAGTCATTCTGGTGCAAAAAGCCGGCTCAGGCAAAAAAATCCTGGTTACTGGTATTCCTGTATTCAATGAAACTGGGAATATTGATCATATTGTCAGCTATTCCTACGATGTTTCAGAAATTCTTGTTATAAAAGAATATCTGAACAGTGTTGAAGAAGAAATGGCCAGGGTGAAGAGTGAACTGGATCTCCTCCGCAATAAGAGCACTAAAATGGATGGCATGATAGCTGACAGTCTGGCGATGAGAAATATTGCCGAAACCATTAGAAGAATCCGCGATGTAGATGTCACAGTCCTGCTCCTGGGTGAGTCAGGAGTCGGAAAATCGGCTCTCGCCAAATGGATTCATCAAAATAGTACGCGAAAAGACGGGCCGTTCATTGAAGTAAACTGCAGTGCCATTCCGGAATCCATCTTTGAGGCTGAGTTTTTCGGGTATGAAGGCGGTGCTTTTACAGGGGCAAAGAATAAAGGCAAAATGGGATTTGCTGAAATGGCAAAAGGAGGCACACTATTTCTTGATGAAATTGGCGAACTCTCAGCCCATCTGCAGGCAAAGCTGCTGAAATTCATACAAGACAAGCAGTTTTATAGAGTAGGAGGGACAAAGCCGGTTCATGCAGACTTTCGGCTCCTGGCAGCTACGAATAAGGATCTTCAAAAAGCAGTGGAATCCAGGGACTTCAGGCAGGACTTATTCTTCCGGCTGAATGTGGTGCCCTTAAAGATTCCGCCGCTCAGGGAGCGGAAAGAGGATTTATTTGCTCTCATTAATTATTTTCTCCACTCTATCTCCAAGCGGCATAATCGGGAAAGACACCTGGACAAATTCCTGGTCGATCACCTGCTGCAGCTTGAGTGGAAGGGAAACGTAAGAGAACTTGAAAACCTGATGGAGCGGCTTATCGTGACAAGCACCAGCCTGATAATCACGAAAGACGACCTGCCTTATGAATACCATATGCAAGGAAAAAAAGAGGGTTTAATAGATTATGAGGGACAAACTCTTCCCGCTATATTGGAAGATGTAGAGAAAAAAGTATTAATTAATGCTAGGAAACATTACCGGACCACTACTGAAATAGCGGTCGCACTGGGAATCAGTCAGCCTTCAGTAGTAAGAAAATTAAAAAAATATGATTGTTAATACATACCTTGGCATGAATATTGCATTAAAGAATAGCAGAGAAAACATAACCATTACATCTATGCAGGATTCAGGAGGGGAAAGTATGAACAGAGAAAATTGGAGTCATCTTGTCGGAAACATTTCAAACCTATTGGCGCCAAGTATGGCAAAGGATCACCCTAATTTGCCGGTGGTTAAGGCGGAAGGCTGCTATTACTACGGTGTCGATGGTAAAGAGTATTTGGATTTTACATCAGGCATCGCAGTGGAAAATGTCGGACATCGCCATCCAAAGGTTGTACAGGCCATCAAAGACAGTGCAGACCATTTGGTGCACGGCCCGTCAGGCGTTATCATCTATGAATCGATTTTGCGGCTCGCAGATGAGCTTGGGAAAATTACGCCGGGAAATCTGGATTGCTTTTTCTTTGCGAACAGCGGGACTGAAGCAATCGAAGGAGCTATTAAGCTTGCAAAGTATGTCACGCGGAGGCCCTATGTTGTTTCCTTCACAGGCTGTTTCCATGGAAGGTCTATGGGGGCACTCAGTGTATCCACATCCAAGAGCAAATACCGCAAGTTTCAGCAGCCGTCCTGGCTGACCTATCAGCTTCCATATGCGGATGAGCGGGATTGTCCTTTTGGTGAAGATCCTGAGGAGTACTTCCCAAGAAAACTGGAAAAGGACGCTGAAACACTCTTCAAGCATCAGGTAGACCCGGAAGAGGTTGCCTGCATGATCATTGAACCGGTTCTCGGGGAAGGAGGCTATATCATTCCTCCAAAGAAATGGATGCAGAAAATCAGGGAAATCTGTGACCGGCATGGAATCCTGCTGATATTTGATGAAGTGCAAACCGGCTTTGGGCGTACTGGGGAATGGTTTGCCGCCCAGGCTTTTGATGTGGTGCCGGATATCATGGCAATTGCAAAAGGAATTGCGGCAGGACTGCCGTTAAGCGCAACTGCAGCCTCAAAGGAACTCATGGAAAAATGGCCGCTCGGTGCCCACGGAACAACCTTCGGGGGAAATCCGATTGCCTGCTCTGCAGCATTGGCTTCTCTTGAAGTACTAAAAACGGAGAATCTTTTGGAAAATGCAAAGCAAATGGGAGAGTATGCATTACAGAAATTACAGGCTTTGAAAGCCGAACACCCTTCAATTGGCAGTGCCAGAGGTCTGGGGCTGATGATCGGCATTGAAATAATCGATCCCCAAACCGGAAAACCGGATGGAGAAGCGGTAATGGATATCCTGAATTCTTCTCTTGATAAGGGAGTCCTCTTTTATCTCTGCGGAAATTCAGGGGAAGTGATTCGGATGATTCCGCCGCTTATCGTGACACAGGAGCAAATTGACCAGGGTCTGAAAGTATTGGAAGAAGCAATTATGGAACATGAAGCAGTTGTTTCCAAATCATAAGGAGGTTAGAGAATGAAAGCTGAGACAAGGATTAAGCCGCAAGCAGTCACGGGAGAGTATTGGAAATTTATCATTCCATCTTTAATTGGATCGCTCCTATTTCTGGTTCCAGTTAAATTTCAGGGTGACGTCACGATTGGTGTCGGTATTTTAGCTTCACTTTTAGGCAAAGCGTTCAGTGAGCAGATGCCTGCCATTATCATTTTTATTTTAGGGATATCGGTTTTTCTTTCCATCCTGACAAAAGCAGCAAAACCGGCATTTATATTGGATAATAAGTTTTTAAAGGGCTTATTTGATACTGGCACATTTGGATTGACCATGAGAGTCCTCGGATTTGCAGTAGGAATCATGACTTTTTATGAAATCGGTCCTGAGTTTATCTGGTCGCGGAATACAGGCGGAGTGGTTCTTTACGACCTGGCTCCCGTTTTGCTTACGTGGTTCCTGTTCGCAGGCATCCTTCTGCCGCTTCTAGTAGAGTTTGGTTTAATGGAGTTCATAGGGGCGCTTGTCCAAAAATTTATGAGGCCATTTTTCACACTGCCCGGTCGGTCCTCCATCGATTGCCTTGCGTCCTGGATGGGTGCCGGAACAGTCGGTGTATTGGTAACAACGAAGCAATATGATGAAGGCTTTTACACAAAAAGAGAAGCAGCGGTCATTGCGACAACCTTTTCAATTGCCTCCGTTGCTTTCAGTCTCGTCGTAGCGAATGTAGTTGGCCTTGGCCATTTATTCATTCCTTTTTACTTAACCGTTTCTGCCGCCTGTGTCGTGGCAGCATTGATTATGCCAAGAATTCCGCCATTATCCCGGAAGCCTGACACTTATTATGAGCCAGTAGGACAGCAGATTGATGAAACCATTCCGGATGGGGTTTCGAAATTGAAATGGGGATGGGAGCAGGCAATTGATAAAGCAAGGAATGCCCCGGGTCCCAAAAAGCTGTTAACCAACGGAATTGAAACTGTTTTGGATATTTGGATGGGCCTGATTCCGCTTGTGATGAGCCTGGGAGCAGCAGCCTTGATCATTGCGGAATACACGCCTGCATTTAAGTTTATTTCTTACCCGCTCATTCCGGTTTTGGAGTTTATGCAATTGCCTGAAGCAGGTGCTGCGGCGCAAACTATGCTTGTCGGATTTGCTGATATGTTCCTTCCTGCTGTTATCGGAAGCGGAATTGAAAGTGAGCTGACAAGATTCGTTGTGGCAGGGCTGTCATTAACACAATTAGTATACATGTCTGAAATCGGGATTCTGATCCTGCGTTCAAACATCCCGCTGAGCTTTGTGGATTTATTCGTTATTTTTATCGAAAGAACGATTATTACTTTACCTGTTATTGTACTGATTGCACATGTTTTTGTATTTTAGCTGAAAGGAGAGCGGCGTATAGCCAGCTCTCCTTTTTTCGTTATATTAATTTTCTCAAAAGTTCCAAAAGGGCAATATATTATCTGAGCATGTCTCATATCTTATATAGAATCTGCATTATATAAGGAGAGGCGCAATGAGTAAATTCTTCAAAGGAGTCTTATTGCTTGCAATGGCGGCTTTTGCAAGCGAATGTATAGAGTTTGTGGTGAATATGGTGCTCGCCCGGGAACTGGGGGAAAGGGGACTCGGCATGTACATGTCGATTTTGCCGACCATATTTTTAATTGTGCTGCTGGCCAGTTTTGAGCTTCCCATCTCTATTTCCAAATTCATTGCGGAAAAGGATAAAAGATACCATCTCAGCATGCTTCATCATGTCATCAAGCTGACCATTATCTTTACGGCCGTTTTAGTGCCGGCTGTAGCGTTTATTATTCCGTTTATCAGTGTCTTTAATGAGTACCACCCGCTCTTAAGATGGGTTGTGATCGGATTCATCCCCATCGTGTCCTTTTCCTCGATTGCCAGAGGCTTTTTCATGGGCAAGCATCAAATGGGGAAAATTGCAGCCTCTAATTTTCTGCGCAAATCCGTTCAGCTCCTGCTGCTCGTGGTTCTTTATCAGGCCTTTCAATTTGATGTCAATACAGCGGTCTTTATTGCCTTTTGTACATTTGTAGGAAGCGAGGCTGTTGTTTTTCTATACTTGCTGAATATGTTTATTATTCAGTATCAGCGGATTAAAAAAGAGCCATCTGATTTCATCAGCGGAAAAAGTGTGAGGCAGAACCTAATCTCTGTGTCTGTTCCGACAACGGCTTTAAGGGTCTTCCATGCTCTGACACATGCTGTTCAGCCGTTTTTGATCAAGGCGGCGCTCTTAAAAGCAGGAGTGCCGGGCGAAGTTGCAACAGAACATTTTGGAATGCTCGCCGGTGTCGCCATGACCATTGGTTTTTTTCCATCCTTTATAGCCCATTCTTTTTTAATCATGCTGATCCCGACAGTCTCCAAAGAGTATGCTGATCATAATCTGGGGGAGCTTCGAAGACTTCTTCAGCAGGTGTTCTTTGTCACTTTTTTATATGGGATTCCATCAGTTGTTTTTTTCTATTTCTTTGCACAGCCGCTGACCGAGATGTTTTTTCACTCGACAGATGCAGCCGTATATTTACAGTTGCTTTGGCCTTTCTTTCTGCTCCACTTTTTCATAATCCCGATGCAGGCCTATTTAATCGGCCTGGGGCTGATGAAGGATGCGTTTTATCATTCCGTCTGGTCAACCGTTGTTTCATTCTCGGCCATGTTTGTGCTTGGCTCGATGCACAGCCTGCAGATGGACGGAATTATTGTGGGCATGAATATGGGCGCTGTTCTCATGGCGATGATGCATTATGTAACAGTATGCAAAAAAATTGGCCTGACACTCTATCTATCGCCAGTTAAGCAATTTAACTGATAAATAAAAAAGCATCTTCCCCCATTGGGCAGATGCTTATCTTTTTTCTTCATTATTTTTCCCGAATTTGTTCTCAATCGTTTGTTCGTCTCCATACAGGATAATATGGTCGCCTTCTTGGAGTTCCGTAAGAAGCCGGTCTTTTCTGATCTTTATTTCCCCTCTCTGAATGTATAGCACATTGATATCTTCGTCTTCTTCAATCACTTCCCTTAATTCTTTATCAATGAAATCACATGATTCACTGATTGTATAGTCCAACACATGATCAGTATCATCTGTCAGCAGCGCTTCTCTTATCGGGAGGTCGCGAAAATCGTAATGTTCTTCGAGCTCATGCTTAAGCTTCTCCGAAAGATAATCCCGCACTTTAGGCATCTTTAAAGTAATTATAACCACGATCAGGGCTGCTGCCACGATCGAGATCTTGGCAGTGAAAAATTCATCTGACAGAATGCTGCTGATTGCCGAAATGATAACTGCCAATGAAAATGCACCAAATAAAATTAAAAATGCTCCGAACCTTCTGCGGATCGGATGGTCGATGATCAGTTCCGATTCCCCAGTTGTAAAGCCGGTGCCTGTAAGCATACTGATCACCTGAAATCTCGCAATATGCTTATCAAGCCCGGTATATGTAAAGATAAGGGTATGAATTTCGATAACAGCTAAAACGATTCCCAAATAAATCAGGATAAAAAGAACGCCCATCTTGCTTCCTCCGAAAATTCAGATTTATGTAAAAAACCTAAGGAGCCAGTCCTTAGGTCATTGCTGAACAGTTTCGTTATAGTAATTTACTGAATACATGGCCCCTTCATCAACCATTTTATTATCTTCAATATTATGCGGGTCCGGGTGGCCAAGCTTTTCTGTCGGCACTGTATCGTTTAAAAAGCGTTCAGGCAGCATGCCTTTCATTTTAACTGCAAGTGACTGAACTTTATTTCGATTGTTCTTGCTTGCTAATAATAAAATACTTGTAATTCCAACACCGGCTAACAGATATGGATTTAATGGACGAGAATTCATGTTTATGCTCCTCCTCTAAAAAATTTGATTATCTTTCTTGCTCTATATTTACCCGGCATAATCAGAAACAAACATTTAGTACTTTTAACATTGTTTCCAATACTAGAAATAATTACTCTTTAACAATGGTTTTATTCAGCCCTTCAGGAGGGAAGTATGTTGATATAAATAAGGAATCGTTTTAGGAGGAAGATGGGGATGGAAAAGGAATATAATGAGGACAACTGGACATGGCACCGTTACGATCATTTAGATGAAATTGACTTTAATGATGCTGGCCACTATAAAGAAGCACTGCAGGCATGGGCCAAAAACACTTCCGAGAGCAAAACAAATGTTATGGAGATAGATACTTCCATCCGTAATAAGGAATTTCTCAGCGGCTCTCTCATTTATCAGCAGACAACAAAGGAGCAACATGAAAATAGTATGTTCCACTATTTTCTGACAAGGGATTTTCTCCTTACCGTTGACTTTGATTCGTCTGTCATTCAGTCTGATCAATCACTGCTTTTGAAAAAAATGGATTATACCGATAATGCCATTGATGGATTTTTTGTGATTTTAGGCGAAATTCTGAGCGATAACATTAAGAAGATTGATAAGTTTGAAGTACGGCTAAATGATCTGTTGTGGAAAATAAAGGATAAAAATAATATTAATCGCCTGGAAGAAATCTATGAGCTCCGTCACCAGATCCTCGTGTGGAAAAATATAATGATTCCTGTTAAGGAAATCAGGCTTGGTGTAGAAGAAACCTTTGGTGAAGATGTTACAGACGGAATTGAATTTAAACGAACCTGCAAGCGAATTGAAAGAGGCTATACGCTGGTGCGTGAGTTTCAGCAGGAAATTGATGACCTTGTGAATTTTGAAGAAATGGTATCCATGCACCGGGGAAACGAAATCGTGAAGACGCTCACGGTCATTACCACTCTTATGACTCCGATTGCAACCTGGGGAGCGCTCTGGGGCATGAACTTCAAAATTATGCCCGAACTGGAATGGAAGTATGGGTATTTGTTCTCCATTATCATTATCATTGCTTCTACGGCAGCCCTCTATATCATGCTTGTTAAAAAAGGCTGGATGGGTGATATCCTGAGAGGAAAAAAGAAAAATTCATTCTTTAAATAAAGGAATGCCGTTAGAGTGCGGCATTCCTTTTGTTTAATAAATGATCCAGTGTCATTTTAATTCCAGTCTCGTATGGTGTTTTAGGGAGAGTGCCGATTCTCGCTTCATATTTACTGCCGTCCAAAATAACAGGAGTCTGATTCAAATACATCAATTCAGTATACTCCCTCATCATGGGATCAAAAACACCGATGGCACGAATCATCCATTTATGGACAGGTCTGAAGGTAACGTCTCTATTTAGATGGTTAGAAACAATACTGGCTATTTCTTCACCGGTTATGGTCCCTGCACCAGGGATATTCCACACTTCACCGTATGAGTTTTTATTCAATGCAAGTTCGGCTAACGCTTCTGCTCCATCTTTAGTAAAAATGAATTCTCTCTGAATATCGGTTTTGCCGACAAACATGCCCTTATTTTTTTCAATAATCTTGCTGAGTGTATAGTGTAAGAGTGTGTTTCCTGTATGTGGGCCGTAAAAGTCAGGAAAGTGGGCAATGATGTATGGCACGCCTGAGTTTTTTATCATCTCAATTAAGGTTTGGCGCAGCATGCCTTTTTTTGTGTGCGGATTCTTGGGAGAAACTTCGTTAGCTGGGCCGGATTGGAGGCCATAGGAATATATATTATCAGCATAAATAAAAGGCTTATGATGTTTGCTGCAAGCCTGCAGGATATTATGTAAGATAATTGAGAGTGCGGGATCCCAGTCAGGGTAAGGGATATTGATGGCATGAAAAACTGCATCCGCTTCTGTCACTGCCTTTTCAGCATCATCTGGATTCAGTGCATCGCCTGAATGGATAACAGCATTTGGTCCCCAGTCTTTTTTGAAATTAAGCAGATTTTCTTCAGACCTTGCAAAAGCAATAGTTTTAATATTTCTGCGGCATAATGCTTCTGTTAAAGCATAGCCCATTCCGCCTGTTGCTCCTAAAACTGCAGCTGTTTTCATAACTTTTCATCATCCTTTTTATTTTATTAACCACTGTTCAATTAAAGGGAAATATTAAAGAAATGCATGGCATTTCTTTAATAAATGGCTTTTATTAAAAATTGGGCATGTGAAGAGGCGAGTTCCTTCACTTCTTCAAATGTCGTTTCCGATCTGCAATAATGCGTGACAAAGCCGTGCAAGCTTAAAAAGACAGACCAAATATCCTTTATGGAAAGAGCTTTTGGAGCGAGTGAATTAATCGCTTGCGCAAAACGCAGGTAGCTTTTATTTGGCCCTTCATTCAGATAGCTTTTCACATCATCATCACGAATTAAAAACATCAGTTCATAATGTTTTTGATGGGTCAGGCCAAATTGGATATAACCGTAAAAAATGCTGAAAAGCTTCTGTTCATTGGTGTCTGCAGATTCAATCAGCACACTGTCGAGGACCTGATCGAGCTTTTGAAAATCGGCTTCAACCATTTCGTAAAATAATTGAGCCTTATTTTTGAAATGATAATAGATGGCACCATGGCTGCACTGAAGGGTGTCTGCAATTTTTCTCATGGATGCTGAGGCATATCCTTCCTGAACAAACAGATTACGTGCTACAGAAATAATTGCTTCTTTTGTTAGTTCGTCATGGGCTGATTTTCTTGGACTCATGGAATCACCTTTCATTATTGAACACTGGTCAATTAGATTATATGACAAAGAGGGTATTTATGGCAATATTTTTTAAATATCTATCCAAATAATTTTTATTAGCCATCAGCTTTTGATATGCTTTATTAAAACAGGAGGGAACAACATGAATGAAACAAAAACATGCAGACAATCTTTTACGGTAAAAACAAGCATTGTGCTTCCGCCGGACACGAATACATATGGAACACTATTCGGCGGCAAGCTAATGGCTTATATTGATGATGTGGCAGCCATCGCGGCGATGAGGCATGGAAGAAGAAATGTCGTAACCGCATCTACAGACTCTGTTGACTTTCTTCATCCGGTTTATGAAGGCAATTCAGTCTGCCTGGAGGCGTTTGTGACCTATACAGGCCGGACATCTATGGAGATTTTCGTAAAAGTAATTGCAGAAGACCTGCTGACTGGCGATCGAAATGTGTGTGCGATGTCCTTTTTGACAATGGTTGCGGTTGACGAAAATGGAAAGCCTGCTCCGGTGCCGGCAGTCGTGCCTGAGACAGAAGAAGAAAAGAGCTTATATGAAACAGCAAAAGAACGGGCTGAATTCCGCAAAAAGCGGAGAAAGGACAGCGAAGCCAGAGCAAAGACATATGGTGCAGATCTTCCCTGGTGAATAATAAACCAATAACTGAACATCCGGAATGAGAAGCTTTTTTGATGAGGGGGAGAGCACCTGACACTGTTTCTCCCCTGTCAAAAACTGCCTCCTTATTTTTTCCCATCTGCAAGAATAATTGAACCTTTTTACACACCACTGTCTAGTAAAATAGTTTTAAATTTCAGAATATTAACTCTTATTTCTTGATTATCCTTTTCCTTCCTCTTAAGTTAGACGTGTAGAACCTAACTGAAGGAGGAAGATTATGAGAAAAGTTTTGAAGGCTAGTATTCTCATGCTTTTAAGTATTTTACTGGTAGCAGGAACCATGCCTTTAACGGGGCAGGCGAAAAAGCCGAAGCATGATGATGGCTATGGCGGATATAGCCAGGTTGATGCAGGCAGGGATGGAATGGTGGCTTCAGCTCATCCGCTGGCATCAAAAATAGGGGCAGATGTTTTGAAAAAGGGCGGTAATGCCATCGATGCGGCTGTCGCGGTCCAGTTTGCCCTCAATGTGGTGGAACCGATGATGTCCGGAATTGGCGGCGGGGGCTTCATGATGGTCTATGATGGCAAAACGAAAGAAACTACCATCATTAACAGCCGTGAACGTGCCCCGGCCGGAGCTTCGCCGGATATGTTCCTGGATGACAACGGGAAGCCGATTCCATTTGGTGAGCGTTCAACAGGCGGTACAGCTGTCGGTGTACCTGGAACACTGAAAGGACTGGAAACAGCTCTTGAAAAATGGGGAACACGTCCCATGCAGCAGCTGATCGGTCCTGCGATTAAGCTGGCAGATAAAGGCTTTCCGATTGATTCTGTATTAGCCGATGCGATTGCCGATAATCAGGACAAGCTTGACAGGACGGCTGCCGGCAAAGTGTTTTTGCCTAAGGGTGAACCTCTTGAAAAAGGGGACCGTTTAGTACAGAAGGATCTTGCCAAAACGCTTAAAATGATTCGCTCTGGCGGAACTGATGCGTTTTATAACGGGAAAATAGCAGATGCTCTTGCAGGTGTGGTTCAGGAATACGGAGGATCGATGACACCTGAAGATCTGGCAAAGTATGAAGTAACCATTGACGAGCCTATTTGGGGGGATTACCAGGGGTATGAAATTGCCAGCATGCCGCCTCCAAGCTCTGGCGGAGTATTTTTGCTGCAGATGCTGAAGATCTTGGATGATTTCAATCTATCACAATATGATTTAAAATCCTGGGAGAAATATCACCTGCTTGCTGAGACCATGCATCTTGCTTATGCAGACCGTGCCGTCTATGCAGGGGATCCGGAGTTTGTGAATGTCCCGGTCAATGGGCTCCTTCACCCTGATTATATTAAGGAGCGCCAGGAACTGATCAGCCTGAATGAAGTGAATCCAAGTCCTGAAGCGGGAGATCCCTGGAAATATGAGAACAGTGAAGCCAATTATGAAGCGGCTGAACAGCCGAATGACCGCCAATACGGTGAGACTACTCATTTTTCCGTAACGGACAGATGGGGAAATGTTGTGTCTTATACGACAACCATTGAACAGGTATTCGGAACAGGAATCATGGTTCCAGGCTACGGGCTGATGCTGAATAATGAGCTGACAGATTTTGATGCCGTGCCAGGCGGGGCGAATGAAGTCCAGCCAAACAAGCGTCCTTTAAGCTCGATGACACCGACGATTGTCTTTGAAGATGAAGAGCCTGTTCTGACAGTGGGTTCACCAGGTGGCCCAACGATAATTACATCAGTGCTGCAGACAATCCTTTATGCGATTGAATATGATATGGAGCTAAAAGCAGCAGTTGAAGAACCGCGAATCTATACAAATAACCTGAATTCCTACCGCTATGAAGAGGGAATTCCTTTAGAAGTTATTAATAGGCTTAACGGAATGGGGCATAACTTCGGTCCGAGTCCAACCACGATAGGAAATGTCCAAAGTATTTTGATCGACCGTGATAAAGGAATTTTCAAAGGTGTAGCAGATTCAAGCCGTAATGGAGCTGCCATTGGAGTTGATTTGAAAGGGAAAGGGAAGAGAAAATAGAGTTTATGAGAATAGCACCTTGCTGATTAGGTGCTATTTTTTTTGTTAAAAAAATGAATACTAATTCATTTTTTAGCAGGGATACATTAATATTTGTTGAACTAGAACGGGTGCAGACATAAAGGTATTTTGATTAATAGAAGGGGGAATATACCATGACGGTTAAAAATGAACTATATCAGCTGGCGGATAAAATAAACGCTGATCCCGTACATATCAAGGATAAAAATCGGGTATTTCAAGTGGACCTGGAGGAAAGCGGTTCTATTCAAATTTTTTAAAGGATGGAAAAGTCATAGTGGAAGAGGGGGCTCCACATGAATCAGAAGTGACACTGAGATTGTCAGAGAAAAACTTTTCTAAGCTATTAAAAGGCGATCTAAACACCACCATGACATTTATGACAGGCAGTCTTAAAGTGGACGGGAAAATGGGACTTGCCCTGAAATTGCAGGAAATAGTGAATAAATATCAATGATAAAAAGGCAGCCATCTTATAGTAGGCTGCCTTTAAAAATACAATGCCATCAGGTCCTCATCATAGTACTTGCCATCAATCTTCAGTGCATGCTTCTCCTTGCCGTAGACCTCAAAGCCGAAAGACGCATAAAGCTTTTTAGCAGGAGTATTTTCAGACATGACGGCCAGGTGTATTTGTTCAACCCCGTCCCAGGATCGGGCTTTTTCTACAGCCTTGCTGACAAGGCTCTTGCCGACACCATTCTTTCGGGCCGACTCTGTCACGTACATCGCATAGATATTCGAGCGGTGCTTCATTTTTAACCCGGTATCTCTTACTAAACTGACAACACCTATAAGCTCCCCGTCTTCAAATGCGCCGTAGTGAAAGGAGTTATCGCCCTTAAATCTTTCCCCGTACACTTCAGGGGGCCTTCCAAACTCTTCTTCATAGCTTGAACCAAAAGCTTCCGGGTTCTTTTTTAAGCCTTCCAACCTTAACTCTTTGTATATTTCAGCATCATCCGGGTGCAGAAGCCTAATTTCCATCAGGGTCACTCCTTTATTTTTTCCTAACCCTTAGATTCTCTTTACTGTGACAAAATCCTTTAACAAAAATTGTTTTTCTTTGCTTTGATAAGGGAACAGGATAAAAAAGTACAGGAGGGATCAGTATGACACAGGATAACAAAAAGGACTTAAAAGAGATTGTAAAAGGGCAGGATTCCCGGCAGCAGCAAGAACAGTCATTAAAAGATCAGGAGCGTAAGCCGGATCAGCAGAACCGTTTGAAGGACCAGGAGAATATGAGGAAGTAATTTTGAGAGGGAGCTATGAAGAATAGCTCTCTCTTTTTAAAGGCCGAATTGTAAGCAATGGTTCTCGCATTTTGAATATACATATAAAAAGGGGGAAGCAGAATGGGAGTGCTGTTTGGTTTAATTATTGCAACTCTGGTTTTCGCCTATTGCATTGACCGCAGAAGGAAGAAGATAAACAATACAGTGCAAAAAGGGATCAGCCCAAGTGAAAAACCGGGGGAGAGCTCGAATTATACGATGGGTGATAATCATTATACCGGAGGGGGACAATAACCATGGAGTTTTGCGGCATCAGCAAGGCTCTTCTTTTTTTTCGGATCATGCTTTCTTATCCTGAAAATGGGAAAAGCTAATGTTGCCTGGTTTCTATAGGGCATCAAAAAGGGTATAAGGAAAACATACATATTGTAACCTTTTTAGGAGAAGTGGCCTATGAAAAAAAGAAGAGTGGAATCTTTATTTGTATTTATCCTGATTGCATCTGTTTATACGATATTATTCACGGATGCCGGTCAGCCAATCAAAATCGGTGCTGCCCTTCTTTATGCAGCTGTTATAGTTATCAGTGCTATTTCCTTGATGCTTGAGAATCGCAGCCCTAATCAGACCTTGCTGTGGATGTATGTGCTGGTGTTTTTTCCGGTTGCCGGTTATCTGTTTTATTTGTTTTCCGGACAGCTATATTTGAAAGGCTACCTGTTTAAAAGCAAAAGAAGCCGGGACAGGGATGAATGGAAAAAGCTGATGAAAAGGGAAGACACGCCTGATACATCATTCCTGCAGGACAGCCAGCACTGCTTTGCAAAATTCGCCAATAATGTGGCATTGACCCCGCTGAGCACGAATTCACGGGCCAAGATCCTCAAAAATGGCGAGGAGACATTCAATGAAATCAAGAAAAAGCTGCTTGAAGCAGAAGAGTTTATCCATATGGAATATTATATTTTCCGGTCTGACAGGCTTGGCAAAGAAATCATCAATATCCTGATCGACAAAGCGGGGCAGGGTGTGGAAGTGCTGTTTATTTTTGATGCGGCAGGCAGCATGGGGATTACATTAGAGGATCTGCAGTCCATGGAAGATGCGGGCATTAAAGTGCGGCCATTTTCTCCGCTGAAGTACGGTTTTTTCAATCAGAAATTCAACTTCAGAAACCATCGCAAGATTGTTGTTATAGACGGGAAAGTCGGCTTTGTGGGCGGACTGAATGTGGGAGTTGAATACCTGGGTGAAAATGAAAAAATCGGCTTCTGGCGGGATACTCATATGCTCCTCAAGGGGGAGGCTGTGTATACTTTGCATACGGTTTTTCTCTTGGACTGGGAATATGTCAGCAAGGAAGATGTGCTGGAGGAATACCGGGATGTAAAGTATCCAATTGATGATGATGTTCTTGATGGCGCTGTGCAGGTAGTGGCCAGCGGTCCTGACACACAGCAGGGAATTATGAGTGATCTGTATTATTCAATGATTTCCTGTGCGACACGATCCATTTGGATTGCCACACCCTATTTTGTCCCAGATGAATCGATTCGTACGGCATTGAGGGTGGCAGCGGCTAAAGGAGTAGAGGTGCGTATTTTGGTACCGGAGATCAACGACAGCTTCCTGACGCAATACGCAAGCCGGTCTTACTTTGCGGAGCTTCTGCGATATGGCGTCGAAATTTATTCCTATAAAAAAGGCTTTCTGCATCAGAAGATCATTATCGTGGACGGAATCCTTGCTTCAATAGGAACTGCGAACATGGATATGCGCAGCTTCCACTTGAACTTTGAAGTAAATGTCTTTTTGTACGGTACAAGCTCCATCCGCGACCTTGTCGCCCATTATGAAGAGGATCTGGAGGAAAGTGTGAAAATAAGTCCCGTCCAATATTATAAACGTGGATTGGCTGAAAGATCGAAGGAATCCTTTGCCCGGCTGTTTTCCGGGGTGTTGTAAAAAAGTGCCATTGGTAATAGATAAGGGGACTTGCAATTAGATAAGGTGAATTTGCAAATAGACCAGCCGAAATTACAAATAGATGATCAAGTCTGCAAATAGACCAGCCGAACTTGCAAATAGAAAGGTAAAATGCAAATAGAGCTCTCGAACCTGCAAATAGATGAGCGAACCTGCAAATAGACCAACCGAAATTGCAAATAGATGATCAAGCCTGCAAATAGACCAGCCGAACTTGCAAATAGAAAGGTAAAATGCAAATAGAGTCCCCGAACCTGCAAATAGATGAGCGAACTTGCAAATAGACCAGCCAAACTTGCAAATAGATGAGCAAGCCTGCAAATAGACCAGCAAAACTTGCAAATAGATAGGTGAAATGCAAATAGAGTCCCCTTACCTGCAAACAGATGAGCAAACTTGCAAATAGCAGGCCCAACCTGCAAATTGATAGGTAAACTGCAAATAGACAAGCCCAACCTTCAAAAAGAACAACTGAAAATACAAATAAATGAGCAAATTTACAAATTGACCCAAATCACATACAAGCAAATCCCCCATTTAAGTCTCCGGACCGAGGCATAATCATCCTCCTTATTGGTCAAAAAAGGATAAAACCATACTAAAATAAAGATCAGTACGGTATGATTAGAATAGTTTGAAAAGTTAGATAGAAGGAGGGTCACTATGCTTTCACAATCAGTCATTCATGATGTTATTACGGCAGCCCTGGCCACTGGCGGGGATTTTGCCGAAGTATTTGTTGAGGATCGTTTCACCAATAACCTTGCGCTTCAGGGCGGGAAAATCGAGAGCAGCTTATCAGGCAGGGATTACGGGATCGGCATTCGCGTGTTTAAGGGGCTGCAGAGTGTTTATGCTTACACAACAGATGGATCAAAGGAAGGTTTGCTGAAAGCTGCGGGCAATGCTGCCCAGGCGATCAGTGGAGAAAAAATCATTCAGCCCGCACAGCTGCAAAAAGATATTATTCCGGCAGCACATCCTATATCTCTGAATCCGCGTGAAGTGGAGAAGATTCGCAAAGTAGATGTCATGAAAAAGGCATACGAAATTGCGAAAAACTATCACAGCAGCATCCATCAGGTTACGGTCAGGTATTTGGATGAAGAACAGAATGTGCTGATTGCCAATTCGGAAGGTAAATTTGTTGAGGACCGCCGGGTGCGCAGCCGTCTTGCCATTCAGTCGATTGCGGCAGAAGGAAATCAAATGCAGCCCGGATTCTATGGACCTGGAGCCCATAAAGGCTTTGAGTTCATGGAAAATCTGAACCTTGAGCATTACGCCAATGAAGCATCCCGCATTGCCGTTACGATGCTTGGGGCAGACCCTTGTCCAAGCGGGAAGTTCCCTGTGATCATCGATAATGAATTCGGCGGTGTTATTTTCCACGAAGCATGCGGACATGGCCTTGAAGCTACATCTGTAGCGAAGGAAAACTCTGTTTTTGCAAACCGGATCGGTGAAAAAGTGGCCTCAGATGTCGTTACATACATTGATGACGGCACGATTGCCAATGAGTGGGGATCGATTACGATTGATGATGAAGGCGAAAAGGCGCGTAAAAATGTGCTGATTGAAAATGGGATTTTAAAAGGTTACTTGATTGATAAATTCGGGGGCCGCAGAATGGGCATGGAGTCGACAGGGTCGGGAAGACGGCAGTCCTACCGCTTTGCACCGACTTCCAGGATGACCAATACGTATATTGCGAACGGCAAATCCACTCCGGAAGAAATCGTTTCAAATACTGAGTACGGAATATATACCAAATATATGGGCGGCGGCCAGGTCAATACCACAACGGGCGATTACAACTTCGCAGTCATGGAGGCGTATCTCGTAAAAGACGGAAAAATCGGCAAGCCGTTAAAAGGTGCTACCTTAATAGGAAATGGCCCGAAAACGCTCCAGCTGGTTGACATGGTGGGGAATAATTTGGACCATGGTGCTGGCATGTGCGGGTCACAAAGCGGAAGCATCCCTGTCAATGTTGGCCAGCCGATGATCCGCGTAAGCGAAATGACTGTTGGCGGAACAAAGGGGGGCGAATAATATGAACCTGCAGGAATTTAAGGAAAAGCTATTTCAGCTTGGCGGACAGCATGGTTTTACAGATATGGAGCTCTATTATGAGAGAGAGGAAAAGTTCGCCTGCGAGCTTTTCAAAGGCGAAATCGATTCCTACGACACTTCCGAAGTGTTCGGAACATCCTTCCGAGGCCTTTGCGAAGGCAGGATGGGCTATGCTTTTACGGAGAAGCTGGATGAGGAGTCCCTGTCTTTTCTGATCGAGAATGCGAAGGAAAACTCTCAATTTATTGAGGATGAAGTACAGGAAGAAGTCTTTGCCGGCAGCGAAAAGTATGAGTCTGGAAGCTACTATTCAACCAGTCTTGCGGAAGTTACGATTGCTGAAAAAATAAATTTGCTTAAGGAAATAGAAAAGCACATTTATGCCTATGATGAGCGGGTAACCGGGACCGATTATTTCATGCTGCGCAGCGGTGAAACGGAAAGGGTTCTTCTCAACAGCAAAGGCCTGAACCTCAGCGAAAAGAACAATCATGCCGGCATTTATGTATCAGTCATCGTAAAGCAGGGCGAGCAGGTGAAAAATGGGGAATACTCCAAGTTTACGAGAGACTTTTCCATCTTAAATCCGGAGGAAATTGCCAGGCATGCAGTAGAAGAAGCGTTATCAAAGCTTAATGCCAGGAGTGCTGAAAGCAAAAACTACCCTGTGCTCTTAAGGCATGATGCTGCCAGCGCCCTGCTGCAGACATACATCCCAATCTTCTCAGCGGAAAACACCCAAAAAGGGCAATCGGCTCTAAAGGGGAAAACGGGTGAAAGCATTGCTGTGGCGTCATTAAATATTGTAGATGACCCATTTTTAGAAGAAGGTCTGCTCAGTTCTAATTTTGACAGCGAAGGGGTTGCCACTGCCAGAAAAGATATTGTGAAAGACGGCAGGCTTATTACCTTGATGCATAATCGCAAAACAGCACAAAAAGATGGTGTGGAATCGACAGGCAATGCCTATAAAGCTTCATATAAGGGTGCTTTGACTGTAGCTCCAACGAATCTTTACGTCAATCCATCCAATCAGAGCTATGATGAGCTGGTATCTTCGCTCTCAGAGGGCATCGTCATAACCGAATTATCCGGCCTCCATTCCGGTGCCAATACCGTCTCAGGGGACTTTTCCATTGCGGCTAACGGCTATTATGTCAAAGATGGAAAAGTGCAAAATGCCGTAAACCAAATGACGATTGCCGGAAACTTCTATGAGCTGTTAAATAAAATTGAAGCCATCGGTTCAGACCTGGAATTTTCGTTGGGATTTATGGCCACAGGCTACATTGGCTCCCCATCTCTATTAATCAGGGAGCTGGCTGTGACGGTTGAATAAATAAAAGGGATGGCACACCACTTCACAGGTGGTGTGCTTTCTTCATTATGTGGGAAGCAGGATAAAAAACAGCAGGAAAATTAAAGAATTTTCTTTTCGGAAAATAGAAATTTTGCTGATAAACAAAAAAAGGAGGCAAAAAGATGAAAACTCTCGAAACCAGCCGCCTAATTCTGCGCAGCCTTACCCTTGATGATGCAGCCAAGGTAGAAGAATACGCAAGCGATTATGATGTGGCAAAAACGACATTAAATATTCCCCATCCCTATCCTGAAGGGGGAGCAAGGGAGTTTATTACAAACATCCTGGAAGCAGAGAGAAACGGTAAGATTGTGATTTTCGCCATTACGAGAAAAGAGGATAACAGCTTAATAGGACTCATTAATATTACAGGCATTAATGCAAATAAAAGGGCGGAAATCGGCTATTGGATCGGCAAGCCTTTCTGGGGCAAAGGATATGGTACAGAGGCTGCCAGGGCAGTTATTAAGTACGGATTTGAAGAACTGAACCATAACCGCATTTATGCTCTTGCTTTTACGGACAATCCTGGATCATGGAGGATTATGGAGAAATCGGGCATGAAGCATGAAGGAGTTTTGCGGAAGCATGCTATAAGAGATGGAAGGCCGGTGGATTTGACCTACTATGCCATACTGCGTGAGGAATACACTGGTTAAGGAAGAGCCGCTGTTTGAATCGCAATCCACAATATGTTTCAATAGAAGCAAATCCTTTTTATCATGGAGGTTCATGTGCGGATCATTGCTTCCCATCCTTTTATTACAGTCAGCAGGAAGATCGACTGGAATCAGCAGCAATACATTGAACAGGAACTTTATCTTCATTTATTTGAGGATCACATCCTGTCGCCATCAGAAAAGTTTCTCATTGATGAAGTTTGGGATATGTCATATAGAAATTCCAGTTGCGAATTTGGTTTCCTTTATCTTCATACCAATAGGGGAGTGTTTTCTTTTCAAGTAAAGTCAGAGCCGAGTCACTTTATAAACCTGTATAGAGATCTTAAAAAATAAAAGCCGGAATTGTCACGAACAACAATTCCGGCTGCGTTATTATGCCTGCTCTGTCAGGCGAACAAGCATATGTGCGAGCTTATGTCTTTCTTCATCATTCCCGACCTTCCATAATTCCTTCAGCAGCTGTTCTTCACGGTTCTTTGGCTCCACATTTTCAGCCAGGTAGCCAGCCACTTTTTCCGCTGTTACGGCAAGCTGTTCCTCATTTAATCCCAGCTTTTTGCCAAGCTCAATTCGTTCCGCCAGATAGCTCTTAAATTCATCGAAGCTGCTTAAGATATCTTCTGCTCTTTCATTCGACATCTTGTCCATTGCGTTCTTTATATTTTTTGTATCCAGTTCGCCATCTTGTTTGATCACATGTTCTTGTTCATTCATTTTAATAGACCTCCCAAAGGATTGTTTTCTTATTAAATATCCTTTCAGAAGGTGAATTAAACTCTTTTAGATTTCACTGGAGGGTGTTTCTTGAACAGCTTTCAGTTTCCTGAACTTTACTTTTGATAAAATAACGCCAATTTCATATAGTCCGATAAGAGGCACAAGGACAAGAATCTGTGAAAATAAATCTGGCGGTGTAATTAGAGCTGATACAACGGCCATGATCAAATAAGCGTATTTTCGCATCGAACTGAGCATAACTGGGGTGACAACACCAATCGTTGTCAGAAACAATAACAGCAAGGGCACCTCAAACAAAAAACCAAAAGGAATGGTCGACATCAGGAGAAAAGAAAAATACTCCCTTGCCGTGATCATCATCGCAAAATGTGATTCACCCAATAGCATTAAAAACTGATAAATAGCAGGGAATATAATAAAAAATCCGAAGCCAAGCCCGCCGATAAAGCTGAAAAGAATGGCCGGAAAAAACATTAAGGAAACTCTGCTTTCCTTTTCCGTTAATGCAGGCTTCACAAAAAGCCAAATCTGATAGGAGATAAAAGGAAGCGAAAGCCCGAGGCTGATGCTTCCTGCTATTCCTGTGTACAGCTTAATGACATCCAGCGGTCCAAGCATGACGAGCTCATGATCGTTTGCCAGCATAGGGATCAGCCGGTTGATGAAAAACAGACATAGGGCAAAGCTGACAATAAAGAAAATCAGAGATCGAATCAGCACTTTTCTCAGGTCTGTTAAATGCTCTACAAGGGTTTGTTCGTCCGTTTTCATTCTAAACCCTCCTGTTAAAGCGGTTTATCCTTCCGGTCAGCCGTTTCAATTGAACGTGTTTTTGAATCAGGTTCATCGTCATCGCTCATAATTTCTCTGGCTGATTTTTTGAATTCTGATAAGGTTCTGCCAAATGCAGAACCGATTTCCGGAAGCTTTTTTGGCCCAAAGATAATTAAGGTAATAACCAGGATGATAATCAATCCGGGTATTCCGATATTTGAAAGCCCCATGGAGTTCACTCCTTCTTGAAAAATTTCTTAAAAGGTAAGTTAGTATTAGCTTGAACTTCGAGAACTGTCCAGCTCCAGCGCCTGCCCCCTCGAGGTCACAAGCTTGTCTTGTTTCGGCTCCCAGGGACGAAAGACTAGCCAATCCCTTCCAGAAGGATAGAACACCTTCTTGCAGGGCTCGTCTTATGCTTGTCGTCCCTAAGCAGTCGCCTCCACATTTCGGTTTGTCTAGTTTCGGCTCCCAGGGACTCGGGGTCATAAGCCGTTTCCTTTCAGAAGAAAAGACACCTTCTTACAGGAACCGTCTTATGCCTGAGGCCCACAGGACAAGGAAGGCTTCGTCAGCATAAACATCGCACGACCAAAAGCGACAGCTTTTGGGAGGATGCGGGTCATGCAGACGTTGCCACAGGAGAAGGAAAGCTACGGCAGCGATACATCGCACGACCGAAAGCGGTAGCTTTTGGGAGGACGTGGCGTTCTTAGTCTGCATTCCTTCATGAGCAAGGCGCTTCCGCTTTTCTTATGCAAGCAGGCCGCCTTCTTTGCTGTATTTGATGATTCCTTCAGCAGCACGGTAGGCGAGTGCCCCAACGGTTCCTGTCGGATTATATCCTCCATTGTGAGGGAATGCGGAGGCACCAACGACAAAGACATTCTCTGCATCCCACATCTGCAGATAGTTATTTACGGCTGATGTTTCAGGCTCAGCCCCCATGATGACACCACCTGTATTGTGTGTCGTCTGATAAGGGACGATATCATAATGCTCAAGCTGCTGCCGGTCGTTAATTTTTGACGGCCCCATTTCCTTCATGATGTTGTCTGTGATTTTTCCAATATAGTTATAAAGATTCTTATCCTGTTCAGTGAAATCATATGTCAGACGAAGCAGGGGAAGTCCGTAAGCATCTTTATAAGAAGGATCGAGATCCATGTAATTGTGCTGCACAGGCATGGATGCTCCCTGTGTGCCAATGCTTAATGCTCTTGTGAAATACTTAATGGAATTCTCCTTGAACTTGCTGCCCCATTTCGGTGTATCAGTCGGAACCATATTATATTGAATAGGACGGTATCCTGACTGGTTGATAGATATGGAGCCGCCATGGATAAAGCCAAGATCCGAGTGGTCAAAATTGTCTCCATTGTAATCATCCACCGTTGCACCGAGGGCACCGGCACCCATGAATGTGTTAAATTGCTCTTCATCAAAAAAGCCCGCTGACCCGGGAAGGATCTGATAGCAATAGTTCTTCCCGATCACCCCTGATCCTGTATCAGGATTGTATGGGCGCCCCAGTTTGGATGTCAGTAAGAGGCGGGTGTTATTCATGACATAGCTGGTCAGAATAACCATTTCAGCCGGCTGAATGAATTCTTCTTTTGTCTGGACATCCACATAGCGCACACCGGTTGCTTTTTTGCCGTCGTGAATTATTTCAGTTACATTCGCAAAGTTGCGGATATCCACATTACCCGTTTCTTTGGC
This sequence comes from Cytobacillus sp. FSL H8-0458, assembly GCF_038002165.1. Classification (NCBI taxonomy): domain Bacteria; kingdom Bacillati; phylum Bacillota; class Bacilli; order Caryophanales; family Bacillaceae; genus Cytobacillus; species Cytobacillus sp. FSL H8-0458. The sequence goes on along the minus strand of NZ_JBBOBR010000001.1, from coordinate 3,310,325 downwards.
AAACGGAATAACGGCTACAGTCGGATCAGCTTTTGCTCCATATTCACAGCCGAATCGTTCGCAAAACGCACAATACTGGCATGGAGCCATCTTGGCGCCATATTGGTTTTCATAAGCCTCGCTCATATTGCCCGATGGCATTTGGTAAGGTTTCATCCCCAATGATTTCGCGGCCTTTTTAAATCTCGCTGTTATAGGGGTTTCCTTCATTGGAGGATTTGGGAAAGGATCTGCCCTCTTTGGCCCAAGCTCACCTTCTTCTCCGCCAATTCCTGCCGCCTTTTCAAATTCGAAGAAATAAGGCTCCAATTCATCGTATGTAATGCCCCAATCCTGAACTTGAAGACCTTTGATCTTGGCTTCGCCATATTTTTTAACTGTCTGTGATTTTATTTCAAAATCATAAGGCAGAAAGCGGAAGGTATGCCCATTCCAGTGAACACCGGACCCGCCTAAGCCTTCGCCCAGCAAAAAGGACCCAAGCTGGCGCATCGGAAGGGCTCGTTCCTTCCCCTGATTGCGGAACGTGATCGTTTCTTTAGAAAGATCCTGCATTAATTCATAGCGGATTCCATAGCGCAGTTCATCATGGACAACATAGTAGTCCTTGACGCCTCGCTCTTTTCCGCGCTCCAGGCCAACAACTTTTAATCCCTGTTTCCCAAGTTCAGCTGCTATGATTCCGCCGGCCCATCCGACTCCTACAATGACTGCATCAGTTTTTGGCAATGTTTTCGCCATATTTACCACTTCCTTAAAAGATAGTACTATTTCGTATATGAATGGAGACTGTTCGGTTTAATTTTCACGAATTTTTCAGACTCAATTTGATTGATGTAGCTCATTTGATGGCCAGGAAAGTCTTTCATTTTCCAGCCTTCCATATTTTTGTTTCCGGCATAGGCAGGATCTGCATATACACCTTCAATGGTGGCGGCCCGGAGAATATTAAAGAACGTCCTTGAAGTAACACCCCTGAGCTTCACTTTATCCTCTTCAAAGGCTGTAAGAATTTCATCCTGCTGTTCGCCCTCCAGTTCAGCAAATGGCTTCTTGAACTTTTCATTGCTGTAGGTCTGCAGGGCAGCAAGTCCGACATCAAATACTTCATGCCGTTTTAAAGGGGACTGGTAGCCCTGAAAGTTCGACCCTGGAAAGAACGGACCCTGCATATATTCCCTTGTATTGTTGCCCCATGAGCCCGCAAGCTGGTGGTCGATAAAAAATGGAACATCCAAATCATTGGCGCCAGGGCCATTTTCATCCTTTGGATAAATTCTCTCAACAGCTGCCTGCAGGATTCCAAATGTCTCGGGGTTTGTGAAATATAAAGGCGACTGCTGATAGGCAACCTGATCATGCCCGTTTGTATGGGCATTCTCTTCCGTTGCTGTACCGTCTTTATTCATGTTTGCACCAATTAAGCCGCCAAGAATGCCGCCTCCTACTAAACCGCCGGCAACTAACCCGGAATTGCGGATGAATCTCCTTCGGGACATGGTTGATTCTTGTTTTTGTTCATGTTCAGACATTTATATGGAAACCTCCTTTTATTTGCCATTATGGAGAAAAATATACTTGTCTAAACAGTTTGATAGAATTATTTTTTTGATTGAGAAAAATAAGAGAAGAAATAAGGGGGTTTTTATGGCATTAAAAAAGGTGCAAACCGATTGGTCTGCACCTTTTTTAAGTCCGAATGACGGACAACCTGGAGATTACGATTTGCATAGGGCCGAACCGATTTTAAATATAACGGTTATAGACGAGAGTGCCTTTCGAACGCTCTGCAAACCCTCCCTGGTTTCTTGCAATGCCAATGACGAACCTTGAAGTCGCTGTTACGCTTTTCATCGTCAACCAGTCCCTTCCGTTTTGTTATTGGCCTTGCATTATTTGTTTACCCCGTGTCCTTGTGTTAAAACCTGTTTATTTAAAAAATTGGAGTTTTTTTCTTTAATAGATAAAATGAAAGAAAGGAAGTGAAACACGATGAAAACGAAGAAAGAAATCCGTGAGTACATATGGAATTTTCTTGAGGAGAACAAGCTTGGCCGCTTTCCATTTCCTTTAACGAATAGAATTCCCAATTTCAAAGGAGCTGAAAAAGCGGCTGCATTTGTTTTTACTTTGCCTGAGTATAAAGAGGCTAAGGTAATTAAGGTAAATCCTGATTCTCCGCAGCTGCCGGTCCGCACCCAAATTCTGAAAGATGGAAAGACATTGCTGGTTCCAACTCCACGGCTGAAAGCAGGCTTTATTATGGTAAAGCCGGAATGGGTACCTGCGGGGGAGGAGCGAAAAGCAGCGAGCCTTAAGCACATTCACTCATACGGAAAAGAAGTTCCCCTCACACAATTGCCGAGGATTGATTTGTTTTTTGCCGGATCAGTGGGGCTTCACCGGGATGGCCGGCGGGTCGGAAAAGGGGAGGGCTATGCTGACCGGGAGTATGCGATAATCAGGGAACTGGGGAATCCTGAAATCCCTGTGATTGGAACGGTTAACAGTGCCCAGGTGACAGAGGCAGATATCCCGAGGGATCCTTATGATCTGACTGTCGACTGGATTGCCACTGAAAAGGAACTGATCAAAACCAATACGCCCTATCCAAAACCAACCGGGATTCAATGGGATCTTGTAACGGATAAGGAAATGGAAGAGATGCCGGTTTTGCGTGAAATATGGGAGATCACAAAAGGAAAGGCAGCCAAGTAATTGACTGCCTTTTAAGCTTTAACTTCGTCCATTTTCTTTAAAACATCATCAATCTTTGCGTGATTTTCAGGGGATTCATCAATATGCTTCCATAAAAGTTTTCCCTGAGGCGAGAAAAGCCATGTCCCGCCCTGAATGTATACATCCTGAGTTTTCATGGATTTCATGACAAACTCCTTTTGTTTTTCATCCTTAGGGATAAAGCCGCCGACTTTTCCTGTAATAAATCCAAGTGCTGCTTTTGAAAGAAGCTTCCATTTTGGCATGGTTTTATGTCCCATTCCTCTATAAGCTTCCCGGGAAGGGTCGCCGAGGATCGGAAAAGGGAACGGACCGAATTGCTCAAGGAATTGACTGATAAAGGTTCCTTTCGAAGGAGCAATGACAATGACTTGAAATCCTTTTGCTTCTACTTCATTTATGCGCTCGCGCAACTGCGCAAGATATTCCCGGCAGACCGGTCAGCCAAGATGGCGGACGAAAACAGCCATTGTGTACTGGCTGCTGATGGCCTGTTCAAGCGTAATATTATTATCAGGAATTTGTGTTTCTAAAATATAATTCATAATTATCCCGCCTTTCGGATTTACTTCTGATCATACCCAATCTTTTTAAAGGAATAAAGAAATAAGAATTGATGTGATCCAATCGGCCAGAAAAATAGTTTTCTTAATAAAGAATGTTGTTTGGCAGCGGGCTGTTTAGTATGATGAAATCACTTATCATACAAAAAGGAGTAAATTATGTCCGAAATTAAGGATGCAGAACTGTATAGAGGTATTTTGCAAAAAGACAGCCAAGCTCTTGAAAAGCTGTACGACCGCTACGAAAAGCTGCTGTATTCATTTATCTATAAAATGACCCAGGATCCGCAACTTTCAGAAGAGATTATACAGGAAGTGTTCATGAAATTATGGAGAAAGCACTCCAGTTATTCGGAGGATAAAGGCAAATTCTCCTCCTGGCTTCTGACATTGACAAGAAACACGGCTTTGGATGTTATGAGAAAACAAAAACCGCATGAATCATTGGAGTTTAAGGAAAATGACAGCATATCTATTGACTCAAAAAACCCTGAGAATATTGCGGAATGGAAAGAACAGGGGAATTTGGTTAAGAGAGCTGTTGCAAAGTTAAAGGGTGACCAGCAAAAAATGATTGATCTGTTCTATTATAAAGGATTAACACATCAGAAAATTTCAGAGCAGACCGAGTTGCCTCTCGGTACAGTAAAAGGAAGGCTGCGGCTGGCTTTGAAGCATTTAAGGACCCATTTGGAAAAGGAAGGAGGGGAGAGCAATGACTGAGAATTACTGTGATGGATTAATCGATTATTTCAATGGCCATATGAATGAAGAAGAGAAAAGAAAGTTTGAAGAACATCTGGATAATTGTCCGGAATGTAAAGAAGAACTGAAAGAATGGGAGTCGCTGATTGATGTCCTTCCTTATAGATCGGAACCTGCCCTCCCTCCAGCCGGCATGAAAGATCGGGTGATGGCCAATATTTTGGAAGAAGGGGCTCATCAAAGCCAAGCTGAAATTAACAAAAAGAAAAGGCCGGGAATATTAGTGCCAGCTATGGCAGCAGCCCTGTTTTTGTCACTTGCAGGAAATCTTTATTTACTGAACAATCAAGATCAGGCAGTTTTGCCAAAGAAGCAGGAGACAATTGATAGGGTGTTAAGCTATGTCCCGCTCGAGCCTGTAGAAGGCGAAGCCCAGGGAACCGCATCCATTGTGAAAAATGGCAATCAGCTTAGCATTGTAATTCAGGCTTCACAGCTGCAGGATCTGCAAAACGAAGAAGTTTATCAGGTTTGGCTGATTGAAAATGAGCAGCCTGAGAGGGCGGGGACCTTTGTTTCCACCGGAAATGGAGAAGGGGCGGTTGTTTTTCAGCTGAATGCCGAAGAAAATATTAATTGGGATACAGTAGCAATTACACTTGAGCCGGATGAAACCAGCCAAACACCTAAAGGTTCAATGGTGCTAGCCTCACAATTAGCCCCGAATAATTAATCATTCTTAAGCCGCCTTTTTGTTCCAGGAAAGGCGGCTTAAAATTTTTTCAGAAAAAAAGTGATCCAAATAAAAATACTCTCCGTTAGCTTTATGTAAAAACAAAAAAAGGAGAGATGAAAATGAAATTCCGCAAATCCTATCTGGCAATTCCGCTTAGTTTAACTCTATTGGCTTCTGCAGGAGGTGCAGTCTCGGCACATAATCTTGAGCCTTCGAACCCTTCCGTAGAGACACCGTCATCAGACTTGCGCTCCTCATTAGGCCATTTGCTTAGTGAACATGCCTACCTTGCAGCAGAGGCGATGCGAAAGGGGGCTGAGGGTGCGAAGGATTTTGACGCAGCTGCAAATGCATTGAATGATAATACAACAGATTTAACGGCAGCAATTGAATCGGTCTATGGCACAGATGCTGGACAGCAGTTTAATGAAATGTGGACAAACCATATTGGATTCTTTGTAGATTATGTGAAAGCGTCTGGAAGTAATGACCAGGCTGCCAAAGATGAAGCTTTAAGCAAGCTCGATAATTACAGAAGTGACTTTTCGAAGTTTCTGGAAACGGCCACTGGTGAAAGGCTGGAATCATCTTCCCTTGCTGATGGACTGCAAATGCATGTGAATCAGCTTGTCGGTGCGTTCGACAGCTATGTTAAGGGTGACTATGAGAAAGCCTACCAATATGAACGAGAATCCATACATCATATGCACATGGTAGCGAAAGGCCTGTCCAGTGCCATCAGCGACCAGTTTCCGGAAAAGTTTCATGAAACAATGGCTGTTACCCCTGCGGCTGATCTAAGAGCACATCTTGATCATCTGCTGACAGAACATGCCAGTTTAGCAGTAACGGCTATGCAAAATGGCATTGATGGATCAGAAGATTTCGAAGCTTCTGCGGGGGCACTTGCTGCCAATACGAAAGATCTTGCAGCTGCAATATCGTCTGTTTATGGGGATGAAGCCGGCAAGCAGTTTGAGAATATGTGGTCAGAGCATATCGGATTTTTTGTAGAATATGTGAAGGCAACAGAAGCAGGTGATGAAGCAAAGAAGGAGGAGGCATTAAAGAATCTGGACAGTTACCGCGGTGAATTTTCAAAATTCCTGGAAACTGCGACGGACGGAAGATTGAAATCTGGTGCACTGGCAGATGGCTTACAAATGCATGTAAATCAGCTTGTAGGATCATTTGACAGTTATGCAGCAGGTGACTACGAAAAGGCATATGAACAAGCAAGGGAAGCTTACGCACATATGCTGAATCCTGCTAAAGGCCTTTCCGGCTCCATTGTTGACCAGTTTCCTGAAAAGTTTGCCATTAACATGCCGGCTGAAATGCCGAAAACAGGCATGGGAGGTACGGCTGAAAGGGAGATGCCATTTGAAATGCTCCTTGCAGGATTATTTGCTGCAGCAGGTATAACGGCAATGGCAGTAAGAAGAAAAGTGGAAAAAAATTAAGAAGGCTGTAAAGCTTGGAGTGATTGCAGGATGAAACAGCCATTAATAGCTGCTTTACTTGGGGCGGCCTTACTATTAACGGGCTGTGCCGAAAAAGGCAAGCCGGAAGGAACAGACGTTACTGCACAAGCTGTTGAGGAGGCTGCTGCAATTCAGCCTTCTCAACAAGCTAAAACACAAGAAAGTATAGATATTATCAAGGACGAAAGAACAGGAGTGATCCCTGCTGTAATTGAAATTCCTTCAATAGGGGTTAAAGCCCCAGTTGAGGAAGTGGGTCTTCTCGGTGATGGGGAGATGGATGTGCCTGCTGGTTTTGATACAACTGGATGGTATGGTGCTGGCTTTATGCCGGGAGAACCTGGGAATGCGGTAATAGCCGGTCATGTTGACAGCAAAAAAGGTCCCGCAGTCTTCTTCGATTTAAAAAAACTGAAGCCTGGTGATGAGGTGATCGTGAAAGGAAATACTAAGGAGCAAAAGGTATTCGAAGTGGTTGATGTCCAGGCATATCCCAGATTAAATGCACCCTTAAAAAAGATTTTTGGCTATACCAGCCGAAGTGCTCTAAATTTAATTACCTGTACAGGCGTTTATGATCCTGAAAGCACCCAGCATTCAAAGAGGCTTGTAGTTTATACTCAATTAAAGCAATAATAAAAGCAGGAGATTAAGCTCCTGCTTTTATTTCTTCTATTAGTCCCGGCTCCCCAATATTCCAAAAATGCGAAGGATATTAATGAACAGGTTGATGAAATCAAGATATAGGTTAAGAGCCATCAAAGGCACTTCTTCCGGTGACACTCCATACTGCTTCATGCGGTTGAAGTCGAATAGCACATATCCGCTGAACACGAGCACTCCGATGAAGGAGAACGCGAGCATAGCATTAGAGCTTAATGGCCAGATGAGGCTGAAAATTCCAATCGCAATAAGAGCGAGCAATGCCGCCATCAGCATGCCGCCAAGGAAAGATAAGTCCCGTTTCGTTGTCGAAGCATATACGGCTAAGCCTGTGAACACAACCGTTGTCGTCGCAAGTGCTGTTAAAACAGGGTTGGGTCCAATAGCAGCCAGGTAGTGGGCAACAATCGGGTAGGTCGTCATCCCTGAAATAAATGTAAATACATAAAGGAATGTATACCCAATAGCTTTTTTACGGCGGAGCAGGAAAGCGAAAAGCAGCATTCCGAGTTCAAGAAGCATCAGCGGCAAAAACAGGGCTGGAGGGATGAAAACACCCGCCATCGTTCCGGTAAATGCAATCCCCAATGATAAGGCAAACGCCCGTAAAACAGAGGGTAAATAACTGTTATTTGCGGTATGCTGTACATACATTTCTTCATTTCTCCTCTAAATTCATTTGTATATGTATATACGACTGAGCTATTATTTAAGTTTCATAAATTATTTATTTTTTAATAGGTCTCTTATTTCAGTTAAAAGCTCAACGTTTTTATCCACAGCTGGTTCAGGTGCTGCTTCTTCTTTCTTTTTAAAACGATTGTTGATAATCCTGATAAAGACGAAAATGGAGAATGCCACGATGAAGAAATCCACCACATTCTGTATGAATAAACCGTATTTCACTTGTGCTCCGCCGACCTTAACCATCAGTTCGGTAAAGTCAACTCCGCCCATCAGCAATCCGACCAGCGGCATTATGATATCATCTACAAGGGAAGATACAATCTTTCCGAAGGCAGCTCCGATTACAACCCCAACCGCCAAATCCAGGACATTTCCCTTTAGGGCGAATTTTTTAAACTCATTCCACATAACAAGTCACCTTTCTTTGAAAATTACCGTTATTATACTATGAAGAATGTATGAAAACCAGATAAGGATGCACCTATTGACAGAAACAGGCTTTTTCTCTATAGTAACTATGACAATTATATTTCTATTATTCCCGTGTGAGCGGGAGAGGTTCATAGCTTCACCCTCTATAAAAAACTATGGCTTTGATTATAATAATCAACCATATCCACGAGAGGATATGGTTTTATTTTTCAAGCTGTACTTTTCGGACCTCTCTTTAGGATCAGCGGGATCATATAAAGGGAGGCTATTTTTATGTCAGGAAGAAAAGATGAGGAATTAACGGATATTACATTGTTGGGAAATCAGGGTACTAAATATCTTTTTGAATATGCTCCTGAGATTCTGGAGGCTTTTGATAATAAGCATCCAAACCGCGATTATTTTGTAAAGTTTAATTGTCCTGAGTTTACGAGCCTTTGCCCAAAAACAGGCCAGCCGGATTTTGCGACCATCTATATCAGCTATATTCCGGATCAAAAGATGGTAGAGAGCAAGTCATTGAAGCTATATCTTTTCAGCTTCAGAAATCATGGCGATTTCCATGAGGACTGCATGAATATCATTATGAATGATCTTATCGAATTAATGGATCCCCGCTATATTGAGGTTTGGGGCAAATTTACACCACGTGGCGGAATCTCCATCGATCCGTATTGCAACTACGGAAAGCCGGGGACGAAATATGAAAAAATGGCCGATTACCGCTTGATGAACCATGATCTATATCCGGAGACAATTGACAATCGCTAAGACCATTAATAATAAGAACCTTACCATTTTTTGCGACCTTTTTATGGTAAGGTTCTTTTTTTTATGGATTTGGTGACTACATGGTGACTAAAAGTGACACTTGGTGACTACGTGACTTTAATATTTGGTTTGGTGACTAAAATTAAGCGCAAAGGCTGTTTAGTAACGTCTTCAATTCATGATATTTCATTCCAATTTTTCAGATTTAAAAAATTGGAGTGGGAAATTCAATTTTTTTGAAAAAAAGTTAAAAAACTATAAAAAACTTGCTGATATTTGTATTTTTTTGGAAGTCAACCTCTTGAAATTGTAGTTTATTGGGAATATAGTCTTATTAATGGTTATCAGTGAAAAAAATTTTTCTGATTAAATCAGAAATAATATTGACAATCTGATTCGGTCAGATTATTATAAAGTTAACATCTGATTCAGTCAGAAAAGAAGAGGTGTAAAATTTATAATGATCGGATTAGAATTTATTTGTAAAGTATTCGATATTCAGTATAAGGAGGTCGCAGAGAAAATAGGAGTCAGTAATCAAACTGTTACCGACTGGATTAAGGGAAAAACATCAAGAATTCCGGAGAAAAGACTCAATGATCTACAAACTAATATTCCTGAATTCAGCAACATTAATAAAGAATTATTTTCAAAAGAAATTTCGGCTAGTGATAAACAAACAATAACAACTATCTATCTTATCCAAGAGACAATGAGACAAATTGAAGAATCTATGAGTAGGAAATATATCAAGGGTCTTGATGAGGCAAATAAGCTTAATCAACTTTCAAAAGATGGATTAGTAGCTAGTATAAATTTGAAATCATTAATGTTGATATCAGAACACCTAATTGATAATAGGGAATTTATGAATGAATTAGACGAGTTAATTTTTAAATACAAGCCTTCACTGAAGGAGCATTTAAGAAAATAAGGGCGGTCTTAATTGATCGCCTACCCTTGAAGGGAGGGGACGCTTATAAGAAATAGTCTAATTGATACATACATCTAAGACTTAACATAAGTAGCAATAAACGCAGCACAAAATAAACTAATGGTTATTCCAAGGGGGAATTATGAAATGTCAGCAACTATCGAAGCAGTAAAAGGCGGTAAGGTTTTTGGGGAAATCAAGGTGAATACAGTTGCAAATCAGGATGTTTCTAACCTGCATGAAGAAATTGTCTTAAGGATGAAAGAACTTACACTCTCAAATAAGGCAGATGAGTCAATATCTGTTCAGGTTCATGATCTATTCTTAGAACAGAATAATAGCACCCAGCCAAATCAGCTAAGTGCTACCTTTGTTGTAAGTATTCATGTTGAGTCAGATACAGAAAGATCTGCATTGCAAGAAGCGAACCTTCAATTAAATGAATCCGTTGTAAATTTCTTTCAGTTTCAGTTAGAAGACTACTATCAAGAAGTCTACAATTTCAATGTTATAGATTTCGAGATTGATTGGAATGAGTTCCTAAACTCAGACCAAATTTAAGTTTAAATGGCTGAAGTATTGGCAGTATTTCAGCCTAATATGTAAACAATCTATACTTTAATTTTAAAATATTGACGTAATAAATTCAAATGATAAAGAAAGTTGTAATGAAAAAGTAATATAAATAATAAAGGAGATATTGAATGAACAATTTACAAATTATTGAAAGAAGTAATCAAAGAGTATTGACTACTCAGCAGTTAGCTGAAGCTTATGGAACTAACGCAAGACGTATTTCTGAAAACTTTAACAATAACTCATCTAGATACACTGAAGGTAAACACTTTATTTTATTAATAAATGATGATTTAAAGGTATTTAAGTACGAGTACGATAATTCCGTAGTAGCCAAAACAGCCAGTTCTTTATATCTTTGGACTGAAAAAGGAGCTTGGTTACATGCGAAGTCTCTAAATACTAATCAAGCATGGGATGCTTACGAAATGCTTGTTGATGATTATTACACTATAAAGACACAACAACTAGGGATTGTAGATAAATACCTCTCATTGAATGAAGAAGACAGAGCAATAGCATATTTCACTGAGTTGAAAGAAAAAAGGATGATAAAGGAGCAACTATTAATTGCTATGCCAAAAGTGGAGAAGTATGAACAATTCATAAATTCGGATGGATTACTGGACATGAAGAGTCTTGCGAAAATTGTAGGATGGGGAAGGAATACATTATTTGCATTTATGCGTGAGAATAAATTACTGATGAAAGATAATACGCCTTATCAGCAGTATGTCAATCGTGGATATTTTAAACTAAAAGCAAAATCAACACCAATAGGTGTCAAACATGTGACATTAGTAACTCCAAAAGGTGCTGATTACATAGCTGGTTTAATTAATAAAGCTTCATAATCTGACCACTAAAATATATCGGCGGATGAATACTATTGACATGCTTTGTCTGATCCACAGAGCATGTCTCTGATATCAATATTATAAATGTTTACTATGTGAAATGCAATCCAATTTTTCATTTTTATAAAATTGGATTAAAAAAAGAAAAGATAGCATTGCTGCTATCCCTCTCCCCGTAAATGTTGTTAGTTAGCTTTCTTTTTACTTTTTGCTTGTGCCAATGCTGTTGCAGCTAGTGTCTTGGTTGTTTTGCTGGACTTTTTACTTCTTAAAGCTTTTGAAGCAAGAGAAGCTACTTTTGGGCTTGTTGTCTTTTTAGAACTAGACTTACGTGCCATGGTTTAAACCTCCTTCCCCACCAGAAAGTGTGTTCCCATGGATAAGTCTACCAATCTATATATTGTGTGTCAATCAAAAAAACAACTACTATATGTTGAAATTTTCGACAAAACGGAAAATAGGGTATTCAAGTAAAATACTGATTTTATTGGAAATAAAAAATATCCGACCACTCAATAAGACGGTCGGACAGCAAATATATTAATGGGGGTCTAGATTGAAAAAGTATTCTGCATTTTGGCTAAATTTAGTTTAACAAATTTTTGTTAAAGGAATGTATCAGAAAAAATACAAAATGATTAAAACTCAGAGGGGAGGTGGATCATAAATGAATTTTTCACGCAGCGACTTTTTCTATTGCTATAACAAAAACATGTGTCTGATTATCTATCGAAGCATGGGATACCATTCATCCATATTGGAATGGAGCCAAAAAGCCAACGCTTATACAGCCTATATTACATAAATGAGCAATTGCAAGCAGTCTTGAATCAATACAAATTAAGCAAATAACATAATCCAAACAAATTCACATTGAAACAATCGGAGGTTAATAAATGGAAGAAGATTTAAAGACATTACTTCAGTACAGAGAAAAAGAATCAAAGGTTTTTATGCCAAATGAAATATTTGATGATATCAAGAAACCGTTCATCCAAATGGCAGCGAATAAAAAAATTGAGCAATCTAATAATTTTATTAAAGTAGAAACTGTTAAGGGGATTAGGAAAAAGAGAGGACAAAATAAGGATGCAATTTCTAAGCATATTGCATTTGCGTATTCCTATTATTACTTAATCTCATGGTTATACAGAAATGCAAAATATGGAGAAATAAACATAACGATAGAGGACATAAAGAAAGTCTTAACATATACAAGAAAAAGTCAGGAAGTTGACTACATAATAAAGAAAAACGGAATACTTGACGAAATTGGCTACACTGAAACAACTAATGATTATCCGATTGCTTGGGAATTTAAAGATCCAGAACTTGAATTCATTTTTTTTAGCGATATGGATAAAGATATTCAAAAGATGTTGATTAACCAGAAGGGGAGAAACTTCAAAATAAAGATACCTATAAAACATTTGCACAGAGATTCAGAGTCTTATAAAGAAGGAATATTAGATGGCTTATTTTATGAACCACATAACTTTCACGTAGTTCCATTTGAAATTTTCTTATTCTGCATGGGTAAGAAAGAGGTAGGTGTTAGAGGATTTTATCTATACTGCTACTTAAAAAGAATGAATGAATATTACGGTGAAGGATATGATGTCTCAATTGAAAAGTTGTCTAAGGAAATAGCAATACCTATAAGCACTCTGGAGAAAGACATTGAGGCAATTAGATGTTATAGGATGGTAAATTGCATACATAATCAAGAGTATTTTGTGCCTGGTCTTGAAGATGGTGAAAGAAAGGCCAACACATACATAACTAATGAGTACTTTGCGTTTTCAGATATTAAATTACCTATTAAAAAGATACAGAGAATGAATCTTAATGATTACCGAATAATGAAGCAGGCAACTGAAGAAGCTCCTAATGTGCAGCAAATTGATGATATGATGTGGGGATTATCCTCAAATATGTGAAATTAAAAACCATTGATTTTTAGTAAACATATAACACAGGGCAGTTTATTTTTAAGTTTAATTTTATTACATAATTAATATTTAATAAATCTATCTATAAATAATAAAAGTAAAATAACCTAGCTGTTTTCTAACTGTACTAAATATCCATGGTTTTAAAAAAATGCAAATTACGAACGAACAGATCACAAATTGAGTGGTCGATTTTTATTATCTTAATTCCATAAAAAGACGAACAATTATACATAGTTTGATTTAAATATACGTATTTTTTAGAAATAATCTTATACAGAATGGGAGAAATGTTAAATGACAAATTTATCGAAACAAATTTTTGTGTATAGCTTAGGAACATATTGCTTTCATAACGAGGAAGAAAATAAAATACATAAACGTATCACTGGTCTTAAAGGATATAAGAAAAGGTTGACTAAAAGTAAGGATAAGCTTAAGAGTGCTCAATTGAGTAAAAAGGAGCTTAAGGAAAAGAGAAAGGGAATAAATGATGAAATAAGATTAGTTAATGAAGAAATTGAAAAGTTAAAAATGGATTTGCATGCTGCCTTTAATAATCATAAGGGAATCAGAAACTTAAGGTCGGATGAGTTAACCAAGAACAATGTTATATCAATTTTTGATTCGGTGTTAACACGAACTTTAGGATTGGAAGAGGATGAATTAACTGAAGATATTATTGTAATTCAGTCGTTTCATTTTCAAGTCCTTGATGGGTTAATTAAAGATGGATTTGTTAATCATCAGGGTGAACAGTACGTTTACTTTTCCTCCAGCGCAGGACAGATAAGGCAGAAAAAAGGTGTTTGGATCAAGAAGGATTTATGGGAAAAACATAAAGGTTCGCTCACTTGTGGGCTAGGTATAGATGAAATTAATAATAGTGAAAAACAAGGATGTAACATAAATAAATATTTAAGCTATAAAGCATTAATAAATTCAGCCTCGGAAGAATGGTTGGGCTTTGATATCGATCGATGCATTTGTGTTGATGATATGGACTTAGTGGTAAATTCCGAAGTTGATTACATAAATAGAGATACTTATAAAATCCAACGGAATATAAAAATGGATGTACCTGTCACTGTGACTGATGGTGTAGGTATGATATTACCCACCGTTTCAGAAAAGAATTTTATGGTTAGGTTACCTTGGATAAAAGGTCTATTGGCAGTTTATGATTTTAGACAACATGGAACAAAAGTTAAAGATATTGATGGTGTAGAGTGGGATATTGAAAAGGATGATATACAGATTATCTTTACTCGCTCTCAGTTTAAGATGCATTCTTATTTTAAATCCTGGGCTGACTACAAAGAGAGGTTCAATAAGTATAAATGTCAGGCTGCTAAATTGAATGAAGAGGAAGATGAATTGAATAGTGAGGGTAAGATTAATTATCAAATGCTTCAAAGTTTAGTTGATGTAACCGATGCAGAATTAACTGAGATTGCTGCCTCAACAATTAACGATATTAATTCAATTGGAAATGATAAAAAGGTAATGCTGAAAATTCTTGGAGCAACTGAAACGAATGAAAGAAAAAGGAGTTTTCAGAGAGCGTTAATTATGTACCCTGAATTATTAAATGATGATCACTCGAAGCAAACAATAAAAAACAAGAAAAAGAGTTTAGTTCAAGATTCTTGGACAGGTAAACTTAATGTTAATGGTTCATTTACATTTATCATTCCTGATTTGTACAGCTTTAGTGAGTATTTATTCAAAGGTAAGGCAAAGAGTTTGCTAAAAGAAAATGAAGTATTTTGCAGGTTGCATGATTCAGGTAGAGTAGGAATCCTAAGAAGTCCTCATTTAAGCAGGGAATGGGGCTTGAAAGATAATGTAATTGATGAAGAAAAGAAACAGTATTTTAAAACGGATGCTATTTATGTTTCAAATGAAAGCCTCTTAAGTAAGTTGATCCAAAATGATTGGGACGGTGACAAAGTACTTGTATTGTCAGAGAATAAGGATGAAAAATTATTAGAAGTTGCTGAGAGAAATATGAGAAATGATCATGTTGTTCCGTTGTATTATGAAATGGAGAAAGCTCCAGCACAGTTAATTGATGCTGATAATATTTATTTGAGCCTTAAAGCAGCCTTTGACACTAACGGTGCAATTGGAGAGGTTTCCAACCAAGTGACTAAGGTCTGGAACAGTGATAAACCGGATCTTGATGTAATATCTTGGCTCTGTATGGAATCGAATTTTGAAATTGACTACGCCAAGACACTCTTTAGGTTAACAAGGCCTGAACACATAGAGGTATTAATAAAAAAATACATAAATTCAAAGATGCCGCATTTCTTTAAATTCAATAAGAAAAAGAATAAAAATAAGAATGGTACTAAAAAGAAGATGAGGGTTGAAGAGAGTAACGGTAGCACAGTGAATAAGCTTGAAAAGATAATTCCGAACAAAAGAATTACCTTTAAAGAAGTTGCTGGTGGTTCCTTTGATTACAAGCTCTTGATGAAAAGCAAATCAGTTGAATTGGATATGGCTATCATTCAAAGGTATAAAGAGCTTGATCAGAATAAGAAGGAATTATTAAATGCCCATAATGAAGACGTTCAAAATAAAAAAGGTAAGCTGTATGTATATAAATTAATCAGAGATGAACTGTTAGAGGTTAATTCAGATGAGTATTATGTTACTGATGTGTTGATTGAACACCTGTATAACAATAAGAAGAGTAGATTTAAGGACAGCTTATGGGAGAGTTTTGGAGAAATTATTGAAGAAAATTTAGAAATGAATTTGAACGAAGCATTACATTGCACTGGCTGTAACTCGAAGTTTAGAAAAATTAAACAAAGACAAGTGCGTTGTGAAGATTGTCAGATTAAAAGAAACAGAGAGAAGTCTAAATTAGCGATGAGGAAGAAAAGAAACTCAGCTTAACATTATTAACTTCAAAGTGGCTAGAAACCTTATGAACAAAGGATTTCTAGCCACTTTTTATATCTATAGAGATAATCGTCTCTTAGGGAAGAAAGAAAGCTAAAGTACACTAATAGGGTGAGTATATCTTCCTCTTCTTTTTTTAATATTTATAAAAAAGTTCAATATAACCCATTTAATCATAACACATAAAACTCGTTTTTCAAGTAGTTTTTTGAATTTGCATAAATAATTTAGTTTAAGATGTACTGCTTCTCCCCAGTACTGATTGAACTGAATTATTTCTGGAGATTCAAAACATAGGCATGTCGTGACGACACCCTTTCCATTAACTAAATCATAAGGGAGAAGATATAGATGGGAAGAAGAAAGCTAGAACCAAATAGAACATTAATTGTTGGGCAGCTAGTATATATCTATTTGCAAGGTGTCAATGCACATGGGAGATATGCTTTAACGGATCTGAAGAGTTATCTAAAATTTAATCTTGGTCAGTACATTTGGACTCATGATGGTAAAGGAATTATTGGTGATCCGAATCGTCAAGGATATGCAGTTGCTTGGGATAGTGAAAGCAAGAAAAGTATTAGTATGCATCGTCTGGTTTCAGGTAATAAATCTAGCCTACATAGTGAACATAAGAATGGAAATTCCCTTGATAATCGGTCAGATAATTTAAGAATTGCAACTGCAGCTGAGAACAACAGAAATGTACCTGCACGGAAAGATAATAAATTTAACTATAAAAATGTTACTCAGCAAAATGGTAAGTATAGATGTTTTATTAAAATTGATGGTACTAAGTATAATTTCGGAACTAACTACTCTAAGCCTGAACAAGCAGCTATGGCGTACGATGAGGTTATGAAAAGGTTGTACCCTGAATTTACTATGTACAATAATGTTCCTTTAGATTTACTGACAAAAGATGAAATTGATCAAGTATATAGGATAGTTGAGAAGCGAATTGAGCAAATAAATAGTAAGTACAAGTTATATATTCCTGAATCCTTTAATCGTTATACTGATGCAGTTCGGGGAGCTAGTATCTAATGGGGAATGGAAAAAGGATTAAGTATACAGTGGATCAGTCAGGTGTAGTACATATCATAAAGCAAGACAATAAGAAGGAAATACATAGGTGATTGCAAAAAAAAAGGGTGGATTATTAGTTTCTCCACCCACACACATCAAGGCTTTATTCTTTTATTATCTGACATGCTCAATAGGTATCTTGGCATCAAGTAAAAATAAAAAGTTTTTTATAGTTTCAATAGCATTAATGCAAAATTCTTCGGTAAGTTCAAAGTCGTGTAGGATTTCATTTGATACTGGATCTTTAATCATTAGTTTACTGATAACACCTTCAGTATTAATTATTGCTTTATAAAGACTGGAGTTTTCTGAGCAGACTCTACGTCCGTCATGTGCAAAATGATTTCTGATTTCATTATAATTTTTTATCTTAGTCCATTCTGGAACATCATCAGGGAAAGGAATACAGGCAGCTCGTTTTAAAAATACTTGGGCTTTCTTTATCCCTTTATGTCTTAAATCATCAAGTTTTATTTTATTTGATAATTTATCCTCATATTCAAGACATAATGACATTAGAAGTTGTTCAAATGTTGAGTAGATATGGAGAAATAAAGATCGTCTTAATATATTTGGAAAAGAGTTTTTGTAGTTTAGATAATCATCTGCATACTTATGGTCAAAGTATTCAAGTTTTTCTTGTTGTGTATAATTGAGACCTAGAGTTTCCTTTTCAACAAGGTCTTCAAACTCTTTGCTCTTACTTTGGAGGAATTCTTCAACACTAACTGCATACTTTTCTAAATCATTAAATTTTAACTCTGTACTCAACCAAAACCAACTAAATTTATCCTCCACACCTTACACCATCCCATAAGTAATTTACAATATTATACTATATTTGCAGGATAAGGAGTGACTTTGTCGAAATTAATAGGTAGAAAGGTGGGTTTTGTATGATTTCTAAAGTTAAAGAGTATAGATTAAAAAATGGGAAGAGACTAGGCGACTTTCTTGAGCAAAAGTACCCTCAATATAAAACAGAGTGGTCACATACAGGAAATGTTATAGCTTTTTTAGTACATGTTCCTGGATTGAGAAGTCCTAATATTTTTAGGTGGGAAATAGAAGACAATAAAATCTACGCAACAAATGGCTCATCGATATCAGTCACTCCAGAATTAGATAAACGAAAACAAGACCTTGATACTCGAAAGCAAGCAATTTCAGTTGAACTTATGAGGATATATAACTTTGTGAAACAGTATCATTTAGAAGAAGGTCAACCTATTGAGATTGTTTTAGATAAAGCAAATAAAGAGTTTGGTCTTCCTCAAGGTGACATTGAAGAAATTTTTATTAAAGTAGATAAATTGTTATATAGTAAATAAAATTATTAGGCATTCCTTCGAGAGTGCTTTATTTGTTTTATTAACTTTGAAAATATTTCTTGTAACCTTTCTCGAAATGTATTATTTTGGCATTAAGGGAGTGAGGATTATGAGGAATAAAATTAGTTGGGATAGAGCGTTGGGTATTGGTATTGAAATAGCTTCAAAAGGCCAAAGGGGACCATTAGATGGTCATGGTAATTACTCAGAGTTAGCATTAAAATGGGAAACATGGCTTAGAGATGTAAAAGGTTATCCTGAAAAACAATTACTAGGACATAAAGTAGACAATAACCAATTGAGAAAAGAATTTTTCCTCGAGAACATTGAGAAAAATCCTGAATGGTTCAGTAATGCAGGGCTGAAAAAAGTTAAAATGAATCAAGAGAGCAATGAAATAGTTTTTGTATGTAAAGGTTGTCAAGTGCTTATAGATGGCACTTATCTTTATACATGTTGTAATTAAGTAAGAAGGAAAACACGTGTACAGGACACAGTATTATCTGTGTTCTTTTTTATTGTCTAAATTTAAAGGAGTGCTAAAAGTGATAGCAACGATGGTGTTATTTTCGAGTGCGGCAGCTTGTATATATCTGTTTAATAAGGGTGAGAAGAAGTGAAGGAGTCAATTGAAGATATACAGTTGTTGGTGCAGCAATGTCAGGACAATTTAAAGAAGCTTCAAGAGTTGAAACAGAAAGAGTTGAGATTGCTTGAAGAGATGCAGGAGTTATTGAAGAAGGGAGACGGTAAGTTATAAAACCATATGCTGAAAAATTCTATAAGTCTAAACGTTGGCAGAGATGTAGAAATGCTTACTTTGTTTCACAGCATGGATTATGTGAGCGTTGTGGATTAGGTGGAGATATAGTTCACCATACTGTTTACTTAACACCTGAGAATATTAATGATCCATTGATTAGTTTAAACCATGAGCTACTTGAGTTATTGTGCAGGGATTGCCATAACAAAGAACACTTCTGGAAAGAACCATTGGTTGATGGATTAATGTTTAATGAACATGGAGAGTTGGTACAAAAAGCGAGGGATTATTAATGACAACAATGAGAGTTCAGTTGAGGACTAAGGTTATGAGAATAGAAGTAACTGAAGAAGAGTTTGCTAATGTATTAAATTTATTGAGAACTAGTCAAACATTTATAGTTGGAAAAGAGTTTGCGATAAAATCAGATGAAATTGTTTCAATTGAAAAAGTTTAAAAAATAATTTTTTAAAAATTTCTATGTCCCCCTGTCTTTTTGGATTTGAAAAAAACTTGGAGACCGGCGAGTCGGACTTTTCTGTAACACATAGGTAGTTTGTACATAACCCCACCCCTAGAATATTTGAAGAAGGAGAGAGGATTTGTGAGTAAAAAGGAACTTACAGAAAAAGAAAAGAACATTAAGAAAGAAGTATCCAGACTTAACAAGATTTTCAAAGAGTTCGATAAGAACAAAAAATCTGCAGTGGAGAGTCTAGTTCAAGAAGCTGCTTTTATGCGTGCAACATTAAATGAGCTGAAGGAAGACATAAATGCTAAGGGTGCTATTGATGAAATGCAACAGGGTGAATACTCAATCTTACGTGAAAGTCCTGCAGTAAAAACTTACAATACCATGATCCAAAGATATACAACAGTTTGTAAAGAGTTATTTAGCCTGTTACCAAAGGATAAGCCTAAAACAGAGGACGATGGGTTTAATGCCTTCGTGAATAGTAAATGATAACTTATCCATTAGATTATAATCCGATAATTGAGTATTATAATAAAATTGAATCTGGTGAAGAAGTTGTAAGTCTAAAAGTAAGAAAAGTTTATCAAAACCTAATCAATATAATGAATGATGAAAATAGCATATGGGAATATGATGCTAGGAAAGCCAATCATGCTATTGAGTTTGTAGAGAATTTTTGCAAACACAGTCAAGGTACAAATAATCCATTTATTATGGAATTATGGCAAAAGGCAATGACATCGGCTTTATTTGGATTTGTACATAAGATTGATGGTACTCGAAAACATAGGGAATTTATTTTAATTGTCGCTAGAAAAAACGGAAAATCAGCGTGGGGATCTGCAATTGCTTTATACATGATGGTTGCTGATGGAGAATCAGGCCCACAAATCGTTTCTGCAGCCACAAAGAAAGACCAAGCAAAGATTATTTGGTCAGAGGCAAAGCGAATGGTTAAGAAGTCTCCTGTACTCAGGAAGAGGATAAAAACACTTGTTGGAGAGATTGCTTCTGAATTCAATGAGGGAACATTTAAACCACTTAGTAGTGACAGTAACACTCTTGACGGACTTAATTTACATGCCAGTTTGATCGATGAACTGCACGCAATTGAGGATAAAAACCTTTACGATGTAATAGTCGATGGGATGACGGCAAGGGAACAGCCTATATCTATTATTACAACTACTGCTGGTACTGTTCGAGAAGGTATATTTGATATTAAATACGAAGAGTGCGAGAGAATAATCAATGGATATGATGATCCTGAAGGATATCAAGATGAGCGTGTATTACCAATCATTTATGAATTAGATAAGCGTGAAGAATGGACAGATTCAGCATGTTGGAAAAAAGCAAATCCAGGACTTGGAACCATTAAGAAATTAGATCAACTTGAAACTAAAGTCAATAAAGCCAAATCTAACCCATTATTAGTGAAGAACTTATTATGTAAAGACTTCAATATAAGAGAGACTTCAAGTGAGGCTTGGTTAACGTTTGAACAATTGAATAATACTGCTACATACGAATTAGCGGAACTTAAACCTTCCTATGGAATAGGTGGTTGTGATCTTTCATCTACAACTGACCTTACTGCAGCGAAGGTTATTTTTATGCTTCCAGATGATCCGAATATTTATGTTAAGTCAATGTATTGGTTACCTGAAGATCTCTTACAAAAACGAACTGAAGAGGATAAAGTACCTTATGATATTTGGAAGGAAATGGAGCTACTGAGAACTACTCCTGGCAATACAGTTCACCCTCGATTTGTAACAGAATGGTTCCTTGAAATGAGAGATGTTCATGGAGTTTACCTTCCGTGGATAGGTTATGATGCTTGGTCAGCTAATTATTGGGTTGAGGAAATGGAAGGTCACTTCGGCAAGGAAGCAATGATTAAAGTATTCCAAGGTAAGAAGACACTTTCAAGTCCAATGAAGTTATTGGGTGCAGACTTAGAGAAGAAAATTGTTAATTACAATAACAATCAAATTGATAAATGGTGTTTGAGTAATACTGCTATTGAAATTGACAAGAACCTCAATATTCAGCCTACAAAGTTAGCAAACCAAAGGAAGCGTATAGATGGTACTGCTGCATTATTAAATGCCTATGTAGTACTCCAAGAGAAGAAGAATGATTACATGAATCTGATCTAAGAAAGGGGGTGGAAACTTGGGATTATTGGATAAAATTTTTGGGAAAAAGTCTGAGTCTAACTCTGGTACAAGATTTGAATTACTTAATGATACAGGTGAGGGGTACTATTCCTGGAATGGGACAATTTACAAAAGTGACATTGTACGAGCGTGTATTCGTCCAAAAGCTAAAGCAATTGGAAAGCTTATAGGGAAGCACATAAGAGAGAATGCAAGTGAATTTAAAGTGAATCCTGATGTTAATATTCGTTTCTTACTTGAAGAGCCTAACCCATTAATGACAGGACAAGTATTTCAGGAAAAGATGGCGACACAATTGGAACTAAATCACAATGCTTTTGCATATATCAAGCGAGATGAATTTGGAACGCCTCTTGAAATATATCCTATTACATGCGTATCTGTTGATGTTGTGGAGGGTCTACAAGGTGATATTTATTTAAAGTTCTATTTTAGAAATGGAAAGACCATGACTGTTCCTTATGTTGACATTATTCACTTAAGAAAAGACTTCAATGAAAATGAATTCTTTGGTGAAAGTCCAATTCCAGCTTTAGTCGGACTTATGGAAATTGTAACAACTACAGATCAAGGAATTGTCAAAGCCATTAAAAATAGTTCAATCATTAAATGGATATTGAAATTCAATAATGTTCTAAAAGAAGAGGATAAAGAAGTACAAGTTAAAACTTTCGTTAAAAATTATCTTGCTATGGACAATGACAATGGTGGAGCAGCTGCAACAGATAGTCGTTATGATTTACAGCAAGTAAAACAAGAAAGCTATGTACCTAATGCAGAGCAGATGAAAGAGACTATGCAGAGAATACTTAGCTTTTTTAATACCAATGAAAAGATTATCAAGAGTGAATATACCGAAGATGAGTGGAATGCTTATTATGAGTCTCAGATTGAGCCTGAAGCAATGCAATTGTCTGGTGAATATACTCGTAAACTATTCTCTAGAAAAATGAGGGGGTTTGGTAATCGAATTACTTTTGAAGCGTCTAACCTTAATTACGCCTCCATGTCTACAAAGCTTGGATTAGTACAGATGGTGGATAGGGGAGCAATGACACCAAATGAGTGGCGTACTGTCTTAAATCTTATTCCTATTGAAGGTGGAGATAAGCCTATTCGAAGACTAGATACAGCTTTAGTTGAAGATAAGAAGAAAACTAATCAGGTTGAAGGGGGTGATAAAAATGGAACAGACGGAGAAAAGGGAACTGGTAACTGACGGCATTGAGGTTAGAGAAGCAGAAGATGGTAAAAGAACAATCTCTGGCTATGCTGTTAAATGGGAAATGAAATCTCATGCAATGGGGTATTTTAGACGATTCAAGGAACAGTTTAAAAAAGGTTCATTTACTGAAACTTTAACACAAGATGACCAAAGAGCATTATGGAGTCATGATACTTCGAAGGTGCTGGGAAGAACTAAAAATGGTTCTCTAAGATTATTTGAAGATGAAGTTGGACTTCGGTTTGAGCTTGATTTGCCTAATACTTCATTAGGTAATGACACCTTTGAAAGCATTAAGCGCGGAGATGTCGATGGGGTTAGTTTTGGATTCAATATGCAAAAGGAAGAATGGGATGAATCCGATCCCGACAATGTGATTAGGAGTGTAACAAAGGCAAAATTATTAGAGATTAGTCCGGTTGCATTTCCAGCATATCCAGATTCACAGGTTTCTGCAAGAAGCCATGATCCATACAAGGAATACATAGAAGAAAAGAATCAAATGGAATTAAGGAAAAAACTTATTTTAAAAACATACCTATAAAACTAATAAAAAAGGAGCTAATTTATTTATGAAAACTTTACAACAAATTCTAGATCGCAAACAGGAAATCCGTTCATTACTTGAGGGAGAAGAGAAAATTGATTTGAAAGCACTTGAGACAGAACTACGTGAACTTGATGATCAACAATCAGAAATTGAAACTCGTCAACGTCTACTTGCAGAAGCAGGTAATATCAATAAAGCGCCAGAAACTCGCACAATTGAAACCTTTAATGCTGAGCCTGAGAAACGTGAAGAAGTTGAACTTGCAGAAAAGCGTGGTCAAGATTTATTAGAAAACCGCGCGGTTACTGTATCATCTAGTAATCTAGTACTTGCTAAACACAATGCTTCAGATATCAAAGGTACATTTAATCAAGTATCTTCTCTAGTTGATCGTGTTAAGCATGTGCCTCTTGAAGGCGGGGAAAGTTACCGTAGAGGATACGAAAAAGGTCATGGAGAAGGTGGCTACACTGCTGAGGGTGTTGACTACAATGAGACAGATGTTCAATTTGGATATGCAGATATTAATAAGACAAAGATCACTGCATATAACGAAGAAACTGAAGAAGTTGCAAAGCTACCTGCAGCTAATTATGAAAAAATTATCGTTGG
The DNA here is from genome assembly GCF_038002165.1 of Cytobacillus sp. FSL H8-0458. NCBI lineage: Bacteria > Bacillati > Bacillota > Bacilli > Caryophanales > Bacillaceae > Cytobacillus > Cytobacillus sp. FSL H8-0458. Next base: position 3,286,076 of record NZ_JBBOBR010000001.1, on the reverse strand, counting down.
TGGTGTCGGTAAATCACTACGTAAAAAGATTACAAGAGAAATTTTAGTTGGAGATGGTGCAACAGGTCATTTAGTTGGTATTTTCTCTGCGCAAGCAACTGCGATTGATCCTGCAACAGATCTTCCATTAGCTGCGATTGATGCCGATACACTTGATAACATCCTATTCTCATTTGGTGGAGAAGAAGATGTAGAAGATACTGCAGTATTGATTCTTAACAAATTGGATGTTAAGGCATTTGCTATGCTTCGTGATGGACAAGATAAGAAAGTTTATGAAGTAAAATCTTCTGGTAACACAGGTACAATCAATGGTGTTCCTTACATCATTAACAGTGCTTGTAAACCACTTGCCACAGCATTAGCTGGAGATTACGTAATGGCTTATGGTCCATTATCTAACTATGAGTTGGCTACTTTCTCTCCAACTGACATCCAACGTTCAACTGATTTTAAATTTAAGCAAGGAATGATCGCTCACCGTGGTTCAGTATTTGTTGGTGGTAACGTAGCGGCTCATAATGGTTTCTTGCGTGTAAAAAAGGCTTAACAGTCATTGAACCAATGACATTAACCGTTAATACTACGGAAGAAGCTTTAGACTATGAATCTATGACAGTTATAGAGCTTAAAGCAATTGCTAAAGAGCGTGGTATTGTCGGTTATAGTTCAATGACTAAAGCACAATTGATTGAAGCAATAAAGGCTACTGATTAATTCGGTAGCCTTTTATTGATGAAAGTTGGTGACATATGCTTTTACAGAAAGTAAAAACAAGCTTAAGGATATCGCACAATAAACTGGATGATGAGCTAACTGATTTGATAAATGCAGCATTATCAGAATTAAAAATTGTCGGTATTACTAATACTTATGAACTTGACCCATTAATTATTAGGGCAGTTATCACTTATTGCAAAGCTAACTTTGGAATGAATAATGCTGATTCAGAAAAGCTGCAGAAAGCCTTTGAACTTTTGAGAAGTCATTTATCATTAGTGGGTGATTACAATGGCATTCAATGAAGTTATTGAGCTAATAAGTATTACCTCAAGTGAAAATGAATTAGGTGACCCTATAGAAATTTCAGTACCTAGAGATGTATTTGCTAATAAAAAGTCCATATCACAAACTGAATTTTATCAAGCACAGACAACAGGTTTGCGCCCTGAAATTAAATTTGAAATATGGTCAATGGATTACCAAGATGAACCTAAATTTTCTTTTAACAATAAGACATATACGATCATTAGGACATTTGAAAAAGATAATGAATTAATCGAATTAGTTGGCTCTGGCACAGTTAACAAAGGTGATTCAAATGGCTAGTGAAGTTAGATTTGAAAGTAATGCAAAAGAGGTTCAAAGAGCAATAAGGCAACTTGAAAAGAAAGCACTTAGAGAGATAGCCAAAGTTCTGCGAAAGCAAGTTAAAAAGGCTACTCCTAAAGACGAGGGTGTGCTTAGAAAAAATGTAGGCACCTGGGTTAAAGGTAAGGCGAAAGAAGATCCAGTATTGCAGCTTGGTGTTTATGACCGAGCAAGAGCTAGAAAGAAAGGTTATCAATATGCTTATCATGCGCATCTGATTCAATTTGGGACTGTCAAAATGAGAGCAACGGATTACCTTCGTGCTCCTGTGTTTCAGAATTTAGATGTAATTATAGCCATTCAAGCAGAATATTTACGACAGATCGAACACATTAAAGCAAATGGACTACCAAATGAGGAGGATGAGGTGGCAGATGATTGATCTTAGGAAAGTTATAAGGACTTATCTTAAAAGCGTCCATCCCACTGTCTATTTTCAAAATGCCCCTGAAGATGCATCCTTTCCATACATAGTTTATGATTTCCCAAATTTAAATTCTGATGGTGAGGTTCAATCTATAGTAGTAGTGGACATTGATGGGTGGGATAGACCCTCTAATGGAGATACAATTCCATTAGAAATATTAATGGAAAAGATTGATGGAGATGGTGATTTATTAAAACCATCAGGACTTAATAAGAACACATTGACTGCTGATAATATAGCAGTCTCTTTTTATTTGGATACTAAATTACCTTTAGTTGATGATGATCCATTAATAAAAAGAAGAAAGTACGTTTACCAAGCAAGACTATTTAATAAGGAGTGACTAATTTGACACAGAAATTAACGAAAGAACAAATGGAAAATATCCAGATTGATTATGGAATTGTAATTTTAAATTATGGTCTAGCCGATCAAAAAAGATTGGGGCCGACTAAAGGTGGAGCAGAATTTTCAGCAACTAAGAATATTCGTGACATTGAATTTGATGGTCAGATGGGGAAAACAATGGGAATGCAAGTAATTGATGAAATGAATGCCTCATTGAAATTTAGTATTTTAGATTCTAGCCTACAGACTCTAGCCATGACTATGCCTCAAGCTGATTATGATGAAACAACTAAGATTATTAAGAACAATAAAGGTGGAGCAATTCCTGCATCTAAATACTTCGAGAATATCACCATGTTTGCCAAGGTTATTGGTGGTAAGTATAAGAAAATCACATTGTTTAACGCATTAAATGAGAGTGACTTTGTTCTTTCATCTGCGCCTAAAGCAGAAGGGGAAATCGCTCTTGAGGTTTTCGCCCATTGGGATCCTGAAACAATGGATGACTTATATTCAATTGAAGATGTTGCAGAAATTGTTGAACCAGCACCAGTAGTTTAAGACGGGGGTTATTCCCTGTCTTTTTATTTTGAAGGAGGATTTAAATGATTAAAAGTGAGCAAGCATTTGACATGTTACCGCATGTAGTTGAAATCTATGAAAAATTAGATATTGAAAGTTATCGAAGGAAAAGCATTGCTAAACACAAAAAAGCAAAAAATGTTGATTTACAAAAAGTTGGATTAGATGTTCTTTTGTACATTATAAAAAACTCCAGCAAAGTTAAAGAAGAGTTTTTTACTGTAGTGGCTATAGCAGATGAAAAATCAGTTGATGAAATTAAAGCACAATCACTTGTGAAAACAATTACAACTTTTAAAGAAGTATTTACAGATAAAGAATTAATGGATTTTTTCAAAACAGCTATGCAATAGGCTTTGAGGAAACACTCAGGCTTTTGCATAGCTACGATTATAACTTTCTAATAAGACAATCTCCCAAATACTTAAATAGATTGCTGTTAAAGGCATCAGAGAAAGAGAATGAAAATCTCATCTTTGATTTGTGGAAAACTTTATATCCAAAAATGATGCTAGGTCATATAGATTTTATGGATTTTAACACATACAAAGAGAAACTGATGTCCAAGAAAAAGACCTCAGATAAGTCTTATGAAGAAATTGAAAAAGAAATGGATCAGGTAATTGCTGCTTTTGAAAGGCAGGTGAATACATAATGGAGATATTTAAATTATTTGGAAGCATTTTCGTAGATAACGATAAAGCTAATCAAGCGATTGATGAAACAGATGGAAAAGCTGAAGGGTTGGCAGGAAAGTTTGGAAAATTAGGTGTTGCTGCAGGTGCTTTGGGGGGAGCAATCGTTGCTGGGATAGGTTCGGCAGTAACAGCGATAACGGGTTTAGTATTAGCAGGAGATGATTTACAGAAATCATTAAATTCGTTGCAGATGCAAACTGGTGCAACTGAGCAAGAGATGGAAGGGATGGAAGAGTCCCTACTAAGTATATATAAGGCAGGCTACGGAGAATCCTTTGATGATATTGCATCTGCAATGGCTAATGTTAAGCAGACCACAGGAGCCACTGGTGAAGAACTTGAAAGCATGACTCAAGAAGCTCTAAAGATGCGAGATGTATTTGGGTTTGAAGTGAATGAGTCAATGCGAACAGTTAGCGTTATGATGAAGAATTTTGGTATTACTTCTGATGAGGCTTTTACTTTGTTAGCACAAGGTCAACAGATGGGTGTTAATGCCTCTGACGACATGCTTGATACATTCCTTGAGTATAGTCCAATTTTTGAACAACTAGGCTTTGATGCCGAAGGAATGCTGGATATCCTTAATACAGGTATGCAAAATGGTGTCAGAAATAGTGATGTTTTAGCAGACGCAATTAAGGAGTTTGGAATAAGAGTTAAAGATGAATCCAAATTAACTGCTGAATCATTTGCAGGTCTAGGTTTAGATGCTTCCAAAATGTCTCAAGAATTTGCAAAGGGTGGTGAATCTGCTCAAACTGCATTCGAAAAGACAATGGCAGCCTTAGCGAAGATTGAAGATCCTGTGGAAAGAAACACTATTGGAGTCGGTCTTTTTGGCACTAAATTTGAAGACCTAGAATATCAGGCAGTACTTAGTCTCGGCAATGTTCAAGAAGTAGCTGATAAGTCAGCCGATACCTTGAAGAAGATAGATGAAATACGTTTTAACTCTGTTGGGGAAGCAATATCAGGTATCTGGAGGATCTTTAATGCTGAAGTATTAATTCCACTAGAGCAGAAGATGATGCCTTCCATAAATAATGCCTTTAATACAATAAAAAATATAGTCCCTGGAATAATAGATCTCTTTAAGGGTGATTCCTTACCTTTAATAGAAGCAATTACAGAAAGCTTTAGTGAAGAGAAACAAATCCCGGTCATTAACTTTTTCCTAAGTGTGCGTGATGGGGTAGAAAAGGTAAAGGCAGCCTTTATAAGCGTCAAAGATGCGGCTATTGCTGGATGGGGATTTCTACAGCCTTATATTATCCCAATGGTAACAGCAATTGTTACTTTTGTAGGTGAAAAGGTTACAATGCTTAAGCAATTCTGGGAGCAAAATGGAGCTCAAATTGTCCTTGCTGCACAAAATGCATTTCAATTTATATGGAATA